>JAPKAB010000050.1 GCA_028825475.1 Ascidiaceihabitans sp. | reverse complement strand
GGTCAAACGTGACATTTCAGTCTTTAATGCCGATCCGCGCTGTTGCAACATCAAAGAATTGGCTAGATCACCTAAAGAAAGACTATTCATCATTAAATCCTAAGCAAAGTTTACATCATTTCGTCCACGGTTTTGATCATTCGCGCATTTGCCGCATATGCCTGTTCAATCAAAATTAGCCTTTGCAGTTCTGCATCGGTGTCCACACCATCTGCCAATTCTAGCTGGGTCAATTCAGTCAACTGAGTTGCTGTAAAGCTAAGGGCTTGTTCTGTATTCAGTTGATCACTTGCCCAAACTGACAACATTGTTGTGGACAAGTTAAGCGCACTAAAAGACCCGCTACCAAATCCACCAGACCCGGGCGTTCGCGCAATATTTAACGCGTCCCCCATTGCTTGAAGTAGCGTCGCATCCCCAACGTCACCCGGCACGATTGCGTCAAGACCATCGCGAATTTTCCACGCCGCCCCACCTTGGTTTACGTCAACAATTTGGTTCACTTCGATCCGCCCTGCGAGGCCCGTCTCATTCAAGTCATCAAAACTGTTACCGTTGTCAGTGAACAATCCCGCTTGCGTGACACCGCCAACAATTGGTGCAAACGTTTCAAACCTCTCGACTATATCACGCGCTACAGCATCAAGTTGGTTTTGTGCATCTGGTGCCAACTGGTCCCGGATCTCAAACTGTGCACTCAGTGAGCCACCCCGTAGCGCACCATCCTCAGAACCAGTTTTTATAGTTCTTCCATTAAGCGTAAGACCTGATAAATCGCCAGCAGCCAATGTCATTCCATACGAAATTAAGTTAGCTGGCTCAAAGCCGATCTCGACAGCGCTCCCATCGATCAAAATGGCGCCACCAGTCGTGAACAAAGCGACCCGACCGTTTGCACGTGGAACCGATTTGACAGGAACGATCTTGCTGATTTCATCTACCAACTTTTGGCGATTATCGAGATATGCAACATCACTTTTTCCGCCAATGCGAGCCGATGCAACTTGGCTGTTGACCCGCTCCAATTCAGACAACGCATCATTCAGCCTTTTGACCTGGCTGCTTATCGCATTGTCCGCGCGTGATCTTTGATCTTGGATTCCACTCGATGCTTTATTGATGGTATTAGCTAAGTTTTTCGCTGAATTAACTGCGGTTTCTAGGCGGTCGGTCGCATCAGGTCGGCTTGCTGCAGTGATCAAACTACTCTCAAAATTTGCAATTTGTTGTGTGAGCGCGCCCTCTTGACCTGGCACTCCAACTAACCTCTCTAAGTTCGACATAAAGTCGAGCGTCGCACGCCGATTTTCGTATTGTGCTGAGCTAAGTTGGCGGTCCCCAACAACAACGGGATCAACATTGCGCATAACACCATCGACCCGAACACCGCCGTTCCCTCCTGTTGCTTGCGAAGAAAGCTGAAGGCTGCGGACGCCGTACCCTTCTGTCAGTGCGTTTGACAGATTGGAGGATATGATCTGCGTTGCTCGGCTAGCGGCTTGAAGGCCGCTCATTGCGTTGCTTAATGCACCTGAAATAGTCATTGGAAGCCATCCTCACAATCGAAAACTAAACGAACTTAACGTTTGATATTTGTCGTCTCTTGCAACATTTCATCAACGGTTTGGATTACTTTGGCATTAGATGAATATGCCCGTTGGGTTTGAATCATATCTGTCAATTCACCAGCGACATCGGTCGCAGATTCCTCACGAGCATAAGAAACAACGTCACCCGTCGGCCCATCACCAGCGTCCCACAAAAAGTAGGAGCCACTTTGGGGCGACGGCAAATAAGTTTGTTGATCAAGTGCGACCATGCCGTTGGGGTTTGGCAGATCAACTAACGGAACCTGATAAACGGTCCGCGTAATTCCAGTGTCAAAAAACGCATGTACGAAACCATTGCCGTCCACTTCGACACTGGTCATGTTCCCGACCGGTGATCCATCTTTTGAAATCGAGATAGGCGCGAACCGATCTGACAGCTGTGTCAAACCGTCGTTCTGGCCAATACTACCAATGTTGATTTCAATTGGCCCACCTTCGACAGTCACTACGATCACACCTGTCAAAGGGTCGTAAGTGCCGCCGCTTGTCGTAGCGATTGACGTTAATGTACCACCAGAGCTGCGACCATCATCAAAGGTTAAAACATATTCGGCAACAACAGCATCGTCCTGTGCACTATCTTTCATAACCATCGTCCACTCGTTAGACGATCCGGCGGCAGGGACGGTCGGCGTAAACGTTACGCCAATACTTTCGGAAGTGCCTAAGTTATCAAAGTATTCAACAGACAAGCTTTGTGTACCGCCAGCTTGCCCCGCTTCTGTATCGGTGGCGGGAAGATTAACCCCCAGTGTCATAGACGTTGTTGGTTCACCAGAAATTTGGTTCACATTAATTTGAATTGGTTCCAAGCCATCCGACGTATCGCGTGGGAACGTTGGGATATCTCCGTTTGGCAGTGCCGGCCAACCCATCAAAACCAAACCAGACTGGGACACCAAATAGCCGTCAGAATCTGTGCGGAAAGACCCAGTCGTCGTTAGCAACATTTGCGTATCACCGTTATCAACATCAACTTCGGTTGCACGTGCAACAGGCAAAAGACCGCGACCCCGGATGGCCAAATCCGTTGCATTCGAGCTCGAGACGAGCGAACCACCTTGGTCGATGATCCGCGAGTTGGTAACCCGCACACCCCCTGCAGAATAACTGCCACCAGAGGATGAGATAACAACAGATTCAAAATCGGTCGTTACCCGTTTGTATCCATAGGTCGAAGAATTAGCGATGTTATCCGAGATAGATGCCAGTCGTGTGGCATTCGATTGCAATCCTGCAACCCCCGCGTTGAGTGACGATGATATGCTCATAGATACGCCTTCCTGCTGTACCAACCAATGTTGGGACATGCATAGGCCTATGGCTTTAACACCACCCTAACAGTTAAAATCTATCCTATTTCTTTCCTTCACCGCAGCATGATCACCTCGATCCGATTGTTACGGACCGACATGGTGTCGCTTTGCTTTGGTTCTCGATTGGCATGTCCTGTCACACGAAGAATCCGCGCCTCATCAACCAGCTCTGTTGCTTCAAACAATTTGCGAACAGCATTTGCCGCCTTTGTGGAATCGTCCCACACAGAATTATTGGCCAACACAATTGCGCCCGTTGGTACATGCCCTTCAATCGCAATCCCATTTGTAACAGTCTTTGCAATATCGGCTATTAAGTAGACCACAAGTTCAAGCAAGTCGGTAGGAACTGCCGTACCTGGCTCAAACAACGCTTGGTCTTCGGTTGCAAAAATATCAATTACCAATCCCTCATCTGTCACGCGTGTAATGATGTGTTCCAAAGCATTTTCCATGACGTGGCTTTCACCACCACGGCCCACCAATTCAGCATTGAGAGACTCAAACGCCTCATCTTGCGCGGCAGCCTCGCCGCCATCGTTATCAGACATTCCCATATCACCGCGTGCTTGGTTCTGCTCAGTCGGGCGCAAGGAAGAAGCGCCAGTGCCGTTCTGAGGCAATGCCTCTTCAGAGAACACACTGTCTCCCCCAAAGGCACCGTCGCCACCACCAGAAATTCGATTCACAGGTATCGTCGGCGAAAAGTAATCCGCGATCCCTTTTCGTTGCGTTTCAGTCGTCGCATTCAACAGCCACATCAACATAAAAAACGCCATCATCGCGGTCACAAAGTCGGCATACGCGACTTTCCACGCACCACCATGGTGCCCGCCCCCTTTGATAACTTTTTTACGCTTAATGATGACTGGTGCGGCATTCAGCTGCGCGCCCATATCCACCACCTCAATTTCACCCAAGGTTAGATTTAGCAGGCAGCTATTACGCAGTTCTTAACAATTTCAATTGTCTGTAAGTATATAAGCCTAATGCGGAAAACTGGTTTAAGAACCATTCGCCGCCATGTGATCTTCGCCGCGTTTGCGTGACAATTCAATCTGCTTTTGACGCTCGCGAAACCGCTCTTTGTCTGGATCGGACGTCTCATCAACACATTGATGACAGCTAACGCCAACGGTAAATTCAGCACGCATCATGTCTTCTGGAAACAACGGACGGCGGCAGGCGTGGCACAATGAATGCTCGCCAATTTTTAGACCGTGACCAACGCTGACACGGTTATCGAAAACAAAGCAATCGCCTTGCCATGTGCTCTGCGCTTCTGGCACTTCTTCAAGGTATTTCAGGATCCCGCCCTTAAGGTGGTACACATCCTCAACGCCCTGCCCCAACAGATAGTTGGTCGATTTCTCACAGCGAATACCGCCCGTACAGAACATTGCGACTTTCTTGTTATGGAAGCGTTCTTTGTTGGCTTCCCACCACGCGGGGAACTGACCAAAAGTGGACGTCTCAGGATTAATAGCACCGTCAAAGGTGCCAATTGCCACTTCATAGTCATTGCGCGTATCGATCACGACAACGTCGTCTTGCGCGATCAGATCATTCCAATCTTTGGCTTGCACATAGTTGCCCACAGCAGAAAGCGGATCAACATCGGGCTGGCCCATCGTCACGATTTCACGCTTCAGGCGCACTTTGATTTTGCCAAAAATCTGCTTTTCGCTAAAGCTTTCTTTCCACTCCAAACCAGCACAACCCGGAAGACTGCGCAGATTCGCCAGAACGGCGTCGATTCCTGCGCGTGGACCGGCAATCGTTCCGTTGACCCCTTCATTGGCGAACAGGATCGTGCCCTTAACGTCTTGCTCATTACACAAGGCGCGCACGGCTGGACGCAATGCGTCAGCATCTTCGAAACGGGTGAAATGGTATAATGCAGCAATTGTAATCATGGGCGCTCAGATACGCCTAAGTGGCGCTTTGGACAAGGGGTTTGCATTAACGCCCGCTTAGAGCGATCATACGCCCGCTACAAATACCATTGAAGGATGCCAAATGGCCCATGCGTTGATCGTAATTGATGTGCAAAATGACTTTTGTCCAAACGGCGCTTTGGCCGTTTCTGGAGGAGATGAGATTGTGTCTGGCATCAACGCTTTGATGACCAAGGCTGACGCCGTTGTGCTAACCCAAGATTGGCATCCTGCGGGCCATTCATCCTTCGCATCCTCACACGCAGATAAAGGGCCCTATGAGCTAACAATGATGCCTTATGGTGAACAGGTTCTTTGGCCAAATCACTGCGTACAAGGAACCGATGGTGCCCTATTTCATGCCGTTCTAAATCAGAACCACGCGGATATGATTATTCGAAAAGGGTACAACCCTTTAATCGACAGCTATTCAGCGTTTTTTGAGAACGATCAAAAGACACCGACGGGACTTGAGGGTTATTTGCGCACCCGCGGAATTTCCAAACTGGTCATGGTTGGGTTGGCCACAGATTTTTGCGTCAATTTCTCAGCAGTGGATGCCGCCAAGTTAGGGTTTGATGTCACCGTAAACATGGACCTATGCCGCGCCATTGATATGGATGGATCATTGGACGCTGCCATTGCAGGCATGAAGGCAGCGGGCGTAACACTCGCCTGATCCTTGCAAGTCACATGTGCGTTTGCTTTAAGCGCCTAAACACCCATCCGGAGCCGAAAAATGGTCGATATTGCAACACGCGTTTGGAACCACAAATGGAAGATTGATCCAATTGTGCGATCCCTGATCGATACCGACTTTTATAAGCTATTGATGTGCCAAAGCATTTTTCACAACAAACCGGACACCCACGTCAAATTTAGCCTTATCAACCGGTCTACAAAAATTCCATTGGCCGACCTGATTGATGAAGGCGAATTGCGTGAGCAGTTGGATCACGTGCGCTCCCTTTCGCTTAGCCGTGGAGAAAGCACATGGCTGCGCGGGAACACGTTTTATGGCAAACGCCAGATGTTCCAACCCGACTTTATGGAATGGTTCGAAGGACTGCGTTTGCCACCCTATCACCTTGAGCGCGTGGGCGATCAATATGAGCTGACGTTCGAGGGAAAGTGGCACGAAGTCATGCTGTGGGAAATCCCAGCTTTGGCGATTTTAATGGAGCTGCGCGGTCGTGCGGTTTTGGACAAAATGGACAAGTTCGAACTGCAAATTTTATACGCCCGCGCCATGACACGCGTTTGGGAAAAGATCGAGGTTCTGCGCGATATCAAGGGCCTCTCGGTCGCTGATTTTGGAACCCGCCGCCGTCATTCCTACCTATGGCAAGACTGGTGTGCACAAGCGATGCGTGAAGGGTTAGGGAGTTCGTTTTCTGGCACCTCAAATTGTAAAATCGCAATGAGCCGCGAGATGGAAGCCATTGGCACCAACGCCCATGAATTGCCTATGGTTTACGCAGCTTTAGCTGAGGATGATGCAGCACTCGCACAATCCCCATATGACGTTCTAAAAGACTGGCGTGATGAGCACGAAGGCAACCTTCGCATCATCCTACCTGACACCTACGGCACCCAAGGTTTCCTTGATAAAGCACCTGATTGGTTAGCGGGTTGGACCGGCATTCGTATCGACAGCGGCGACCCTGCAACTGCTGCGCAAATTGCGATCGATTGGTGGGTTTCACGCGGCGAAGATCCACGTGAGAAACGCGTCATCTTTAGCGATGGGTTGGACGTCGATAAGATCAAAGATCTACATGGGCAGTTCCACGACAAAACCAACATATCATTCGGTTGGGGCACACTGCTGACCAATGACTTTCGCGCGCTTGTGCCCGACGATGCGCTGGCTCCGTTTTCTCTGGTCTGTAAGGCTGTTGAAGCTAACGGATCACCGACGGTCAAGCTGTCGGATAACCCGAACAAAGCGATGGGCCCAAAGGCCGAAATCGAACGCTACAAACGCGTGTTTGGTGTGGGTGAGCAAGAGGTGCAGGACGTCTTTGTCTAACTCTGCTTGGACTGCGTTCTTTCCCGCCATACAATCAACAAACCGCCCGCTGCGATCAGGAGCGCGCCGGGAAATAATGTGCTCCATGGGGCCTCGTCAAAGAACAACCAGCCCAGCACAAACGCAAGCGGAATTCCGAAGTAGCTGAAAGGCGCAAGATTGCTTTGTTCCGTCATCCGGTAGCTGACGATCAGGAACAAAACAGCCGTCCCCCCAAAGCCACCCATTGCGATGATCCACCCTAAATCAGAGGCAGAGGCAATCGGTGTGAAACCAGTCCAGAAATAGGCGATCAGGAACGCGCCGATCGCAGCGGTGAACGAAGAATATAGGTTCACTAATGGGCTGGGAACGTCATCATCAAACAGCCGCGCAGTGACGCTAACCAACGCATAGAAAGCAGAGGCTGCGAGCGGCAAAAGCGCATAGATCGAAAAGCTGTCTCCGCCCGGTTGAACAACCATAATGACACCTGCAAAGCCGATCAAAACAGCACACCATCTGATCCAACCAACACGTTCGCCAAGTAGCGGAACTGCAAGTGCAGTGGTGAACAATGCGCTTGCATAAGTGATGGTGGAGGCTGTGGCAAAAGCCATTAAGCCCAATGACATATAGAAACATAACTGGGCAAATGTGACGACTGCACCGCGCAATAAGCCAAGCTTCCATTGGCGGATTTTCAATCGCTTTCCGCCGTCGCGCCACGTCTTTGAAGACCACAGCGCGATGATGGATGGGATCAACCCAAACAGGTTACGCCACGCAGATAATTCCGCGGCGGAATAACTATCAGACAGGTGTTTGATGATCAGCCCCATCGCATCAAAAAGTGTCAAAGCCACGAGGCTTAGAATGATGGCGAGACCTGTTCTATCTGTGGCGCGCATGAGGGTCCAAACCTTGGTTCACTTCACCCTAGCTGGATCGGCCAAAAAGGTATGCCTGAAAACGACAGACTTAACTGTCAGGATCGACCTTACCGCGCATGTTCTTAACCTCACCACGGACCTTTTTCGCTTTGATCCTGCGGTTCTTTGAACCCAATGTGGGACGTGTCGCGATGCGGCGTTTAGGGGCGACCAAAGCCTTGCGAATAAGGTCTGCAAGGCGTTCGCGGACCAACTCGCGATTGCGCACCTGACTGCGGGTTTCGTCGCATTGCAGAATCAATGCACCGTCCAATGTCCAACGCCGTCCGGCCAACCGTTTAAGGCGGATTTTGACAGGGACGGTAAGGGACGGGCTGCGCTCTGCTTCAAAGCGCAATTCCACTGCACTAGAGACTTTATTGACGTTCTGACCACCTGGTCCAGACGCGCGCATAAAGCTTTCTGATAGCTCCCAATCGAGCAGGGTTATGTCATCATTGATGCGGACCATAGTGCCCCTATACAACGCAATGCGCCCACAAAAAAGGGCCGCCCTAAATGGGGCGACCCTTTCGAAATTTTAGGAGGGATCCTGGTTAGATCGGATCGATCCACTTTGGCGGTTCTTACCGTCAAGGGTTGCCTTAACGGGCGACCTCCAAAGCTGTTCCAAAACCACTCTCCAATATCTTTCTAGACACTAGATCACCTCCTTTACATTTGTTGAACTCACTTGAATCTTTGCACAGGTTTTGAAAATCACAAAGAGGTTTTTACAAAAAATTTGCGACACAATCTGTGGGGTTAATCGACCGCACGGTTATCCATGTGAGGCGCAATGTGCAGAACGGCCTGTAATCTGTACAGTTTACGACCGCCAGAACGCCCCAAATATTGCGGATTTCAAAAAGCTGCACAGTTTGCACCAAGCTCTGTACGGTTCGAAGCGACCACAGTGATTAACTATGCGTTCATGATTGCCCGCCATTAACCTTTGAAACAGACGATTAACTTTTCTTTAATATCCAAACAAAAATGCACGAGGCAGAGACCCCGTGCATTTCTAAACTTTAGCGGTTGCGTCGTTTTGATTAAGCGCCGTTCAACCGTGCAGTGATCACCCGAAACGGAACCAAAGCGATCAACGCCAAGGTCAGTTTGACCAACCAGTCAGCGAAGGCCAATGTCACCCAAAGTGGGGCCATTGCACCAACGTTCATGAATGGCACAGCTTCCCACGCCCAAGAGATTGCAGCATCAGCATCCGCGCCAAAGATCGCAACAGTCGCTGAAAATGCGATCGTAAAGAACAACGCAGTATCAAGTGCGGATCCCACAAGCGTAGAGATCAGCGGCGCGCGCCACCATGTGCCACTGCGAAAGCGGTTGAAGATGCCAACGTCTGTCAGCTGTGCGATCAAGAACGCGGTGCCTGATCCAATCGCCACGCGTAGTGGAACGGCAGGACCGTATTCCAACATAATTTGGCTGCCGATGAGCGAGCAAATGATGCCCATGATGAAGCCTGCGAAAACAACGCGGCGCGCGGCAGAAACGCCATAGACGCGATTCATCACGTCAGTGACAAGGAAGGCGAGCGGATAGGTGAACGCGCCCCATGTGAGCAGCCCATCAAGGATCAGGAATTGCACAAGGATGTTAGAGGCGACAACGATTGCGGCCATAGCGAGGATACCAGGGAGGTGCCCACGTGAGAGTGATAGATTTTTCATAATTTTGATCCGTTTTACAAGGTAGCGGAGAACTCGGCCTGCACCATGCAGACGGGCGCTGCCTAAACAGTGTCAGGCCGTCGCGCAAGTCATTCGTGTAAAACGTACTCAACAACTTCACTGCGCAGGACAGGTAGGAAGTTATCATCAGAGATCATAGTCACTCGTGTTGCACCCTTCGGGTCCACCCAAACGCTGATGCCCTCAAGATTGTCATGGGACAATTGGCCTGTCGTGAGGAGGATCTCCTCGGTCAAATCATTTTCGGACAGATCAAAGCGCCTGACACGGGTGCGGAAACCCAGCGGACTGACAGAGCGTTCAAGAAGGTAGAGCAAATTGTCGGGCCCAAAGTCTGCGCCAACGGCCATGAAAAACCCACGGCTTGGGATGTGCGCTACGACCTGCCACAAACCTTCTTTGAGCGCATACAGTTGGAACCCGTTGACGCGGTGGGATGCAACTTCGGGAAGTGTGTACAATGTACCATTAGAATCGATCGCCAACGCCTCAAGCTGCCTGTTGCGCGTCATCTTGGCAAAATCTGGGTGGCTTGGAAGTTCTTTGATCTCACCCACGTCATTGATCGAAATGACGCGTGCAGGTGCCTCGAATGAAAAGAAATGTGGGCCGTTACCATTGTAGGCAATTCCCTCGATATCTCCATCAATTTTGGACAGTGTGGGCCACAGCACCAACGTGCCCGCGCTTAGCACACCATCATCACGTTCAAGCGTAATCGCCAACAGATCACCGCGATCCGACAACGTGATTCCAGATTGGCCATCCGCTTCCAAATCAAGCGCCGACAAACCACCAGACCCCTTAACCGAGACTTTCCCAGAGAAGACCAAGTGTGGTTCAGCGACGGATGCCCCTGCCCAAAAGATGCCTGCGCAAATCAGCGCGAACGTAAGACGTTTGTACATTGCTGAGGCAAATCTGCGACTTTGTATTCGCGACGAGGTTTCGGTTTGGGTGCATTCGGGTCGCGCGGTTTTGGCGCTGGTGGGTTCAGGATATCATCCACCCACTTTTGTGCATCCGCACAACCATTTCCTGCCGGTGGCGGGTTCTGACTTTTGCATCCGCGTGCGCCCTTCGGACAGGCAAGGCGAATGTGGAAATGATAATGATGGCCATACCACGGGCGCACTTTGCGCAGCCACGCTTTGTTGCCTTTTTCATCTGCGCACATTTTAACTTTGGCACCAGGGAAAACAAAAATCCGTTCTGTGCGTTTGTCTTTGGCTGCGGCCTTGATGATCTCGTGGTGGGCACGGGTCCAACTGCCGTTGGTGAAGGCCCCTTTTGAACGGCGCGTGGAGATCGATGAAATCGCTTCACGCTCTTTGACAGAAAGATCCAGGTTCTTGGCAGGCAGCATCCAAATGTCTGCATCCAAACCGCTTTGGTGGCTGCGGTGCCCTGTCAGCATCGGGCCGCCACGTGGTTGGCTCATGTCACCCACATATAGGCCGTTCCAGCCCGGTTGGCGTGCCGCAACGCGCGACAGCTTCTTAACCATGTCCACCATTTCAGGGTGCGCCCAGTTGCGATTGCGCGACAGGCGCATGGCTTGCCATGTGGCGCCGGTTTCAGGAAGCTCTACACCGCCAGCAAGACATCCTTTTGCATAACCACCATGAACTGCGGGGACTTGGGTCGATGCGAATGCCACACCACCAAAAGCAGCCTTCGCCAGACCTTTGATTTCTGCAGCTTTGGGTTCAACAACTTGGGTACCATCAATATTGGTATCAGATGATCCCGAACACGCGATCAACATGAGTGTTACCCCGATGATCGAAACATTGCGTAATCTATTCACTTGTTACTTTCTCCGTCTCCTTTCACCCAAATTAGAAGAATGAGACCGAAAAGGAACAAACCAATAACCGGTGAAATACCAATACGTGCACTTCCGCTGACATGGGTAACGATCCCAATCAGCAAAGGTGCTAAAAATGCGGTTGCCCGCCCTGACAGGCCATAAAGCCCAAAATATTCTGTAGATGCGTTTGGATCGCAATGGCGCACCATGAGCGAACGGCTGGTGGATTGCAAAACCCCACCCATGCCACCGATGAACACACCACAGACCATAAATACAGTGTCTGGAAGCCCCGTTCCTTCCGCCAATGAGACGCCAAAGAATGTCGTTGGGGACAGGTTAATGATGACAAAGCTGACGACGATCAACGCGAGAATCGAAAAGATAATAATGGGCTTCGGCCCAAACCTACGGTCAGCAAATCCGCCTAAGTAGCTAAACAATGCCGCCCCTAACGCCGCAATAACGCCAAAGGCGCCAATCTGGCTAACTTCCCAATTCAGGACCAAGGCCGCGTAAACACCGCCAAAAGTATAAAGCCCGTTTAGTCCATCACGGTACAGCATTGAGGACACAAGGTAGGTCGCCAAGCTTGGCTTATTCCGCAGCCCTTTGATCGAGATCATAACACTGTTCAACGCTTGGGGCACGCTAGCGCGTTTGGCGGTGGATGGTTTTTCACGCACCCACATAAAATAGGGGATCATGAAGACTGCAAACCAAAGTGCGGTCACAATGCCTGTCGCACGGGTGCCTTCGCGTTGTTCCGGATCAAGACCAAAGATTGGTTCCAATCCAATGATCGTCAGGCCGTTCCCTTGTTCCACGATCAACGCCAAAACAAGGATCAGAGAAACCACGCCACCCAAGTACCCAAAGGCAAATCCAGAGCCTGAAATCTTACCGATTTCTTCTTTTGTGCCCAGCGCAGGCAGTTGCGCGTTCACAAAGATGAGCGCGTATTCTGCACCGATGAACCCCATCCCGAAGGATGCAAGCATCCAGTACAGATTGCTGGCCGCAGGGTCGGTGAACCACAAAAGACCCGATCCAACGACATACATGGTGCTAAAGCCCACAATCCACGGCATGCGACGCCCTGTGCTGTCAGCCATCGCGCCAAAAACGGGGGCGGTTAGGGCGATGATGATCCCAAACAGCGCTGTGCTCCACGCCCAAAGGGCTTGGGCTTTGGCGTCTGCCAGCTCTTCGTTCAAACCAAGGTTTAGGAAATAGACGGCGGCGATCGACGCGAAAAAGGGGCCAAAAATAAAGGTGTTTAGGACAGTATGATAAGGCTGACTGGCCCAATCAAAAAAGTACCAACCCCAGATCCGCTTTTTCAGTGATACGTCCGCCATGCCCCAGATCCCTTATTAGGTGTTGAAACGTTTATGGACGGGGCAATAGCGCGGACGCAAGGAAAGGTTTCAGGT
>JAPKAB010000015.1 GCA_028825475.1 Ascidiaceihabitans sp. | reverse complement strand
TTGGCGTGACCCAAGTTATCAAAGGTTCTTGCGCGACCCAATCCGCCAGAACGGCCAAGTTGCCACGTGTGATCGCCTTACTTCGCGCCAACAATTTGTCACTGTTTTCCAGCGCGATGGTCGCGAAATGATCATTGATCATGCCCACTGAAATGGTGTCGTAGTCACGGTGGATTGCGACGGCTTCGATCACGTCATGCGGTGCTGCAATCCACCCAAGGCGCAGGCCCGCAAGCGCATAAGCTTTTGACGTGCTGGCGGTGCTGATTCCCTTTTCGTAAACATCAGCAATTGATATAGTCGTGCCCAAGCCTGTTTGGTCAGTGCCGCGATAGACTTCGTCACACAAGATCCATGCGCCCACGTCACGGGCGATGGCTGCAATTCGTTCCAACATGGCGCGGTCCATCAACGCACCCGTAGGATTGTTGGGGTTGTTGATTGCGATCAACTTGGTGTCTGGCGTGACTAGCGCGCGCAACTCATCCAGATCAGGCAAGAACCCATTTTCGCTCCGCAACTGCAGCGGGTGAACATCGGCCCCAATGCTGGCAGGGATCGAATAATGTTGTTGGTAGGTCGGCACGATGGCCACGACCCGATCTCCGGCGGCGACCAAAGCTCTGTGGACCAACATATTGGCCCCGATGGTTCCGTGTGTGACGATCACATTTTCTGGTTTTTGTTGATCATAGAGCGCGCAGATAGCGTTACGCAGACGCACCGACCCCTCAATCGCGCCATAGGTCATTTTCATCGGTAGCAAATCGGACAGGTCAATTTCGTTCTTGCCTACCAACGCCAAAAGCTCAGCAATCGTCAGGCTTTCAACGCATGTTTCAGCCAAGTTCCATTCACACTTGGTCTCCCATTCGTTCATCCACATTTCGACGCCAAAAGGTTCAATATGCATACTGGAATTCCTATTTTTATGCGCAAGCGGCGCGGTAGATGGCAATATCTTCGAGACCTAATCCGACGGAGCGGAAAAAGATGGGGCGTCCCTCATCTGGCAGTGGGCATGTGCCTATGGAAAGCTCAGCTAAATCACCGAGCACAGCGTCCGCAAGCCAGCCGTGATCTTCTGATGCAATCACCATCTCACCCGCTGTCGTTGGCGTCGTAACGCGGTAGTCGCAATATACCTGTGCATCAACCAAGAATGCGGGCAACACTTCGTGAGCGCGGTGTACATTGGTGCTGATCGAGGTGACCAAGGCGTTAGATTTCAGCATTGTATGATCCACGACAGGTCTTCCTGACGATGTGCAAAGCATCACGACATCGGCGTCCTGAACTGCGGCGTCAGCACTTTGTGCCAACACCACATTTGGGCAAATGGACTGCCACTGTGCCCAGCTCTCGGAGCCTTCTTTCAGGTTGGGTGAATAGACATATACTTGCTGCCAAGGACGTAGCGCAGACATATGACGCCAATGTGCGGCGGCGACAGGCCCCGATCCGATGATCGCAATGTGTTGCGCGTCTTGCCGTGCCAACAAATCAACGGCCAGCGCAGTGGTTGCGGCTGTGCGTTCCGTCGTCAATCCGCCTGCGTCACATAAACAAAGGGGCTGGCCCATCAACACCGTCCAAGCCGTAATGATTGGTTTGCCGCCCGTCACGAGGTAGGGCGACAGTTTGGCCCCGAATACTCCAGCGTTCGAGTCAGCGCCCAAATAGGTAATGAAGTCGCCCTTGTCCTCGGGCAGAAATGCCAAAGTCTGCGGGGGCTGCACTGCGTGCGCATTTCCAAGATCGATAAAGAGCTGGCGCATTTCTTGCAAAACATCGACGTGCGGCAAAAGCCGTTCAACGGCGGTTGCGTCAAGTGTAATTGGGGACGTGTTCATTTGGGTCTTGCTCCATTTGGTTGACGCATGTGTAGGCGCACGCGATAGAATGAACCATCATCCCAAAGGATGATGTGTAAGCGCCCCGTCAAGGGAGCGCAAATCAACTGGAGGATGCGTTGGACTTTGAGGTGATCAATATTGAAGCTCTGAATTTGGCGTTGTCAGGTGTCATTGATGGTCAGGGAGACGCTGTCGATATGATCGCGGCAGCCCACACATTATACCCTTCACAGCAGCTTTTTGTGTCGTCAATCGCATCGACCAACCGTCCGTATACTTATGCGACACCTACCTAGACGGTGCCCAGAAAGAAGCTGTGCAGCGCTATATCGATAGCACCTATTTGCTGAACCCTCTCTATAATGCGTTCTTGGCTGGGCTTCAGCCCGGACTGCACCGCATGTCTGATTTGACGCCTGACAATTGGCAGACATTTGACGACCAGCCCGAAGCCGTGCTGGATCTAGAGGAGGAAATCGGTTTTCGCACACGGGGATGGCCAGAAAGCTTGCAAGAGCTTTCTCTGACAGTTGATTTGCCAGACGGCATGATGGGGAAAATCAATCTGGCACGCCCGCCTGGAGCGGGTGGGTTCTCGCCACAAGTCATCGCAAAAATTCAGCCGTTTTATCCATTGTTTGCGACGGATTTTCGACATCTTTGGGCACGCAAATTAGGTAGTGCTGTGGGGGGACGAACGGCGCGCGTCATTAGACGGTTTTGCAATCGGCATTCTGTCGCCTCGCGAATCCGAGATCGGCCGGCTCATTTTGAAGGGCCATTCGAGCTTATCAATGAATCTGAAACTCAGCATCGCACGGCCGACGGTTAAAACCCATCGAAAAAATGCATATGTGAAACCGGGCATTAATACGCAACAGCAATTGCTCAACGCGTTTCTCCAATGGCAAGAGGCCGTAAGCTGAGGCAAATAGCCGAAATCGAGTTGAGAAGTGTCTAAGGTCGTATTGTTTAAGGTTTCTCGATGCGGGCCTGGGCGCATATTTTGGGCTTGGTGCGACGGTTTCCCGCGTTGGGAAGCATGATTAGGAGGAAGCCGTGAGGTCCGGATGAGCCCTTTGGGGAAAGCATTGAGTTGACCCTGTGGTGATAGGTCCAAGGTGATGAGGGCTCTCTGGTTTGGGCACCAACTCGAGGTATCTGTACATCATTTTCCAGGTCCGCTTGATGCAATTTTTGCGTGCTGGACGCTATAAGCTCGGCTTGAGGCACGCCTGTACTGGCCTGGAAAACGATGCTGTTCAGGCTGTAGCCGTTGGGTATTGACGTGCATCTAATCAAGCTGCCACCTTTCGTGGTGGTGCGCGGGATCGCGGTTTCTGGCTGCGTCGTAAAGTCTCGATGAAGCGCATTGCGCCGCAACAGTCTGGGCATGGTTCGCGGAGTGTGAGTAGGGTTACTTCTGCGGTTGGCGGGTCTTCTTGTTTGGGGGCTGAGCGCCAAGCAAAGTACGCGCTTTTGCTATGTTAGTCTTGTGTTGCAAACTGGCCAGCAGCCCGTAATGGCGAATACGCTGGAACCCGTCTGGCAGCACGTGGATCAAAAAACGCCGGATGAACTCGTCGGTTGCAAGGCACATGGCGGATTGTTTGTCGCCTGATTTGACGTGGTAATTTTTCCGTGTGGACAGGGCAGTGTTGGTGTCAGCGCTGATCAAACAGCTGTTTGAGATTGCCACGCGGTGGGTACATCGACTGAGCTAATCTAGCACCGCCTCGGGGCTGCCGAAGGGTGGTTTATCGTATACCATCCATTCCTTTTTGCACAGCGGGACGAGATATGCGGCGAAAGCTTACGGTTTCGAGAACCCAGCCAGATCACCGAAGAAGGACAGTTTTCCCGCGCGGTGCAATGTGAGCAAACCTTCGATGAAAAGCCATCGAAACAACCGCGATAACACCCGCACATGTAGAAAAAACCTTGGCTTGCATGCGACCCAGCGATTGTCGTCTTTCGGCAACCCACCGCCCGGAACGATCATGTGAATGTGTGGGTGATGCATGAGAGCCGAGCCCCAAGTGTGGAGCATGCTGGTCATACCAACACGTGCGCCGAGACGTTGGGGTCTGCGGCGATGGTCGATACTGTCTGGGCTGGCTCGCAGAACAACAAGCCATAGACGGCGCGCTTGTTCCAATATGCGGTACAGGCGATCTCGGCCGGCAGCGTGAAGACCAGGTGGAAATATTCCACAGGCAGCGGGTCCCCGGCTCGTGCGGCCATCCAGTCACGTGCTGTCGGTCCCTGACATTTAGGACAGTGGCGGTTCTTGCACGAGTTATAAGCGATGTGCTGGTGGTTGCACTTAGTGCACGCCGCCACATGCCCGCCGAGCGCTTCGGTTCGGCAAGCCTCAATGGAGGACATTACTTTGAGCTGGCTGAGGTTGACATGCCCAGCATTGACCCGCCACCAGGCAGGACCTTGGGTGCGGCAGATTTCAGCAATCTCCAGCTTGGATTTGCCAATTGGCTGGCACTTATCTCGGTCGGTCACACAGGCCGTCGATTTTCAGCTGCTTGAGCGCTTCAAACGGGCTGGGCGTGTCGTGGAGGGTTTTGGTGGCGACGTTGGTGTAGCGCGCTGTCGTGCTCAACTTGGCGTGGCCGAACAACGCCTGGATGACCCGCACGTCGATATTGGCTTCGAGCAGATGCGTTGCAAAGCTGTGGCGCAACGTATGCAAAGTCGCAGGCTTGGAAATGTCGACCTTATGCTTGGTGGAATTGAACGCCTGGCTCAGCTGCCTTGCGGAGATCAGGGTAATCTTAGGTTTGCCTGGAAACAGCCACCCTACAGGTTGCGCCTCACGCCAGTAGTCGCGTAGCAGGTCCAATAGGTCAGGCGACAGCATCACCTTCCGGTCCTTACCGCCTTTGCGCTCATCAACATGGATCAGCATCCGGTCGTTTTCTATATCGCTTACCTTGAGGTTGCAGACCTCGGATGCCCGCAAACCTGCGCCATAGGAAATACTCAAGGCCACGCGATATTTGAGGCCAGGTCCAGGGGCAGCCGCAATGATCTCGGCCACCTCCTCGATACTCAGAACCGTCGGAAGTCGGCGTGGCTGTGTGCGAAACTGCTTGCATCGCTTCATCTCCTCACGGTTGCAGGTGGTGCCGAACAGAAACGGCAACGCCATGTTCCGTGAGTTCCCCTTGGAGTGACGCGCCTTCAATCCAAGCCTTCGAATAGAGCTTCAAACTGAGCTTTTGTTAAGTCGATTACGCCATCCGTGGTCACTCAAACCCTTTTCCTTCAATTCCCTTGTAAGTCACGATCAGCCCTGGTCCATCCCAGACGATTAGCTTTAGGCGATCGACGCGTTTAGAGCGAAATATGAAGACCGCGCCACTAAATGGGTTGAGATCAGACTCGTTCAAAAGGATTGCAGCCAGCTCATCCATTCCATTCCATTGCGGAAGTCGACTGGCTTTGTCGTGACATGATATTTGAAGTTTCTAGATGGTGTGATCATTGCTGCACCCGAAAGGCCCAAACGATTTCAATGATGCTTTCCGCTGGATGGTCAGCGGGAAATTTCCGTTCAAAACTTCCGAATTTCAGATGAATTTCACCAATGGTTGAGACGCTGGATTTGAGTGTTTCCTGAACTTTGATTTCAGCGAATGTAGGCTCGTTTTTGGACACGATGTCGATCTGCTTCAAGGTGTGATGGGCATTTGCGCTTTGCCGGTCACTAACCATTGGAAGGGGGGTAAATCCGTTGGCGACCAGATATGCGGTTAGTTCATCGGTCATCAATTTATGATAATGGCTCCCTTGAACAGTGCGTGCTAGAGCTTCTTTCCAATCTTCGATACTGGGATTGAATATCCGCAGACATAAAAGATATCTTCGATTTTTTTGTCACTCGATAGTTCGTTTCGGATGTGTGCGTTCATGATGCTGGTGTCCTCTTGGGCGCATCATAAAATCAGGACGTTTTTGGCTTACGGCTCTATCCAAGGGGTCGGATGCACTGCTTACATCGTACTGAAAGACAGGTGTGCTTTCTAACAATGCAATACAATACAATGCTCTTGCTCGAGTAGTATGGGCAAATCCAAAAACAATTCTGAGATAGAGCAAATTTAAGAATCGATGTTTACGGTGATGTCTGACAGTTTTAGGCCTGTTCTTAAAAACACCACAGCTGAACTTATTCCCATTTGGTAAGATGCTTTCATTTTGCAAAGCGCTGACATTGAGGTTTACTCTCTGTTTTGTGTTTCAGCAGGTTACTGATGGACGAAACCCACAGAGAAACGGTGACAAAAATAGAATTCATTTAAAATTTCTGGGAGTGCACTAAATAAATAGTCAATATTAATCGTCGTAGCGAAATTTTGCAAGTGAACGCTTGTTGAAAAGCTTAACTGGCTGTATCGTTTAACATGTTAAGTAATCGCCCTTTCGCCAAATGCGAAATGATAGATATGGAGATCAGTGTAATGCAGTTTCATCTGAATGGTTTTAAGCCTGGCAATTATCAGGTTCCTGATGCAGCAAGGAAACCCTACCCTGACCCGCCGATTGTGGATTTACCCAGCGAAGTGGATGTTCTAGTTGTGGGCACGGGTCCGGCTGGCTTAACAATGGCTCGGCAGATGTCCGAGTTTGACGATATCAAAACATGCATTGTCGACATGGCAACTGGGCCTCTTTTGTTTGGCCGCGCTGACGGAATTTCGTGCCGCACGATTGAGATAATGGAGGCCTTTAACAGTAGCGAAATGGTGGTCAAAGAAACCTACCATCTGAAGCAAAACACTTTCTGGGAGCCAGATGCGGCGAACCCTCAAAACATTAAACGCACGGAAAAGATCGCTGATGCTCGTGCGGGCCTTTCTGAATTTACCCACGGCATCGTCAATCAAGCGCGCCTGCACGAATTGCTGATCGATGGCATGGCAAGCGGAACCACAAATCTTCACCCACATTATAGTCGCGAATTGATTGATATGGTTATTGATGACGACATCACGCAGAATTTGAATGCGCATCCTATCACGGCGACATTCAAGCGAAGAGACGAAGCAGGCAAAGAAAAGATCGAGACGATCAAAGCAAAGTTTGTCGTTGGCAGTGACGGAGCCCGAAGCCGTGTGCGTAAGAGTTTGGATATCTCGCTACAAGGCGATTCTGCGAACAAGGCGTGGGGCGTCATGGATATCCTGTTGAATACGGATTTCCCAGACATCCGTGTCAAAAGTTTTATCCAATCGAAAGACCACGGTGCGGTCATGACGATCCCACGTGAGGGTGGTTACTTATGTCGGCTCTATGTCGAGTTGGATATGATCGACAAAGAGAAACGAGCTTCTGACCTTAACCTGAGTGAGCAAGACCTCATCGCGCAGGCTCAGAAGATTTTTCATCCCTATACACTAGACGTGAAAGAAGTCGCGTGGTGGTCGATCTATTCGGTGGGCCAACGCCTTGCTGAGCGTTTCGATAATCGGCCTGTTGACACCTCGGACGACATCATCCCTCGTGCCTTTGTGGCAGGGGATGCCTGCCACACGCACAGTCCTAAAGGCGGCTGGGGTTTGAACACCTCATTGCCTGATACCTTTAATCTGGGTTGGAAGATGGCCGCGGTTCTGCAGGGCAAGAGTGATCCAAAGCTGCTAAGCACCTACGGTACTGAGCGGCGCAAGGTTGCCCAGCAATTGATTAACGCGGACAAAGAGCTGTCGAAGCTTGTGGCAACACGACCAACCACTGGCGATCATAACAATGACGCTCAAGTGGACACCGCCAAGATCGAAGCTTTTATGAAACGTCAAAGCGGTTTTGTCAGTGGAACATCTATCGAATACTTCCCGTCCTATATTTGCATGGGGCAAGAAAACCAACATCTGGCAACCGGCTATAAAATCGGCCAACGGTTCCACTCCGCCCAAGCGACGCGTGTCGCTGATGGGATGAGTCAGCATTTGGGGCATTTGGTAAAGGCGGATGGGCGCTGGAGGATTTTCTTGTTTGGGGGTGCACAAGACCCGACAGAGATTTCATCATCAGCTTATCAATTTGTTGATTTCTTAGCGAATGACGCGTCTTCCCCCGTGCTGAAATATACGCCGAAGGGCGCAGATGTAGATTCAGCAATCGACACCTACGCTGTCTTTCAGCAGCAGGGCCTGTCGATGCATGATCTGCACGATTACATTTGGCCCGCAAAAGGTAAGTACGGATTGCGCGACTATGAAAAGGCGTTCCATGCTCAAATCGGGAACGACTTGTATGACCTGCGTGGCATCAATCGCGAAGATGGTTGTGTTGTGATCGTCAGGCCAGATCAACACATCGCGTCGATCCTGCCTGTGACCGCACATGAAGAGGTTTCCAGCTTTTTCGACACCTTCATGATCGAACAGGGGTAGGGCTGCTAAACCTTCAGGTAGGCTGTGGCGAGGCGTTTTGTTGTTTCAATGAAACGCGCGTTGCGGCCCGCCGCGCCGTCCTCGTTCATGCGGGTGATATTCCAGCCCACATACGTGGTCGCGCGTAAGAGTATGAAAAAATCCAACTCGCTAGGGTCAATCGGGCGTATCGATGTGTAACCTTTTATGAGCGCGGTTTGCAGCGCTGCGAAATCAGGCGCATCGCGGTGTTTGAGCAAAGCCGTTGCAATGTCGAACAAGCGGTAGCCAAACCCACCGTCATCAAAGTCAATCATTTGCATCGTGGTGCCATCGACCATCACATTTGCCGCGACTAGATCGGCGTGGATCAGTCCATAGTCTAGGTCATGCTCAAGGCGCTGCAGATGGTCGTCTGCCTTTTCACGCAGGGTTAAAAACAGGCTCTTTTCCGCAGGTGAAAGCGAGGGGTTTTTCCAAAAGCAATCCCAAAGTGGTGTATCACCAAGCAGCCCCTTTCGATCCCAGTTGCAGCGCGTGAAATCGTTTGGCAGCGTCCACGCGTCTGATGAATCATGCAAGCGAGCCATTTGTTGCCCAAGCTGTTCAAACAGTATCGTGCGGTTGTGTAATCCGCCTAGAACCTCGTCCAATGTGGTGCCTGTAATCCACGAAAGTACATCGATCTGCACACCTTGAATGACTTCAATTAACGTCCCTGTCTGAGTTGGGATAGGGGTCGGAACCTTTATGCCGCCAGATGAAATTGCCTGCATCCATTGCAACTCTGATCGCAACTCTGCGTCTGTTCTGTATCCCTTACGATGGAGGCGTAGAGCGAAGTTTTGCGTTCCTGTTTCGACCTTATAGACGGCATTTTCACGCGCAGCGATTAGTTTAAATTTAGCGCCGTTAAGGCCCCAGAGTGCAAGCGCCTGTGCAATTACCTCAGTCATGCGGGCACTGATGTTTGACCCAGGACCTCGTCCAAAGTGTCAATTAAAAGGTTCGCGTTTTCAATGGAGAATGGCATCGGTGGGCGGATCTTGAGCGCGTTTTTATGGCGGCCTAATTTGGACAAAATAATCCCCTTGTGCCGCATCGCATTGATGATTTGGTTCGTGAAATCTGTGGCGGGTGCTTTGCTGCCCCGGTCAAGCACAAGCTCGGCACCAAAGATTAAGCCAGAACCACGGACATCACCGATGACCTCATATTTTTGGGCAAGCGTCTTTAGTCGCGTGTTGGCGTGATCGCCAACTATCTTGGCGTTTGTCACAAGATCGTTTTCTTCTATTTCGTCCAAGACGGCCATGGCCGCAGCGCATGATACGGGGTTGCCGCCGAAGGTATTGAAATATCGATATCCGGATCGGAAAGCAGTAACAATGTCGCGCCCCGCAACCACGCCGCCTACGGGATGCCCGTTGGCCATGGGCTTGCCAAGGACAACAACGTCTGGAACCACGCCCATTTTTTCGTGCGCCCAAATGTGAGTGCCAGTACGGCCAAAGCCTGATTGCACCTCGTCACAGATCAATAGGCCACCCGCCTTGCGCACAACATCCGCAACGGGTTTCAACCAACCGTCGGGGTTGTCTGGGAACCCTTCGTTAAGAAAATAAGGGCAGACGACAAGGGCGGCGAAACCTGTTCCGTCTTCTTCTAAGGCCGCTATTTGGTCACTGACTTTGGCAGCGAATATTGTGCCGTCAAGATCGGGTGTACGGTAGCTATCTGGTGCGTCCACGAAACGGAAATATTGACCCAACCCAAAGCCAACGGTGGGCACATTCGATTTGCTCAACTGGCTGACCAGCGAGGTGTTTCCGTGGTATGTGGCGTCGGTTGCTATGATGCCGCGTTTGCCGGTGACGGCCTCTGCCATGCGTAGTGCGATATCGTTTGCCTCTGATCCGGTGCAGGTCAAAATTGCGGTGTCCAGCGAGGAGGCCATCGTTGTTGTGAGCCTGTCGATGTAGTCCAAAATCCCGTCATGCAGATAGCGCGTGTGCGTGTTCAAGGTGCTGGCTTGACGGCAGATCGCGTCGACGACACGGGGGTTGCAGTGCCCGACATGTGGGACATTGTTGTAGCAGTCCAAATACTTACGCCCATCAGCGTCCCACAACCAAACACCGCTTCCTTTAACGAAATGGATTGGGTCGTCATAGAATGTCGCGACATTTGGACCCATCAAGCGGGCGCGGTCCGCAATCAATTCGGCGGTGGTTCGAGTCATAGTTCGATCCTTATGCCATCATGCCCAACAATTAGTTCACCACTCCAATGATCCGCGCAAGCCTCCTGCCAATCTTTTGGGCCGTACGTGGGATCGTCGGAGGGAATGAGATGGGACAAGGCCAAGCGTTTCACGCCTGCTTTCGTAGCTGTTTTGGCGGCATCATGGGCAAAGGTGTGCGAACGCAACCAATGCGCCATCAGTTTATCACTGCCGTTTCCAATACGTTTCAACAACGAGGGCAGGGCGCTTTCTAGCATTGCCTCGTGGATCAGCAGATCGGCACCACGTGCGAAGTCTTCCAATACTTTGATCGGAGCGGTGTCGCCCGAGAACACGGCATGATGGTTCGCTGTCTTAAAGGAGAACGCGAAACAGTCGATCAGGGGGGGATGCTCTGTCCGGATGGCTGAAATGGTGAGGCCGTCACGTTCCAACACGACGCCTTCATCGATGACATGGACGCGTACAAAGTCACGCAGATCATCGCGTCCGTCATCGTCAATGCGCAGGTCGATGTCGGCTTTCATGGACAGGACGAAACCATCCCAATAGTCCTGCAACCCAGCGGGTCCATAGATATCAACCATGGTTATGAGACCCGAACACCAGGCGGTGTGGACTAATGGCCCCAGCTCCAAATAATGATCGGAATGCAAGTGGCTGATAAAGATGGTCGAGAGGTTTTGCAGGTTCATACCCTGATCCACTAAGCCACGGGTGACCCCAAGGGCGCAATCCACCACTACGTGTTGCCCGTTCATAACGAACAGGTTCGAGGTCGGCATTGATGATCCGGGGCGGACTGATGGCCCGCCCTTGGTGCCTAAGAGGGCAACATAGTTATCAGACATGGTCGTTCCTTATGTGGCTGCAAAACCGGCATCAATGGCCGATAGGAGGATGTTGCAATCGCTTTCTGTCACTACCAATGGCGGCGATAGGATTAGATTTGGACCAGAGACGCGCACCATCGCGCCGTTTTGATATGCGACTTCTTGGACCGTGGTAGCCGTGGCCGCGTCGATCGGTTTTTTGGTTGCGCGGTCTGACACCATTTCGATTGCAGTCATCAGGCCATGCCCACCACGCACATCGCCAATGATATCGTATTTTTCCATCAACGCCTGACAACCTGCGAACAATTGGTCACCACGCGCTGCGGCGTTTTCAATAACGTTGAGGCGTTTGGTTTCTACAAGGCAGGCAAGGGCGGCGGCGGCACCAACGGGATGGCCCGAGTATGTGTACCCGTGGCCAATTTTTGCATTTGGGTTGTTTTCAAATACTTCAACCATGCGATGGCCCAGCATCAAGGCACCAAAGGGAAAGTACCCATTTGTAATGGCTTTTGCCGTGCACATCATGTCTGGTTGAATGCCCCATAGTCGGGCCCCTGACCATGCGCCTGTGCGTCCGTAGGCGGTGATTACCTCATCGGTGATTAGTAGAATACCGTTGCGGTTGCAGATTTCTTGCACCATTGGAGCAAAGGATTTGTGAGGTGGAATGACACCGCCCGCACCAAGGATTGGTTCCATAATCATCGCGGCAATTGTGCCTGCACCTTGAAAGGCAATCTCGTCTTCAAGGGCCTGAACGCAGAGTTGAGCCAGTTTTTCAGGATCAGTTTCATTGAACGGATTGCGATAGGTATATGGTGCTGGAATGTGGAAACAACCCGGCAACAACGGCTCATAAGCTGTGCGGAAGTTGGCGTTGCCGTTGACAGACGCGCCACCGATATGGGTTCCGTGATAACCTTTTTTGAGGCTCAAAAATTTGGTGCGACCCGCTTCGCCGCGCAGTTTGTGATACTGACGCGCAAGGCGCAGCGCGGTTTCTACACTGTCGGACCCACCAGAGGTAAAGAACGCACGGCTCATGCCATCGGGTTCAAAGAATTTGTTCAACTCATAAGACAGCTCAATCGCAACGTCATTGGATGTACCGCGGAATGTTGAGTAATAAGGTAGCTTGTCCAGCTGCGCAGTCATGGCGTCTTTGACCGGTTGGCAAGAGTACCCCAAGTTTACATTCCACAAACCACCCACACCATCGACAGCGGAATGGCCGTCAAGGTCTGTAATAGTCACGCCTTCTGAACTGGTGATGATCTTTGGCGGGTTGTCGATGCTGTCTTGTGGAGATGTCATTGGGTGCCACATCAAGCGGCCATTGTGTTCTTTTAGAAAGTTTGAATCTTTCATGAGGCGGTTTCCAATACATTTTCTGAAGTGAGAGATTTTGCCCAGAGGGCTTCGATGTGGGCCGGGATCGTTCCGCCCCAATTTTTGCTGATTTGCCTGGCTGCAATCATAAGTTCGTTTTGAATGACGCGTTCAAGTTCTGGCGTAAACCGCGCTGCAACGCTTGCGACTGAGACTGCGCCTGCCAGGTGGCCAGTTTGATCGTATATGGGCGCTGACAAACCCTGCACTTCGGTTTCATAACTGCGGTCTGCGCGCCCAAATCCTGTGTTGCGGATTGTTTGGATTGCAGCGTGTAGATCTTGCGCTGTTGTCGCTGTGGTAGCAGTGAACTGGCGTAAATTGCTCAAAGCAACCTCCATCAGTGTTTCAGGTCCAAAGGCAACGGTGCACAGTCCCGATGCAGTTGCATGTAGTGGGAATGTTTGAATGTCGATAATCGCTCGCGTCCCGTGTTTGGGAGAATCGCAAGAGGCCAGCTCATAAACGGTGGTTCCTGATAAAACGGTTACATGGCATGTTTCCCCCGCGGCATTGGCAAGTTCGAACAACGGGGCTTGGACGCCTAACTTGCGTGGCACCGTTGCTTCACGTGTTTGCGCCAATTGTAAGATCGCAGGACCAAGGCGATATCGTTTTGTCATTGGATTTTGTTCAATAAGTCCGGTTTCTTCAAGTGCTTGAAGGTGGCGATAGGTCGTCGCCTTATCACGCTTTGCCATTTTGCATAGTTGTGACAACCCTATTTCCGGCCAAGTGGTCGAAAAATGCGCTAGTAACTCAAGGGTTTTCGCTGCGGATGACAAATGAAGGGGACCTTTCCATCTAAATTCAAAAAAAGTTTGACACAGGTTAATTAACAAGGCAAGCTTTTTTCCAGAACAGTGGTTCAATATATGAACCGATAATAGGGAGAGAGAAATGTCCAAATTTAAGAAATCAGTGACGGCTATGGCGCTTGCGCTGGCAGCAATGACAGGGGCCGCACAAGCGGAATACCCAGAGAAGCCAGTTCAGTTTGTTGTGCCGTGGCCTCCTGGTGATCTGGAAGATGTACTGACACGTATGATCGCCGAAGACTTTGGTGAGATGTATGGCGTGCCAACGGCTGTTGTGAACAAGCCTGGTGGTGGTGGCGGACCCTTCCCTGGTGCAATCGAAGTGGCGAATGCGCCAGCTGACGGTTACACAATTGGTTCGTTCATCATTGCGGTTCCAGTTGTTGGCCCGCAGATTGGTATTCCTGAGCTGAACCCTGATCCGTTTGTGCCGCTTGGCAACTTCCTGACCTATCCGTTCGTTATCGCTGCGGGTGCAGATGCGCCTTATGATGACATGGCTGGATTGGCGGCACATGCCGCTGACAATGAGGTTGCATTGGGCCACTTTGGTGCCCCACTTGTTCCAACGCAGGTAACCTTTGGTTTGGCAAAAGAAATGGGTTTCTCATTCGCTGCTGATGCTGCCTTTGATGCGCTTGACTGCAACTCTCTCGCGTCTGGCGACGTCGATGTCATCAACACAACACTGCAGCAGATCCTGCCATGCTTGGATGATGTCAAAGTTCTGGCCTCCATCGGGTCTGAGCGTATTTCGCTGACACCTGACACGCCGACGGTTGCTGAACTTGCGCCAAACCTTGATGTTGCTTTGTGGAACGGCTTGTTCGTTCACGCCGACACGCCTCAAGATGTCCAAGACAAGATCATTGCCGTTGCTGAGAAGACTATGATGTCTGATCGTGCACAGGCATTGGCTGCTGAAACTGGCGCACTGGTTTACTGGCAATCTGCAGACGAAGTTAAGGCGCAAATCGCGACTGACATCGAAACACTTGCCGGCATCGAAGCATTGCTTGCTGAGTAATTAAATGTCTCTAGGTCGGGCAGCTTTGGGTTGCCCGACCTTTTCTATTTTGCCAATCGGGGGAGGTTGCCATGTCGCGCGTCAAAACGCTTCAATCTTTGTTCAAGCGGTACCGCCGACCCGGCGATATCGTTTTCGCGTGGCTCATTCTGATTTTTTCGATCTTCATGTTATCACAGATCGGTGATCAAACCGCTTATAAGAATGGCGGAAAGCTGTTCGCACAACCTCGTTTTTGGCCAGCTGTTTCTCTGGGCCTCATGACCGTTTTTTCCGCGTTTCATCTTCTTGGCTCTGCGTTGTCTGAACGCATCGAGGGTCGTTGGCGCGAGGTGCTGTCATGGCTTGCAGCCTTTGAGTATGCGGGGTGGTTCATCGCCTATGCTTATTTGGTTCCGTATGGTGGTTACCTTCCAACAACGGTCTTGTTCGCAGTGGCGCTTTCGTTGCGTGCCGGTTATCGCAGTGCGCGCATGTTGATTGCCGCCGTCCTTAGCTCGATCGTGATCGTCGTGCTGTTCAAAGCGGTGTTGAAAGTGAACCTTCCGTCGGGATTGATCTATGAAACATTGCCCAATGGCTTACGCCAATTCATGCTGACATACTTTTGATCGGATACCGCAATGGAAAATTTATACGCAGGCCTTGAAATGTTGGCGCGCTGGGACGTTGTTCTAGCGCTATTTGTAGGCTCAATCGGTGGGGTCATTATTGGGGCGATCCCGGGCGTTGGCCCTGCGGTTGCCATTGCAATCTTGTTGCCTGCCACGTTCTCGCTTGATCCGATCGTCGGGTTGACCATGCTTTTAGGGATCTATGGATCGTCCATGTATGGCGGTGCGATACCCGCGATTTTGATCAACACACCTGGGACGGCGGTGAATGCACTGACGTCTTATGACGGCTATCCGATGACGCAGAATGGGGAGGGGCACCGCGCCCTTTCACTGGCTTATAGCGCGTCGTTCTGGGGTGGAATTTTTGGTATTGGCTGTTTGATTTTATTGTCACCTGTCCTTGCTCTAATTGCCCCAATGTTCGGATCTCGTGAGATTTTCTTAGCAGCCCTCCTGGGGATTATACTGGTTGTACTGGCTCATCGCGGACAAATTTTTGCCGCAGGGCTCCTCGCGATGTTTGGTATTTTTCTGCAAACTGTTGGACTTGATGCTGTCACTTACACGCAGCGCTACACCTTTGGATATTCGTTCTTGAGTTCGGGTATTAACCTGATCGTTGTGGTGCTGGGACTGTTTGCGCTGAGCCAAGCGTTCTTCCTTTTGACGGCACCCGACAACGTTCCTGATGCAAAGCCAGTTCAAGGAAAAATGACGTCTGGCATCAAAGAGTTGATGAAGCACAAACGTGTCGCAACAGTCGCGTCCGCTTTCGGCGTGGTCCTTGGAATGATCCCGGGTACAGGCGAATTTACAGCACAGTTTATGTCTTACACCTACGCGCAGAAAACATCCAAAAACCCTGAACTATTTGGCAAAGGCAGTCCGGAAGGTTTGATCGCTTCTGAAGCCGCCAATAATGCCGTTCCAGCTGCTGCTATGATCCCACTTTTGGCACTTGGCATTCCGGGTGAGGCGCTGACGGCGATGATGTTGTCCGTGTTCTATGTGCACAACGTGATCCCCGGGCCGCAGTTGTTCCAGAACCATATCGATCTAGTGTATGGGCTGTATTTCGCACTGATCCTGCTGAATGTAATCGTCATGATCTTTTTGCTGTTTTCTACGAACCTGCTGACCAAGATCATTCGTGTTCCCACGCGTTTCTTGGGGGTGATGATATTGATCTTGTCGTTTGTCGGGGTCTATTCCCTGCGCAACTCTTTGACTGATTGTATGATTTCAGCAGCTTTTGGCGTACTTGGACTTATCCTAAAACGCCTGAATTTGCCGATTGTCCCGATCATTCTTGGTATGGTTCTTGGTGGTATTATAGAGGTCAAACTTCGCTCTGCGATGCCACGCCTTAAGACACCTTTCGATATGATTGATCGTCCGATTTCATTCATTCTGTTTACTATAATCATTCTGGTATTAGCGCTGCATCTACGTACGCTGGTGAAAGAATACCGGGCTCATCAAGGCCCCGAAGATCATGATTTACACGACAGTCAAACAAGGTAGCCCCATGGACCAGACCAAAATTGATGCGCTTCGTGCGCAACCCGTTGCAGCCTTCTCGCACTTGATCGAGGGCAAACATGTACCTGCTTCAGATGGTGGCACGATGGATATTCTGTCGCCTATCAACGGTCAGGTCTTCACTACAACAGCCAAGGGCACCGTCGCTGACATGCAGGCGGCTATCATATCTGCGCGCGACGCTTTCGAAGATGGTCGCTGGGCGGGGCAGTCACCAGCCGATCGTAAAAAGGTCTTGATGAAGTGGGCGGATCTGATCGAGGCGAATGCGCTTGAGTTGGCGGTGTTGGGTGTGCGCGATAATGGCACCGAAATCAACATGGCGATTAAGGCGGAGCCAGGATCTGCGGCGGGTACCATCCGCTATTATGCTGAAGCTTTGGATAAGATCTACGGTGAAATTGCACCCACCTCGTTAGATATCTTGGGCATGATTCATAAGGAGCCTGTGGGTGTCGTTGGCGCAATTATCCCGTGGAATTTCCCAATGATGATCGGCGCATGGAAGCTGGGGCCTGCACTTGCGATGGGCAACTCTGTTGTGTTAAAACCGTCTGAAACAGCGTCTCTTTCATTGATGCGCATGTGTGCCCTTGCTCTGGAAGCGGGCCTGCCGGCAGGCGTTTTGAACGCCGTCACGGGTGAGGGTGCCGTTGTTGGTGAGGTATTGGGCCTTTCCATGGATGTTGACGTTCTGGTGTTCACTGGCTCTGGCGGCACTGGTCGGCGTCTGATGGAGTACGCCGCTCGTTCCAATATGAAGCGTGTCTACTTGGAACTGGGGGGCAAATCCCCCAACATCATTTTTGCTGATGCACCTAACCTTGATGAGGCGGCAAAAATCGCAGCAGGTGGCATTTTTCGAAATTCCGGGCAGGTTTGCGTTGCTGGATCACGTCTCCTTGTCGAAGCGTCTATTCACGATGAATTTGTCGCCGCCGTGGCAAAGGCTGCATCTCACATGCGGGTGGGTAATCCGCTTGATATGTCCACGGCGATCGGTGCTGTGAATTCTGAAATCCAGCTTACCCAAAACCTAGGTTATGTTGATACGGCCGTGAAAGAGGGCGGTGAAATTGTACTGGGCGGCAAACGCATATTGGAAGAGACTGGTGGCTATTATATGGCTCCAACGATTGTGACTGGAGTAACCCCAGAAGCGACGCTAACGCAAAAAGAAGTCTTTGGTCCCGTGCTGGGTGTAACCGCATTTGATACCGATGAGGATGCTGTGCGCCTTGCCAATGCCACGGTCTACGGATTGGCTGGTGCTGTCTGGACAGGTAACCTAAGCCGTGCCCACCAAATGGTGCGGCGCGTGCGCACGGGTGTCATGCATGTGAATACATACGGTGGCGCGGATGGCACTGTGCCTTTGGGTGGTGTCGGGCAATCTGGCAACGGTTCAGACAAATCCATGCACGCAATTGAAAAATACATCAATTTGAAAACGGCGTGGATCAAGCTGTAAAGGGAGCAGTATAATGATGGACAAGACCATCCTTGTGATAGGCACTTATGACACCAAAGATGATGAACTTGGCTTCCTTTCTGGCGTCATAAAAGAACAAGGCGGGCAGGTCGTAACTATGGATGTGTCCGTGTTGGGCGATCCGTCAACGCCCACCAAATATTCCAAACACGACGTCGCGGCAGAGGGCGGCAGCACTATCGAGGCCGCAATCGCATCTGGTGACGAAAACCACGCGATGCAAATCATGGCCAAGGGGGCATCACTGCTGGCCGCTCGGATATTCACTGAAGGCATGTTTGATGGAATGATCGTTTTGGGCGGAACGATGGGCACCGACCTGGCGTTGGATGTCTGTTCGGCACTGCCGCTGGGTGTGCCTAAGTATATTGTCTCAACGGTTTCATTCTCCCCTTTGATCCCACCGGAACGGCTGGCTGCTGACACGCAGATGATCTTATGGGCGGGCGGTCTATATGGCCTGAATTCAGTTTGCAAAGCTTCGCTAAGTCAAGCCGCAGGTGCGGTTTTGGGGGCTGCGCGAGCGGTTCAGATGCCCGATGCTGACAAACCGCTGATTGGGATGATGTCTCTTGGCACATCGGCGCTAAAGTATGTGATCCCATTAAAGCCAGCACTAGAGGCGCGTGGATTTGAGGTGGCCGTGTTCCACGCCACTGGCATGGGTGGTCGCGCGTTTGAAAGCCTTGCAGGACAGGGTGCTTTTGCGTGCGTGCTCGATTTCTGCACTCAGGAATTGGGTAACGATGTGCACGGTTCCAACATTTCCGCAGGAGCGGATCGACTGACTAATGCAGGCCAGTTTGGGACGCCTCAGATCGTTGCGCCGGGTTGTTATGACTTGGTGGATATTGTCGGCTGGCAACCGTTGCCTGATAAATGGTCGAACCATCCAAGGCACGAACATAACCGGTTACTCACCTCGATTGTGTTGGACGAAGAAGAACGCAAACAGGTTGCGCGGGCACATAATGTGCAGCTTGCCAAAGCGACCGGACCAGTCGCGATTATCTTGCCGGAACGGGGTTTGGGAGAATGGGACCGCGAGGGGGCCGATCTGCACGATCAAGAGGGGCTTAACATATTCCTGAAAGAACTTGAGGATACGCTACCGGATAACGTCATTGCTCACCGCATCGATAGCCATATCAATGACGCAGCATTTGCCAACAAGGCATTGGAAATTTTCGATGACTGGCGGACAAAAGGGTTAGTCGTTTGAATTCAGATCTAAGAGACCAAGAAGATCGAGTAACGTTTCATAATTATCGGTGCCCAATTTGGTTTTGATATCGTCAACGATCTGTGTCGATTGGGATGTGCGGTCATCGATGATTTTTTGCCCAGCAGCGGTAATTTCGATAAGTTGGCGGCGCCTGTCAATTTCGTCACGTGTTTGGGTAATCAGGCCTTTGTCGCGCATGCTGGCAGCAATACGTGTAAGGCTCGGAAACAATAGACTAGAGCGTTCGGCAAGAGTTGTCGTGTCTAACAGTCCGTGTTCGGACAGCACGCGTAAAACACGCCACTGTTGTTCAGTGATGCCTGTTTCGGATAGCATTTCGCGGATTGGGGCCATCACACCTTCACGTGCTCTGATCAGCGCAATTGGAAGGGAGCGTGATGTGGATGGTAGCGTTGATGACATGTATTACTCGAATGGGTTGTTGGGTTTATCCACTGCTGCCAAGTCGTGCTTGACAATGCAAGATCAAATTATCTAAATTCACTATACTTAACATGTTAAGGAAATGACTTGCCGCACTTTCATATCGAATATTCTGCTAACCTTGAGTCTCTTGTTGACATGGCACAGCTGTGTGAGGCGGTCCGTGCAAAGGCGGCAACAATTGATACCTTTCCAATGGCTGGAATTCGGGTGCGAGCCACGCGGGTTGATCACGTGGCGATTGCAAATGGGAACCCAAAACATGGGTTTGTTGACCTATCTGTCCGATTGCGCGAGGGCCGCCCACATGATGTGAAACACGATGCAATTACACAGATTTTCGCCGTACTGACTGATTTTATGGCACCAACGATGGAAACGCTTTCCGTTGCTCTATCCGCCGAGATGCGCGACATCGACGCTGATTTATCCCCGAAATTCGGTAACGTCCGAGACCACCTGGAGGACCACGCATGACTGCGCTCGACACCAACATTACCAAACTTAATGGCTATCTTGAACGCTTTCGTGAAACGGGCATTCCAAACCGTATCGCGGGTCAGGACGTTGGCGGGAGTGAAGGCGTTTTCCAAACAACATCACCTGTTGATAAATCGCTGATTTGTGATGTTGCCCATGGTTCAGTCAAAGATATTGATGCGGCAGCAAATGCGGCGTCTGATGCTTTTGCGATGTGGCGCGATATGCCTGCGCTTGAGCGTAAGAAGATATTGATCCGCGTCGCCGAAGGCATCGAAGCCCGCGCCGAAGAAATCGCGCTTTGCGAATGCTGGGATACAGGTCAGACGATTAAATTCATGTCCAAGGCCGCGCTGCGCGGTGCAGAAAACTTCCGTTATTTTGCAGACCAAGTTGTACAAGCCCGCGATGGTCAGCATCTGCAATCGCCAACATTAATGAACATTACTACGCGCAAACCTATCGGCCCTGTGGGTGTCATCACGCCGTGGAACACGCCGTTCATGTTGTCCACATGGAAGATCGCACCAGCCTTGGCCGCAGGGTGCACCGTGGTTCATAAACCAGCCGAAGCATCGCCATTGACTGCACGCTTGTTGGTCGAAATTGCCGAAGAAGCTGGCCTACCGCCAGGTGTTTTGAACACGGTGAACGGCTTTGGCGAAGGTGCGGGTAAAGCGCTGTGTGAACACCCCAAAATCAAGGCGATTGCCTTTGTTGGGGAGTCCCGCACAGGCAGTCTGATCACCAAACAGGGCGCGGACACGCACAAGCGTAACCACCTTGAACTTGGAGGAAAAAATCCAGTTATAGTGTTTGACGATGCCGATCTGGATCGCGCATTAGATGCCGCAATTTTTATGATCTATTCAATCAATGGCGAACGCTGCACTTCGTCTTCACGTCTGCTGATTCAAGACACCGTTCGTGAAGAGTTCGAGGCTAAGTTGGTTGCACGTGTCAATAACATCAAAGTGGGTCATCCGCTTGATCCCGCGACCGAGATTGGTCCGCTTGTCACGCAAGAACACTATGACAAAGTCACAAGCTATTTCGATATCGCAAAAGAAGATGGAGCGACCGTCGCTGCAGGTGGCATTAAGGTTGGGGATGAGGGGTATTTCGTCCGCCCAACGCTGTTCACTAATGCCAACAACAAGATGCGCATCGCACAAGAAGAAATATTCGGCCCTGTACTGACCTCCATTCCATTCTCAACTGAAGAAGAAGCGTTGAGCATGGCAAACGACACCGACTACGGCCTGACTGGCTATGTCTGGACCAACGACCTCACTCGGGCTTTGCGATTCACCGAAGCGCTTGAGGCAGGGATGATCTGGGTTAATTCAGAAAACGTCCGCCACCTGCCGACGCCATTTGGTGGTGTCAAAGCCAGCGGCATTGGCCGTGATGGCGGCGATTGGTCGTTTGAATTTTACATGGAGCAAAAGCACATTGGCTTCGCCACAGGACAACATAAAATTACTCAACTGGGAGCCCTCTGATGCCCGTACCAGCACCAAACCTATACCCCGACTTCAACACAATTCGCCTCAGCCATGTGTGTTTGAACGTTAAAGATTTAGCCGCGTCCAAAACGTTTTATACGGAGATTGTTGGTCTTCAGGTGACGGACGAGTCTGATAGCCACATCTATTTGCGGGCGATGGAAGAACGCGGGCACCACTGCATAATTTTGCAAAAATCGGATCAGCCGGGCACTGTTGAGGTCATGGGTTTCAAGACCTTCGATGATGCAGATTTGGATAAGGCTGAGGCATATTTCAAAGGGAAGGGTCGCCCAACGTCTTGGGTTGTTCGTCCATATCAGGGGCGCACATTGTTGACGTCTGACAACATGGGCATCCCGTTGGAGTTTTATCACAAGATGGATCGTCTTTCCCCGATCCACCAAAAATACGCTCTTTACCGCGGGGTTAAACCGCTGCGCATCGATCACTTTAATTGCTTCAGCCATGACGTTGATGCTTCGGTCGACTTTTATAGCGATTTCGGTTTCCGCGTGACAGAGTACACTGAGGATGATGAGAGCAAGAAACTATGGGCTGCTTGGATGCATCGCAAGGGTGGCGTGCATGATATGGCGTTTACCAATGGCACGGGGCCGCGCATGCATCACGTTGCGTTTTGGGTGCCAACGCCGCTGAACATCATTGATCTGCTCGATCTGATGGCAACAACGGGTTACGTCGATAACATCGAGCGCGGGCCAGGTCGCCACGGTATTTCCAACGCATTCTTCTTGTATATACTTGACCCTGATGGGCATCGAATTGAAATTTATTGTTCGGATTACCAAACAGTTGATCCAGATTTGGAACCGATCAAATGGGACCTGCAAGACCCACAACGCCAAACACTTTGGGGCGCTGCAGCACCTGAAAGTTGGTTCAAACATGGGTCTAAGTTTGCTGGAATCGAAACAAAGGATTCAACCATTAAGGCCAGCCCGATTATTGCGCCGTAATGATCGCTATGGCATCAAAAAACTGGTTAGGTTGGCATCGCTGTACAAGGGCTAAGGCATGAATTGGGACGAATTTGAACACTGGGGTAAACACATTTCTCAGTGGAGCGCGGACTATCACAAAACGCTGCGCGACCGTCCTGTGCGTGCACAAACTGCATTTGGTGAGACGGCTGCGCAATTACCTCAGTCACCACCTGATGGGGCGGAAGCCATGGAGACAATCATGGGGGATTTTGAGGCAATCGTGATGCCCGGAATTACCCATTGGCAACACCCAAGGTTTTTTGCCTACTTCCCAGCCAATGCTGCTCCGCCTTCAATGCTGGCGGAAATGTTGGTTAGCACAATTGCCGCACAATGTATGCTGTGGCAAACGTCACCAGCCGCGACTGAAGTCGAAACCGTCATGGTTGATTGGCTGCGGCAAGCTTTGGGGTTGGCTGATGGTTATGTAGGGGTCATCCAAGACAGCGCGTCATCAGCGACGCTTTCTGCTGTTCTGACAATGCGGGAACGCGCGACAGGATACACAGGCAACCGTGATGGTTTGGCAAATAAGGGTCACATGCGGATCTATTGCTCCGATCAGGTGCATTCCTCAATCGATCGCGCCTGTTGGGTAGCAGGTATAGGCCAAGCCAACCTGGTTAAGATTGCGACAACGGGTGACCGCTTTGGCATGGATGTTGACGCATTGCGCGCGGCTATCTCAGCAGACCGCGAGGCGGGGCATACACCTGCTGGCATCATCGCGATCACGGGCGGGACGGGCATTGGTGCCTGCGACACGCTCGGGCCAATTGTGCAGGTCGCTAAGGATGAAGATTTGTACACACATCTTGATGCCGCTTGGGCGGGTTCTGCAATGATTTGCCCAGAGTTGCACCGTGATTTTTGGGCTGATGTGGACGGCTTCGACAGCATCGTTTTCAATCCGCATAAATGGCTTGGGGCACAGTTTGATTGCTCGATTCAATTCCTGCGTAATGCGCAACCTCAGCTCAACACCCTTAAGATTGAGCCTGAATATCTCAAGACAACTGGTGAAAGTGTCACCAATTACTCTGAGTGGACGATCCCACTGGGGCGTCGGTTTAGAGCGCTGAAAATTTGGTTCCTAATCCGGTCCTATGGTCTAGAGGGACTTCGCACGCGTATCCGAAATCACATCGCATGGGCGCAAGAAGTTTGTGATGAAATCCGGAAAATTGATGGATTTGAAATCGTAACCCAACCCATTCTTAGCCTGTTTTCCTTCCGTTGCCCTGGTGATGATGTGGATCAACAGCGGTTGGTGGATGCGTTGAATGATGATGGACGCATTTATTTAACACAGGGCAGTTTCAGGGACCAAAAGATCATCAGATTTCAGGTCGGACAATTTGACACAACACGCGATGACGTGATGATGGCGCATAGCGTCATTCAAGAAGTATGGGAAAAAACAAAATGAATTATGCAACTTATTCCACGGCTGGTGACACCTTCTACGGAGCGGTTACTGATGATGGGATGATCCCATTGAACGATGAATTCCCACAATGGCCAACGCTTTTTGATGTTGTGCAGGCAGGTGGTTTGGATGCACTTGAAGCCGCCGCCGGGGGAAAGACTGCCGTTCATACAGATTTTGAATTCGAAATGGTGTTACCAAACGCGCGTCGTATCTTGTGCGTTGGTGTAAACTTTCCTGACCGCAATGCGGAATATAAAGACGGGTCAGACCAACCCAAATATATGTCCTTATTTCCACGTTTTGCCAGTGGGTTCACCGGCCATAACCGCCCATTGGTTCGCCCGCCTGAAAACGAAACCTTGGACTATGAAGGTGAAGTTGCGATTGTGATTGGTAAGGCTGGTCGCCGTATCACGCAAGCTGACGCTTACGATCATATTTCTGCGATCACACTTTGCAATGAGGGAACCATTCGCGATTGGGTGCGCCATGCTAAATTTAACGTTACTCAAGGCAAAAACTGGGATAACTCGGGTTCAATTGGTCCATGGCTTGTACCGTTTGAAGATGCCAAGCAGCTTGACGATGCCCGCATTATCACCCGCGTGAACGGCGAAGTGCGCCAAGATGATGTGCTCTCGCGCATGATGCACCCGATCCGCCGTGAGATCGAATACATCTCAACCTTTATGACGCTTCAGCCGGGCGATATTATTGTGACAGGCACGCCAACTGGTTCGGGCGCGCGCCTTGATCCACCACAATATCTAAAGCCGGGTGATGTAGTTGAGGTCGAAGTGAATGGCATCGGGACGCTGCGCAACACTGTTGCGGACGAAACCCTATGACGCCAGACCATTACACAACCGTTGCGGCGGCTTTGCTAGAGGCAGAGCGCACAGGCGAACAGATTGGCTTGTTAACGCGTGATCATCCGGACATGGGAATGGACGATGCCTATGCGATCCAGAACGCAATTTATCGCGCGAAACTGGCGCAAGGGCGCAGCGTCGTTGGGTGGAAGATCGGCCTGACATCAAAAGCCATGCAATACGCATTGAATATTGATATCCCCGACAGCGGGATTTTGTTTGATGACATGGTGTTCGAAACGGGTGCAACCGTTCCTGAGGGTCGGTTCATTCAGCCACGGATCGAAGCCGAAATTGCATTTGTGCTCAAGGCCCCATTGGGTGGCGCTGACGTGACCCGCGAAGATGTGTTGGCCGCCACTGATTATGTGGTGCCATCCATCGAAATCCTCGACACGCGGATTATCCGCGTTGATCCGGAGACGGGTAAAACCCGCAAGGTGTTCGACACGATCAGCGATAATGCTGCCAATGCCGGCATCGTGCTTGGTGAACAACGGCATGCTGTGGATGCGTTTGATTTGCGTTGGGTCGGGGCGATCACGTCGCGAAATGGCGAGGTTGAAGAAACCGGTCTTGGGGCAGGTGTGTTGAATGACCCTGTCGAAAGCGTGGTCTGGTTGGCCCGCCGCATGGCGCAATATGGCCAAAGCATCGAACCCGGACATGTCATCTTATCGGGCAGCTTTATCCGCCCGGTTGAATGCCCGCAGGGTTCAGAAATCACGGCCGACTTTGGCGACTTTGGTCGTGTCGACATTTCTTTCGCATAAGGACGTTTTCATGCCAGCTCCACACAACCCGTTTAAACACGCACTCAAAAACAATACCCTTCAGTTGGGCTGTTGGCTGGGGCTTGCGGATGCGTATGCCGCTGAGATTAGCGCAGGGGCAGGTTTTGATTGGTTGCTCGTTGATGCAGAGCATGCGCCAAACGATTTGCGCTCGATCGTAGCACAGCTTCAAGTGATCGCAGCGCGTGACAGCCATGCGGTTGTACGCCCCCCGATTGGGGAAACTTGGGTGATCAAACAGCTTCTTGATGCGGGTGCACAAAGTCTGCTGATCCCAATGGTCGAAAGTGCAGAGCAGGCACGCTCGCTGGTCGACGCGGTGACATATCCGCCGCACGGCGTGCGTGGTGTCGGATCGGCCTTGGCGCGAGCATCGGACTTTGCCGCTATCGGGGATTACCTGACAACAGCGCGGGATGAGATTTGCCTGTTGGCACAAGTTGAAAACCAAAAAGGCATGGATGCTCTCGACGATATCTTGGCTGTGGACGGGATCGATGGTGTGTTCATTGGCCCATCTGATCTGGCCGCAGATATGGGCTTCATCGGACAAGCAAGTGCTGCTGAGGTTAAGGATGCAGTCGTTGGTGCGATCACCAAGATTGTGAAGTCAGGTAAGGCCGCGGGTATTTTGACCCTGGATCAAGAACTGCAAGAAAAGTGCCGCGATATTGGTGCCACGTTCATAGCGACAGAGATCGACGTGACCTTGTTCGCACGCACAATACGCGGGGCAGCTAAGGACGCAGCCCAACGTTTACACAGGGCTTAAAGGGATCTTAGCACTCTGAAAAAAACGTGCGATGGACTCGGCGTAGACCTCTGTGTCAGCACCCTCGGTGAGTGACGATTGGGCCGTTTTTGCAACGTCTGTGGGGAGCTTTTTCGCGTATTCTGCGACCAATGCTGCCATAAACTCCGGCGTCATCTCTGGATGGTTTTGTGTTGTATAGACGGTGCCCGCGATGTGGAATCCAGTATTTAAACATGCTTCATTTGCGGATAACACAACTGCGTTTTCTGGCAGGATCGTTACTTGTTCAATATGTGCCCCGTATTGCTTTAGGGTTTTTGGCATGTCTTGCATCCATGTCGTTTTATGTCGGATCTCAGAGTGAGTTAATCCAAATACCCAACCGTTTGGATTGGGCCCAACCTTGCCCCCTAGTGCCATAGCGATTGCTTGATGCCCAAAGCACGCTCCAAACATTGGGATGTCTTGCACATAAATGTGTCTTATTAGATCGAACAATGTCGCGATCCACGGGTCTGCGTCATGCACGGATGCCGGGCTGCCAGAAATCATAACACCGTCGTATGCTTGGATGTCTTGTGGGAACACACCGTCTTTCACCGCGTATGAAGTGACCTGCCATGAGGGACGAACGGATTTGATGAGCTTTGCAAACTTCTCGCCGTCCTTTGGGTGGCGCTGTGCAAAGGTGCTTTCGTCTGTGTTTGTCATTAGCAAGGCAAGACGCATTTCGGGGCTTCCTTTCCAAAGGTAATTACTTATCATGCTAAGTAAGTTGCATTCGCAAGAGGTAAATTCATGACGATATGGACACCTATAGATGCCGGTTTTTCCGATCTGACATCACATGACACATTTGTAAGTGGCACGCCCCTTAACACTTTCGCGCGCATGCGCCGTGACGATCCATTGTGCTGGACAGAATGGGAGGGCGGTAAAGGGTTTTGGTCTGTCACACGCTACGCCGACATCTTGATGATGAACCGTAACACTGAGGTGTTTTCATCGGCTCAAGGCATCCGCATGGAGGATCAAAGCTATGAAGAATACCTTGCGCGACGTACCTTCCAAGAGATTGATCCCCCCGAACATATGCAGATGCGGATTAAGCTAGCGCGGGCGTTTTCCAAGAATGTGATCTCAGGGTTTGAGGGTATCATCCGTGAACTGTGCGTTGGAATTCTAGACGAGGCTTTGCGAGACGACAGCTTTGACGCTACTAAAAAGATCGCACGTCAATTGCCGATGATGGTGCTGGGTCGCATTCTGGGAACACCCAACGAGGACCTGCCGTGGCTGGTCGAAAAGGGGGACGCGCTGATTGCGAATACGGACCCCGACTTTACGATTCACGTACTTGATCAGATGACGACGGATGAATTTAGGATGATGCCGTTCAATTCCCCTGCGGGGGCTGAATTGTACATTTATGCTAAAGACTTGATGGATAAGAAAAACGCCAGCGGTGACACCGATGGTATCCTGCATCTGATTATGCAGCCCAGCGAAGATGGCTCTGTAATATCGGAAACGGAGTTCCGCAATTTCTTTTGTCTGCTTGTTGCCGCTGGCAATGATACAACGCGTTATTCCATTGCAGCGGGCATCCAAGCGATGTGCGAACAACCCGAACTGTTGGAGCAGATGAAAGAGGGCGGCACCGTCTGGGACACAATGGCAGATGAGGTAATCCGGTGGGCAACCCCCGCCACCTATTTCCGCCGCACAGCCACGCAAGATTACGACCTTCACGGCAAGACAATCCGCAAAGGCGACAAGGTTCTATATTGGTTTGCCTCGGGCAACCGCGACGAAAATTACTTTGACGAACCGAACCGCGTTAATCTCATGCGCAGCCCGAACAAACACCTAGCCTTCGGATTAGGTGGACCACACCTTTGTCTCGGAATGTGGCTAGCGCGGCTCGAGGTCACGGTACTGTTTCAAGAGCTCAGCAAAAGGATCGTGGGTATCACTGCCGATGGACCTCAGCATTTTCTAAGATCAAATTTTGTTAATGGACTGAAATCACTGCCGGTGCGCATCACACGTGCCTAGAAGGAGAAGAACATGAAAGACAGATTGCGCGCGGTTTTTTGCGATCACCTCAGCATCATGCGTGGAAAGTACCTTCCGCATTCCAAAATCAGCGACAACGAAACGCGGTTTTGCAGGTCCACATTTGGCGTCCATTACGACAAGGATCTGCTGCCAGCGCCGGGCGCCATGATGATGGAGGGCCTCCCTGATATGGAGCTGCGGTGGCTTGAAAGCGAAATCCGAGAATGTTGGGAAAGCGGCACGCAAATTGTGCTCGGCGATCTTTACGACACCGATGGCGCACCCCTGCCAATGTGCCCGCGCGGCGCGTTGAAGCGTGCGGTCGCCGCTTGGGAGGCTAAGGGGCTGGCGCCCAAGGTAGGGATTGAACTTGAGGCCTTTGCATTCATTCACGACGCTGACGGCAAGCTTGTGCCATACGACAGTCTTGGTGGTGTCGTTTATGGAACTGGGCCGTTTACTGACCCTCGTGGTTTTAACGATGCGATCTGGGATGTGGCTGAAACGGTTGGTTTCAACCTTGATATGATCACCGCCGAATATGATAGCCCGCAGTTTGAATACACACTGACGTTTGATGATGCACTTAAGGCTGTGGATGACATTATTCTCTTCCGCCAAATGGCACGCGAAGTGGCCTTGGCAGAGGGCGTGATCCTGACCTTTATGCCCAAGCCGATTGTCGAAGCGGGCGGCAACGGAATGCACATCAACTTTTCCTTCACGGATAAGAACGGCGCGAATGCTCTCTCGGCAGGCGGCAAAGGTGGGCCAGAACACTTAAATGATCTTGCACGCGGATGCCTATCCGGTTTGTTGCATCATCATAAAGGCCTCGCTGGTCTTATAGCGCCAACAACCAGCTCCTATGACCGTTTGCAGCCAGGTTCACTATCAGGTCACTGGCAAAACTGGGGTGGCGATCACCGCAACGTAACGACACGCGTCAGCACAGAGGGTGGTGCAAAGGCACGCCTCGAACACAGGATGGCGGATGCATCAGCCAACCCCTACACCGCTGTGGCTGCAGTATTGCACGCTGCACTTCTTGGCGTTGAAAATAGTTATGATTTGCAACCGATAGAGACAGGCGACGGATTCGTCGAGACAGACGCAACGGTTGGTGTCGGCGTCGATCTAAAATCCGCAATCGCAGACCTGTCAGTTGACCTTGCATTGTCCAATGCAGTTGGTGCAGGACTTGTGGAAAACCACGTTTTCATGAAGATGGCAGAAGTTGAAAAGACCGAGGGGCTCACACCTGAAGCGCTCAGAGATTTCTACATTTACTACATGTAATTTCACAGGGTGGACCCATGAAGTAGTTGAATGCGGTTTGAAGGTTAACCTTGCTGTGGCTTACTATGCAAAAGTCAGTGCGTACCAAAGATGGCCGGTACAACACCTTCTGCTCTGAAGGCGCAGAAGGTGGCTCGGTCTTACTCCTTCGATCAACACAAATTCGAAACGCCCACTGGTTGATTGGTGCAAGTCTTCATTTCGGGGGAGCTGAACCTAACGCTAGTCGGGGCGGGAGCTACCAGAGTTCCTTAGCGGTGGTCTGGACAACCCGCCTGATATCCTCGAAACTAACCATAAGACGCTGCAGTAGTTTCGTTTCGAAACTTGCAGCAGTATATTCTTCTCAGTAAATTGACAGGACTCTAAAATGACCGCCAACACACTTGATCAACTCCGCCAAATGACCACCGTGGTCGCAGACACCGGGGACGTCGACGCGGTCAAGCGTTACGCTCCTGTCGATTGCACCACCAACCCTTCATTGATCCTGAAAGCGGCACAAGACCCAGCGTCTTTGGATGTTATTAATGCGGAGGTTGCTGCGGGACGTGCTAAAGGCCTGTCTGCTGAGGAAATTTGTGCAAAATTGACCGTAGCTTTTGGTGTGACATTAGCCAAACTTGTGCCAGGACGTGTTTCAACCGAAGTGGATGCATGTTTGTCCTTTGATACAGCAGCCTCGATTGCACGTGGCCGTGAGATCATTGCTGATTACGCTGCGCGTGGTGTCGATAAATCACGTATCCTTATTAAGCTTGCTGCAACTTGGGAAGGTATTCGTGCCGCTGAAGTTCTCCAGAAAGAAGGGATCGATTGTAATTTGACGTTGGTCTTTTCAATGGCTCAAGCGCTGGGTTCTGCACAGGCTGATGCTTTTCTGATATCTCCGTTTGTTGGGCGTATTACTGACTGGTATAAAAAGGCAGAAGGCCGCGAAAGCTATCCTGCCGATGAAGATCCAGGTGTGAAATCAGTTCGCGAGATTTATTGCAGTTTTAAAGCTGAAGGTATTGATACCATCGTGATGGGTGCATCCTTCCGCAATATTGAGCAGATCAAGGCACTCGCTGGTTGTGACAACCTAACTATCGCGCCTGCTTTGTTGGATGAGCTGGAAAATGAAACTAGTGAGCTGACGCGTATACTCTCTCCGGTATCTGAGCGCTCAGTAGCAACACCGGCTCTTTCAGAAGCTGACTTCAGGTATCAAATAAACGCTGATCCGATGGCTACTGAGTTGATGGCGAGTGGAATTCGGTCTTTTGATCAGGATCATCAAAAACTGATTGCTTTGGTCAAAAACGTATAATCGTAAATGATTTCACCTCATTGCTTGGATCTTAGGCAATGAGGTGAAATTTCTAGCGGCGTATTGATCACCGTCTAAGGAATCAGGGTAGAGATCCTGGCCGTTGGGCTTCAATAGTATGAAGTTTTCCTCAAGATTCCAACAATCTACCAGTTTTTGTGCTTTGTTTTGCAACAGCTAGCAATGTATGCGAATTCGGCATCATTTGCCCCTGCATCACGCGTACAAGTTAAGCACTTCAACTTTGTTTTCCAACTGCTAATAGGGAAAATATCTCTCGAATATGATGGAAACGTATGTGTTTTTGCCCCTATAGTATTTGCGCGGACAGAAAGAATCGCGCAGTTTGGGTGCGCAGAAAGACGAATCTGTAATCTTTTTTGGGAGGACTAACATGACATCTCTACGTAATACGGCCCTTGGTCTAGCAATGGGCATCGCAAGTGCTTCTGTTGCAGCAGCTGACGGTCACACTGAGTTGACAATCGCGATCGTGAACAACGGTCACATGATCAACATGCAAAAAGTTGCTGAAGCTTACACTGCTGACACTGGCGTTGCTCTTAACTGGGTATCTCTAGAAGAAGGCGTTCTTCGTGAGCAAGTAACATCTGACACAGCAACCGGTGGTGGACAGTACGACATCATCAACATCGGCATGCAAGAAGCACCAATCTGGGGCGCTGCTGGCTGGATCGAACCACTTGAGTTCGGCGCAGAGTACGACGTTGACGACATGCTGCCAGCAATGCGCAATGGTTTGTCACACGAAGGTACGCTTTATGCAGCACCATTCTATGGTGAGTCTTCAATGGTTATGTATCGCAAGGACCTAACTGAAGCTGCTGGCGTAACAATCGCTGACAACGACTCATGGGACAACGTAAAAGCAGCAGCTGCTGCAATGCACGACCCAGACAACGGCGTTTACGGTGCATGTTTGCGCGGTAAGCCAGGTTGGGGCGACAACATGGCGTTCGTAACGACTGTTGTTAACTCATTCGGTGGCGCTTGGTTCGACGCTGACATGCGTCCAGCTCTTGAGTCAGACGAGTGGAAAGCTGCGATCAACTTCTACGTTGATCTATTGGGTAACTACGGCCCTCCAGGCTCAGAAGGTAACTCCTTCAACGAGATCTTGGCTTTGTACAACGAAGACAAGTGCGGCATGTGGATCGATGCGACTATCGCTGCATCATTCCTAGAAAACGACAACGTTGCTTACGCACAGTCACCAAACGCTGGTAACCCAGTGGGCGCGAACTGGTTGTGGGCATGGGCAATGGCTGTTCCAACTGGTTCACCAAACTCAGAAGCTGCACACGACTTCATCGAGTGGGCAACATCTAAAGCGTACATCCAAGCTGTAGGTAACCACCCAGACTTCGGTTGGGGTTCTGTTCCAACAGGTACACGTGCGTCAACATATGCGATCCCTGAGTTCCAAGCAGTTGCGAAATTCGCAGCAGCTGAGATGGCAGCGATTGAATCTGCAGCTCCAGCAGCTACAGACATCAAGCCATACGTAGGTGTTCAATTCGCAGCTATTCCTGAGTTCCCAGAAGTTGGTTCAGCAGTAGCACAAGAAATCGCAGCGGCATTGTCCGGCGCGAAATCTGTAGACGAAGCTTTGGCTGCGTCACAAGCAGCAGCAGACGCAATCATGTCTGAAGCGGGCTACTACTAAGCTATCTAGCTAAATAAAGTAGGGCCCGGTGGGAAATCATCGGGCCCTATCTTTCACTAGAATTTTCGTTCCTCTGGGCTGACGGCCACTTACAAAACTATCGCCTCTACAGACGAACATCCGCCAATATTCGCACTTAATGAAACCACCGCTTCGCAAGGGTTACTTGAGCCATGTCCAATAGAACGCTCCCCCGCATACTCCAGACTCCAGCAGTTATCTTGTTGCTCATCTGGATGCTCGTTCCCCTCAGCATGACGCTGTACTTTTCTTTCATACGCTATGTTTTGAATAGCTCAATACGCCCTGAGTGGATGTCTCCTTCCCTCAGCAACTGGCGCGGCTTCGGGAACTATAAATACGTTCTGGATGCCAAAGATTTTTGGTTCGCTATCCAGAACTCCGTCTTCATCGTTACCAGTATTCTCGTACTCACAGTTGTTCTTGGACTTGGCATCGCTGTCCTGATCAACAAATCCTTCCCGGGTCGCGGCATTGTACGGGTTCTCTTGATTTCTCCATTCTTTGTGATGCCTGCCGTAAACGCAGTACTTTGGATCAACATGATTTTGGACCCAGTGTTGGGTCTTCAAGGGATCGCCGTTGGTAGTATCAACGATATGATCGACGGTCTGCGTGACTTTCCTGTGCTTGGTGTCTTTTTCAACCTCTGGCCGACGTTCGAACCTATATCGTTTCGAGCGACGCAGACATCAGCCTATGCGGTGATCATGATGGTCGCATGGCAATGGACGCCATTTGCAGTATTAATCTTCATGACGTCTTTACAGTCCGAAGATGAGTCTCAAAAAGAAGCTGCGACACTTGATGGTGCGTCCCCATGGTCGCAGTTCATCAATCTGACGGTTCCACATTTGGCGCGTCCAATTGCGATCGTCGTGATGATCCAATCAATCTTTCACCTTTCTCTATACGCTGAGATTGAAATTGTAAGTCGCGGCAGCGGTAACAAAAACCTGCCCTATTTGATCGGTGAGTTTACCAACAACAACATCGGTGCAGCGAGTGCTACAGGTATCTTCGCAGTTATCCTTGCCAATATCATCGCAATCTTCTTGTTGCGTATGGTTGGCAAGAGTTTGATGGATTAAGGAACAAGACAATGGCAACAGTTTCTCAAAACTCAAAACTTGGCAATGTTCTTTGGCCTGCACTGGCTTGGATCATAGCATTGGTTTTCTTCTTTCCAATTTTTTGGTTGGTATTCACCAGCTTTAAAACGGACGCCGACGCAGTGAAGCCAGAATTCTTGTTCTTCTTCACACCCACGCTCGAAAATTACACCAATATGACGCAAAATTATGATTATTGGCGCTTTGCGACAAATTCAGTCATCACTTCTAGCTTCGCTACTTTGTTCGCTTTAGTGGTTGGTGTTCCAGCGGCTTACGCTATGGCATTCAATCCAAGCCGTCATACCAAAGATATCTTGATGTGGATGCTCTCTACCAAAATGTTGCCGGCTGCTGCTGTTCTGTATCCGATGACATTCCTGACGAAAAACATGCTTGGTATCTATGACACGCACTTTTTGGTGATCTTGGTGCTGTGCCTGATTAATTTGCCAATCGTAGTCTGGATGTTGTTCACCTACTTCAAGGAAATCCCGAAAGAAATCATCGAAGCAGGCAAAATGGACGGCGTCAGCACATGGGGTGAAATCAAAGACATTCTTATTCCCCTTGCTTGGGGTGGTATCGCGTCTACTGCGTTGCTGACGTTCATCTTCTGCTGGAATGAAGCTTATTGGACAGTTCGTTTAACAACCATCGACGCTGCAACATTGTCTACGTTGATTGAAGGCAACCGTGCACCAGAAGGTCTATTCTTTGGTCGTTTGGCGGCCGTATCAACAGCTGCTGTTGCACCTATCGTTATCCTTGGTTGGTTCTGTCAGAAGCAGCTTGTTGCAGGCCTTACATTCGGAGCGGTCAAGTGACCTTTTGCGCTGCACCAACAGATCTGACAGGCAAAGTTTGTCTGGTCACTGGTGCATCTGGTGGCATCGGTGCCAGTGCAGTCGCACACTTTTCTGCACTAGGTGCTACAGTCTACGCAACGGATATTACTGACGCTTTCGATGGCGCTGCAACCTACAAACGGTTTGATCTTTTGAGTGATGACGATCTCAGCGGTTGCTGCGATTGGATTGCTGAGATCAAGCCGGACGTGCTCTTTAACAACGCCGCGCTTTTCGCGATGGGTAGTGTTTTGGATGCAGGAGATTTGGTCCAGCAGGATAAGTTGTTTGGCGTTAACGTCCGTGCATTTTACGCAATCATGCAGGCCTGCGCTAAGTCTATGGTAGAGCAAAAACAGCTAGGTTCTATCATTAATTTGGCGTCACAAGCAGGACATCGCGGTGAAGCTTTGGTGGCGCACTACTGTGCAACAAAGGCTGCAGTCATTAGCTACACTCAATCCACAGCTCTTGCTTTAGCACCCCATAAGATTCGTGTGAATGCAATTAGCCCTGGTGTGATCGATACGCCAATGTGGGCGACCGTTGATGCGCTCTTTGCGAAGTTTGAGAACAAAGAAATTGGCCAAAAAAAACGTGAAGTCGGTGAGGCTGTACCACTTGGTTATATGGGTTCACCTGACGATGTTGCACGTGCTGCAGTATTCCTCGCAAGCGAGCAGTCTTCCTATTTGACCGCACAAACCATCGGTGTCGATGGTGGCAACGTGCTGCGGTGATCAGATGTCAATAATTGCCCCAGAAATCGAAATGGTGGACCGCAGTACACGGTCAATTCGCTACCTACAACATGGGTGGCCGAATGACCTGTGTCGCTGGCATGCCCATGAAGAGTATGAATTGCACCTGATTACTGAAACCCGTGGTAAGGCATTTGTGGGAGATCACATCGGTGATTTTAAAGCGGGTGACCTTTTCATGACGGGCCCAAACCTGCCGCACAACTGGGTCACAGATAAAATCTGGTCAAAGCCGGTTTCAACGCGCGATATGTTGGTTCAGTTTAGTCACGAAAGCGTTGAGAAATTAGCTGAAGGCTTTCCCGAATTTTCACAGGTTTTGCAGCTTTTGCAACTGGCGCAATCGGGTATTATTTTTGAAGGTTTCAATCCAACGTTTGCACGTGGCCACATGGAAGCTATCCGTGACAATAAAGGTGCCGAACGCATCTTGTCCTTTGTCAGGTTCCTCGTGCGCCTAAATGAACATGCCGAAAAGAAAACTCTATCAGTTGCAAAGTTGATCCAGCCGCAAGGTGGGAGCAAACATGCGCGTATTGCTGAAGTCGTGGATTACATCGTCAAAGAATTTAGCGAAGCACTTTCAGTAAGTGAGGCTGCGAAAATGGCAGGCATGACTGAGATTACCTTCAGCCGTAATTTTCAAACTGTAACTGGCCACAGCTTTGTCGAATTCTTAAATAGGATTCGCATCGGTGAGGCTTGCGGAATGCTATATGCATCTGACGATCAGATCATCATGATCTCGCAGTCGGCGGGTTTTAAAAATCTGGCCAACTTTAATAGGCACTTTTTGAAAATGAAGGGTATGACCCCTTCTGAATATCGCGAAACAGCGCGCAAAGATCTTGCACCGCAATTGGAGAAGAGCTGATGAACAATGCGGCAAACACCACTATTTTCGCCACAGAGTATGATCGCTCAGCTTGTCAGATTGGTGTCGTCCACTTGGGCTTTGGTGCGTTTCATCGTGCACACCAGGCAGTATATATTGACGACTATATGGCTTGTTCCAATGATCTTCGTTGGGGCATAGCTGCTGTCAACCTACGTGGTACTGAGACGACGCATTTTGATGCGGCGGTTGCTGATATCAAAGCGCACGACGGATATCACTTAAAATCTATTTCCTCGGATGGTGAAGTTGCGTTGCGTCGAGTCCGCCCACACGTTCACTTCGAAGATTGGAGTGTTGCACCAGCTCAAGCGGAAGCGCTGTTATCCAAAGCGTCTGTCCATTTGGTTACCATTACAGTCACTGAGAGCGGTTACTACACTGACCCGAACGGAGACTTGAGTCTTTCTGATCCAACTATTAGCGCGGAGTTATCTGGTGGTACGCCACAAAGCGTCTACGGATATTTACGTGGCGGGTTAACCAAACGAACTGCTGAAACCGGTGCTGCGCTAACAATCGCGTGCTGTGATAATATTCGCCAAAATGGTAAAATGTTGCGTCGCAATTTGCTGGCCTATTTGGTTGCTTGTGGTGATCTGATTTTGGCTGAGTGGGTTGAGAAAAATGTCGCGTTTCCTTGTTCTATGGTGGACCGGATCACACCGCGTAGCCCTGCCGAACTTGGACCTGAATTGTCGTTGTTGGTTGGCAAAGCCGTTACGTCCCCCATCATGGCCGAAGATTTCATTCAATGGGTGCTTCAGGATAGTGCTGGTGCCGAAATGCCGAACTTGGCACAAGCCGGTGTTATCGTCACGTCTGATGTAGATCCCTACGAAGAGACCAAAATTCGTGTTTTGAACGGTGGTCATACAGCGCTAGCATATCTGGCAGCGCTCGAAGGGGTCGAAACCTTTGATGCTGCCATGCGTATTCCCCACTTGAACGAACACTTTCAGAATTTCGAAATCCAGGAAGTGTTACCCGCTATCAGAATCGATCTTCCGTTTTCAAAAGAAGATTACGTGGTCGCGATTGAACGTCGTTTTGGCAATCAAGCAATTGGAGATACCATTGCGCGCATCTGCGCCGATGGAATGGCCAAGTTTCCGATTTTCATCCGACCAACGCTTTCGGGCTGCTTCGCGCAGGGTATCCTGCCGATTTTTGCCATTCGCAGTATTGCCAGCTGGTATGTTTTTGCACGCCATGTTGCTGCTGGGAAAATCCCGTTTAATTATGTCGAACCCGGCTGGAGCGACCTTGAGGCCATGTTAGGCACTGAGGCGTTTTTTACTAACCGTCAGCTTTGGGGCGACCTTCCTGAAACCTATCCTGAATTCGTCGAAACCCTGCGACGTGAGATTAAAGAATTGGAGCTAAAATGTCCGGTCTAACCCTACGCGATGTCCGCAAAAGCTATGGTGAAACGCAAGTTATGCATGGCGTTGACCTTGATATTGAAGATGGTGAGTTCGTTGTTTTTGTCGGCCCATCGGGCTGTGGAAAATCAACTTTGCTGCGCATGATCGCGGGCCTTGAAGAAATTTCTGACGGGACTGTCGCGATTGGTGATGAGGTCGTAAATGACGTAGCTGCATCAAAGCGCGGTGTCGCAATGGTATTCCAGTCTTATGCGCTTTACCCGCACATGACTGTTTATAAAAACATGGCGTTTGGCCTGAAGCAGGCAAAAACAGATCCTGCTGAAATCGACAGTCGTGTTAAAGCAGCTGCTGAAATCTTGCAGATCACTGACTACCTGGACCGCAGCCCACGCAACTTATCCGGTGGTCAACGTCAACGTGTTGCGATTGGCCGCGCGATTGTTCGTGATCCTAAGGTATTCTTGTTCGACGAGCCGTTGTCTAACCTTGACGCTGCGTTGCGGGTTCAAACCCGTTTGGAAATTGCGCGCCTGCATGAACGCCTACAGACGACAATGATCTACGTGACACATGATCAGGTCGAGGCTATGACATTGGCTGACAAAATTGTTGTGCTTCGTGCTGGCCGTATTGAACAAGTCGGTTCACCAATCGAGCTATATGAACGCCCAGCTAATGCTTTTGTTGCGCAGTTCATTGGTAGCCCGAAGATGAATTTCTTCTCTACAAAAGATCTTTCTGCGAATGCGACAAAAGTCTTGGGTGCCCCACTTTCAGAGACTACGAATGTCGGAATGCGTCCTGAGCATCTGGTTGTAACAACTAAGGCAAAAGCTGTTGTTGAAGGTCGTTTGGATTTGGTTGAAAACTTGGGCGAATATGCTTTGGTTCACTTGATTTCTGAAACTGGCGTTGAGTTCATCGCGAAGACTTTGAAGCCGCCAGAGGCTGCTAAAGGTGATATGATTGGCTTTACAATCGATCCTGAGCTCGCTCATTATTTCGACATTGAAAGTGGCCTGCGCCTCTGAAATACTACTACTTGCTTGGACTGCCTTGTGTTTGGCAGTCCAAGCGCAGCCTCAGACTTTTGCAGCAGAAAGCCGTTTGAGATGCGTGTTGATGGCTTTTTGGCCTGGAGCTACACTGCCACTCAGAAGTGATAGATGTAGAAACAACATGACTGCATCACGCTGCGTCATAAGTCGATCGAAACTCTCTTTGTGAAGTCCTTCTGCTTTGTGAACCATTCCCGAAACACCACTAAGCTCTAGTAGCTGCTCGTGTTCATCCAATGTGGACAGTAGCATATGCTCGATTGTCTGATCTGTTATAGTGTTGAAATTTCGTTCAGCCCAGTAGCTAAGATCGATAGTCTTGGTTCGCCGGTTAGGTAATCCACGGTCACGTTTTATCATGAACTCAGTGACTGATTTGGTCGAATAATGATTTAGCCATGCGTTTGGTTTCATCGTTATCAGTCCGAATAGATTGATCCGTTTGTCATCTTCATTGAACGTGGACGGGGCGGATTGGGTGCCACCTAAAACCCATTTTGGTGCGTCTTTATTTCTATTTTTAGGCCGATGAACACCTACCTTCTGAAATTTTTCGGGTTGGTACAATGTTTTGAAAAAATTCCCAGCTGGAAGTGTGAAATTCAATGGGGCTGCACGTGTAAAGCGAGAGGTTGTCAGGCCCGTCACCCAATCGATTTCGCCCGATGAGCCGAACAACCGCCACTGCAATGCTATGGCATCAGTATCATCTGGAACCGATTCAATGAGATCAGCGGCGGTTTTGAACGGAGCTTCAAGGCATAAAAATTCGTCGCAATCAAAGAACATCGCCCAATCAGTCTTGGCCATTAGGGGATGTTTGTCCGCCAATCGCATCGCGCGCCACTGCGGTGATTTGTCTTCCACGACGTCGAATGAAACGTGTGTCACGCCTGGCAACAAGTCCAGTAGGACATCCGTTCCATCGGTACAGTCGTGGGTGTAGATCAGAAAATGAGTAAAACCAGCAGCTCGGTGATGTGCAATCCATTCAATGCAATAGGGGCCTTCATTTCGCATACATGTAACAGCCAGAATATTCATGTTTCGGCTCCTAAAAGTTGCGAGTTAGCATAATTTTTTTGTCACGCTGTTGAAGACAAGTCAACGTTGACGCTCTTAGCCTTGTTTACAACAACCAATTGGCTGCGTTATCGTACACGCAGGAAACGAACACTGAAAAAGTGTCATTAAAGAGGACAGTAGTATGAGCGAAAGACGCGCAGTCGCATCCCTATGGATTGGCGAAAAGCTTCATTACCTAAATCAATTGTGCCTGATGTCGCACGTTGTTCAGGGTCATAAAACCATTCTGTATTGCGCTGACACTGTTTCGAACGTGCCCGATGGTATCGAAGTCCGTCCAGCATCTGAGATTATGGACTTGGACCGTGAATTGGTTGAGGCAACAAGTGCTTCTTTCCTGTCCAATGTTTTCCGTTATAAAATGATTCAAAAGACAGGAGCGATCTGGATTGACTGTGATGCGTTCTGTCATCAACCTTTCCCAGAAGACGACGAATACATCTTTGGCCGTCACGGCATGGCCGGTGCATTGAATTGTGGTGTCGTTGGTATGCCCCAAGAATGTGAACTGATGGATCAGTTGCTAGACTATTACGACAATCTACCTGACTATCCAGCGTGGTGGAATAAAAACCAACGCAAGAAATATGACCGCCAAGATACAAGCCTGTCACACGCGGCCCGCATTTATAATGCCGAGCGTACGGCTTTTGGTCCTCAAGCGTTTACCTACTTTGCCAAGCAAACTGGGCAGTTTGAAAAAGCCAGCGACCGTGATGTGCTGTATCCGGTACCGTTCCAATTGAACGATGTATTCTATGATCCGCATGGACGGGTTGAGGGGCACTTTACTGAGAACACACTGTCAGTTCATCTCTATACGAATGGCACGAAGCCTTGGTGGGAAAAGAACGCTCCACTGCCAGGTTCATACGCGGCGCGTATGTGTGAGCAAGTTGGCATCGATCCGTCAAAAGCGTTGCGATAAGTCGCCGGATAGAACGTTCAAATGAACCTTAAGCCGCATAAAAGCCCGCACGGAAACTTGCTGGCGATTTCGATGATGAAAGATGAGGCACCATTCCTGTTGGAGTGGTACGCCCATCATCTTGCGGTGGGGTTCACCAAAATCCTTGTCTACACCAATGATTGTTCTGACGGCACGGATGATATGCTTATCCGTCTTGAGGAATTGGGATTAGGTTACCATCGTCGCAATGACATACCCGAAGGTGTTAAGCCGCAACCCTCTGCGATGAAACACGCCCAAGCCGAACCAATAGTGCGCGATGCGGACTGGGTTTTGATGTTCGATGCGGATGAATTTCTATGCATCAACTATGGAGATGGAACGTTAGACCCGATGCTGGATGCTGCTGGGGATGCTAATGGCATCGTTATAACATGGCGGATATTCGGGTCTGGTAATGTTGTCGACTGGAGCCGTGAACCGGTGACTGAGCAGTACCTGTATGCCGCCCCTCCGACTTGGAACAAAGGCTGGGGTGTGAAGACCTTTTTCAAATTTGACCATGAGCATTGGAAGCTTGGAATTCACCGTCCCTCGATCAAGAACCGCCATTTAGAGACAGATTTTCCGGATACGGTGAAGTGGTTGAACGGTTCTGGTTTGCCGATGGAAGATTACTTTAAGTTCCGTGGGTGGCGTTCTATTCGCCGCACAGTTGGCTATCAATGGGCGCAGTTGAATCACTATGCAGTTAAGTCCGTAGACAGCTATGCGATCCGTAAATTTCGTGGGAACGTTAATAATAAAAAAGATAAATACAACTCAGACTACTGGGCATTGCAGGACCGAAACGAGGTTCTGGATGACAAAGTTCTACGTTACAAAGAACGCCGTCAGGCGATTGTGGATGAGCTGCTGACGGATCCTGTTTTGTCCAAGCTGCACTATGATGCGATTGATCGTGTCGAGGCGCGACTTGATGAATACCGCAAGACGGAAGCCTATGAAGAACTCAAGTCGGGCTTGATCGAAGCGGGTAAGATTCCAATTACACAAGTTGAAGCAAAGCCACCTAAAGCACGGAATCCAGAAGAAATCAAAGCGCTGATGTCGCGCGTTGAAAAGGAAAACTCTGATCGTCCGATCGAAGAACGCCGTACCAAACCATCCCCAGAATTCCGCGACACATCTGAAGGTGGCGACGGCTTTGTAGTGGGGGAAATCGACATTTCGGTAGAGTCTGCGGTTGATTGGGTTTCCAATCACGGTATCGAAATTCCCGCTGATGTTAGGGTTTTTGCACCGTCGATGTTGGACATGGTTATGCGTGGAAAATATCAACGCAAGCTGGCCCGTCTGACTGAGCGGGTTGTTCAAAATGGCGAACGCCTTTTGGACTTAGGATCAGGTGTGGATTTCTTGTCGATGTACGCGTGCAAATTACACGAGGGTGCGCACGTCCTTGCACAAGAAGATAATGCTTCGAGACGTGTTATTGCGGATAGTATTTTGAAGCGAAACGCCTTAGATTTTGGTGGCCGGTTTGAGCAGTCAAACGAGCGAGTGATCTTTAAAAACGACCCTCAAGCGACTGTAGCAGCGATTGATGCATTGATCGCTGGGTTCAAACCCGATGCTGTTCGCATTAACTATGATGATGTAGTTGCCGATGGCGTTTTGCAAAAGGTCAATTTTGGAACAGTGAAACGGATCGCATTGATTGGGAACGCAGCAAGAGCATTCCATGTGGCTTCAAACAAGAGGCAGCAATCTGCGTTGGTCCAAAATGATGATCTGACAATTCCCGAGGTCATCATTTTGGATCGCAAACCAAAAGTTTAAGTGGCCTGATTAATCGTAGTAACCGATTGCCTTTGCCAGCGTCACACCGCCCTCTCTAGTGAGAATGTGAGCAAGCTGCTTCTCGCGAATATCAAAAGACTCTTCGTGCAGTTCTTTCAGGATCGGGTCTGACTCAAAATAATCATACATTTCCTGTGCTGCTTTGGATAAACTAACGCCAGATGTATCAGTCTAGCCAATGCGGCTGGCATTTGCCCAATATTTCTCTGAGGACCCAAGGCGATCAAGGTGTGTCGAAACGTCGCGATCGAACAAAAGTGTTGGGTCCTGAAAGGCTGTATATAGCCAGGAGTAAAGTTTCCAGCAAAAGTGGTCGTTTCTTGTTCGGAGAACACATTGAAGAGTGCTCAAAGGCCGAAGGGTTTGAGACGTTTAGCCCACAAACTCATGACCTGAAGTTCTAGCTGGCGCACTATAAAAGTAGCTAGCTTAATTGTATCGAGTGACAATTTAATCCTTCATCTCGCAGTATTTGTCGCTGGTTCTGACACCAAATTTGCAATTTTATTTTTTGCGGCCTGGCAAGAAATACGTGGAGCTTCATTAATAATTCCGTCGATTTGCGCAAATCGACCCTGTAAATAGTGATTGCTGTAAACGGTTCTGGCTCCCTGAAAGTGAGCCTGTTGCCATGAACGAAGTAATCCCTCTTATCCGCGTTGAAAAGACCAGCGTGCAACTTGCTTCAGCGGGTTTGTTTTCAAAGGGAAACTGGTTAAACCCAAAGGTGACGGAGATTGATGTTGAACTTGAACCGTTTGAAGAACTTGGTGACATGTTGCTCGAAGAGGTGTTCTTCTGAGAAATAAAGTAAATATGGTCGTTATTTCGCGCCGGATTTGCCCATTCGTCTTGACTTCTGAGCCGCCGAGCGGTGTATCTGCCCAAAGTTTTTCGCCCACAGAGGGGACCATCCCATGCACGAATACCGTAGCCATACCTGCGCAGACCTGACAGCACTTGATGTTGGGGATAACATCCGCCTTTCTGGTTGGGTTCACCGCGTCCGCGACCACGGTGGCATTTTGTTCATCGACCTTCGCGATCACTACGGAATCACCCAAGTGTTGTGCGATCCAGATAGCCCAGTGTTTGCTGAGCTTGAAAAGGTACGTTCTGAATGGTGCATCCGCATCGATGGCACAGTTAAAGCGCGTGATGCTGAGTTGGTGAATGCCAAAATCCCAACTGGCGAAATCGAAGTGTTTGTGCGTGACCTTGAAGTCTTGGGTGCATCATCTGAATTGCCGCTCATGGTTTTCGGTGATCAAGAATACCCAGAAGAAACACGCCTGAAATATCGCTACCTTGATCTGCGTCGCGAGAAAATGCAGAAGAATATGATCATGCGTTCTGATGTTGTCACGTCTATCCGCAAACGTATGTGGGACAAGAGCTTCAAAGAGTTTCAAACGCCAATCATCACAGCATCTTCACCCGAAGGTGCACGCGATTTCTTGGTGCCTTCACGTCTGCACCCGGGTAAGTTTTACGCTTTGCCGCAGGCTCCTCAGCAATTCAAACAGTTGTTGATGGTTTCTGGCTTTGATAAATACTTCCAGATTGCACCGTGTTTCCGCGATGAAGATCCACGTGCGGATCGCTCGCCTACAGATTTCTACCAGCTTGACCTTGAGATGAGTTTTGTCACGCAGCAAGACGTGTTTGACACAATCGAACCTGTAATCGCTGGCGTGTTTGAAGAATTTGGTGGCGGTCGGAATGTTGACCGTGATTGGACGCAGATTTCTTATAAAGATGCGGCTCTTTGGTATGGCTCTGATAAACCTGACCTTCGCAATCCAATCAAAATGCAAATTGTGTCCGAGCACTTTGCAGGCTCTGGTTTTGCGATCTTCGCCAAGCTGTTAGAACAAGATGGCACACAAATTCGCGCCATTCCTGCGCCAAAAGGTGGCAGCCGCAAGTTCTGTGACCGTATGAATGCCTTCGCGCAAAAAGAAGGCCTGCCTGGCATGGGCTACATCTTCTGGCGTGAAAAAACAGCAGATGCTGTTGCCCAAGAAATGGGTATTTCGGTGAAAGAAGCGCAAACCAAATTAAAATCTGGTGAAGTTGAAGGTGGCATGGAAGCCGCTGGACCACTTGCGAAAAACATTGGCCCAGAGCGCACTGAAGCGATCCGCCAACAGCTTGGGCTTGATGTCGGGGATGCTGCATTCTTCTTGGGCGGCAAGCCTAAAGCCTTTGAAGGCGTAGCAGGTCGTGCCCGTAACGTGATCGGCGAAGAACTGGGTTTAACCGACAAGAACCGCTTTGCCTTTGCGTGGGTCGTTGACTTCCCGATCTACGAAAAAGACGAAGAAACCGGTAAGATCGATTTTGAACACAACCCGTTTTCGATGCCACAAGGTGGGATGGACGCGCTGCTAGGCGATCCATTGGAAGTCTTGGGCTATCAGTATGACCTTGCGTGCAACGGTTACGAATTGGTGTCTGGCGCGATCCGGAACCACAAACCAGAGATTATGTTCAAAGCATTTGAAATTGCTGGTTACGGCAAAGAAGAAGTTGAGAAACGCTTTGGCGGTATGGTCAACGCATTTCAATACGGTGCTCCGCCTCACGGTGGTTGTGCTGCTGGGATCGACCGCATCGTGATGTTGTTGGCGGATGAGGCGAACATCCGTGAAGTTATTTTGTTCCCAATGAACCAACGTGCTGAGGACTTGATGATGTCGGCACCGTCTGAACCGATGGCTGATCAGCTGATGGAGCTGGGCTTGCGCGTTATCCCGCAGGACTAAGTTCAAAATACAAATTTGAGGGCGGTGTGGTGTGAAAGCTACCCGCCCTTTTTTGTTGCTCACTTATTCCGTTTTTTTGCGCCGCAACTAGGGATTGGACTGTGGTGGAAAACAGCCTAATGTTTGAGTATGACACGCTCTGATCAAACCCCTGCCATTGTTGGCCCCGTCGTCGAAAACTGGTCCGTACCACCGTATCCAAATAAGGATGTGTTGACGGGTAATTATTGCCAGCTTGAGCGGCTAGATGCGGAAAAACACGCAGCCCTTTTATTCCGTGTTTTTGAAGGCCACGATCAAGTTTGGGATTACATGCCATACGGTCCATTCTCGTCATCAGCCCAGTATCATCGCTGGGTCAAAGAAGTCGCTGCACTAACAGATACAGTGTTCTTTGCGATAAAGAATTTGCACACTGGTGCCTTTGAGGGGGTCGCAAGTTTCTTACGAATTTCGCCTGGAGCTGGAACAATTGAAGTCGGCCATATAAATATGAGTCCTGCGCTTCAGCGGACGCCTGCAGCGACCGAAGCGATGTGCCTTATGATGCAATGGGCCTTTGAGGCCGGGTACCGTCGTTATGAGTGGAAGTGTAACGCAGCCAACATACCGTCACGGCGCGCTGCACAGCGTTTGGGTATGAGCTATGAAGGCGTGTTTCGCCAAGCTGCAATTGTCAAAGGTCGCAATCGTGATACGGCATGGTTTGCAACAATAGATAGTGAGTGGCCCGCGCTGAAGGAGGCGTTTAGGGCGTGGTTGGATTCGTCCAACTTTGATGTGAATGGTCGGCAGAATGAACGTTTAAGCGATTTGACGCGATTGGTTCGGCCCAACAGTGATCCGTCACTTTAGATCCTTTTCAAATGGCAATTCTTTCAGTCAGGCGTTGCTGGATTAGTCCGATAATTCGCGCTGTTTCCGAAGACGTTGGTTCACTAGCATCTCGTCTCGCAGCAAGTGCTTCAGAGGCCTTAAGCATGTTGTGGTCTTTGGCGCTGCGTGCGACGCCTCCTAGAAACTGGGCAACATAATCGAGCGTTCGATTGTCCTTACTGTCTTCAAGGACATCCGCCACATGCGCCATGTCATCTTGGTAAGCGATTGGGTCTGGAATGACAGTTTCATCCGTTACAATCCGTGGCCCATGCGGATGGCGATCTACTGGTAGGTTCGCCAAAATGGCTTCCTGAAATGCGGCAAGCGATGTGATCGGTTTCGCAAGGAACCCGTCGGCACCTGCCGTCATAGCCGTATCTCTTGAATGCGGGTCGCCTGAGGTTCCCAGCACGATTAATGGCCGCGGGGTATCCTCAACAAGGTCTTTGATAAGGTCCTCACCATTGCCATCAGGCAAACCCAGATCAACAATCGCGACCGATGGGCGATACACCTGCAAGTGCCGTCGTGCAGATCGCAAACTGTCTGCACGTCGAATACGTGCACCACTCCGAAGGCAAAGCAAACGGATCGCTTCACAAGCAAACTTGCTGTCTTCGATTACTAAAACTGTAAGCCCCAATAGGGGGCGGTTTGCAGTTGGGGCAGGCAAGTTTGGGCTGAAAGGGTCGATCGTATCCATGGTCCTACCTCATTAAATCTACTTCGACTCAGAAGCTACGCAAGCTTGGCTAACAGCCCGTTAATTCTAGGTGTCAAATAGGGGTGCGTCGGTGCGTCGCTTGCTCTTGTTGCGTATGGGCCGCATAAAGCTGCAACGCGTCTTACTTTGAGGGAAGCCATGATTGGTAGATTGAACCACCTTGCTATTGCCGTGCCTGATCTTGAGGCCGCAGCAGATCAATACCGCAATGCGCTGGGCGCTAAAGTGGGCGAACCGCAAGACGAACCGGATCACGGTGTGACTGTTGTGTTCATTGAACTGCCGAACACAAAGATTGAGCTGCTATATCCATTGGGCGAAAACAGCCCGATCACTAGTTTTCTGGAAAAGAACCCCGCGGGTGGAATGCATCACGTTTGCTATGAGGTCGATGACATCATCCAAGCGCGTGATCACCTTGTTGAAACAGGTGCGCGAGTTCTAGGGAACGGCGAGCCAAAAATTGGGGCGCATGGAAAACCAGTTTTATTCCTGCACCCCAGGGACTTTAACGGCTGTCTTGTAGAATTGGAGCAGGTGTAAATCATGGGTATTACTTCAGCATTAGTACTACTGGCTGTCATTTGGTGGATGACTTTTTTGATTGTGTTGCCCTTTAAGGTGAAAACGCAAGGTGACGTGGGCGTGGTTGAACCGGGCACACACGCGGGTTCTCCTCAGGTGCACAATCTGCCTAAAAAGGCGATCATCACAACGGCTATCGCCTTGGTTGCATGGGGTATCATTTCAGCGATCATCTTGTCTGAAAAAGTACAGATCAGCGAGATGGAGTTCTTTAAGCTCGATACGCTGAAATACGGTGATACAGATGGGTAAAGGTCGCTGCACCTAAGATTGGAATAATCAGGTTGAGCAGAGGGATAGACAGCGGCATCGCCATCAAAATTCCTGCCACCCAAATAGTTCCTCTGTGTTGTTTACGCATGGCCTTAGCTTGACTGCGCCCGACACGGCGCATCGCGGCCAAGGTGAAATATTCGCGGCCCAATAAGAACCCGTTCAGTGCCCAAAAGATTAACGGTGCAGCGAATGGGAGTAGGACATACAAAAACAGGGCTAGGAAATTGGCCCCCACCAATACGCCTAAGAAGTTTACTGTGTCCCGCAACGCTTCACCAAATGGAGCAGAGCGGACCTTTAGGAGGTGGGGATAGTGTTTGTCCTCAACGGCCTGTGCGACCTCGTCCAGAAATAGTGATGTGATTGCTGAAGCAACGGGTACCATCAAAAAGATGGACAAGAACGAAATCAGCAAAAATGACCCCCAGCTGATGAGGTCAGAAATCCAGCGCACACTTCCCAAGAATTGGAAGAAGGCAGACTCGCCCGTAATGTAGTTAATTAGTAAAACAAAGCTGGTGGTTGCAATGATCAACAGCGCAATTGTCAGCCCAATCCCCTTAATCAGGACGTGTCGAAACCGCGGATCACCCATCTGCCCCAAGGCGGCAAAGAAGCTGGATAAGATCATTTGTTAATCCATGATGTCATTGCGCCAACGTCAGGTCGTGGGCGTTCTGGTGGTGCTGTGGTTTCCGTCGCAATGTGGATGAAGCCAGCGATGCGTTCATACGATTCTAAACCCAGTGCGTCGGTCATAAATGCGCGATCATGGCTGACCCAGCCGCTAAGCCAATTGGCACCCCACCCTGCAGCAAGGGCTGCATTTAGCAAAGCCAAGCAAACAGCGCCAGCAGAATAGGTTTGTTCCAATTCAGGCACCTTTGCGGATGGCTTGTGCACTTCGATTACAGCGACCGCCAAGTGGCCAAGATCAAATTGACCACGCCCCTTTTTGACTTGCTCGCTGTCCAAACCAAGCGCCTTACCTCGCGCTTCGGCGATTTTTGCCATGCGCGGCATTGCAGCCTTTTCGATAACAATAAAGCGCCAGGGCTCTAGCTTTCCATGATCGGGTGTACGAGCAGCAGTGGTGAGCAATTGCTCTACCTCAGACCGATCCGGAACAGGCATGGATAGTGTTTTAGCGGGGCGAGATCGGCGCGTTTGTAGAAAATGTAGGGCATCTGGATTGGGCGTGGGCATTTGGGACCTATCAATAACTTTGTTAACATGTTTGGCCGTTAGGGCCCACTTTCAAGTGCCGTCAGATTATAGTTCTAGAATGTCTGCCATCCTATTGATCTCTGATATCAGAAACGCCTCAAGGCGTTCACCTGGTTGGCGACAGGCAAAGGCACGTTGGAAGGGATCAGGCGCTGTGATTGAACTGCCAGACAATGCCTCTAACGTCGCATGGCCGCAGAAGGGAACGTAGACTTCGGAATAGCCACCCTCGTGGTTGAGGACCAATTTACCGTCACATACTTTGTCGGCGACTTCCATAATTTTCAGCGTCAATTGGCGGAAAGTATCCGCCGTTGCCAGCATCGTGGAAAGTGGATCAATCACAGCCGCATCATACCCACAGGCAACAATAATGATGTCAGGATTGTAGGCTTCGATCGCGGGAACCACGATGCGGTCCATTGCATGAAGATAGGCAGAGTGACCTGCACCTGCAGGTAAGGGCACGTTGAGATTATAGCCAACACCATCACCTTGTCCGCGGTCTTCAATGTCGCCCGTGTCGAGCGGGTAGTTGTGTTCCTGATGAATGCTAATGCTTAGCACGTCATCGCGGTCATAAAAAATCGCTTCTGTGCCGTTGCCGTGGTGCACGTCCCAGTCCAAGACAGCAACGCGACCAGCCAATCCTTTGGCCTTGGCTGCTTCAATTGCAATTGCAATATTCGCCATCAGGCAGAACCCGTTTGGCTGATCTGGTAGGCAATGATGGCCAGGGGGGCGTGACAGGGAATAAGCATTGTCGATCTCACCAACTAAGACAGCCTCGACAGCTGAGGCACATAGGCCTGCGGAAAGGGCCGCAATTTCGTAACCACCTTTGGCAAAGGGAGCGTTAGGTCCCATTTCACCGCCATGTGCATCTGACAACGCTTTGAAGTCATCTAGATAGCTTTCTGGATGAACGCGCAGCAGATCTTCTTTGCTGGTTTCAGGCGCAGTGCGTAGTTCTAACTCTTGGGTCAACCCTGTGACGTCCATCAAGTTTTTTAGACGGCGTTTGGTTTCAGGGCTTTCAGGTATTCCACCAGCAGCAAGGGGTTGGATCAATCCGCCAAGGGGCTGTGTAAAAGCATAGTTGCCGCCGCCGTGCCAGAATGTGCGTTCGTCCCAGTAAAACCCAGTTGTCATGATAAGTTCCTATCCAAAGTTGGTCAAAGCGTGGCCTAGGGCGCGCGCATTGTCCAGTTGTTATGGCTAGGTGTTATTAGATCGCTGGACGCACCATGCCAACAATATCGTAAGTCTTTTGCAAAATTGGCGCTGTGATTTCGCGAGCCTGCAATGCACCTTTGGCAAGGATGCGATCGATCTCAGCAGGGTCGCTCATGAGGCGGGCCATTTCACCAGAAATTGGCGATAGTTTTGCAACGGCCAAATCGGCCAACATAGGTTTGAATTCACCAAACTGTTTGCCGCCAACATCTGCTAAAACCTGATCCACGGTCATGTCGGCCATTGAGGCGTAAATGTTGATCAGGTTGCGCGCCTCCGGACGATCCTCAAGACCTTTAACCTCGGAAGGCAAAGCGTCCGCGTCGCTTTTTGCTTTGCGAATTTTCTTAGCAATCGTGTCTGCATCATCTGTCATGTTGATACGGCTGGCATCTGATGGATCGGATTTGGACATTTTCTTGGAGCCATCACGCAAGGACATCACGCGGGTGGCGGCACCCTCGATCACAGGCTCTGTCATCGGGAAAAAGTCGACGCCGTAGTCGTGGTTGAACTTTGCTGCGATGTCGCGTGTCAGCTCAAGATGTTGCTTTTGGTCATCACCTACTGGAACGTGCGTCGCGTGATACACAAGGATATCTGCTGCCATAAGTGCAGGGTAGCCAAAGAGGCCCAGAGACGCCGCTTGAGAGTTTTTGCCAGCCTTGTCCTTGAACTGGGTCATGCGTTGCATCCAGCCCATGCGCGCGACGCAGTTGAAGATCCAACCTAGCTGGGCGTGCTCTGGCACTTGGCTTTGGTTTATTAGAATTGATTTTTCGGGGCTGATACCTGATGCGATAAAACCAGCAGCCAATTCACGTGTGTTGTGCTGCAGGGCTTTTGGATCCTGCCATACTGTGATCGCGTGAAGATCAACCATGCAATAGATCGACTCTGCGACCTCGTCTTGCATTGTGACGAAACGTTTGATGGCACCAAGGTAGTTGCCAAGGGTCAGGCCGCCAGACGGCTGAATGCCGGAAAAGACGCGGGGTGTGAATGTCGTTTCGGTCATCTTGTTGTCCTCACTTTGGGGCAAACCCTCTGGGCAAATCTGCTTTGCTGGCTTACCCATGGGGCAAAGAGACGTCAACAGGCGCTCTGATTTGATAATACCGGAGAGCCGTCCATGCACCAAGATCACAACGCGCCGCCATTCAATCCAATGCCACCTGTTGTCTGGTTTTTGTTCCTTATTTTGATGGGGATTGAAGCTGTATTCACTCTTGGCGAGCAAGGCATCGTTGGCGGTGCGCGGGCCGTGGGATGGCGCCTTGGCGCGATCAGCGACTATGGATTTTCGGGCGTGGCGTTTGATTGGATGGTCAAGAACGGGCAGATGCCGTTCGAGTATGTTATCCGCTGCTTCAGTTATATGTTCCTCCACGGCAGCTTCACCGCGGCTATCTTCTCTGGCGTTATTTTGTTGGCGATGGGTAAGCTGGTTGGCGAAGTAATGGGACAGTTGGCTGTCATTATTCTGTTTGTTTTCAGCGGTGTATTTGGTGTGGTGATCTTTGGGTTGCTTACGGATCAGGCATGGCTGATTGGCGCGTACCCCAGTGTCTATGGCCTGATCGGTGCCTATACATTTCTATTGTGGCAACGGGTTGCGGGGCAGGGGATGCAACAGCTTACGGCGTTCCGCCTCATCGGGTTCTTGATGGGCATCCAGCTGATATTTGGCATTTTCTTTGTTACTGGACAGGATTGGGTCGCTGAATTGGCAGGGTTTATTTGTGGGTTTGCATTGTCAGTGATCGTCATGCCCGGGGGCATTGCAAGACTTCGTGCCGCCATTCAACGCAACTGATTATCTACGTTTAACTGCCTTTTTGAACTCTGACATTTGGAACGCGCCGATAAGGTGGCCTGTCACAAAATAGGCAGCAATACCGATTGATATCAACGCGATAAGAGCGATGTAGCGCACGCCCGCCATGCCAAGTGCAGAGGCCAATGCGACATGGGCAACCATCAAGACGCCGCCCATAACAACAGAGGCTGCGGTGATGCGCCAAAGGCGTTTGCGTAGCTGTGCATCAAAGCGGGCAACATCGCCCATGCGCCGTGCGCCGATCAACAATAATGCCACCATAGCCCATGCCGCGACGGTTGCTGCGATGGCGGGCGCGGTCCAGCCGATGATAGGGGATAGGCCCAGTGCAAGACCCGCATTTATCACCATCGCGACCAATGCAAACCGGAAGGGGCTACGTGTATCTTCTCTAGCAAAATAAAGGGGTTGCACGAACTTTTGGATGACGAAGGCGGGTAATCCTAACCCGTAAATACTGACGGCAACGGCGATGGCTGCGGCGTCATCGGGGCCGGTTTGACCGCGTTCAAACAAGACGGAAACCAACGGTAGTGGAATGACCATCAAGGCGATGGAACAAGGGATTGTGAGAGCGAGCGAAATTTCAGCGGCCCGCGAAAATGCTGACTTTGCCCCCTTGTCATCACCCGCTTGAAGGCGCCGCGCGAGGTCGGGCAACAACACGATCCCAACAGCAATTCCAACAACGCCCAAGGGCAGTTGATACAAGCGGTCGGCTGAGAACAACCAGCTCACTGCGTTCTCAAATTGACTGGCGGAAAACTGGCCCACAACAAGGTTAATTTGCATCACGCCAGACGCCAGCGCGGCAGGGACTGCGACCACGATCATCTTGCGCATATCAGGCGACCAACGCGGCATTGCGGGGCGAAGAGCGAAGCCTGCGCGACTGGCTGCAATCCATGTGAGCGCGAGTTGTGCGATGCCAGCAAATGGAACGACCCAGACGATCCAAACAACAACTTCTGCGCCCATGATATTTGCGCCAACCATTGCTGCAATCATGAAAATGTTAAGCAAGACAGGCGCTGCAGCAGCGGCGGCGAAACGCCCTGTTGCGTTCAATACCCCAGAAAACAAGGCGGAAAGTGACATGAAAAAGATATAGGGAAAAACAATGCGGCCAAAGCCAACGGTCATATCAAAGCGGCTGTCACCGACAAATCCACCTGCGGTGAGCCAGACCAGCGCCGGCATGAAGATCATGGAGATACCGACCAAAACCAGCACGACAAATGACAATCCAGCAAGCGCATCTGTGGCGAATTTATGAGCGTCTGAATCCGCCTCTAACTTCTTGGAAAACATAGGCACAAAGGCCGCGTTAAACGCACCTTCGGCAAAGAAACGGCGAAACATATTGGGCAGACGAAAGGCCGCAATGAAAGCGTCCATGATGGGGCCGGGGCCGATCAAAGACAGCAGTAAAATTTCGCGGATAACACCGAGGATACGCGACATGAGCGTCCAAAATCCTACGGTTAAAAAGCCAGACAGCACTCGGATTGGTTTCACGGAATTGTTGGCCTCATATGGGTGATTAAGACAGTGACTAACGGGTTGGATAGGGGGCTGACAAGGGTAGCGCGCGTATTGTTAAGGGAGGTGTGGTAATAGATTGATGACCCATCGTGCAGCATTTGCGGGGAGAACTGTGCAGATTGGGTGCCTAAGTGTACAGTTTAGTGAGGTCAGAAAATATCAAATGAGGCGTGTCTTGGATAGACTGCACACTTCAACACGTGAACTGTGCAGTTTCGCATTATTGTCAAAACGCACTGGAAAAAGAGTTGATTTGACCAATATTTTATGGCTGAAGGTAATGGAATAGCTACTGGAAGGCCGACAAATTTGTATACAATTATAACCAACATTGTGGGCGTAGTGGCAATGATGCCGAACAGTTTTCGGCTAAATTCTTGCAACCAGGATCGTTGGGGAAAGTCGAACGATTGATCCGATCACTAGGCAGGCTGCTAACTACCAAATCTCGTCATAAAGCTGGATGATTTCATCGACGGTTGGCACACGTGGATTGTTTTGTGGAGACCCTGATGCCAACGCTTGGGCTGCCATGAGTGCGAACATTTTGTCATCTTTGTTGTGTCCAAGGTTGCGAGGTGTCGGCACTTCAAGATCCGCGTTCAATTGTGTTAAGCCCTCGACCAATTTGGCGCAGGCTGTTTCGTCTGTGTCGGTGTCCGGCGCCCATTTCATAACGCGTGCCACCTGTGCATAGCGGCTTGGGGCATGATTCACTGAGAAGGCTGTGATTGCGGGCAATAGCATCGCATTCGATAGCCCGTGGGCAACATGAAAGTGCGCGCCAATCGGCCGGCTCATTCCGTGGACAAGGGCCACAGAGGCGTTGGAGAATGCCATCCCAGCCTGAGAGGCGGCTAGCATCAAAGCCGCGCGCGCGGGTCCATCCTCGGGATCGGCGTAGGCGGCACGGACGTTGTTGGCTATCAATGGCATTGCTGAAAGGGCGAAAGCGTCAGTGTAGGAATGCGCACGTTTGCTTACGTAGGCTTCGATCGCGTGAGTGAGGCTGTCCACAGCTGTGTCTGCGGTAATCCTTGCGGGTTTTGTCGTGGTGAAGGTCCAATCGATGAGTGCAGCAGTGGCTACGCAAGCGAGACCGGAGAGATTGTATTTTTCGGGATGTTTGGTGTCTGTGATCACGCACCAGCGTGTCAGTTCGCTGCCGGTGCCGCCTGTGGTTGGGATCAGTATTACGGGTAAGCCGCATTTGTCGATTTGCGTCGGTGCCTTGTAGTCGCGCACGTGCCCTTCGTTTACCGCCATGAACGAGATCGCTTTGGCTGTGTCCATTGGGCTGCCGCCGCCGAACCCGATAATGCAATCAAAGTTTCCTGCGTTCAGTGCTTTGAGCCCATCATTGACGCAGGTGTCGGTTGGGTCCTCTACCACCCCATCGAAGATGTATGGCGTGATTTTGTCGGCTTTGAGGATGTCAGTCAGGGTTTTGACGTGTCCGATGTTTATGAGGTTTGTGTCGGTCACGATCAGGGGTTTTGTGAGACCCAATTGCTGGAGGACTTCGCCTGTTTGTGATGCGACGCCGCCTCCGATGCGGATGATGCGGGGTGATTGGATGCTGGCGAGATTGTGCATGGGTTACCTTTTTTGCTGGCTGCGTTCGTGGAAAACGAAGCCAAGGAAGTTCAACAAGATTTGCGCCGCTAGGATCGCGGTACCGCCTGTGTGGTCATAGTCTGGGGCGACTTCGACCAGATCGATCCCGACAATTTCATGGCGTTTGGCAACTGCTTGCAGCATCTCCAGCACTTCGTAATACAAGAACCCCCCGTGGCTTGGGGTCCCGGTGCCAGGCGCGATGGAGGGGCAGAAGCCGTCGATGTCTAGGGTGACGTAAACGCGGGCCTTTGCGGGAATGCGGTCGATGACACCTTGCGCGCCAAGATCGCGCATTTGACGCACAGAAATAATATCGGACCCCATTTTACGCGCGTCCTCGTACCCTTCTTTGGCGGTGGAGGAGACGTTGCGAATGCCCACTTGGGTCAGCCCCGTAACATATGGTTTTTCAGCCGCGCGGCGCATGGGGTTGCCGTGGCCATTGCGCACGCCGTGGCGTTCATCGACGAAATCAAGGTGGGCGTCGATTTGTAGGATGTGGATTTCGCCGCGCCCCTCGAATGCATCAATGCAAGGGATGTTGATCGAGTGATCGCCCCCGATGATGACAGGAAACGCCCCTGCATCCAGCATCGCGTTTACGCCTGTCTTGATGTTCTCGTGGCTTTTGGTGGTGTCGGTGTGGACGATGTCCGCGTCGCCCAGATCAACAATGCGCACGTCCGATCCCAGATAGGTTGCGTCGTCTTCGTGGTCATATGCGCCACCGTGGCCAAAGCTGAACAGGGTGGATGCCTCACGCACTGCACGTGGGCCAAACCGCGCGCCCGCGCGAAACTGCGTGCCAAAATCATAGGGGGCCCCAAGGACAGCAACGTCTGCGTCGATCTTGGTCCAGTCAGAAACGTAGGGGCGTTTGCCGAAGGTTGAAATGCCAACGAAAGGCAGGTCTAGGCGTCCTGATTCATAGCCGTGTTTGGACATGGTTGAGGTCTCACTGTTAGAGCAAAGGAAATGGTATTTCCCTTCACCCTAAGTGTGAAAATCAAACAGAGCCAGTGAATTTAAAACGATCACGCGTTAGAGCGTTTTGCACCGTCAGTGATCGCTTCGCGCAGCTTTTTCTCAAGCGTGGCTTGCTTGTCCAAAGACCGGTATTTCAGGCCGAACATATCCTTGACGTAAAAGGTATCAACGGCCTGTTCACCATAGGTCGCGATGACCGCGTTGGCGATGTAGACGTTGAGCGATGCAAGGGTCCGCGTCAGGTCGTGCAACAGGCCCGGACGGTCACGTGTGTCTACCTCGATGATGGTATAAATCTCAGACCCATCGTTATCAAAACTGATGTGGGTGGGCACCCTGAATGCACGTTCACGTTTCTTGATCTTATCACGATCTTTGATTGCCTCGCGTGTCACCACTTCACCCATCAAGGTTTTGCGGATCATCTCGCGCAGACGCGGCAGTTTTGATGCTTCAAAGGGTTGGCCATCGTTGTCTTGGATCCAGAACGCATCCGCCACATAACCGTCTTTGGTTGTGTAACTGCGGGCATCCACAACGTTGGCCCCGACAAGTGCGAGCGCGCCAGTAAGACGTGCGAAAATCCCAGGGTGATCGGCCATGATAAAGCAGGCGCGGGTTGCATCGCGATCGATATCAGGGTGCAGGTCCATCCGAATTTCGTCTTCAGATATGTTGCGCAGAAGGTTTGCAAACACGACATGGGCGGTGACGTGGTGCCCCTGCCAATAAGGGTCGTAATGGCGCGATGTTTCGATTTGAAGGTCTTTGCGCGGCCAGTCTTTTAACTGTTCACGTAGGTTCTTTTTCGCCTCTTTGCCACGGTTGCTACGGTTCAGATCTTCCAACCCGTTTTCGAGAGCATCCAAGGTTTGGCTGTGCAAGGCGCGGATCAATACGGCTTTCCAATTGTTCCACGTATTCGGGCCAACGCCGCGAATATCGCACACGGTTAGAACGCACAGCAGATCAAGACGTTTGACGGTTTTCACCAGCTTGGCGAAATCACGCACAGTGCGCGGATCAGCGATGTCGCGTTTTTGCGCCATGTCCGACATCAACAAGTGATAGCGCACGAGCCATTCAACGGTATCGACCTCATCAGGTTTCAATCCCAGACGCGGTGCGATCTTGCGCACCATTTGGGCACCCAAGATCGAGTGATCTTCAGGCCGCCCTTTGGCGATGTCATGCAGCAGCAACGCAACATACAGCACTTTGCGGTTCACGCCGTTTTCAAGGATGGAGGATACCAATGGCAGGTCTTCGACCAATTCGCCGCGTTCGATTTGGGCAAGGTTGGTGATGCATTGGATCGTGTGTTCGTCCACGGTGTATGAGTGATACATATTGAACTGCATCATCGCGACGATGTTTTCAAATTCTGGGATGAACGCCCCAAGCACACCCAACTCGTTCATCCGGCGCAAGGCCCGTTCCGGGTTGCCGTGTTTAAGCATTAGATCAAGGAAGATGCGCTGGGCTTCGGGTGTCGTGCGCATGTCGTTGTCGATCAGATCAAGGTTGGATTTCACCAAACGCATTGCGTCTGGGTGGATCAACATGCCTGTGCGTAGGGCCTCTTCGAACAGGCGCAACAGGTTCAACTTGTCCGACAAGAACGCGTCTTCGTCGGTCACGGTCAAGCGGTTGTTCACCACTTGATAGCCCTCTTTGACTTTGCGGCGGCGTTTGAACCACCGCTCTAGAAGAGGACCGTCTTTGATGTGCAGCGTTTCAAGGTTGGACAGAAGGATGCGGGTCAAATCGCCCACCTCGGTTGCATGGCGGAAATAGGCCTGCATGAACACTTCTACGCCGCGCCGCCCGCCCGTGTCTTTGTATCCCATGGCGTCGGCCACCATGACTTGCATATCAAAGGTTAGCTGTTCGGTCGCGCGTTTGGTGATCAGGTGAAGGTGCGACCGTACCGCCCAAAGGAAGTTTTTGGCGGCGACAAAGCTATCATATTCCTCGGATGTGAAGACGCCCTTTTCAACAAGATCATCTGCGTCTTGAACACGGTGAATGAACTTCGCGATCCAGAACAAGGATTGTAGATCACGCAGCCCGCCTTTGCCCTCTTTCACGTTGGGTTCAACGACATAGCGTTGGCCTTGTTTGTCGTGTCGTTTGTCGCGCTCATCCAGTTTTGCCTGAATAAACGCGCGGCCCATGCTGGGTTTGAACAGATCAGACCACAGCTTGCGATCTAGTTCTTGGCCAAGGTCAATATCTCCGACTACAAAACGATGTTCAAGCATCGCGGTACAGATGGTGTAATCCTCTGTACCCAGTTGGATGCAGTCGCTGATGGTGCGGGTCGCATGACCCACCTTTAGCTTAAGATCCCATAGCATATACAGCATGGTTTCAATAACGTTTTCGGCCCAAGGCGTTACTTTTTGCGGCGTTAGAAAAAGCAGATCAACGTCAGAAGATGGTGCCATTTCCCTGCGTCCATACCCACCAACAGCGATGACAGACAGGCGTTCTTTGGCGGTTGGTTCTGCGCCCAGTGTCGTAATTGCAACGTGCAATGCGGCGCAAACCAAATGATCAGTCAGGTAGGTGTAGGCGCGTGTCATCGGCCGAGAGTCAAATGGCTTTTCTTGAAAGGCTTGTGCGATTAGGGCGCGGCCACTGGATTGTGCTTCGCGCAGCCAGCCCACCATTTCTTTGCGTGCTTCTGTAGGCTCATGGGTGGCTTGGGCCTGCTCAAACGCAGCACTGAAGCCATCTTCATGGAAGATGACTTCAGGATCACAAATCAGTGGTTTATTTTCGGACGGCGCAAGAGGCCGTCCATAGGTACCGCTCATTAGAAGCCAGCACCGCTAAAGCCAGATGGTGCATTGTTGATTACGACCACTTTTTTGTCGCGGATGGTTGCGATGGCAAGGCCACGTTCGTTTGTGCCATCTGCCAAGAAGCGGAAGACGCCGTTTGCACCTTTGAACCCAGCACCTTGTGTGATTGCAGCTGCAGAAAGTGGATCAGTTTTGCCACTTTTGATCAGCGCACCAATTGCAGCGATACCGTCAAACGCTAAACTGCCAATTGGGTGTGGTCTTCCCCCGTATGCCGCAGAGTATTGCGTGCGGAAGGCAGCACTTGTTGCTGGATCAGGAATAGCGAACCAACCACCTTGTATGCCAGGTAAGTCTAGCGTTGCGGCAGGGATGTCCCAGCGCGTCAGGCCGATGAATTGTGTGGTGGCTTGTGATACACCTGCTTCTGGCAACAGTTGTGTTAGCAACGGAAGGGCAGAGGCAGAAGGTGACGTCATGAAGACTGCGTTTGCGCCGCCATTGTCGACGGCTGCTTTGATCCGCGGGATCGCAGCGACAACGCCTTCTAGGGACAATGGGTAATCAACTGATCCAGACAACGTCGCGCCACTGGCGGTAATAGCGGATTGGATCGCGTTACGACCCAATTGACCAGCAACGTCATTCGCATGTGCAATCACGACGCGATCTTTGCCTTGGGATTTTGCGAAACTGATCATGCGGTTCGCAGTGTTTTGGAATGTTTGGCCAAGGACAAACACATTGCCCCCAGCGATGGTGGTGTTGTTTGAGAAGGACAAGATATTCACGTTCTGGCCTGCAACAGCGACGGCCGCAGCATTGGCCGCCTCTGCGTAAACTGGACCAAGGATAATTTGGGCACCATCGCTCACCGCTAGGGAGGCTTGGGTTGCAGCTGTTTGTGCATTGCCTGCAGTTCCGTAAACCCGCAGATCAATTTTCACGTCACCCAGATCACGCATGGCAAGGCGTGCTGCGTTCTCAAGGCTTTGGGCCAAAAGGTCATCGCTGGCAGAGCCAGAGCCACGCGGAACCAATAACGCCACGGCGATTGGTTTGCTGGTATCTACGGACGGACCGGAGTTTCCAATGCCTGAAAGTGCGGCCGGGTCACATGCGGCCAGACCCATTGCGAAGAAAGGTGCCAAAATAGGCAAACGAAACTGACGCAGTGACTTGCGGGCGGATTGGAAAAGCGCGAACATTGGTGCAGATACTCCCTAAGTGCGCCACTTGTTCGAGCGGCGTGATTTTATGCGATCATAAACGTCATGAAAGGCGGGTCCAGCTTTGAATTTCCAAAAGGTTCC
>JAPKAB010000075.1 GCA_028825475.1 Ascidiaceihabitans sp. | reverse complement strand
AAGTGTGTCCACAGAACCGCCGCACTCAATCGTCAAAAAAGTTTGCGACAGAACCGACTGACTAATGCCCATGTTTCTAGCTGCGGAAATATTCGCTTCGTCGAATTGAACTATTTTGACTTGCTCCCTAAAAATTTCGATTGCAGCGAGCCCTTTGGCATCCGCAACAACTACAATTTCAAAGTCACTGTATTGGAGTTGAGAAAGACCCAACACACACAAATACAACGCATCCGGCCTGTCGCGGCTGACTACCACAACACTGACCGAAACAGACATCAGTCAAGGCCCATTTCGGCCATCATAGCCTCGATAAGCGAGACGTCTTCTGGGTTATTGAGCTCCCAAAATTGACGCCCATTTGCATGAACTTCCGTGCAACGCACTGCTTTGCCATTTTCCATGAATCGTAGTTGTTCAAGTCCTTCAAGCTGCTCTAGCGGACCCACTGGCCATGAGGGGTAATCAGAAAGAGCATCTGGGCGATAGGCATAAACCCCAACATGATGAAATACTGGTGTATCAGCAGCATCATCAAAAACTTCAGAAGTGAACGGAACTACTTCTTTAGAAAAATACATTGCCCGCTTGTTGACATCAAAGACTGATGTTGTTCCACCAACACGGCCCGCTTTCCTATCTCTTAAAAAACTGTTCAGCGTCGCCCCGTCGCAACGCAAAACTGGTGTAGAAATTTCTGCACTAGGGTCAACTTTCAAATCAGCGATCAAATCCTCAACAAACCAGTGCGGAGTAAGCGGCGCATCGCCCTGAAGATTGACAACTATGTCAAACCCACCGCCCAGCGCAGTGTGTGCGGCAGCACATCTTTCTGTTCCATTAGCACAGGATTCAGGCGTCATAATTACTTCGGCACCAAACGCTTCAGCAGCAACCTTAATTCGTTCATCATCTGTCGCAACGACAACACGATCTATACCAGTCACCTCGCTGGCAGCGCGCCAAGATCGCTCAATCAATGAGCGCGATTGGCCCGATGCACCTTTCAGCATAGCCAACGGTTTTGCTGGATAGCGCGTCGAGGCATAACGCGCTGGAATTACAATTAAGACCGACATTATGCAGTCTTCAGTTCAACTGAAGGTGCGAACGCAATAAAGAATGGATTTGCAAAATCTGCTTTTCCATATTTAAGCGGCGTTTGATCATCAAAACGTACCACATCACCACCTGCACCAAGTAAGACAGCGTGGCCAGCTGCAGTGTCCCATTCCATCGTTCGACCAAGGCGAGGATATACATCCGCCTCACCAGTCGCGATCAAACAGAACTTCAGCGATGAGCCTGCGCTTTTCATGTCATTGACCGCGTACTTGTTGATGTAATCATCCGTCGCTTGATCACGGTGCGATTTGGAAGCAACGACCATTAGGGCTGTATTGTCAGCGTTAGAAACAGAAATAGGAATCAGAGTTCCCATGACGTCCTTGTCCAAGGTGCCAACTTCTTCAACTGTTTGCCCATCTGCTAAAGTAAAGAACATACGGTTCTTTGCAGGAGCATAAACTACGCCACGTGTGGGGACCCCACCTTCAACCATCGCAATATTCACAGTAAAGTCACCGCGGCGGTGAATAAACTCTTTGGTCCCATCAAGCGGGTCGACGATTAGAAAAGTATCACCTTTGACAGTGTGAGTGTCAGATTGCTCTTCGGTCACTAACATCACATCAGGAAATGCTGCCCGTAAGCCAGCAGATATAATCGCGTCTGCAGCTTCATCAGCCGCAGTTACAGGGCTTTCATCAGACTTCAATTTAACGTCAAAATCATCAGCCTGATAAATTTCCATAATTTTGTCGCCAGCCTCTAGGGCCAACTTGCGAATAACTGGGATCAAATCTTCATAGTTCACGGGTAATCTCCTGCTCACGTTTTGGTACGTCGCATTTTGTTGAATTGCCTTATTATGTCTCTTATGATGTGCCAGTAACTGAACGGCAAGAATTCAGTAAAATTTCAGTATTCAGTCGAGGCACATCGCAAATGGTACAGTTTCAGTCTGCACGAAAACCTACAGGTGGTTTCTCATCTGCAATGTCGATTTCTGCACTGATTTACCACTCAGTCGTTCGGAGTGTCCGTAAGCAGCACAACAACGCTTTTATCGCAATTGGAGTGAATATGCTGCAGGTTGCTACGTTTGTGGGTGTATTTTACCTTATGTTTAGCATTCTAGGCTTACGAGGCGCTGCCATTCGAGGCGACTTCCTCGTTTACATCATGTCTGGAATCTTTCTTTTCATGACGCACACCAAGACCATGCAGGGCGTGTTTGCTTCAGAAGGACCATCAAGCCCCATGATGCAACATGCACCAATGAACACGGTTATATCAATAATGGCTGCAGCTTTCGGCGCTTTATATATTCAACTGTTGTCGTTGTTCATAATTTTATACGGCTACCACGTGATTGTAACGCCGGTTACAATTGACGATCCCGCTTCAGCATTTGGGATGATCATTCTTGCTTGGGCTTCAGGAGCAGCGATAGGCTTAGCACTGCTAGCTTTAAAACCCTGGTTCCCCACCGTAGCTACTCTGATGTCTACACTTTATATGAGAGCGAACATGATCGCTTCAGGCAAAATGTTCGTGGCAAACACACTACCATCTTTTATGTTAGCGATGTTTGACTGGAACCCATTATTTCACCTGATAGATCAAGCGCGTGGTTTTGCGTTTATCAACTACTTTCCTCGAAACAGCAATTGGGAGTACGCAGTCTATGTGACCATAGCCCTAATTATGTTGGGTCTTATGGGTGAGTTTTACACGCGTCGTCATGCCTCTGCGAGTTGGGAAGCGCGCCGATAAATTAGCAAACACAATCGTAATTTCAGCCAAGTCAAATCTGACCTCAACTGCACACAGTTTCTTAGTACCCTAGTTCACCACCCTGAGAGTTAAATTAATTCGCCCACTCTTAGGAAGTAAGCTGGATGACCCAAAACGGATACGGTCGACGCCGTGATAGGCCAAGCGGGCCTTTCCACCCATTACAACCACATCCCCCGATTGGAGCCAAACAGAGTCTGTCTTACCACCACGCTCAGTGCCACCAACGCGCAACAGCCCCTCGTCTCCCAATGACACCGACACAACTGGGAAATCGAAATTTGCCTCATCCCTGTCCTGATGGAGACCCATCTTGGCGTTTTGATCGTAGAAGTTGACAAGACAGCATTCGGGTTCGCGCTCGACGCCTGAAACTATCTTCCAAATATTAAGAACCTCAGCAGGAATCACAGGCCAAGGCATCCCATTGGGGTGAACTCTGCGATATTCATAGCCCTGAGCATCAGAATACCACCCAAACATGCCAGCCGATGTCATTTTAACGCTCATCGGCTTCCCATATGGTGTCATCGGTGAAAAAACAGGAGCTAATTTTGCAATATTACGTACGGCCTCAAGCAGCACGGTTTGCTCCTTGAGATCCAGCAATCCCTTGTGAATTTCGAACCCACGTAGCTTAAGAACCGACATAAGTACCTCATTAGGTAAAGATTCACGCAAATACCTACGCCACAATGGTTGCAGGGGGCATTTACCCTCCTTATATACCCTCCGAACCGCGCAGAGCGACCAGTTTTGCGTGACATCATTATCGGGGCAATGACGCCAAAAAGGGTCAACGCCTCGCCACATCGCCTTATGATATGAAAAGGGATCGAAAATATGGCCAAAGTAATTGGTATTGACCTCGGAACGACCAACTCCTGTATTGCTATTATGGACGGCAGTCAGCCTCGCGTTATCGAAAACGCTGAAGGCGCACGCACAACGCCCTCAATCGTAGCCTTCACCGATAACGAGCGTCTTGTAGGTCAGCCCGCAAAACGCCAAGCAGTGACAAACCCAGAAAACACAATTTTTGGTGTTAAGCGTCTTGTAGGTCGTCGCAATGACGACGCGCACTTGGCCAAAGACAAAAAGAACCTTCCGTTCAACGTCATCGATGGCGGCAACGGCGACGCATGGGTTGAAGCCAAAGGCGAAAAGTATTCACCTTCCCAAATCTCTGCCTTCATTTTAGGCAAGATGAAAGAAACTGCTGAATCATACCTTGGCGAGGAAGTGACCCAAGCTGTTATTACCGTTCCTGCGTATTTCAACGATGCACAGCGTCAAGCAACTAAAGACGCCGGCAAAATTGCTGGCCTTGAAGTGCTTCGCATCATTAACGAGCCAACAGCAGCTGCGCTGGCATACGGCTTGGACAAAAAAGAAACACAAACCATCGCTGTCTATGACCTTGGCGGCGGTACATTCGATGTAACCATCCTGGAAATCGACGATGGCTTGTTCGAAGTTAAATCCACAAACGGCGACACTTTCTTGGGCGGCGAAGACTTTGACATGCGCATCGTCAACTACCTTGCCGATGAGTTCAAAAAAGAGCACTCCGTCGACCTGAAGCAAGACAAGATGGCGTTACAGCGTCTGAAAGAAGCTGCTGAAAAAGCAAAAATCGAATTGTCTTCTGCAAACCAAACAGAAATCAACCAACCGTTTATTTCTA
>JAPKAB010000014.1 GCA_028825475.1 Ascidiaceihabitans sp. | reverse complement strand
CCTTCTTTGTTCACGTCTAGGGTAACCCTACGAACAAACCTTGCGATGGGGCCAATACATCGCCTATGCCTTTACCCTGACGCTGGGATTGCACATCGCGGCGGCACTGAAACACCATTTCATCAATAAAGATCGAACGCTGATAAGGATGTTGAAAGGATAAGGCTTTTGAAGGAGGCAACATTGTTCTCTCACTGCTTTGCTTGCCTTTAGCGCAACCGAAGAACGCCAACAAAGGCGGTACGACTATGCGAGGCAGACCTTGCAGTTTTTACGAACCAGACGATGGTTTAGTTCAAATGACATCAACTGCTTTGCATCGATACTGCCTAAAAAGGCCTCGGCTTTTGCGCGATCATTGTTGGACATTTCAGCCAGTGAATCCAAGGCAGTCTGCAATCGAAACAGGGAAAATGAACGGGCCATTGTTTGTCCTTCACAACCACCAACATGGAAAGGGGCCGTCCCTAAGCCGCGTGGCACCTCGTCGCCAGAAGATGCTGTCTCACTCCACTGTGCAAAGAGCCTATTTGTAGCTTCCAATACAGGCATATGTTCTGCCGAATGTCGCTTGAAAATTGGGAAAAGGGTATTGGGGATTGTGTCGTTGTCAATCAAATCCCCCTGATGATCTTGACCGGATATGGTACGTTCCACCCATCTCGCGACGCGAGGGGCAACACGTTCCATGGTTTTGCGACTTTCAGGGTCCCGATATAGATGAGCGTAGAGCGGTCCTATCAGCGTGAAATCCGCTAAAGAGGGCCTGTCGCCAAACACATACTCAAATTGCTCTAAGTGAGCAGAGAACTCTGCCAGAAAAGCCTCATAAGAGGACTCAATTCCAGGTATGGTCGTTTCACTAATTCCAAGCATTGGTACCATCGCCCGAAACCGCTCGCCGATTTTTTCCCCGATAGCATAGTGTTCATTTGCCGGTGCATCAATCGCAGTTGTTCGCCCAAACTCTGTAAAAATCCAATCTTCATTATAGTTCCACCGGTAGTGCATTGCCGGCAAAACCAACCATTGATCGCCAAACACCTGCATCAAAAGAGACGCGAACCGCTGGATAGGTCCATCCGGCATAACCGATGGTTCAGGAAATGCGGTTTCGATTTCAGCGATAATATCTGCCGTATCCTGAATGATCCGCCCGTCAGGTGTTTGAAGAACAGGAACAACGGGCCAACCCACATGAGGTAGGATTACTGTTTTCATTACGGATTCGTCGACAGCGCGTTCCTCGAAAGCAATCCCCTTCCAATTCATGTAAGCACGTGCCTTTCCAGTGAAGAGGCTAGCTTTTGAGCCATAGAGAATGAATTCGGCTATCCTTTTTCTCCTTGCGCAGTTCAAGCTTCAAACGCCCAGAGGTGGCGCGAAGATTGTCAGGGTAAGTTCATATAACGTTTTTTGCAATCGTCTCGAGCACCCCTTTCCTTGGGTAAAGGAGGTATCCTGATGGTTCAATCGCGGGTTTTCAGGCGCAGTCGTTCGCGCGGAAAGTCAGGCGTTGAGTGCGGCGCAGGCGCCTTTCTTATCAGGACTTACCCTTCCAAGGCACCAAGATGTTTTCCGCATACCGCATCAACATATCGATCCCGAAACCAATCACACCAATCAAGATGATACCCATCAAAACAATGTCAGTTTGCTGGAACTTGGACGCCACCATGATCATCATACCAGCCCCCTGTGAGGCCGCAACCAATTCGGCCGCAACAACAGTCCCCCAGCACACACCCATCGCGACACGGGCACCAGTAAATATCTCGGGCAGTGAATTGGGAATGATAACGTAGCGCATGATCTGCGCCTTGCTGGCACCCAAAGAATAAGCCGCGTGTACTTTGGCAATATTCACACCAGAAACGCCGGATCGGGCGGCAATCGCCATGATCCAAAGGGCGGCCAAAAACAGCAAGATGATCTTACCTGTTTCACCAATACCAGCCCAGATGATCACAAGTGGGATCAAGGCAAGGGGCGGCACAGGGCGCATGAATTCAACGATAGGATCAAACCAACCGCGGAACCAATTGCTTAAACCCATCGCATAGCCAAGCGGAATACCTACGATCGCGCCTAGGACGAAACCAGCAATAACGCGGAACAATGAAAAGCCAAGGTGCTGCCACAGCGAGAAGTTGCGATAGCCTTCGCTTGCAATCTCAAGTGTGCGCGACCAGACTTTTTCCGGTGACGGCAAATACAGCGGTGCCATCTGCCAACCTGTCTTGGCTTTAAAGTTTGGCGTGCCTTTGTCCGTCATCGTGACAGAGCCACCATCAACCGTAACAGTGCTGCGGGCTTTGACCGGTTGACCGTTGATCGCAACAACCTTAGCGCCTTCTTTCTTCTTGGCGTCATCATTGCCTTGAACCGAAATCACGGCAGTGCCCCATTTGTTCACGATGGCTGCATCGTTCTTGGCAAAACCGTCACCAGCTTCGATCTCTGGTTTAGGTGCATCTTGACCTTGCGGACGCACCAACACCGAAACAGTTGCGTCATCCGTTTCACCAGACGCATTTTCGACAGTGTAGGTAAAGGTCGTGTTGCCCTCAAACGGGCCCGGCATATGCAGGAATGACGGGATTAAAGCAGACCCGGTAAATGTGGCCCACATAAAGAACACAGTCAGGATCGAAATGAACGATGCCGCGCGGTTCGAACGCACAGCGCTTTCGTCCCCGAAGGTGACGGTTTTCAAAGATGTATAATCTTTGGTGCCACGGCCCTCGGAAATCATGCGGACGATGAAAAAGGCTGCCACAAAAATGGCGACGTATAGGATAAGAGGGATCATGTGCTTTCCTCCGTCCGGCCCATGATTTCTTCTTCCATGTCCCAGATCATTTCAAGGATTTCTTCACGTTTGATGGCGAAATCCGGATGTTTCTTAACTTCACGCAGATCGGCAGCAACGCCCATCTCTGCAAACGGCAGGCGGTATTCTTTGTGAATACGACCGGGGCGCGGGGCCATAACAATCAGGCGTTCGCCCAAAAGCAATGCTTCCTCGACCGAGTGGGTGATCAAAATGATCGTCTTACCCGTCTCTTTCCACAGCTTCAAAACCAGACCTTGCATCTTTTCACGCGTCAACGCGTCCAAAGCACCAAGCGGCTCATCCATCAAAATCACGTCGGGGTCGTTTGCAAGGCAACGGGCCAAAGCCACACGTTGCTGCATACCACCGGACAGTTCGTAGACCGCCTTTTCCTTGAAGTCTTGCAAACCAACAACGTCCAACAAGTGATCGACGATCTCTGTCTTGTCCGCTTTTGGCATGCCCTTCATCGAGGGACCGAAGCCGACGTTTTCACGCACGGACATCCACTCAAACAAAGCGCCTTGCTGGAAAACCATACCGCGATCTGCATCGGGGCCACTGATCCGTTTTCCGTTTAATTCCATCACACCATCAGTTGGGGCCAAAAAGCCCGCAACGATGTTCAGCAATGTTGTTTTACCGCAGCCCGATGGGCCGAGTACGCTCATCAACTCGCCTGCTTTGAGGTCGAGTGAGACGTCCTTCAACGCTTGAACTGATCCGCCATTTGGCAAATCGAACCGCATCGAGAGTTTATCGATTGATAGTCCTGACATGTTCCCACCTGTCGCTTAGGTCAGAAATTGACCCTTGTCGGGTGGGGTTTGCCCCACCTCACGTCTAAAAAAATTGACCCGCGCGAACTGATGCCCGCGCGGATCAGGTTTGCCTGAGTTGGCTTACATGCCTTTAACAGCCATCAATGGCGCAGTGTTCACTGTACCTGTGTAGCTATCAAGTGCCACGCCAAATGCGCTGGCCACCATCATCTGCATTGGCCACTAGAGAACGTAACCAACAGTGGTTTCGGCAAGCCCATTGTAAATATTGCTTGACCAGGCGTCGCCACAATAATGCGGCTACAATTCCAGCTCTTGCCTCCTTGATCATTGTATTCTCCCATTGATGGGATGGTGGCTAACTCTTGCAATACAAAACTTTTATTTCGTATTGCAAGAATAGCGCCAAAGTCGGCCAGGCGTCAATTTTTTTCTTCTTGAGATCTTTTTAGCCAGTTTAAAGATTCAATATGGATCCGATAAGATGGGGAGATGTAGAAGATAGCGCCATCCCTGCGCCTTTCGACCTGTCAGTGTGGGCCAACGAGCATTATCCTATGGTGAAACGCGCGTAATTTCTAAGGTGCGCGCTGATTCCAATCTCGAATCTCATCAATGATGAGTGAGCGCTTCAAAAATCATGGCAATGCCTTCGGCACCGGGATCAGCGTAACCGTCAAGAGAACGGGCTTCGAGGTAAGCAGACCGGCCTGCATTTGCTGAGAGCATCATGGCAGTCCCGTCTGCGCCGATACGTGCAGCACTGGCTGCTGCCAACATGCCTTCTCCAGCAACAAGTGCGGCCAAACCGGGTTGCATGGCATCAATCATTGTACGGTCTCCGACTTTTGCACCACCGTATTTCATCATCGCGTCCAAGCCTGCGGTTAGGGAACTGCTCCAGTCTGCATCGGTTTTGTAGGCGGTAGATGCATTGGCAAAAAGGATCGCAAACAAGACGCCACTTGATCCCCCCATAAGTTTGCTTTTGATGTCACTTAACATGGCGAACAGCTGCGCACCGTCGGCCATCGGCAATGCGTCTAACTTACTTTGGATAGTTCGCGCAGCACCGGCAAACGTTGTGCCTGTATCCCCGTCGCCTACTTTAGCGTCCAACGCGTTCAATCTGCCCTCTGCGCTAAGGCAAGTTGCGATAATAGTTTCAATAACAGCACGCACATCTGCATCTTGCGACGGAATGAAATCCTGTGTTGTGGCAATGGTGGGGGGAGTGATCGTTTCGGGGGCATGGCTAGGCTGCAATTTTGGCCAAGCATCATTGACGATAGGGGCGAACAATGCCGCCTCATATTCAGGTTTCAATGGCAACATTGATATGGAAAAACCCGGCATATCCAGCGCAGTTACAATCGGTGCAGGGCCCATAGTAAAGGCAGTCACCGCCGCAAGATCACTTGTCATGAACTCTTTGAAAAGCACAGACACCTCTAGACCAGATAACCCTTTAAGATCGTTGAACAGCGCTACATGCCGCATGGAGGTATCCAATGTAGCCAACAGACGTGGGGCTAAATCTTCCATCAGTTCCTTTGCGGTTCCAAAATTTTTGACCTCAACACCGGCCTCGCCGTGGATGCCTAAACCAATCTCGGCTTCAACGTCGCGAATACGACCTTGCTTTTCGCTGCCGGGAACCGTGCAGGTATCCCGTGCGACACCAATTGTGTGTAGGCCATCGCTGACGCTTTTTGCCGCATCTAAAATCGTAGTTAAATCTGCACCTTCTTCTGACAATTGACCCGCGACTTTGTGAACAAAAACAGTGCCTGCAAGGCCGCGTGGCTGCTTGGCATTTGGTATCGCGATGTCGTCACCAACAATGACCATTTCAACGGTGTGCCCAAGCGCCTTGGCCTTTTCCGCAGCAAGGCCAAAGTTCAACCGATCCCCGGTGTAATTCTTTATAATCAGCAAGCAGCCTTTGGGTCCTGAAACTTCAAGTATCGCAGACAGCACCGCGTCCACACTGGGTGAGGCGTAGATTTCACCGCATACAGCCGCCGTCAAAAGGCCTGCGCCCACCAGACCTGCATGAGCTGGTTCATGTCCTGATCCACCGCCAGAAATGATCGCGACCTTGGATTTGTCCCAATCAGCACGCACCACAACCCGCGCATGGCTGGCGTGATCGAACCTGCGTAATTCGCCACCTCTGGAAAGAATAAGTCCATCAATGGCATCTGATACGATGTCTTCTTTGGCATTGAAAAAGGTCTTCATATTCAAACTCCGGTGGGTATTTGGGTATTGGATCTAAAGTCATAAAAAAGGCCCAGCGAACGGGAGTACGCTGGGCCTTCGGTGTTGCCAAAGGCAGCTTACATGTTGCTTGCAGCTGTCAGTGGTCCAACGTTTACGGAATCTTCGTAGCTGTCGAGTGCGGTGTCGATGGAACCCGCTTCAACAAACACGTCTGCAACGCCTTTCATGAAGGTCGCAGCATTCCCGCCCAACCATGTTGAAGACAACTGGTCTTCAACCGTTGGGAATTTCATTGTAGAAATCGCTGATTTCGCAGCGTCCATGTCCATACCCGCTTCTCCAGCGATGATGGCAAGTGTTTCGTCGTTCGGGTTTGCGGCCCATGCAGCGTTTGCACCAGCCGTCACAGACAAGAACTTCGCAACGATATCGCCATTTTCCGCGATGTAATCAGCAGGGCCAGTTGTGACGTCAAACACCAAGATACCCAGCGCTTCTTTTTCATCACCGGTCAGCAAAACATTGCCGTGCTCTTTCATACGACCCAAGCCGCCGCCGTAGCCGCAAGCGAAATCAACCGCACCTTGGCTTAGGGCAACCGCGCCTTCTGGTGGTGCCATGTCGACAACATCCAATGATGCTACATCGATGCCGAAGTGGCCCATTTGACGTAAGAAGCCGTAGTGCGCCGCTGTGCCCAAAGGAACGGCAACTTTTTTGCCAGCCAATTCGCCAGCGGAAGATGCGTCGATTTCAAGATCGGCACGTACAACGCAATTGTCGTTGTCAGAGTAGCTTACGGCCACGTCGACAACTTGGATGTTTTGGCCACCGGATGCTGCAACTACGAAAGGTGGGACACCTTGAGACACAGACAATTGAACGTCACCGGACGCCATCGCTGCGGACATTGCGGTACCAGTTTCAAAAGAAACCCAGTTCACTTTCATGCCCAGTGCTTCGTCATATGCGCCAGATGCTTTTGCGACCATCATCGGCATTGGCCACTCAAGGAAATAGCCTACGGTGATTTCACCGTGGCCGTCGGCGAATGCAGATTGGCCCGTCATTGCCATAACTGCCGCGGCAACAAAGCCAGCTGTTGTTTTCTTAATCATTGTGGTCTCCCTGGTGTGAACGGCCTGATGTCTTAGTGCAGTCAGTTCCGTATTATAAAACTATTATTTTGTATAATGAGCCTAGATAAGAATCGTGGGTCACGTCAAACCTTTTCTTACAATGTTTTTGGGGACTGGTTTGGTACGGCTTGTTCCCCACCAAGCGGTTTGAATAGAAGTTGACGAAATTTTTCGATAGACATATTGTTTTCTTATGCGAAATATATGTTTTGCATTGTAAAACAATATTGAGACCGTTGAAATGACAAAAGTGAACACAGCTAGGAACACCGACACGGGGGCATTGTGGTCACGTACTGCTGGGGATGCACCGGTATGTTCGGTCTTGAATCAAAACATCGAGGCTGATTTCGTTGTTGTAGGTGGTGGCCTAACGGGCACTCGGACGGCTTTGGGCTTGGCGGAAAGTGGTGCCAAAGTTGTTCTGCTTGAAGCCAAATCTATCGGTTGGGGTGCGTCTGGTCGAAGTGGTGGGCAGTGCAATCCGATTTGGCGTGCGACCCCTGACGATCTTGCTAAACGTTTGGGTGATACCCAAGCCGCTCGTCTGGTCGAAACCACGCTAGCTTCTGCCGATACGCTGTTCGCTGATATCGAAAAATACAGCATTGATTGCGATGGTGAGCAAACCGGGTGGGTGCAGGCCGCGCATTGTGGTTCGGCACAAACAAGCCTTGAGCAGTTGGCAGAGGCTTGGAACGCCGCAGGCGCAAATATTAGTGTTTTAGATCAAACGGAGACACGAAGAGCGACTGGTTCTGAGGAATATGATTTCGCCCTGTTCCATCCTCGAGGTGGCCATGTTCAACCATTGTCGCTCACGCGTGGCTTTGCCCACACCGCTATCAAATTTGGTGCAACACTGTTTGAAGACAGCCCAGTCCAATCGGTAACCCGTGCAGGTGATAAGTGGATCGTCAAAACGCCAAACGGATCAGTCACCGCAGGCCAAGTCATCCTGACGACGAATGCCTATTCCGACAACCTGTGGCCAAAACTACGTCAAACATTCTTGCCAATGGTCAGCGTTGCGCTCGCGACAGCGCCGCTTTCTGACAACTTGCGAAAGGCCATTTTACCCAATGCAGTGACCATATCTGATACGCGGCGTGCAATCTATTTTGCGCGATATGACCGTGACCGGCGTTTGATTTTTGGCTGCGTTGGCAGCACAGAAGACGCAGCTGCGTTTGGTGGGGTTAATCGCTTAAAACGCGGAATGAATAAAGTATTCCCACAACTAGGCGAAACAGAAATTGAAGCAACATGGGCAGGAAGCATCGCTGTGACCCCTGAAATGATGCCACATCTGCATGAGCCCGAACCTGGAATTTTAGCAGCACTTGGTTTTAGCGGCCGCGGGATCGCAATGACATCAGTGATGGCACGTACCCTAGTAAGTAAGGCGCTTGGGGCATCGAATGACAGTCTGGCGTTTCCCGTCACGGCAATAAAATCGATGCCGTTTCATGCAATCACAAAGGCGGTGCTGCCACTTGCGGCCCCTGCCATGACGGCGCGCGACACGCTCGATACAATTTTTAAGCGTCGATAGCGCAACGCCACTTAATCATCAGGAGCACCCCATGAATTTTACTATGTTTAAAGACACGGACGTACCACGGGTCAAAAAAGACATCACAGCAGATATTGTAAGCGGCATACCTGAACAGCATTCTCAGCTTAAGTTCGCAGGCCACGGTGATACTATCAAATCCGGAATTTGGGAAAGCACTGCAGGCGTATTTACAGCTACGATGACTGACCTGATAGAATTTTGTCACATCCTAGAGGGCAGCGCGACGATCAAGACAAATGTAGGCACCTTTGATGTTAAGGCCGGCGATGCATTTGTCATGGAAAGCGGGTTGGAAACGGAATGGACGGTTGAAACCTATATCAAAAAGCACTTCGTTATCTGTGCTGTCTGAAAGATTGAGGAACCGCAATCAGACCTAATCTGGGGCGGTACCACCAATCAATTGGGTGACTTTTCTTGTGGACGCTAACAACTCGGATGACCAACCGATCAAGTCGTCGATGGAATGAAGCGGATGCACAGACCAGATGTTTAACACGGCAATCGGCTCGCCCATAAAATTGAAAATCGGTGCGGATAATCCAAGAAAATGCTCGTATTCTTCGCGATCGTTAATAGCAAACCCGTCAACCCGCACTTTATCCAAAGCCGATTTGAATGCCTGTGTATCAACGATTGTACGGTCGGTATGGCGTTCAAACACGTAGTCTTTCAATTTCGAGTCGATGATGGCGTCGGGCAAAAATGCCAACAATGCCTTTCCAGACGCGGAACAATGAACTTGTTCACGCATGCCCGGTCTTTGAATAGAGCCAAGCGCACTGCTGCTTTCCAGAATACGCAAATAGACAACATCCATTCCACTGGGCACGCCTAAGGTAACATTCGCATCAAACTGACCGTGCAGGCGGACCATCTCGTCCAAAGCAATGGCTTGAATGTCGTAGCCCCCATAGGCGCTTCGTATCAAATCGAATACTTTCGGACCAAGAAGATAAGTTTTCCCCTGCGCGTCGAATTGGACAAGCTGTTCTTCGGCGCAGACAGCAAGCAATCGATGAATCGTGCTTTTGTTCATACCGCTTTTCGCAACCAACTCAGAAAACGTCATCGGTGTCCGAGTTTTGCTGATAATGGTCAGCAGCGACAAAAGTTTGGTGATAATCGAGCTTTGCATGAACAATGAGCTAATGGAATTAAGCGTACGCAACAAGCATTCTTACGTGGCATATGAAAACTGGTTAGGGCCTTCTCATAACAGCAATCCGGTTTAAGAACGAATGTCCGCAATACGAAAACAACATCTCAGAATAAAACCACACTCCTAGAACCTGTAAAACGCGGAGCAATACTGGGCCACAGAAGCGGCTGCATATCGCAGTTGTAGCGGAGTAAAAATCCGCCAGTTTGTGTCCTTCGTTTAGTCGGAGGGCGGGAGATGTATTCTGTGGATATTTATAGTCGTGTGCGCCGTGCTTGTTTGAAGGACGGCATGTCTGCTCGAGAAGCGGCGCGTTATTTCAACAAGGACCGTAAAACGATCGCGAAGATGTTGCGTCATGAGTTGCCACCAGGATATCGGCGTTCAGAAGCACCACGTCGTCCAACGCTTGATGATTTTGTTGGAGTGATTGATGAGATACTGCAAACCGACAAAGCCCTGATCAAAAAACAGCGTCACACGTCGAAGCGGATTTTTGAACGATTACGCGACGAACATGGGTATGTTGGTAGCCTGACCACGGTGACCTATTATGTACGCGAGCAAAAGCGTCGCACCAAAGAGGTCTTTGTGCCGTTGTCGCATCGTCCAGGTCATGCGCAGGTTGATTTTGGCGAGACCCTCGGCGTGATTGGTGGCGTGGAATGCAAGATCCATTTTTACGTGATGAGTTTGCCGCATTCTGATGCGGTATTTGTGAAGGGGTACCCAGCGGAGACGACAGAAGCATTCTGCGATGGTCATGTATCAGCCTTTGCGTTTTATGGCGGCATCCCTCAATCCATTCTATACGACAACACGAAGATCGCAGTCGCCCGGATTTTGGGGGACAGGACGCGCGTCCGAACCCAGCGGTTCACAGAGCTGCAATCGCATTACCTGTTTGATGACAAGTTTGGTCGGCCAGCACGGGGTAACGACAAAGGCAACGTTGAGGGCATGGTCGGATACACCCGCCGCAACTTCATGGTGCCCGCGCCGCGCTATGACAGCTTTGATGATTTGAACGCACATTTGGAGCAGAAGTGTTTGGAACGCCAAGACGATACGTTGCGCGGCCACACCCAGACTATAGGCGCACGCCTGATGTCGGACCTAGATGCACTGATGGGATTGCCTGTCGCAGAATATGAAGCCTGCGATCATGTCAGTACACACGCGACATCGATCTCGATGGTGCGCTACAGAACCAATGATTACTCTGTGCCAGTGGCTTACGCTCATCATGACGTCCACGTTCGTGGCTTTGTCCACGAGGTTATCATCGGCTGCGGCAATGAGATTATTGCGCGGCACAAACGATCCTACGCATCGGCGGATATGGTTTTTGATCCACTGCACTTTCTGCCTTTGCTTGAACAGAAGGTCGGTGCTTTGGATCAGGCTGCACCCCTGCAGGGTTGGAACTTGCCAGATGTCTTTGCCACGCTGCATCGATTGCTCGAAGCTAGGATGGGTAAATCTGGCAAGCGGGAATACGTTCAAGTCCTTCGCCTGTTGGAAACGTTCGAGATGAGTATCGTACAGGGCGCGATCCAGCATGCCATTGATCTGGGCGCGATTGGCTATGACGCTGTAAAACACCTTGTGCTGTGCCGGGTTGAGAAGCGGCCACCGCGATTGGATTTGGACTTCTACCCCTATTTGCCAAAAGCTAATGTTGAGATGACACGTCCCGCCAGCTACATGAGTTTGATGGAAGGGACAGTCGCGTGACCGAAGCCCCACAAATCCTTTTACAACATCATCTCAAACAACTGCGCCTACCAACGTTCCAAGGGGAGTATGCCAAACAGGCGCAGCTCTGCGCTGCCGAGAACAAAGATCACATCCACTATCTGGCGCGGCTGTGTGAGATGGAATTGATTGACCGCGAGCGCCGTATGATTGAGCGGCGCATCAAAGCCGCAAAGTTCCCCAGCACCAAAAGTTTGGACAGCTTTGACTTCAAGATCATGCCCAGCTTGAACAAGCCGCTGACGATGGATCTGGCACGATGCGATTACGTTGGTCGCAGGGAAAACATCATCGCCCTTGGACCATCAGGCACGGGCAAGACACACATCGCTTTGGGGCTTGGGTTGGCTGCCTGTCAAAGAGGACTGAAGGTACGCTTCACGACGGCGGCGGCTTTGGTTCATGACCTGATTGAGGCCCAAGATGAGCGGAGATTGCAGCGCTTGCAAAAGCAACTGACGAGCCAGAACCTGCTAATTATTGATGAGCTGGGCTTCGTTCCTCTCAGTAAATCTGGCGCAGAGTTGCTCTTCGAGGTCATATCACAATGCTACGAGCGCGGGTCCATCATCATCACCTCAAACCTGCCATTTGATGAATGGACCGAGGTCTTCGGCTCCGAACGACTGACAGGCGCGTTGCTGGATCGTTTGACCCACCACGTCCATATTCTTGAGATGAATGGCGAAAGCTACAGGCTCAAACACAGCCGTAACAAACAAAAGTAATCTAAGCTGGATCAAGACCAGAACAATGTTGGCCTAACGGCCAACATGCGCTTTGGCACGCGTTAGCTAGATGACAAGCACTCGCGCCAAAGCGCACGACAAACGATAACTCAGTGGACCAGTTTTACGCCGCGACTTGGTCCCTTTTTACTCTGCGATTGACACGGGATCGTGGGCCAGAACTTCGCCGCCATACTTAGGCACAAACCGCACGTCGGGCGCGATCTGTTCGACGATTTCTTTGATCGCATTGCTAATACCGTCTGAAATAACTTGATCCATTTAAATTCCTTTCACACGTAAAAAAGGCGGACCCGAAGGCCCGCCCATATTCTTATTCTGCTGCCCGTTTTGGCAGTGTCCAATCGGGTCGTACAAAATGGCAGGTATAGCCGTTTGGTATCCGCTCAAGGTAATCTTGATGCTCTGGCTCTGCTTCCCAAAAATCGCCAACTGGGTCGACTTCGGTCACAACTTTGCCCGGCCAAATGCCTGATGCCTCAACATCTGCAATGGTATCAAGCGCCGTTTGGTACTGCGCTTTGTTGGCGTAATAGATGGCAGAACGGTAGCCCAAACCACGGTCGTTGCCTTGGCGATTAGGCGTGGTCGGATCGTGGATTTGGAAGAAGAATTCCAACAACTCACGGTAGGTGATTTTGTTAGGGTCGAACATGATTTCGATCCCTTCCGCATGCGTCCCGTGATCACGGTAGGTTGCGTTTGGAACGTCCCCACCGGTGTAACCCACACGGGTGTCCGTGACGCCCGGCATTTTACGGATCAGGTCCTGCATACCCCAGAAGCACCCACCTGCTAAAACTGCGCGTTCAATCGTCATGTGATGTCCTCCACTTGGTCTATGTATGCGCCGTAACCTTCCCCATCCATATCGTCACGGTGGACGAAACGTAGGGAGGCCGAGTTGATGCAGTAGCGCAATCCGCCCCGGTCACGCGGTCCGTCTGGGAACACGTGGCCAAGGTGGCTGTCGCCGTGCATGGAACGCACTTCGGTGCGGACCATGCCAAGGGTCGCGTCCTTCAGTTCGGCCACATTTGCCGGTTCAATCGCTTTGGTGAAGCTGGGCCAGCCACATCCGCTTTCGTATTTGTCGCTTGAGGCAAACAATGGCTCACCCGATACGATATCGACGTAAAGGCCTGGCTCTTTGTTGGCGAGCAGTTTGCCCGTACCTGGACGTTCTGTGCCGCTTTCTTGCGTCACGTAGAACTCTTCTGGCGATAGGGTTGCGATGACATCTGGGTTCTTTGTGTAGGTGGTCATGGCGTGTCCTTTCATGTTGGTTGTCTATTAAATGGGGCTGCGATGCATAAAAGAAAAGGATGAAATCGTTTCGATACAATTGTCGGGATCAACATCCTGTGACAAACAGTAGTAATTGACACAGGAAGGGATCAGGAAATGGCGCAACAACCTCGTGCATGGCAACGTATGCTGTCTGGTCGCAGGCTGGATTTGCTAGACCCCACCCCTGTGGATATCGAGATCGAAGACATTGCTCACGGCCTTGCCTTTGTCGCGCGCTGGAACGGTCAAACACACGGCGATTTCGCCTATTCAGTGGCTGAACATTCACTGCTGGTTGAGACCCTATATGGGCGTATATCGCCCAATGCGCCGATTAAGTGGCGGTTGGCAGCCCTGCTGCATGATGCGCCTGAATACGTGATTGGTGATATGATTTCCCCCGTTAAAGCCGCCGTCGGTCCGGGTTATGGGGAATTGGATGATCGCTTGACGGCTGCAATCCACATTCGCTTTGGCCTGCCTGCGGTGATCCCTGTTGCGGTCAAAAAGCAGATAAAGAAAGCGGACCGTATCAGCGCATGGATGGAAGCCGTCCAAATCGCAGGCTTTTCACAAGAAGAAGCGACCAAGCTGTTTGGCAAACCAGATTCAGACGTTATCGACGGGCTTTCCATCGTTTTGCGTACCCCTGTTGAAACGCGCAACGACTTTACCGCCCGTCACCACGCGCTGCTAAAGGAAATGCCATGACCTCTGTACGCCGCGCCAGTTCGATGGACGCCAAATCAATGGCGACCTTGTTGAATGCTATCATTGAAAAGGGTGGCACCACGGCCAAGACCCAAACAGTAACAGGGGACGACATCAACGAATGGATGTCCTTTGCCCCAGACGAATCTGCATGGCACGTCGCATTGGATGATGTTGAACAGGTCATAGGATTTCAATGGATTTCCCCGCACGAAAAATTGCCGGCAGAGGCGTGCGATGTCGCGACCTTTGTTCAGGTCGGGCGTACGGGGTTGGGCATTGGGTCATCCCTGTTTTCGGCCACCTCACAGGCAGCCAAAAACTTGGGGTACGTTTGGATCAACGCCACTATCCGCGCGGACAATGAGGGCGGATTGACCTATTATCAATCGCGCGGTTTTCGCACGTGGACCATCGACAAAGACGTCAAGTTGGATAGCGGTTTGATCGTCGACAAGATCAGCAAACGCTACGATATCTAATCGCCTAACGCGGTGAGCGTTTTGCCAAGATGCGCTGCAATGTCCGGCGGTGCATGTTCAACCGACGCGCTGTTTCAGATACGTTGCGATCACATAATTCGTAGACGCGTTGAATGTGTTCCCAACGTACGCGATCCGCACTCATCGGGTTTTCTGGTGGTGGGGGCAGATCATCGCCCGTGGCCAACAGCGCGTTCATGATATCGGTCGCGTCCGCTGGTTTGGACAAATAGTCTGTCGCACCAATTTTCACCGCAGCAACAGCCGTCGCAATCGCTCCGTAACCTGTCAGGACAACGATACGTGCATCTGGACGTTTTTCACGCAGCACTTCGACCACGTCCAAACCATTACCGTCCTCGAGGCGCAGATCGATCACGGCGTATGCTGGTGGACGGGCCGTTGCGATTGCACGACCTGCGGCAACGCTGCCGCCGATCTCAACTTCAAAGCCACGTTTCTCCATCGCTTTTGCAAGCCGGCGCAAAAAGGGTTCGTCATCATCCAGCAACATCAATGTCCGGTCTTCGCCAAGGTCGTATTCGATTGGGTCTGCCATGTCATCGTCTCCTTGTTCAGAGTTAATATGGGTCGCGGGCACCCATTGGTCAAATTAAGTCACAATATTAAGCGTTGTCGATGAAGCACCCGACAGTTTTGGCCATATCTTCGGCCCCAATTTCACGGCGGAAAAATTCGACAAACCCATGTTCTGGAAGAACCAGATAACTAAACGTTGAGTGATCAACGAGGTAATATTCGTCGTCCGCTGGGTGCGCTTTGTAATATGTACGGTAGGCTTGGCTAGCCGCTTTAACCTGTTCAGGTGACCCCGTCAGACCAATCATTTTTTCGTGCATGTTAAACGCAAAATCGCCAACTACTTCGGGCGTGTCACGATTGGGATCGATGGAGATGAAAAGTGGTGTCATGGATTGCCCCCCCTCCGCCAAAAAGTCAGTGGCCTCAGCATTGCGCGATACATCTAGTGGGCAAACATCTGGGCAGAACGTGTAACCGAAATAAACCATTGTCGGCTCGTTGATGACGTCCTTGTCTGTCACTGTTTCACCTTTGGCGTTCACCAGCTCAAAAGGTCCACCAATGGCTGTTCCACCTGCAACGGCGGATGCGCGGCACTGTGCAAATTGATCTGGATTGGCATCTCGGGTTGCCAGCCATGAGCCCCCAACTAAAACAGCTGCGGCAATTGCGGCAATGGGTGCGATGATACGTGACATGTTATTCGCCTTATATGTTAGTACTGTTTAACAATGCTGGATTGATAACAGCCCCCCTATCCTGCGCAATCAAAGAAATAGTGAGCACATGCCAGATTCCCACCTTAGCGTTTTCACCGAACAGCAAAGATCCAACTGGATAAGGCTTAGAACGATGATTTTCCTACGATGGGTCGCCATTGTGGGACAATTAACCGCAATCTTGGTTGGACAATATGTCTACGGATTGCAGTTGGAATTAGGTCTTTGTTACTTTGCTGTGGGCCTTTCAGTCATCGGGAATCTGGTCGCTGCCTTTGTCTTTCCTGAAAACAAGCGCCTGTCTGAGCGCGAAAACCTATCCATGGTCATGTTCGATTTGCTGCAATTGGGATTCTTGTTGTTTCTTTCTGGTGGCCTGCACAATCCGTTTGCATTGCTACTGTTGGGTCCAGTTACTGTGTCGGCCGCGGTTCTTACGACGCGATCAACCTTGCTGGCTGGTGGTACTGCAATTGCCATGGTGACGCTGCTGTCCAAGTTCCATCTATCCCTCAAAACTGACCAAGGATTTATCCTGCGCGTGCCCGATGTTTTCCTGTTTGGGAACTGGATCGCATTGGTCATTGCCATTGTATTTATCGGGGCCTATTCACGTCGGATTACGTCTGAAATGCACTCTATGTCCGATGCGCTAACCGCCACTCAAATGGCCCTGTCACGCGAGCAAAAGTTGACTGATCTAGGCGGCGTTGTCGCTGCTGCGGCCCATGAATTAGGCACTCCTCTTGCCACGATCAAACTCGCCAGTTCTGAGTTGATGGACGAATTGGAGGATCGCGAAGATTTACGGGCAGATGCTGCATTGATCCGTGAACAGGCTGACAGGTGTCGCGATATTTTACGCGATATGGGTCAGGCCGGAAAAGACGATTTGCACCTGCGCCAAGCACCCTTGATGACCGTCATCTCAGAAGCCGCAGAGCCCCACGCCCATCGTGGCAAAGCCGTGCACTTTTCACACGATCCATTGGCTGGTGTGGAGATGAGCCAACCCGCTATTTTGCGCAAACCAGAGATTATACATGGGTTGCGTAATCTGGTGCAAAACGCCGTCGACTTCGCCAGCAAGAATGTTTGGGTCGAAGGACATTGGACTGCAGACACCATTTCAATCCGGATCGTTGATGATGGGACAGGTTTCCCGCCTCATTTAATTGGACGCATCGGTGATCCCTTTGTCGGGCGCCGCAAAACGCCGTCTGAAGGTCAAGACCGGCCAGGGTATGAAGGTATGGGTTTAGGTCTGTTTATTGCCAAGACCTTGCTAGAAAGATCTGGTGCTGAGCTGAGTTTTGCAAACGGGTCTGATCCATACATGTCAGCACCAGATGCTGCCAAACATACTGGCGCAATTGTCGAAGTGAAATGGCCCCGCGACACGATTGATGCGCGCCACGGCAGCAACGCAATTCCGCTTGGTGAAAACCAAAGATTTCTAGGGTAGATGAACGACTTACCCATTGGTTAACGGGCTGTTAACCATTTCCGCCGACAGTTCCCCCAGAGCATCGTTCAGGGGATATGGCAGGTATGACACTCTTTGAAATTTTGATAGTCGTCGTATCGGCCTTGTTAAGTACACTCTTAGGGCTTTTGTATTTTGGAAAACCTGCCAAAAATGACTTGGAAAATCTGCAAAGCTATAGCTCTGCAGATATCTCTCTTTTGTTTAAAGAGGAGACCTTACAACACGCTTCAACGGCCGGTTTTCGACTTACTCAGTTCAATGGTGAAGTAAGTGATTGGGCCGCTCTGCGCATCAGTCTAGCCCACCGGTTTCCCAGTTTCCCCTCAAGACCTTCGGACAATGCCAACACTGTCGTTATTCCATCGCAACACGATACCGACATTGCAAAACTAGAAATCCGCAAGATCGATGACGCAACACATGTGCAAATCATCGATCAAGAAACTTTGCCGTTGGACGTCCAGCACAAAATCAAATCGCTAGAAGCAGAAGTGATGGTGACAGGGTTTGCGGGCACCACCGCGCCTCATCCGATTTGGCAAGTTAAGCGGGATGGCACAATTGGCTGGTATAACACTGCTTATGAAACTCTTTATAAAATAGTTTTTGATAAAGAGCCGCACGCAGATCAGCCACTATTCGATATCGAAGCTCAGTCCAATGACCCATTGCGCAGCAACCGAACTTCGGTGTCTTCGGGGCCGGGCGGAAAACACCTTTGGTATGATATATCCCAAGTCGCCTGCGAAGTTGGTGCAATGTTTCACGCGATTGATATCAACGCAGTAATCGATGCCGAAATCGCCCAGCGCAACTTTGTTCAAACACTTGCAAAAACATTTGCGCACCTTTCAACAGGTTTGGCGATTTTTGATCGAAATGGACAGCTTGCATTGTTCAACCCTGCCCTAGTGGATCTATCACAATTACCCGGAGAGTTTTTATCAACACGGCCAGACCTGCTTTCGTTCTTTGATCGTCTACGTGACAATCAGGTGATGCCTGAGCCCAAAAACTATCATTCATGGCGCGAAGAATTATCTGACGTCATAAAGGCAGCAACAGACGGGAGTTATCAAGAAACTTGGAGCCTCATATCAGGGCAAACATATCGAGTTTCTGGACGACCACATCCAGATGGCGCAATTGCATTTTTAATCGAAGACATCAGCGCCGAAATTTCGCTGGCACGTAGTTTCCGCGCTGAACTGGCAATTGGCCAATCCATGATGAACACATTTGACATGGGGATGGTCGTATTTTCCACAACTGGCGTTCTGCAATTTTGCAATAAACCCTACCGCGAAATGTGGACGTTCGACCCAGAAAGCGCCTTTATAGACGTTACCATTTTGGACGCACTCAAAGACTGGCAACGCCAAAGCCAACCCAATTCTGCATGGGCCGACATCCGCGATTTTGTTATGAAAATTGGCCCCCAATCGCCCTGGGAATGTGAGATGAAATGGAAAAATGGTGATGTATTTTCTTGCTCTATAAAACCCGTTGCTTTGGGTGCAACAATGCTGGTTTTCAAAACCAAACCTGCCATCACACATAGCACCCCTGAAAAGAGCCCTGAACTACAAGAATAAGACCAATTTGACTTGCAGCTTCGCCACACCCACGCCACCATAGGCCGCATGGTAAACAACACCCTAAAAATTGATCTGGCAGACGCAACTGAGACTGCAAATCTTGCAGGTATTCTTGCGCAAAACGTCCAAATTGGTGACACAATTTTACTGACGGGCGCAGTAGGTGCCGGCAAAACACATTTTGCGCGTTCCTTCATCAAATCTCTTTTGACGGTGGACGAAGACGTGCCCTCTCCAACTTTCACACTTGTGCAGACATATGACACCACGGTTGGCGAAGTTTGGCACTCTGATCTTTACCGCTTAAGCGCAGAACAAGAGATCGAAGAACTTGGCCTGTTTGATGCCATGACCGAAGCAGTTTGCCTGATAGAATGGCCTGACAGATTGGGTAGCTATCCCCCAACTGATGCACTTCATATCGAATTGACACCTTCAACCACCTTGGATTCACGTGTGCTGATCGCGCAATGGAATGACCCAAAGTGGGATGCAAAAACCAAGGGATGGCGCAATGACTGATCGCGAAACTGCCATGACCGAATTTTTGGGTACAACCCATTGGAGTAACGCCCAGCGCGTGACAGTGGCCGGTGACGCATCCAATCGACGTTATGATCGTTTAACGCACATTGATGGCACCTCTGTAATTTTGATGGATGCACCGCCAGAAAAAGGCGAAGATATCCGTCCGTTTGTTAAAATTGCGCAGCACTTGGATGCAATCGGACTGAACCCACCCAGTATCTATGCGCAAGACGAACAGCACGGTTTTCTGATCTTAGAAGACCTTGGCGATGATCTGTTTGCGCGGATTTTAGAGGTATCGCCTAATCATGAGGTCCCGCTTTACGAGGCTGCGGTTGATGTCTTAACCCATCTGCACAAAGCACCCTGTCCGCCGCTTGCCCCATATGAAACTGAGGTCATGACGCAAATGGCTGCTCTTGCGTATGGATGGTATATTTTGGGGTCTACCGGTCAGATAGACACTGCAAAGACCACTGCGTTTTCGACCCAATTCAGTGAACTTCTTACACCCCTACAATCTGAACCCCAGGTTTTAATCCAGCGCGATTACCATGCTGAAAACCTTATTTGGATGCCGGAACGTGACAGCATTAAAAAGATTGGCTTGCTTGATTTTCAAGACGCAATGCTGGGCCATCCTGCATATGATCTGGTGTCTGTTTTGCAAGACGCGCGCCGCGATGTGTCACCTGCAGTTCAGTCACAGATGAAGGCCCGTTACATCGCGCAAAACAATCTGAACCCCGATGAATTTGAAACAGCTTATGCCCTTCTTGGTGCGCAGCGCAACCTACGCATATTAGGTGTTTTTACCCGTCTTTGTATGCGTGATGGCAAAGCACATTACGTTGATCTTATTCCCCGTGTTTGGTCACATATCGAGACAAATTTAGCCCATCCAGCACTGTCTTCGATTGCAGGTATGGTTCTAAACGACCTTCCATTTCCAGATGAAACCATTTTAGCCAAGTTGAAATCAAAATGCGCGACTGTTCCACATCTGTAATGCTTTTCGCTGCGGGCTTTGGCACGCGGATGAAACATTTGACCGCCCATCAACCCAAACCACTGGTTCAGGTTGGAGGTAAGGCGCTGATTGATCACTCAATCGATTTGGCCCGCGCAATCACCCCTGAAAACATTGTCGCGAACCTACATTATCTTCCTCATATGCTGGTTGATCATCTGAGTGGAACAGAGGTTCAGACCATCACCGAAACACCTGATGTTTTGGAAACCGGCGGAGGGTTGCGCAATGCGCTGTCTCTCCTTGGAACCGATCCGGTATTTACCATGAATACAGACGCTATTTGGAAAGGGGCCAATCCTTTGCAACAGGCGTTGGACGTTTGGGACCCGATTGAAATGGATGCTCTGTTGGTATGTGTCCCTGTCGCGCAAACTGTTGGTTATTCTGGTGATGGCGATTTCACAATTGCATCCGATGGCCGTTTGGCGCGTGGGGCAGGTGTTGTTTATGGCGGCATTCAGATTATTAAGACCGGCCTTCTCAAGACTGTCAAAGAGCCATCGTTCTCATTGAACGTCATTTGGAACAAAATGCTAAAGAACGATCGTCTTTTTGGGATTTCATATGACGGCAACTGGTGCGACGTTGGACACCCTGAAGGCATCGCACATGCAGAAGAGATGATGAATGTTTGATCCCCAAAACCCTACGCATCTGTTTGGCATCCCCAACGGTGTAGATTTCCCAAAATCGCTGGTGAATGGTCTGATCAAACGGATGGATGGCCACCCGCCCCATATGATGGCGCAGGTCGTAGTCATCGTGAACACCCGTCGCATGGCACGCCGTATGCGGGATTTATTTGATGCGGGCCCTGCCCTTTTATTGCCCCGCATTCGAATGCTGAACGAGATCGAGGATTTGCTGCCAGACCTTGATGTACCTAAATCCAATTCCGCACTTAAGCGTCGTTTGGAATTGGTACAGCTTGTTGCCAATTTGCTCGAACGCGAGCAAAGCTTTGCCGCGCGCGCATCGCTTTATGACCTTGCTGACAGCCTCGCCACTTTGATGGACGAGATGCAGGGCGAAGGTGTTTCTTCTGAGACCATTGCGAACCTTGATGTCACGGATCAATCGGGCCACTGGGAGCGCGCGAAGACGTTCATCAATATTGCGCAATCCTACATCGATTTGTCCCAAGACACACCTGACACCGAAGCACGCCAACGGATCATTGTGCAAAATTTGGTTGAGCGTTGGGAACACACCCCACCAAAGCAACCCATTATCCTTGCGGGTTCAACAGGATCACGCGGCACGACATTGATGCTGATGCAAGCCATCGCAAGACTACCAAATGGTGCTGTTATCCTGCCCGGTTTTGATTTTGATATGCCAACAGATGTGTGGACCAGCCTGTCTGACGCGATGCTATCGGAAGACCACCCGCAGTTCCGTTTTCACAAACTGCTACTGTCGTTGGAAAAGTCGTCAGATGACGTGATCCCATGGGCGGATGACGCGCCTACCGCCCCTGCCCGTAATAAACTGGTTTCCCTTGCTCTGCGCCCAGCGCCTGTCACAGATGCGTGGTTGTCTGAAGGCCCCCATTTAACTGGTATTGCTGAAGGGTTGAAAGGCGTCACGCTGTTACAAGCTGAAACGCCACGCGATGAAGCGTTGGCCATTGCGATGCGCCTGAGCAAGGCTGCGGAAGACGGCCAAACAGCGGCACTTATTACGCCCGATCGAATGCTAACGCGACAAGTGTCGGCGGCATTGGATCGTTGGGATATTCTACCCGATGACAGTGCGGGTTCACCGCTACATCTTTCCCCTCCCGGGCGGTTTCTGCGCCATGTAGGTGGGTTGTTTTCCCGTGTGTTAGATACTGAATCCTTGCTGACGTTGCTAAAACACCCGATGACCCACAGCGGTGATGATCGCGGGTTACACCAATTAAACACTCAACGGATCGAACTGCGCATTCGCCGTGATGGGCTACCATATCCCACTGCTGAAGGGGTGTCAGAGGTCGCGCAAAAAGCAGCAGCCAAACTAGACCCGCCAACCACACTCACCAATTGGGCGGATTGGGTTGGCCAGACGTTTTGCAATCTGCATTTCGCAGGCGACCGCACCTTGGCCGATTGGACCGCCTTGCACATCCAAGTGGCCGAAGCGATAGCATCAGGGCCTATGGGCGAAACCACGGGTGAATTGTGGTTGAAGTCCGCAGGCCAAAAGGCCCGCAAAGTTATGGACACCCTGACAGAACACGGGGAGTACGGTGGCGAAATGTCCGCCTCTGACTACGTTGATCTGGTCGGTGCTTTGCTATCGGGCGAAGAAGTGCGCGACCGCGACGCGCCTCATCCAAACATCATGATTTGGGGTACCCTTGAAGCACGAGTTCAAGGGGCTGATTTGGTCATTTTGGGCGGGTTGAATGAGGGCACATGGCCCGAAGCCCCCAAACCCGATCCGTGGTTAAACCGCGCCCTGCGCAATCAGGCGGGTTTGTTGCTGCCCGAGCGACGCATTGGTCTGTCTGCACACGATTTTCAGCAGGCCGTTGCCGCAGAAGAGGTCTGGATCACGCGGTCTGTGCGCTCTGACGATGCAGAAACTGTGCCCTCGCGCTGGCTGAACCGCTTGCAGAACTTGTTGGGCGGCTTGCCCACACTTGATGGGCCCGAAGTGTTGAAGGAAATGATCGCGAAAGGCGACGAATGGTTGGCCAAGACTAAAGTGCTAGAGAAACCTACAACCGTTGATCGTGCCCATCGCCCTTCCCCACGTCCACCAATCGCTGCGCGCCCACATGCCCTGTCCGTGACAGAGATCAAGCGCCTGATCCGCGACCCCTACGCAGTTTATGCCAAGCACACATTGAAACTGCGTGCCCTGAATCCAATCGTACAATCCCCAGACGCACCTATGCGCGGTATCTTGATTCACTCCGTTATGGAGGTGTTCGTTAAGGACATAATGGCAGATCCGTCTTTGCTGACCTCAACACACTTGATGAAAGTCGCCACAGACGTGCTGGGCCGCGACGTGCCTTGGCCTGCGACCCGTGCGCTTTGGTTAGCGAAGCTATCGCGCGTGACAGATTGGTTTGTCGCCAGAGAAGCGGAGCGCCAAGCCCGCAGCACACCAATTGCATTTGAAAAGCAAGCCAAGGGTGTCATAAGCATGCCCAAATTAGACTTCACCCTTACCGGATATGCGGATCGGATTGACCAAACCGGTCCCGATTGCGTTGCGATTTTTGACTACAAAACCGGGACACCCCCGACTGAAAAACAGCAGGCCAAGTTCGACAAGCAATTGCTGATCGAAGCGGCAATGATGGAACAAGGTAGCTTTAAACATGTGGGTGTGAACACGGTGACGGAAGCTGTGTTTATCGGTCTGGGAAGCAAGCCTGTTGAGGTGCGCGCCCCTTTACAAAAAGAACCGCCTGCTAAGGTGTTGGATGAACTCGCGCAATTGATCCGTGCCTATTTGTCCATTGAGCAGGGTTTTACCTCGCAACGCACAATCCAAAGCGAACGGGAGCGCGGTGATTACGATCACCTTGCACGTTTTGGGGAATGGGACGGCACCGATATTCCAGTGCCTGAGGATCTGACATGATGACACCGAACGAAGCAACGCGCCGCCAATTGGCCGCGGCAGATCCAACCACGTCTACATGGCTTGCAGCCAACGCAGGTTCAGGCAAGACCCGCGTTCTGACGGACCGCGTGGCCCGCCTGCTTTTGGACCAAGTCCAGCCGCAACATATCCTGTGCCTGACCTACACAAAGGCCGCCGCATCAGAGATGCAAAACCGTCTGTTCAAGCGTCTGGGCGATTGGGCCATGTTGCCCGATTCAGAATTGCGCCATGCCCTGACCGAATTAGGTGTGCGACACAATCCGGATGGCGATCAATTGCGCGATGCCCGCACATTGTTTGCCCGTGCGATTGAGACTCCCGGTGGATTGAAAATCCAAACTATCCACTCGTTCTGCGCCTCACTTCTGCGCCGCTTTCCATTGGAAGCCGACGTAAGCCCACAATTCAAAGAGATCGAAGAACGCGCGGCTGACATGCTGCGCGGTGAGATCGTGGATATGATGGCAGACGGACCAGAAGCGGGTTTGGTTGCCGCACTTGCCAACCAATACTCAGGCGAAGATTTCTTGCGATTGACCCAAGAAATTGTGGGCCACCGTACTGCATTTGCAAATTCATTAGCGTGGGATGATTGCCTTGCGCTGTTTGGTCAAGCCGCGGGATTGGACGAGGCAGGGATTGAAGGGTTGGCGTTTCAAGGTGGTGAACGGCAGCTGCTAGATCAGCTGATCCCCGTTTTGACCTCCAAAGGTGGCAATGATGGTAAGGCTGGTGAAAAACTGAAGATGTTGGGCACATTGTCCCTTAAATCTTTGCCCATTTTGGAAAGTGTTTTTCTAACTGGTGTCAGTGCTAAAGATCCGTTTTCAGCCAAGTTAGGGACGTTTCCGACCAAAGCGACCCAAGGCAATGTTGAAGCATTGATGCCCCAATTAGAGGCATTCATGCTGCGGATCGAAGATACGCGAGATAGGCGTTTGGCCCTTCAGTCTGCGCGTCGAACACAGGTTTTACACGACTTTGCCCATGCCTTCGTTGGGAAATACGAACAGGCCAAACTCGTGCGCGGCTGGTTAGACTTTGACGATCTGATCCTAAAGGCACGGAACCTTTTAAATGATGAAAAAGTGGCGGCGTGGGTGCTGTTCCGCATTGATGGCGGGATCGACCACATTCTTGTGGATGAGGCCCAAGATACCAGCCCAGACCAGTGGGATGTGATCCGCAAACTGGCCGAGGAGTTCTCAAGCGGGGATGGTGCACGCGAAGATGTCAAACGCACCTTGTTTGTTGTTGGAGATAAAAAACAGTCCATCTATTCATTCCAAGGGGCAGACCCGCGTGAATTTGACCGGATGCAGAATGAGTTTAAGGAAAAGTTCGCAGCTATTGGCGCGCCCTTCCAAGAAACAACATTGGATTTTTCTTTCCGTTCCTCTGCTGCGATTTTGCGTATGGTGGATCAGACCTTTGACAACAAAACCCAAGCTGGGTTTGTGCAGGATTCGAAGCACATCGCGTTTAAATCCGACCTGCCCGGTCGCGTAGATTTATGGCCTGTCATCGAACCAATAAAAGACGATGATGAACGTGATTGGTTCGATCCGATTGATCGGCGCAGCGAGCAGCACCACACGGTGGTTTTGGCGGATCAAATTGCCCGCTCCATCGCCAAACTGATTAACGACAAACACACTATCCCTGATGACGGACCAAAAGGTACAATAATCAAGCGCCCTATTACGGCCGGTGATTTTCTGATTCTTGTGCAACGCCGCTCTGCCCTATTTTCTGAGATTATTCGCGCCTGTAAGGTTCAGAAACTGGCCATAGCTGGTGCCGATCGACTAAAGGTTGGCGCTGAATTGGCGGTGCGTGACCTAGGTGCGTTGCTTTCCTTTTTGGCGACACCAGAAGACAGTCTATCGCTTGCCACCGTATTGAAATCCCCGCTGTTTGGGTGGAGCGAACAACAACTGTTCGACGTGGCACATCGCAGAACCCAAGAGCACCTATGGCAAAACCTGCGTGATCGCGCAGATAATTTTCCAGATACGGTACCTGTTCTGCGAGATCTGCGTGACAATGCTGATTTCTTGCGCCCTTACGATCTGATCGAACGTATTTTGACCCGCCACGATGGGCGGCGCAAATTGTTAGGGCGTTTGGGCACAGAGGCAGAAGATGGCATTAATGCATTGCTCTCCCAAGCGCTGGCATATGAACGCACAGCGGTTCCCAGCCTGACCGGGTTCATCGTCTGGATGAAGGCCGATGATCTGAACATAAAACGCCAAATCGACAGCGCGTCCGACCAAATTCGCGTGATGACGGTGCATGGATCAAAGGGCCTTGAGGCACCCATCGTAATTTTACCGGACACTGGCAAACGCAACATTCAGGTGAAAAGCGAAGTGATCAAAATGGGTGATGTGCCCGTTTGGAAAGCGCGAGATGGCGAAACACCCAAGACAATGCAGGACGCATTGGAAGAGATGAAAGACGCCCAGCGCAATGAACAACTGCGCCTGCTCTATGTGGCGTTGAGCCGCGCAGAGAAATGGCTGATTGTGGCCGCGGCAGGTGATTTAGGTAAGAGCGAACCCTCATGGTACCACACTGTTCAGGGCGCGATGGAACACGCCGGTGCGGTGGATGTGTCCATGCCCGAAGTTGGCCCGATCCTGCGGGTTGAACACGGCGACTGGGATGCCCCCGATTTTAAACAAAAGATGATAACTTCGACAAATCCCCCCGTATTAGAGACGCTTTATACTCAAAAATCTGCCGACCCTGTTGAGGCAACCAGAACCCTTTCACCTTCTGATCTGGGCGGTGCCAAAGCCCTTGCAGGTGAGTTGGGAATGGATGAGGATACCGCCCTTTCATACGGTAGTTTGGTGCACTGGCATCTAGAACACCCGCATAAATCCACTGAACGGGATTTTGGGTTGTCAGACATCTTGCGAACCCAAGCGAAGGCCGAAGCGGTCGCCGTTTTGGATAAGCCCGAATTGGCCCATGTCTTTGCACCTGACACCTTGGCAGAAGTTTCGATCACGGCCCCCATCGGGTCGCAACGCATTCATGGCACGATTGACCGCTTGTTGATAACCGACAATAAGGTCACCGCGATCGATTTCAAAACCAACCGTGCCATCCCTCATTCAGCTGAAGATTGTCCAATTGGTTTGCTTCGCCAAATGGGTGCCTATGCCCGCGCGTTGTGCGAAATATATCCCGACCATCAGATCGAAACAGCTATATTGTGGACCAACACACAAAGCTTAATGCCTTTAACACACGATCTTGTGTCTCAGGCGCTAAAGACATCAACATATCTTGACCTTTGAACACTGGGTACATAGGTTCCCAACCAACAAATTAGCCCCTTGAGGAGAAGCCAAATGGCAACCGTTGCAGTATCAGACGCACAATTCGAAGCAGAAGTCACAAATTCAGACATCCCAGTTGTTGTTGATTTTTGGGCAGAATGGTGTGGCCCTTGTAAACAAATCGGCCCGTCACTCGAAGAATTGTCTGAAGAGCTGGGTGGTAAGGTCAAGATCGTCAAAGTTGACGTCGACACCAACCCAAACTCAGCAGCAAAAATGGGTGTCCGTGGCATCCCTGCCCTATTCGTCATCAAAGACGGCCAAGTTGTTGCAAACATGGCAGGCGCAAAGCCAAAAGCAGCGTTGAAAAGCTGGATCGAAGAGTCCCTCTAAGACCACACAACATTGATTTTAGAATAGCGTGTCAGGTAAATGCTTGGCGCGCTATTTTTTTGATCCGCGCAAAGCGAACAGAGCTTTGAACATTCGCCCCACCGGACAATCGGTTCCAATCTGTCAAGACCTGCGTCTTCATTAGGAACTTGACCGTCGGATCGTTAGGGTTGATGAAATCATACCCCTCCCAGAAGGCGTCCATCATATCAGGTGGCAACACATGTCCTGCAGGCAGCGCATCAACATCTCCGACCAATTGCATGTAGCTAAGCAAGAACCGCGAGATATCATAAGCCACAGGCGCATCACTTCGACCCATGAAATCAAACCCTGTTATAGTGTGATCTGACATCAAAAGGTTATACGCGTTCAGATCCCCATGTTTGGCTGAAACCTTGCCAATATAGCCTTCGGCATATCCAACATCACTGGTCAGTTTCTTCGTCAATTCAATAAACTTTTTCTGACCGTGAATTTTTCGTTCACCACATTCCATTTGATTTACAAGATGCAACATATGGCGTGCCATGAATTTAGGCTGAAACGCCCGTTCCTCTTTGAAGGTGCCAGCGTGGTAGGCCGCAATCCATGCCCCCGCTTTACGCAAAAATGGGCCATGATCCTCAGCCCTGCGACACAGGTCTAAAAATGTAATCCCATGCGAAAATTCCATAAGGTAGGCTTGTTGAGCCACATCTTGCGCTAACACTTTTGGGACAGCGACATCATCGCGATTTTCCAAGGCGTTGTACGCTTGTTGATGGGCCGCCAATATTTGCGGAAATACAGCTAGATCTGAAGGTAAAAATGCATGTTTCAAGATGACAGAATCCACCCCGTTACCTTCATAGCATTGGACTATATGTAAACGATTTTCTTCGTTTTTGATCCACTCGGTGCCACAGGAATAAACACCGCCATCAAGGCCAGCATGTGCTGCAAGAATGGAAAAGCATCGGGATGCAGAAGTGCGAAGACCATCTATTTTTGGCACAACGTCCTCTTTTTCCGTTTCCAACTTGCGAAACAGGCTGACAGTTTTCATATACTATCACAATAGGAGTAAACATCATGGCTACGAACAAATTCCCAGGTTGGCATGGAACCACAATTATCGGCGTCAAAAAAGACGGTGAAGTTGTGATTGCAGGCGATGGTCAAGTGTCATTGGGACAAACCGTTATCAAAGGCACTGCGCGTAAAGTGCGCCGCTTGTCCCCAGGTGGATTTGATGTCGTTGCTGGGTTTGCGGGATCAACTGCCGATGCGTTTACGCTGCTGGAACGGTTAGAGGCCAAACTAGAAGCAACGCCGGGCCAATTGGCGCGTGCCTCTGTTGAGTTGGCCAAAGATTGGCGCACAGACAAGTATTTGCAAAAGCTCGAAGCCATGTTGATTGTTACGGATGGAACTGAGTTGTTCGTAATTACTGGCGCTGGTGATGTTCTTGAACCTGAGCACAATGTAGCAGCCATCGGATCAGGTGGTAACTTTGCCTTGGCCGCAGCGCGTGGATTGATGGACAGTGATCGTAACGCAGAACAGATCGCGCGTAATGCGATGGCGATTGCCGCTGATATTTGTGTTTATACCAACGGCAAACTGACTGTAGAGGCTATTAAGAAGAAATCTTAATCAAAACTTCGCAACACCAAGACCCACATTAAATCTTTCGCACCAGACCCAGACCTCATTGTAGTCGTCTGGGTTGATCCCTTTTGGAACTTCATAAGATGACGCACCATTTAAGATTTTGAGTGGGCCCATAATTGTCGACTTATCAAAGCCATTTTTCCCCAATGCGATTTTGGGGTCAGGGGCGCCGTCAAAGGTGAAATCATCCAAGAGGTTTACAACGAACCCGCCGTCCTTTTTGGCAATTTCCGCGCGACCTGTCGTAATGTGACCATTCACACCTTTGAACTCAGCAAGCCGGCCATGGCCACCGGCAAAGAGTGGTGATGCCAGTGTTGTTGCACCAGCGGCTATGGATAAATTCAGAAAAAGACGACGTTTCATTGGCATTCCTTTGATTGCTAATTGTTAGGACCCAACCTGACAGATGAATTATTTTCCCGCTAGCCACCTCTCCCATTCGTGAATTCGACAGTTGTTTTCGTGTTCATGGTTGCGTTCCAGAGCCCAGCCCTTACATAAATTAACAGTCTTTCAACGCAGGATGCCCCTTTGACCGATCTTACACCCAGAGAAATTGTTTCAGAACTTGATCGCTTTATCATCGGTCAAAACGACGCCAAACGCGCTGTTGCCGTTGCACTACGTAATCGCTGGCGCCGCAAGCAATTGCCAGATGATTTGCGTGATGAAGTCTATCCAAAAAATATCCTAATGATTGGCCCCACTGGCGTTGGTAAAACTGAAATCAGCCGTCGTTTGGCCAAACTGGCAAAAGCACCCTTTCTAAAGGTCGAAGCGACGAAGTTTACTGAAGTCGGTTACGTTGGCCGCGACGTAGAACAGATCATCCGCGATCTGATGGAAAGCGCGATCACAATGACGCGCGAACACATGCGCGACGATGTAAAAACCAAGGCACACCAAGCTGCCGAAGACCGCGTGATTGATGCAATCGCAGGCACTGATGCACGCGAAGGCACACGCGACATGTTCCGCAAAAAGCTGAAGTCGGGCGTTCTGGATGACACGGTTATCGAACTTGAGGTCGCAGACACAACGAGCCCTTTCCCATCAATGGAAATCCCGGGGCAACCTGGATCAAACATGGGTATGATGAACCTTGGTGAAATGTTTGGAAAAGCCATGGGTGGGCGCACCACCCGCCGCAAACTAAAAGTTTCAGAATGCTACGAAGTTCTGATTGGCGAAGAGGCCGACAAACTTCTGGACGACGAAACCGTCACACGCGCTGCCCTTGAAGCTGTTGAGCAAAATGGCATCGTATTTCTGGACGAGATCGACAAGGTTTGCACCCGCGCAGATGCCCGTGGTGGCGATGTGAGCCGTGAAGGTGTGCAGCGCGATCTGTTGCCGCTTATCGAGGGTACCAATGTCAGTACCAAGCATGGCACGGTCAAAACGGATCATATCCTATTCATCGCATCTGGTGCTTTTCATATAGCCAAGCCATCGGATTTATTGCCTGAGCTTCAAGGCCGCCTGCCGATCCGTGTTGAATTGCAGCCACTCACAGAGAGTGATTTTGTTCGTATCCTAACAGAGACAGAGAATGCCCTGACACTTCAGTATTCTGCCTTGATGGGTACTGAAGAAGTGACCGTTACATTTGAAGAAGATGGCATTAAAGCGTTGGCAAAAATTGCAGCTGACGTGAACCAAAGCGTTGAGAACATTGGCGCCCGCCGTCTCTATACTGTGATGGAACGGGTGTTTGAGGAACTGTCCTTTGGCGCCCCTGATCGCGCAGGTGATGAGGTCGTCGTGGATGCTGCATTTGTTGAAAAGAACCTAGGCGAGTTGACCAAGTCCACAGACCTAAGCCGCTACGTGCTCTAGTCAGGGCCAGATTGCTGGGATAGGGCTGTTCCAATCCCAGCCTTAAGGTCAGCCCATGCGCGATACATTTCTATTTAGAAACGCCCCTTGGTTGGCGGCGGGTGCGCTTTTGACGTTGCTATCGTCCTTTGGGCAGACGTTTTTCATATCTATTTTTGCTGCGGAAATTCAGTCCGAATTTGGCCTAAGCCACGGCTCTTGGGGCGGGATATATGCCTTGGGTACAACCGCCTCAGCTGTTGTGATGGTATGGGCTGGTGGCCTGACGGATAAGTTTCGCGTTCGCACACTGGGCCCCGCTGTTTTGTTGCTGCTTGCACTGGCTTGTTTGTTCATGGCCTTTAACCCATTTGCCGTCTTGCTGCCTTTAGTGATCTTTGCGCTTCGCCTTTTCGGGCAGGGCATGACCAGCCACATTGCTGTCGTTGCAATGGCCCGTTGGTTTTCTGCAGCACGTGGTCGTGCGCTGTCAATTTCTGCCCTTGGTTTTTCCGCAGGCCAGGCCGTTTTACCAATTATCTTTGTTATGCTGTTGGGCGTCATGGACTGGCGTTTATTATGGGTCGTGGCCGCTGTGATTGCAGTTGCAGGTATCCCCATTTTACAAAGGTTGCTGCGCAAGGAGCGCACGCCACAATCAATGGCAAACGAAAACCCATCATTGGGTATGGAAGGGCGATATTGGAAACGATTTGAAGCACTGCGCCATCCCTTGTTCTGGTGCATGGTTCCGACGGTCCTTGGACCTTCTGCTTTCAACACCGCGTTCTTTTTCCATCAGGTCCACTTTGCTGAATTGAAGCAAATCACGCACATCGCATTAGTCGCACAATTCCCGCTTTATACAGCCGTGTCCGTTGGTGCGATGCTGCTATCGGGTTGGGGTTTAGATAAACTTGGAACACCACGTCTGTTGCCATTCATCCAAGTGCCCATGATCGCTGCCTTCATAGTTTTTGCGCTCGCACAGAGCACGCTCATGATCACCCTTGGCTTTATCATGTTGGGTATAACAGCAGGTGCGGGTGCAACATTACCCGGCGCATTCTGGGCTGAATTCTATGGCACCAAGTTCATCGGATCGATCAAGGCACTTGCCACTGCTGTCATGGTGCTAGGCTCAGCAATCGGGCCTGGGATTACTGGTGTTATGATTGATTATGGTATGGGACTTGAGACCCAATTCTATTGGATCACAGGTTACTTCGCATTGGCAACAATTGTCTTGTGGATTGGCGTCCGCAAATACGCACCCAGTCTAAAAACCTAACGGGGTTTGCGCAGATAGACGTAGTATGCGCCGCCGCCACCATGGCGGTCGTGGGCTTGGGTCACTTGCAGCACTGCTGAGGACAAAGGTACCAGAGCCAACCACTGTGGTACTTGATGGCGCAATACGCCAAAGCGGACGGGGATCGGCCCACCGTCATCACGCGATTTGCCTTTACCCGTGATCACCAGAACCAGACGTTTCCCGTTTCCATAAGCCGACAGGATAAACTGCGTCAAAAGTGGGTGTGCACGATCCAATGTCAAACCGTGCAAATCCAAGCGTCCTTCAGGTTTGAGCTTGCCACGTTTCATCTGATCAAAGGATTTGCGATCCATCGTGATCTTTGCAGTTCGCACTTGTTCTGCAATTGGTGCGACACGATCAACGCGGATCAACGATTTGGATTTCTGACCTACTTTGAGACCTGATGGTTTAACCAAAGTGTCGATCAACTTGCGCCGCTTTGGCATGGGCAAGATTTGTGGTTCAATATTCAACATGGCACCAAAATCGACAGGCTTGCGCCCCTGCTCTAACCGTTCAGTTCGGTCAGTCACTTGCTTCCACAATTCGACCTCTTCAGGCCTTAACTTACGACCCATCAGGTGTCCTCCGGTAGCAGCGCATAGGCGCGTTGGATTGGCATAAGAACCATCATCCGACCGGGATCACGAAAACGCCCTGCTTTACGCCCTGCCTCGTCACCCGTTCCAACAAACACATCGGCACGCTGGGCACCTTTAATTGCGGACCCTGTATCTTGTGCCATCATCAAACGACGTATTGGGTTTTTGCCGTCTTTTTCCAACCATACAGGAGAGCCAAGTTTCACAAACTTGGGATCCACAGCAACGCTGCGCATCTGCGTGATCGATCTGTTCATTGCCCCAAGCGGGCCTTTATGTGCAGGCACCTGATCAACATTGCGAAAAAACACATATGAGGGGCTGTGGAATAATAATTCACGCCCATCAATTGGATTACGCCGCACCCAATTTTTGATAACTTGGGCACTGACCTGATGAGGTTTATAAATTTTGCGGCGAACCAATTCAGCTCCAAGCGAGCGATATAAATGACCGTTGGCTCCAGAATACCCCACGCGGATAAAATTGCCGTTGGGCAAGCGAATACGACCTGACCCTTGGATTTGCAAAAAGAACAATTCAACAGGATCATCCACCCACGCGATTTCTAAGCCGCGGCCATTCAAAACGCCGGTGCTTAGAATATCACGGCGTGTTAGCCATGGTCGAATGCGACGTGCTTCGGGTAGCATAGCATATACTGGATATCGATAGCGGCTGGTCTTTTGACGTGAGCCACTAAGTTCAGGTTCGAAATACCCCGTGAACAATGCCTTGTTCCCATCCTCAATTAGGACAGGGCGAAACAACAATTCAAAGAAAGTACGCGCGTCTGGTTGGGCTGTCGCGTAGGCACACAACGCCGTCCAATCTGGATCATCCATATCGCGACATGTGTTCTGAAACACGGTTAGGGCAGCGGAATGATCATTCTCTGCCCAGCCTTCTAAATCGTCAAATGATAAGACCTTGTAAGTCACTTCTGCTGTGGCAGGTTCAGCCGTTAAGGCAAAACCTGCTGCACAAGCAATCGCGACCGCGTGACTTAAACGTCTGTAGAAACAAGTAACCAATTTGGATCATCCGCACCCATGGTACGCGCAAACGCCCATGTGTCTTTTTGTTTCTTAACTTCAGTTGTGCTGCCCTCAACGATATCACCACCGCGATCACGTACGGCAGATGTCAGTTCAGCAACAAAGCGGATCGAAATTTCAGCCTCGTTCGTGTTTGGGTTCAAGGTTGCGTTGACCATTTTCATTTCACGCACACCAAAGAAGTTTGCATCGATTGTCAGACCTTGGTCTTCGCGCGCCGCAACACCGTCTACAAAGCTCTCGTAGATTTCTTCGGACATAAACGGCTGGATTTCGGCCAACTCGCCTGTCTCGTAACCCATCACGATCATCTCATATGCGCCACGCGCACCACCGATGAAATCGCCAACGTTAAACGATGGCTCAAGGCGCTTCATGCCAGACAATGCTGCTGCTTGTGGCGTATCGATCTCGACATGATCGGTGATGTCCAGATCTGGACCACCCTCAATCACTTCGAGATCAGGGCGACCACGGCGTTCGTTGACTGGAGCTGTGGCAGGACCATCTTCAAATCCCTCACGGGTACCCAATACGTTTTTCAAACGCAGGATCAGGAAAACGGCGATGCCGGCCAATACCAACAGTTGGATCAGGGGCTGATTCATAATTACCTCTATTAATGTAATACCATGGAAACATTAGGCTGTTGACCTTATGTAGGGGCTGACCCCCTGCAAGTCCACTGCAGGGACCATGAAAGGATTGCTCGACATGTGGCTTTTTGTAGCCTTTTTGGCCGTACCGCTCATTGAAATCGGTTTGTTTATTCAAATCGGGGGCGTCATTGGGCTTTGGCCAACGCTTTTGGTTGTTATTTTGACCGCTATGTTGGGCACCTATTTAGTGCGCACCCAAGGGTTGATGGCAATTGGTAAGCTCCAATCATCATTTTCACAGCTTCAGGACCCAACTGAACCGTTGGCACACGGGGCTATGATTTTGTTCGCGGGTGCATTGCTACTGACACCCGGCTTTTTCACAGATGGTGTTGGGTTTGCACTGTGCGTACCTTTCATTAGAACATGGGTTTTCAATAGCCTGCGCCAAAAGGTAAAAATGCAGTCCTTCAGTATGGGTTCAACGGGACATCAGCCGCATCAATCATATGACCCAAATGTGATCGATGGAGATTTTGAAGAGGTCGAAATCGACCCAAATAAACCTTCTGATCCCTCTGGTTGGACCAAGCATTGAGACCCATGAACCAAACTGATACAGACTAAAAAAATTCGGAACATCCGCAGGAGAAAACAATGGCCGAGAACGAAACACCAGCAGCTGCAGCAGCTGCTCCATCACAACCACAAATGCGCATCTTGGGTCAATTTATCCGCGATATGTCTTTTGAAAACATCATTGCACAAAAAGGCGCGCCATCTGATGCGCAGCCTGATGTACAGGTTCAGGTAAACTTGGACGCGAAAAAGCGCGAACCAGCAAACCAGTATGAATCAGCGATCAAATTGACTGTCACGTCAAAAGACAAAGGCAGCGACACAACAATCTTCGTTTTGGAAATCGACTATGTCGGTATCTTCCACGTTGAAGGTGTACCAGAAGACCAAATGCACCCATTCTTGTTGATCGAATGCCCACGCATGATTTTCCCATTCTTGCGCCGCATCGTCAGCGACATCACACGCGACGGTGGCTTCCCGCCATTGAACTTGGAAAACATCGACTTCATCGCACTATACCGCGGTGAAATTGCACGTCGCCAGGCAGAAACACCTGCACCTGAAAACGCGTAGAACTTAAGACTTTAGCCAAAGGGCGGCATCGCCCAGCTCTTTGGCTACATAGGCTTTGTGGGTTTCGGCCTCTGCCTCAGACAATCTTGATGGTAATGGGTTTGGGCGCGGTTGAGGTTTCCATTCCCTGCCATCGCCCCCCCCCTTAGAAGATAATGACGTAGCCAACCCAAAATCAGGCTGCCGTCCACCAATCAGTTCTAAATAGACCTCAGCCAGAATTTCGCTGTCCAACAAGGCGCCGTGCAAATCCCGTTCAAAGTTCGTGATCCCAAAACGTCGGCACAAAGCATCCAAAGATGCCGGTGAACCTGGAAACTTCTTGCGTGCCATTGGCAAAGTATCAAGCGCGCGGTTCATTGGGATTTCAGGCAGCCCCATCTTTTTCAATTCAGCGTTCAAGAACTTCATATCAAACGCGGCATTGTGAATGATCAGAGTTGAGTCCTGGATGAAATCAAGAAACTTCTGCGCCACTTGCGCGAACTTTGGTTTGTCACGCAAAAAATCATCGCCCAAGCCGTGAACCTGAAATGCTTCATCTGGCATTCCTCGTTCGGGGTTGATGTATTCATGAAACTGGACACCAGTGGGTACGTGACCTTCCAATTCAAGCGCACCAATTTCTACAATGCGGTCACCAGTGAACGGGTCAAAACCTGTGGTTTCGGTATCAAGTACGATCTCACGCATCGGTCATCCTTTGGCGAATTTGGGTCAGTACATTTTGCACCTGTGCCCGTGCATGTTCAATCGTATCTGTCATAATAACAAAATCAGATCTGTCCCGTTTTTCATCTGCGGACAGTTGTTTGGAACGGATCACTTCGAATTGATCCATGCTCATTGTGCCACGTTCCATGACGCGTTGCTTTTGAACTTCGGCCGTTGTCCAAACGCAAGCAACGCCGTCCATGTTCGCGTCGCCACCTGTTTCAAACAGCAAAGGAATATCAAACACCAAGATATCACTTTGAGAAATTGCGACAAAGCCTGCACGATCCTGAACCAGCAAGGGATGCACGATTTTTTCAATGGTTTTTAGTACCGACGGATCAGCAGATATAAGTTTGCGAAGTTGCGCGCGTGAAACTGCACCTGCCTCTATCACTTGTGAGAATGCTTCAGACATTGGCGCAACAGCGGCGCCATCCTTGTCGTAAAGGCGATGCACCGCCGCGTCCGCATCCCAAACGTTACAGCCAAATTCACTGAATATAGACGCAGTCGTAGATTTGCCCATTCCGATTGAACCGGTAAGACCCAATTTAAACATCAGCCAAGCACCGCAGCACGTGTTGCGCTGTCAACTTCTGGGCGATGATCAAACCAACGCTCAAATCCAGGGGCCGCTTGATGCAGCAACATTCCCAAACCATCGACGGTAATACAACCTTGTGCTTCTGCCTCACGTAGGAAATTGGTCCGTAATGGAGTATAGACCAAATCGGTGACAATTGACCCTTTGCGTAAACCACCAAGTGGGATGCGCAGTTCTGGATGTCCAACCATACCCAAGGATGTGGTGTTTACAGTTAGTGTTGCCTCTTCCAAAACGTTTCCTACTTGAACCCAATCAACAACCTGCAACCGTTTCCCAAAATCTTTCGTCAATATTTCCGCCCGAATACGCGTACGGTTTGAAATTAGAATTTCAGGGACGCCAGCCTCCAATAGCGAGGCCACTACTGCCCTCGATGCGCCGCCAGCGCCTAGCACAACAGCTGGGCCAGATTTTGGGTTCCAAGTTGGAGCGCCCACTTTGAGGTTTTCAAGAAAACCATAGCCATCAGTATTGTCCGCATGGATTTTACCGTCTTTACGGAAAATCAGAGTGTTCGCGGCACCTATAAGTGCTGCGCGATCGGTAACCAGATCAGCAATCTGCAAAACAGTTTCTTTATGAGGGATCGTTATATTAACGCCAACAAACCCCATCTTGGGCAGACTAGTCAGAACTTCACGCAAGTTTGCAGGAGATACATCCATGGGAATGTAGAACCCCTGTAAGCCATAGGTCTTTAGCCAATGGCGATGAAGCTGTGGCGATTTTGAATGCGCAATAGGTGATCCAATCACGCCAGCCAGTGGAATTTTAGGTAGGCTCATTGTTCGATCACTCCGCGAAGGGTTAAAAATGCCAGAAGCTGTAAAAGTGGCATACCAAGCACGTTAAAGTAATCCCCTTCAACGCTGTGAAACAACCGCACACCTTCTTCTTCTAATTTATATCCACCAACACTGTTCTGGATGCTGTCCCAATTTCGCTCAACATAGCCCGATATATAGGCGTCCGTTGCATCCCGCATTCTTAGGCGAACTTGTCCAACATGGCGCCAGATCGGTTTGCCCTCATTATAGATGACTGCGGCAGAAAGTAATGTATGGCGCTCACCACGCATTGCGATGATCTGATCAATCGCTTCGTCAGGGCTTTTGGGTTTGGACAATAGCTTTCCATTGAATTCCAACACCTGATCACAACCGATGACAAACGCGTTGTAGTGCTTTTGGGCCAACTTGCGCGCCTTAGATTCTGCCAAAGCGTCGGCAATATCACGGGGCAGGGCACCATCAGCAACAAGAGCTTCTTTTATCATCTGCTCATCCACACGAGCTATTTGAACATCAAAATCTACACCTGCCTGACGCAGCATTTGAGCACGGATCTTAGAACCAGAAGCGAGGATAACGGGCATAACCATGTGGATAACCTATGTCTTAAGTTAAGAGTTTATTTATGAAGTCTTCTGAATAATGGTGAGCAACTGCGCAAGAGGGGATAACACAGCTCTCTCGCATCCTTTTTACTCATTTTATCCCCTTGGGGTATGAATAACATCTACTGTGTTGATAAAAAGGTTATCCCAACAATATCCACAGGGATTAATGATTAAATAGTTTAATCTGAGAAACAAAAGTCCTTATTTTTAAGGCCTGATTCATGGTCAACCAATCCATCCACAAAATATGATTAATGAGTTATCCTCATGTATAACAATTGGGATAACTCATTAATCCACAGAAAATGACTTCCCTACTAAATCATCATCTTTCTCTTTATATATATATTATATTAAGTAAGACTAAGATGGAGAATGATATGCCGGACATTTTTACCCAAGCCTATCCATGGATTTTATCGATCCATATTATTTCCGTCATTTCATGGATGGCCGGTATTTTCTATTTGCCACGATTGTTTGTTCATCATTCTGAGAAAGTAACGCTCAATGGCGAAACCCATCACCTGTTTTGCATGATGGAAAGTAAGTTGTTTAAAGTGATCATGACGCCTGCAATGACAAGCACATGGATCTTTGGGCTTTTACTTGTTGCAACACCTGGCATTGTTGATTGGTCTGAATACTGGCCTTGGGTAAAAGCAGCTTGTGTGATCTCAATGTCAGCTTTTCATTCTTGGTTGGGGCAACAGCAAAAGAACTTTTTAAAAGGCGAGGGTGTATTAAGCGGGCGGCGCTATCGGATCATGAACGAAGTGCCAACAGCATTGATGATCGCAATTGTAATTTCTGTGGTTGTTAAATTCTGAGAAACCCTTGCCTGATTGACTCGAACCCTCAAAAAACATAGACGATTTGCAACGCCCCATTCGGGGATCGTGTAAAACTAACATTTTTCACTCAACGCCAACGTATGCTTTCATACGATTTGGTTGGATATACCCATGACTGATACGACCTTTGACGCCCCACAAGAAACGCTAGACCTTGCTGATCTGAAACGCCAAACGCCAAAAGACTTGCTGTCTATGGCCGAAGAGCTTGAGATCGAAAATGCATCCACGATGCGCAAAGGTGAGATGATGTTCCAAATTCTGCGTGAACGCGCAGATGAAGGTTGGGAAATCTCTGGTGACGGTGTTTTGGAAGTCCTGCAAGATGGATTTGGTTTCTTGCGCTCACCTGAAGCTAACTATTTGGCTGGCCCAGATGATATCTATGTATCACCTGATATGATCCGCCAACATTCCTTGCGCACGGGCGATACAATTCACGGTTTGATTAAAGCGCCTGAAGAAGCAGAACGTTATTTTGCTTTGACGGAAACACGTAAGATCAACTTTGAAGCCCCAGAAAAGGCTAAGCATAAGATTGCATTCGATAATTTGACGCCTCTATACCCCGACGAGCGCCTCAAAATGGAAGTTGAAGATCCAACAGTTAAAGATCGCTCTGCGCGTATCATCGATTTGGTTTCCCCTATCGGCAAAGGTCAGCGTTCCCTAATTGTGGCACCGCCACGGACTGGTAAAACTGTTTTACTACAGAATATCGCCAACAGTATCGAAAAGAATCACCCTGAGTGCTATCTGATCGTTTTGCTGATCGACGAGCGCCCAGAGGAAGTTACAGACATGCAGCGGTCCGTAAAAGGCGAGGTCGTGTCCTCCACCTTTGACGAACCAGCAACGCGTCACGTGGCCGTATCTGAAATGGTCATCGAAAAAGCCAAACGTCTGGTTGAGCATAAGCGCGACGTCGTCATCTTGCTCGATTCTATTACTCGATTGGGTCGTGCGTTTAACACTGTGGTTCCATCATCTGGTAAAGTTTTGACCGGTGGTGTGGACGCAAACGCGCTTCAACGTCCAAAACGCTTCTTTGGTGCGGCACGTAATATCGAAGAGGGTGGATCGCTTACCATTATTGCAACCGCTTTGATCGATACAGGTAGTCGCATGGACGAGGTTATATTTGAGGAATTCAAAGGGACTGGTAACTCTGAAATTGTCTTGGATCGTAAAATCTCTGATAAACGAGTGTTCCCAGCGATCGACATCCAAAAATCGGGTACACGTAAGGAAGAGCTGTTGGTCGATAAAATCGACCTTCAGAAAACCTTCGTTCTGCGCCGTATCTTGAACCCAATGGGTACAACAGATGCTGTTGAGTTCCTAATTTCGAAGCTGAAACAAACAAAATCCAACGCGGACTTCTTTGATTCAATGAACACGTAACTTATTGTTCATTAACAATGGGTTAGATATATGAATACGATTTTTGCCCTTGCCAGCGCTCAAGGTCGTGCTGGGGTTTCCGTCATCCGCCTTTCTGGGCCGGATGCTAAGGAAGTTGTGGATAAATTCGTTTCTAATCTTCCCAATGACCGTGTTGCTGGGCTTCGTCTCCTTATTGATGATGCTGGTGAACCGCTGGACCATGCGCTTGTTCTTTGTTTTGATGGTCCGCGTAGTTTCACGGGCGAGGATGTTGTAGAGCTGCACCTGCACGGTAGCATTGCTGTAGTCCAATCTGTTCTACGTGTTTTGGCTGACAGTGGACTGGCGCGTTTGGCTGATCCTGGTGAATTCACGCGTCGCGCACTAGAAAATGGTCGAATGGATCTGGCCCAAGTTGAGGGCCTGGCTGATCTAATTGAATCTGAAACTGAGGCGCAACGCAAACAAGCCTTACGGGTTGTGACTGGCCACTTGGGAGCATTGGTTGAGCAGTGGCGTTCATCGCTGATCCGTGCGGCTGCACTGATTGAGGCCACGATCGATTTTGTGGATGAGGACGTTCCCGTTGATGTGACTCCTGAGGTCCGTGAATTATTAACAGGTGTGAAGACTGACCTGATTAAAGAAATTGCGGGCAGTAAAGTTGCTGAACGTATTCGTGTTGGTTTTGAAGTAGCAATTGTGGGTGCACCAAATGCTGGAAAATCAACATTGCTGAATGCAATGGCTGGTCGTGACGCTGCAATTACGTCTGACATTGCCGGCACAACGCGAGATGTGATCGAAGTCCGTATGGACTTGAAAGGTTTACCAGTTACTATTTTGGACACCGCAGGATTGCGCGATGGCCAAGACTCAGTTGAAGTGATCGGTATCAATCGTGCTTTGGGGCGGGCAGGGGCCGCGGACCTTCGTATATTCTTAGCTGATGAAAACGAAGTATTACCGCTTGCCCAGCAACCTGATGATATTCGTGTTACCCCAAAAGCTGACATCTCTGGATCAGGTATTTCGGGTTTAACTGGGGAGGGGGTTTCTGAGCTGCTAGATGCAATTCAACAAACGTTAAAACAACGCTCGTCCCAAGCTGGCCTTGCAACGCATGAACGTCACCGAATTGCGATGGAATCAACATTGACCGCACTTGATGTGGTGCTACCTCTCGTTGACCTAGGTCCCGAACATTATGATATTGCCGCGGAAGAATTGCGTACAGCGATCCGTTCGCTCGAAGCTTTGGTAGGTCGAATTGACGTCGAAAACCTGCTAGATGAAATTTTCTCCAGCTTTTGTCTGGGCAAGTGATGGAGTGTTTCACGTGAAACATTTTGATGTACTCGTTATTGGTGGTGGTCACGCCGGATCAGAAGCCGCACATGCGTCTGCACGCCTTGGTGCGACGACCGCTTTGGTAACTATGACGCGAGACGGAATTGGCGTGATGTCTTGTAACCCTGCCATTGGTGGTCTTGGGAAAGGTCACTTGGTACGTGAAATTGATGCCCTTGATGGTGTTATGGGTCGTGTTTCCGATCTTGCTGGGATTCAGTTCCGTTTGCTAAATCGGAAAAAAGGTCCGGCAGTGCAGGGGCCTAGAACCCAAGCAGATCGGAAAATTTATCAACAGTCGATGCTTGCGGAGACTGAAAATCGTGAAAACCTGTCAATTGTCATTGGAGAGGTAACTGATTTCTTGATGTCGGGCGATACCGTTGTTGGAGTTCAACTCGCTGATGGATCCGAAATTAGGGCAAAGCGCGTTATTCTCACAACTGGTACTTTCCTTCGAGGCGTCATTCATATCGGTGACGTCTCATATTCAGGGGGACGCATGGGTGATAAGGCTTCGGTCAAGTTGGCAGAGCGCATCGATTCTTTTGAATTGCCACTGGGCCGCCTAAAAACAGGCACGCCACCGCGTCTTGACGGGCGTACAATCAAATGGGATTTACTTGAATCGCAGGCGGGGGACGATGAACCTGCCCTGTTCTCGTTCTTGTCGAACAAAGTATCTGCCCGCCAAATTTCGTGTGGAATGACTTATACGAACGAAAAAACACACGATATTATACGTGAAAACCTCAAAAAATCCGCTATGTATGGCGGTCACATTGATGGCGTAGGACCGCGGTATTGTCCGTCTATCGAAGATAAGATTGTTCGCTTTGGCGAGAAGGACAGCCATTTGGTTTTTCTAGAACCAGAGGGCTTGGACGATCATACAGTTTATCCGAATGGAATTTCGACATCCTTGCCTGAATCTGTCCAAGAAGATTACGTGAAATCGATCTATGGTTTGGAGGATGTGAAAATTCTACAACCTGGATATGCGATCGAGTATGACTATGTTGACCCTCGTGTTCTTGATGATACTCTCGCCCTGCCAACTGTTGGTGGTCTATACCTTGCGGGTCAGATCAACGGAACTACAGGATATGAGGAAGCGGCGGCGCAAGGTATGGTCGCTGGGTTCAACGCAGCGCTCTCAGCTCTTGGGCGTGATCCTGTCCACTTTAGCCGCAGCGAGAGCTACATTGGTGTAATGATTGACGATCTAACGACCCGGGGTGTGACAGAGCCCTATCGGATGTTCACGTCTCGCGCGGAGTTCCGTCTATCCCTTCGAGCAGACAACGCTGATCAGCGCTTGACTCCACTGGCTAAAGAATTGGGTGCAGCTTCAGATGAGCGTATCAAAGTCTTTGATGCTAAGATGGAGCGGTTGGCTAAAGGATACGAGATTATTCAAGCTAAAACCTTTACTCCGAAAGAGGCGCAGACCGCAGGTATTCAGGTTAGCCAAGACGGCTCGCGGCGCACGGCCTATCAAATCTTGGCATTTCCAAGCGTAAAGTTTGAAAATCTGTTACCTTTGATGCCAAAGCTGGCCGAGCTGGATGTAGAAACGCAAAAGCAGCTAGAGCGAGAGGCGACGTACGCAAGTTTTCTATCACGACAGCAGCGAGACATTGATCGGATTGCGAAGGATGAAGCACACAAAATCCCCGCAACGTTTGACTATCAGCCCATTGATGGGCTTTCTAATGAATTAAAGGCGAAGTTATTGTTGGTTCGTCCATCCACATTGGCCCAGGCAGGGCGTATTGATGGTATGACGCCGGCAGCATTGGCTTTGTTATTGGCAAAAATTAGACAATTTGGAAAGAAATCCGCATGAACAGTCCAAGCTGGCTAAAGACGGATGTTTCACGTGAAACATTTGAACAGTTGGAAGCCTATGTTGCTTTGATAGAAAAGTGGAATCCAAAGATTAATTTGGTTTCAAAGTCTAGCCTGCCAGAAATTTGGAATCGTCATATCTGGGATTCTGCTCAGATCTTTGACATTTCCGTTGAGGGCACAGTTTGGGCTGATTTCGGTAGCGGCGGTGGTTTGCCAGGTATTGTTCTAGCCATTTTCGCCAAAGAATGTCGGCCGGATATGCAATTTTATCTTGTTGAAAGTGATCAACGTAAATGCGCGTTTCTTCGTAATGCTGTTCGTAAGATCGGTTTAAATGTGAAAGTTCATGCTGAACGTATCGAAGTACTTGAGCCCATTGGGGCAAGCGTAATTTCGGCACGCGCACTAACGGATTTGAACGGTCTGCTTGGGTTTGTGGAGCGCCATTCCGCAAAAAATGGCGTTGCGATCCTTCCGAAAGGCGAGACTTGGGAAAAAGAGGTTTTGCAGGCGCAAGAAAACTGGTCATTCAAGTACGAAGAAATTACAAGTAAGACAAATAGCAACGCCGCTATCCTAAAGATTAAGGAACTTGCCCGTGTCTGATCTGACGCGCCCAGAAGGGCCTAAAATTATTGCCGTGGCGAACCAAAAAGGGGGTGTTGGCAAAACTACGACAACGATTAACCTTTCTGCTGCACTGGCTGAAGCTGGTCATCGTGTTCTGGTGGTTGATTTGGACCCACAAGGGAACGCATCGACTGGCTTAGGGATCGAACAAAGTGATCGCGAGTTTACAACTTATGAACTTTTGCTTGAGGATATCGATCTCAAGGACGTTATTCAGGCGTCAGCGATCGAAAATCTTGCGATTATTCCTGCAACTGTTGATCTAAGCTCTGCTGATCTTGAACTGGTTTCAAACGAAAAACGTAGTTTTTTGCTGCACGACGCATTACGCCAAACCCAAATTGATGAGTTTGAATTTGACTTCATTTTGATTGATTGCCCGCCGTCTTTGAATCTTTTGACTGTGAATGCTATGATTGCGGCTCACACAGTATTGGTACCGCTCCAAAGTGAATTTTTTGCACTAGAAGGATTGTCTCAGCTTATGTTGACGATCCGCGAGGTTCGCCAATCTGGCAACACAGACCTTAGGATCGAAGGCGTTGTGCTGACGATGTACGACAAACGTAACAATCTTTCACAACAGGTTGAGCAAGACGCTCGTGATAATCTGGGTGATTTGGTGTTTAAAACGGTCATTCCAAGGAACGTCCGTTTGAGCGAGGCACCGTCCTTTGCGATGCCAGTTCTAACATATGATTCAGCGTCGAAAGGTGCGATTGCATATCGCGCATTGGCGCAGGAATTGATCGAAAAGAACAAACTATAATCTAGGATAGGGGTGCAACATGGCTTCAGGTAGAGAAAACAAACGCGGACTTGGCCGAGGGCTTTCGGCATTGATGGCTGATGTAACAGAGGCTGAAACTCTGGTACAAGATGGTCCTGCCGCCGAACGGTTTGTTCCAATCGAGCAAATTGAAGCCAATCCTGATCAACCACGTAAACAATTTGTTCAAGGTGATTTGGATGATCTGGCCGCGTCTATCAAGGAAAAGGGTGTTATCCAACCGCTGATCGTCCGAGTTCTGGATAACGGTCGTTACCAGATTGTTGCGGGTGAACGCCGCTGGCGCGCCTCTCAGATGGCGAAATTGCATGAGCTACCTGTTGTTGTGCGTCAGTTTTCTGATGCTGAGGTTCTAGAAGTTGCGATCATTGAAAACATTCAACGTGCTGATCTAAACCCAATGGAAGAAGCCGTTGGGTATCGTCAGTTGATGGATCGGTTTGGCCATACTCAGGAAAAGATGGCAGAAGCTTTGGGTAAAAGCCGTAGCCACATCGCTAATTTGCTCCGTTTGCTGAATCTGCCAGACGATGTAATTGAGCTTGTTCGCAGTGGTGAATTGTCTTCTGGTCACGCTCGTGCGTTGGTACCGGCAGAGAACGCATCTGAATTGGCTAAACTTATAATCAAGGGTGGCCTCAGCGTTCGAGCGACTGAGGCACTTGTGAAGTCATCAGCAGCTAAAGGTGAAACTACGAGCAGCGAAAGCATCGTAGGTGGCAAGCCAGACAAAGATGCTGACACCAAAGCACTTGAAGGTGATTTGTCAGCGGGTCTCAAAATGAAGGTTTTGTTGAACCATAAACCAGGTTCAGAGAAAGGTCAGATGGTCATTAATTATGGCTCTCTCGATGATCTCGATGATCTGTGTCGTAGGTTGGGTGGTGCCTAAGCCTCTAAGAGACGCCTCAAAACAGCGTTCAAAATCATAAACCCTTGATCAGAAACGATAATTCTATTTTTATGGGCGTGAAGTAGATTTAAATCAATCAGCTCATTTATAGCGTTTTGATCGATATTACGGCCTGAAAGGTCAAAGAACCGCTTTGGGTCGATGCCTTCCTTCAATCGAAGGCCCATCAGTAAAAGTTCACTTGCTTGATCCTCGCGCGCCAATGGCTCGCGGGGCTTTTCCGTTTCGCCACTCAACGCAGCGTCGAGCCAACGTTTTGGGTTACTGAAACATTCCGTAGCCGTCCGTTGGCCATTGACGGTCAAACGACCGTGCGCACCCGGGCCGATTCCTACGTAGTCACCATAGCGCCAGTAGACGAGGTTGTGACGTGACTGCGCCCCATCACGGGCGTGGTTGGAGACCTCATAGGATGGCATGCCGGCCTCGCCACATATGTCTTGGGTCACTTCGTACATATCCGCGCCAAGGTCGTCGCTGGGGAGGCCAGCCAGTTTGCCCGCGTTGTAGCGATCGCCGAATGCTGTGCCTTGTTCAATAGTGAGCTGGTAGAGCGAAAGGTGATCAATCGCCATATTTAGAGCCTGCTTGAGCTCTATTTTCCAATCATCAAGTGTTTGTTTCTGACGCCCATAGATCAAATCAAAACTAACGCGATCAAAGGTCGTGCGTGCAATGTCGAATGCTGTGCGTGCCTCACCCACTGTATGGATGCGGCCCAGTCGGCGCAGGTCGTCGTCATTGAGAGCTTGAACCCCCATGGAGATGCGATTGATACCTGCCTGACGGAAGGCAGCAAAGCGGCCAGCCTCGACCGACCCGGGGTTGGCCTCGAGCGTGGTTTCAAGATCGTTGGCGGTGGGCCAGAGGCGATAGATTTCTGACATGATATCAGCCACCACGTCTGGATCCATCAGACTGGGTGTGCCGCCACCGAAAAACACGCTGCGTAATACACGGCCCTTTGTTTCACGGGCTGCACGGCGCAGTTCGGCTAGATAGCCATCGCGCCATGAGGAATGGTCGATGCTACGCGAAACATGGCTGTTGAAATCGCAATAGGGGCATTTGGCGGCGCAAAATGGCCAGTGGATATAGAGGCCGAAGCCGCCCTGTTCCCAATCTTCAGCCAAAACAGCCAGCGATCAGTTTCTCGAATGCACGGGCGCGATGGCTGATCAGGTTCTTTGCGTCATGGTCCATTTCAGCAAAGGTGACATCGTGGCCAACGGGCATAAACATCGGGTCATATCCGTGACCTTGCTTGCCGCGCATTGGCCAAACTAAGGTGCCCTCAACCGTGCCCTCGAATACTTCGTCATGTCCATCAGGCCATGCCAAAACTAGCGTGGAACAGAAGCGTGCAGTGCGTGGATGCGGGGCGTTACGTTCTTCCAAAAAGTTCTGAGTTTTGGTCATCGCCATAATAAAGTCACGGCCACTTGGCGTCTCTGCCCAATCGGCGGTGTAGACACCTGGCGCACCATCTAGACCATCAACTTGGATGCCTGAATCGTCAGAAAGCGCAGGAAGCCCTGTGGCCATAACGGCGGCGTGGGCTTTGATCCGTGCGTTTCCGACAAAGGTATTTTCCGTCTCTTCCGGTTCGGCCAAATCCATCTCGGCCGCGCCGGTGATGACCACCCCAAGCGGTTGAAATAGCTGATGCATTTCTTCCAATTTGCCTGCGTTATGTGTTGCCACCAACAGGCGATCTAGGGTGAATTTACGGCTCATGTTGTAGCGGCTTTCGCGGCTTCTACCAATTCGCCTACGCCTTTTTCGGCTAGGTCCATCAGTTCGTTTAGTTGTGTACGTGAGAACAGGGAGCCTTCAGCGCTCATCTGTACTTCGATCAGTTTTTTGGAACCGGTCATGATGAAGTTGCCATCAACGCCAGCTTCAGAATCCTCAGGGTAATCCAGATCAAGAACCGGTTGGCCCGCGTAGATACCACAGCTTACCGCGGCAACTGGATCAACCAATGGATCGCTGACCACATCGCCGGCTTTCATCAGTTTGTTCACAGCCAAACGTAATGCGATCCAGCCACCTGTGATGGAGGCACAACGTGTGCCGCCGTCAGCTTGCAAGACGTCACAGTCGATGGTGATTTGACGTTCGCCCAAAGCCACACGATCCACGCCTGCGCGCAATGAACGACCAATGAGGCGTTGGATTTCAACGGTACGGCCGCCTTGCTTGCCTGATGCTGCTTCGCGGCGCATCCGTGTGTTGGTGGCGCGTGGCAACATGCCGTATTCTGCGGTGACCCAACCAAGGCCAGATCCCTTGATAAAGGATGGAACGCGTGGCTCAATTGATGCGGTGCACAACACGTGTGTGTCGCCCATTTTGATCAGGGCGGACCCTTCAGCGTGTTTGGTAAAGCCAGTTTCGATAGAAACTTCGCGCATTTGGTCGAGGGCACGTCCTGAAGGTCGCATGTTATATCCTTTTTAAGTTGCTTGTTGGATACCGCCCCGATGCCCCTTGATGCAACCCTGATTGACCTTTGTTCACTGTGCTCTTTAATGGTGCGGCGCTATCGGTGCTGCGTTAAAGGTATATGATGACAGATAAACCACAGATGCTTGATGATATGAACGACCGCTCCCGTGAGGTGTTTCGCCGCGTGGTTGAGGGGTATTTGCACAATGGTGACCCTGTCGGGTCTCGTACGCTTACTCGTGATTTCAGCGAAAAGGTCAGCGCAGCCACCATTCGCAACGTTATGCAGGATCTTGAGTATATGGGGTTGCTGGACAGTCCCCACGTTAGTGCCGGGCGTATCCCGACCCAAGCAGGTCTGCGGATGTTCGTAGATGGGTTGATGGAGGTCGGAATTCCAGACGAAACCGACCGCGAAAAGATCGATGCAACGATGGGGCACAACGAAAACGATGTCGGTGGATTGCTGGATCGTGTCGGTGCGGCATTATCTGGAGTGACTCAAGGAGCATCTTTGGTTTTAACGCCGAAGCATGAAGCACCGATCAAACATATCGAATTTGTATCGTTGGCGATTGATCGTGCATTGGTCGTATTGGTCTTCGCCGATGGGCATGTTGAAAACCGCCTGTTCACGCCGCCTCCGGGCCTTACACCCAGTTCCATGCGTGAGGCGGCCAATTTCTTGAACTCACTGGTAGAGGGTCGGACCCTTAGTGATGTACGCGGCGTCATTCAAAAAGAGATATCTAATAGACGCCAAGAAATTGATGTCCTAGCCCGCAGTTTGGTCGACAGTGGGTTGGCTGTTTGGGAGGCTGAAGGAGAGCGCAGTGAGCGTTTGATCGTACGTGGTCGTTCGAACTTGCTCGAATCCAGTGCTGAGGAACATGATCTTGAACGCATTCGAAACCTGTTTGATGACCTTGAACGCAAGCGCGATATCTCTGAGTTTCTTGAATTAACCGAGGATGGCGACGGTGTTCGCATTTTTATTGGCTCTGAGAACAAACTTTTTTCACTTTCGGGTTCCTCTTTGGTGGTTTCCCCTTATATGAACGCTGATCGTAAGATTATTGGTGCCGTCGGCGTCATTGGTCCGACGAGACTGAATTATGGACGTATCGTGCCGATTGTAGATTACACGGCGCAACTGGTTGGAAAATTACTTTCAGACCGGAGCTAGAGGTGGATTATGGCTGAGCCAACGAATAATGATTTTCTCGATGATATCGAGGACATGGAAGCGGAAGAATTCGCTGATGAAATGGAAGAAATCACAGATGAAGCCCTGGAGCTAGATGAGCTTCGCGTGGAACGTGATGATTACAAAAACCGCTTTATGCGTGCTTTGGCTGATGCCGAAAATGCGCGCAAACGTTCGGATAAAGATCGTCGTGAGGCAGAGAACTATGGTGGCTCAAAATTGGCTCGTGATATGCTGCCGGTTTATGACAACATGAAACGTGCGCTTGATACAATCACCGATGAGCAACGCGAAGTTGCTGGCCCGCTGTTGGAAGGTATTGAGCTAACAATGCGCGAGCTTTTGAGCGTGTTTAAAAAGCATGGCATCGAGGTTATTACGCCAGCTGTTGGCGACAAGTTTGATCCACAGGTTCACCAAGCGATGTTTGAAGCACCTGTGCCAGCAACAGTTGCTGGTGACATCATTCAGGTCGCCGCTGAGGGCTTTATGCTGCATGATCGTTTGTTGCGTCCTGCACAGGTTGGCGTGTCGTCTACACCCGCTGGCTAAATTAATTAGCAGCTACAATTTCCAAAGGGGGCGGTCAGTTTTTGGCCGCCTCTTTCAGTTTGTAGATCAGGTCGAGCGCTTGTTTTGGTGACAACTCGTCTGGAAGAATATCGCCTAGTAAATCTAACGCTGGGGAGGCCTCAACCTTAACCGGTGCAGGGGGTGGCGTGCTGGCGAAAAGGGGCAGATCGTCGATCAGTGTCTTTTGTGTAGCACCACCTTCACGCTCACCTTTTTCCAAGGCTTCCAGCACCACACGCGCGCGCGCGATTACGGCATCTGGCAGACCAGCCAGCTTTGCCACCTGAACACCATAAGACCGATCGGCAGCGCCTTTTTTAACTTCGTGCAAGAACACAACGTCACCATCGAATTCTTTAACCGCAACAGTAGCGTTATCTACCCCATCCAACTTGCCCGAAAGCGCAGTCATTTCGTGATAGTGCGTAGCGAACAAGGCGCGCGATTGGTTAACGTCGTGCAGGTGCTCTAGCGTGGCCCATGCGATTGATAGACCGTCATAGGTCGCAGTACCGCGTCCAATTTCATCCAAGATCACCAATGCATGGTCGTCTGCTTGATTAAGGATTGCTGCAGTTTCCACCATTTCAACCATAAATGTCGAACGGCCACGGGCCAAATCATCAGATGCACCTACGCGGCTGAACAATTGGCTGATCATGCCAATATGCGCAGAAGAGGCGGGCACATAGCTGCCCATTTGCGCCAGAAGGGCAATCAGTGCGTTTTGACGCAAGAATGTCGATTTACCAGCCATATTGGGACCGGTGAGCAGCCAGATGTTTGCAGTGTCCGTCGCGGACAGATCGCAGTCATTGGCGATGAACGGTTGGCCAGATTGATCACGCAAAGCCTTTTCCACAACGGGATGGCGCCCAGCGATGATGTTGAACGCACGCGAGGTATCGACAGTTGGCTTGCACCAGTCTTGGGCACGGGCGAGGTGGGCCAAACTGGTGGCCAAATCGATCTCTGCCAAGCCGCGGGCGGTCTGCGTGATCAGCGCTGCACTGTCCAGAATTGCGCGCTTTAGCATTTCATAGAGACGCTTTTCGATCTCAAGGGCGCGGTTGCCAGCGTTGTGGATCTTCGTCTCCATCTCGGACAACTCAACAGTGGTAAAGCGCACTTGATTGGCAGTGGTTTGACGGTGAATGAAGGTTTCATTCAGTGGCGGCGATAGCATTTTATCCGCATGAGTCGCCGTGGTTTCGATGAAATAGCCCAATACGTTGTTGTGTTTGATCTTCAGCGTCGAAATGCCTGTTTGCGTCGCAAATTCCTTTTGCATCTGCGCGATGACACTACGCCCCTCATCACGTAGTTTGCGGGCCTCATCGAGGTCTTCGTCATATTCGGGGGCGATGAAGCCGCCATCACGGGCCAAAAGTGGCGGCTCTGCAATCAGTGCTTGATCTAGTAGATCAATCAAATCGTCATGCCCTGTTAGGCTTTGTAACGCGCTAGACAATAGTTTTGGCGCGTCGCCAAGACCGTTTGATGTAATCAAACCCGCCTCAGCCAACCCATTGCGAATGGCGGTCAGATCACGGGGGCCGCCGCGGTCTAAGGATAGGCGCGACAGGGCGCGGTCCAAATCGGGAACTTGGCGCAGTTTTTCACGTACATCTTCGGTAATCCGTGTGTTTTCTAGGACGTGTGATACGGCATTCAATCTGTCCGAAACTGTCTCTAACACACGCGAAGGTGCAGAAAGCCTTCGCTCAAGAAGGCGTGCGCCGCCTGCGGTGACGGTGGTGTCAATCACAGCGAGCAATGATCCTGCACGTCCACCTGACAACGCTTGGGTTAGTTCCAAATTGCGGCGCGTCGCGGCGTCGATTTGAACGGTTTTATTATGCTGTTCCTGCTGTGGGGGCTGCAATAGAGGCAATTTACCCTTTTGAGTAATATTTAGGTAATCAACGATGGCACCCATCGCGGCAATTTCGGCCCGATCGAAGTTACCATAGGCGTCCAAAGTGCTGACGCCGAACAGATCACAAAGGCGCTTTTCTCCAGACGTGCTGTCAAAGGAAGATCCCGACAATCCCGTCAATGAAATTCCAAATTCAGTCACTAACTGGTGTAAATCGTTCTCTAGTGCCTGTGGGACTATCAACTCGGACGGGGACAAGCGGGCGAGTTCAGGACCCAACCGCGTTTGGTTCGCCTTCATTGCGTTAAACATACCAGTGGAAATATCGACCCATGCGATAGCAGCTTGATCGCGGACCTCAACAAACGCTGCGAGATAATTGTGGCTGCGTGCGTTCAGCAAGCTGTCTTCTGTCAAAGTGCCTGGAGTGACAAGGCGCACAACATCGCGTTTTACGATCGATTTATAGCCACGTTTCTTTGCTTCAGCAGGACTTTCCAGCTGCTCGCAAACGCCAACGCGATATCCTTTGCGGATGAGGGTCAGCAGATACCCTTCGGCCGCATGCACAGGCACGCCGCACATGGGAATGTCATTGCCTTCATGTTTGCCGCGTTTGGTCAGAGCGATGTCTAAGCTTTCAGCTGCCGCTACGGCATCATCAAAGAACATTTCATAGAAATCACCCATGCGATAAAACAGCAAAGCATCAGGATGCGCTGCTTTGATCTCTAGATACTGGGCCATCATTGGTGTGACGGTCATATTTTGTCCCCCGACAAGTGTTGGCTGACCTTACAAAGACGGAGGAGGTGGGAAAACCCGTAAAGTGCGTAACCATTGAGGGTTTCAGATCTCTAGTTTACGGTAAAATCTCGCATGGGAGGAAAATGCACAATGTCCAAGACTAGAGTCACCGATGAAGAGGCGTTGGTCTTTCACTTAGAACCAACACCTGGAAAATTTGAAATCACGGCCACTGTTCCAATGACCACGCAACGGGACCTGTCTTTGGCCTATTCTCCAGGCGTTGCGGTTCCTTGCTTGGCGATCGCCGAGAATCCAGGTTTGGCCTATGACTATACGAACAAAGGGAACCTTGTTGCGGTGATTTCCAACGGTACTGCGGTGCTAGGTTTGGGTAATTTGGGTGCATTAGGATCGAAGCCCGTGATGGAAGGCAAAGCGGTTCTATTTAAGCGCTTTGCGGATGTGAACAGCATCGACATCGAATTGGATACCGAAGATCCAGATGAATTCTGTAAAGCTGTAAGACTGATGGGGCCCACCTTTGGCGGCATCAATCTTGAGGACATCAAGGCACCAGAGTGCTTTATTATCGAGCAGCGTTTGAAAGAGGAAATGGACATTCCTGTTTTTCATGATGATCAGCATGGCACGGCAGTCATTTGTGCAGCGGGTCTAATCAATGCGCTTCATTTGTCTGGTAAAAAAATTGAAGACGTCAAAATTGTGCTCAATGGTGCGGGTGCTGCTGGGATTGCATGCCTTGAATTGTTGAAATCCATGGGCGCAAAAAACGAAAACTGTATCATGTGCGACACCAAGGGTGTGATCTATCAAGGTCGTACAGAGGGTATGAACCAATGGAAGTCAGCGCATGCTGTGATCACAGACGCACGCACATTGGACGAGGCAATGAAAGGTTGTGATGTTTTCCTGGGCGTTTCGGCTAAAGGTGCCGTAACTCCGTCGATGGTCGCCAGCATGGCGGACAATCCAGTTATCTTTGCAATGGCGAACCCTGATCCAGAGATTACACCAGAAGAGGCGCACGAAGTACGTGTTGATGCCATCGTCGCCACAGGACGCAGTGACTATCCAAACCAAGTGAACAATGTTTTGGGCTTTCCATATTTGTTCCGCGGCGCATTGGACATTCACGCCCGTGCAATCAACGATGAGATGAAAATTGCTTGCGCTCACGCCCTTGCCCAACTGGCCCGCGAGGAGGTGCCGGATGAAGTTGCATTGGCCTATGGGAAAAACCTTACGTTTGGACGTGACTATATCATCCCAACGCCGTTTGATCCGCGATTGATCCACCGTATTCCACCAGCTGTTGCTAAAGCTGGTATGGACACCGGTGTGGCGCGTCGCCCGATTATTGATATCGAGGCATACGAAGTTTCGCTAAAATCCCGGATGGATCCAACGGCAAGCATCTTGCGGGGCCTAAACATTCGTGCGCGTACGGCGCAGGCACGGATGATTTTTGCCGAAGGCGATGATCCGCGTGTGTTGCGGGCAGCAGTGAATTACCAGCGTTCTGGTCTAGGCAAGGCATTGGTTGTTGGACGGGCTTCTGATGTAAAAGCCAAGCTTGAGGAAGCTGGACTAGCAGATGCTGTGCGTGAATTAGAAGTGGTCAATGCAGCCAACACACCCCATTTAGAGACTTATAAAAGCTTCTTGTATGATCGCTTGCAGCGCAAAGGTTTTGACCGCGCAGATATTCACCGCTTGGCTTCACGTGATCGCCACGTTTTCTCGGCATTGATGCTGGCGCATGGGCATGGCGATGGATTGGTTACGGGTGTGACGCGCAAATCTGCGCATATTTTGGAACGCATCAATCACGTGTTTGATGCGGATGCAGCTCATGGTGCTGCGGGCATTACCGCGATCCTGTACAAGGGAAAGATTGTGTTCATTGCGGACACCTTGGTTCATGAATGGCCTGACGAAAATGATCTGGCAACAATTGCAGAACGCGCCGCAATTGTTGCGCGTGATATGGGCCTTGAGCCGCGTGTGGCTTTTGTCAGCTTCTCAACCTTTGGATATCCTATTTCTGAAAGGGCAGAGAAGATGCACCTCGCGCCAAAGGTACTGGACAAGCGGGGTGTTGATTTTGAATACGAGGGTGAAATGACGGTGGATGTGGCGCTTAATGCGGAGTCGCAAAAGCAGTATCCATTTTCACGCCTGACTGGTCCTGCAAACATTTTAGTGGTTCCTGCACGTCACTCTGCCAGCATTTCCGTTAAATTGATGCAAGAAATGGGCGATGCGACTGTGATTGGCCCAATCCTTGCCGGTGTCGATGAATCCATTCAGGTTTGTTCAACGTCAGCGACCGCTAATGATATTTTGAACATGGCAATTTTGGCCGCATGTAAGGTTGGCTAATGACGATCTACAACCTTGGTTCAATTAACATCGACATGGTTTATCAGGTGCCGCATTTGCCGGCACCTGGCGAAACTTTGGCTGCAAAATTCTATTCTCAGGGTCTGGGTGGCAAGGGCGCAAATATGTCTGTGGCAGCTGCCCGAGCAGGTGCACGCACACGTCACATTGGGGCGGTTGGAACCGATGGGCGCTGGGCCGTTGAACGCCTTTTAGAATACGGTGTCGATGTGGGTCACATCGCTGAGATTTCAGAGGTTACAGGTCACGCGATTATCAGCGTTGATGACAGTGCTGAAAACTCGATCGTGTTGTGGCCCGGCGCAAACTACCGACTTGAAGTGGATCAAATCGGTGCCGCATTGGCTGAGGCTGATACTGGCGACACTTTGTTGATGCAGAACGAAACGACGGGTCAATTGGTTGCTGCGCAAATAGCCAAGGACCTGGGGTTTAGCATCGTCTATGCCGCTGCGCCGTTTGAGGCGGATACGGTCAAGATGTTGCTCCCATATATCGATTTGTTATTCTTGAACGAAATCGAGGCGGGACAGCTTGAAACAGCGATTGGGAAGCCAATAAATACACTGGAAGTTGCAAATGTCATTGTAACCTTGGGCGCTGATGGATGTCGTTGGTATGCGAATTCCTTTGGTTTAGAGACTGATTTTGACGCAATTAAAGTCGAACCAATTGATACCACTGGGGCTGGTGATACGTTCACTGGTTATGTGGTTGCTGGATTGGATCGCGGTATGCCAATGGCGCAGGCGATCAAATTGGCGACCCAAGCCAGTGCTTTAATGGTTACACGGCTTGGGACGGCAGACGTTATTCCTGATCTCAAAGATATTCGGGATGCGAAGTTAGGTTAGTGACCATCAAACGGAGCTGCGGTGCCCCACAGTTTTTCAACACGTTGATCGCGGCCGCATGCATCGCGGTAGGCCTTATATGCTTTGGACTGCTTTTTTGGACCAAAGCGTGTCAGCACAATTTTGCTACCCTTGTAATAGTCCTGATGTGAGGCATCGGCTGCGTAGAAGGGGAATGAACCCAGGATAGGGGTTACAATCTTTTGTCCAAGATCGCTGGCAGCCTGCGCTTTGGCCTTTTCAGCAGCGGCTTTTTGATCTGGGCTCTCTGCAAAGATTGCTGTCGCATAGCTTTGGCCGCGATCACAGAACTGACCGCCTGCATCGGTTGGATCCACCGAACGGAAGAACTTGCTTAGTATGTCGTCGCGCGAAACGATATCTGGATCAAAGATGATTTGAACAGCCTCATAATGGCCAGTTCCGCCACGTACGACTTGTTTGTATGTAGGGTTGGCCACTTTGCCGCCAGCAAAACCTGAAATGGCTTCTTTTACACCGTCGACGCTTTCGAAATCGGATTCAACACACCAAAAGCATCCCCCGGCAACGGTAAGTGTTTCAGTGTCTGCATGAGCGGTTTGTACCTGTGCAAACAGTCCCACGGTGGCGACCAGTGCAAGGGCCGTTGATTTAGCTGAGCGTGTAAATATCATTTCAGTCTCCTTTGCATTCTAGTTCACCATCTGGAGCGGTTTACGCAAGTGTCGAGCATACGATGTAACGCATAGGTGAGAGAGGTTTCATATTGGCACCGTAAACCTGCAGGCCTAAGGTGCCTCAAACTGGGGAGAGTTATGGATCAAACGAAGCGCATCGCGATGTGGTCTGGGCCGCGCAATTTATCGACTGCAATGATGTATAGTTTTGGTGGCCGCAAGGATTCTACAGTTGTGGATGAACCGTTTTATGCCGCTTATTTGGCCAAAACCGGAATCGTTCACCCAATGCAAAATGAGATATTGGCATCCCAATTCCAAGACCCTGATATTGTTGCCCGTCAACTTCTGTCGCCAACTGACCGTCCTATTTTTTATCAAAAGCATATGACCCAGCATATGGTTGATGGCGTCCCGCGTGATTGGATGGCAGATGTCATCAACGTATTCCTGATCCGTCATCCTGCACGGGTTGTGGCCAGCTATGCGAAGAAACGCGAAGGGCCACAGTTGGACGACATCGGGTTCCGCCAACAGGCTGAACTGTTTGATCACGTCACTGCGCTAGGCCAAACGCCGATTGTTGTCGATTCACACGACATTCGCGACGACCCTGAAGGCATGATGCGCAAGCTGTGTGATGCGGTTAGTCTGAAATGGGATGCTGGTATGTTGCATTGGCCAAGTGGCGGCCACGCAAGTGATGGCGTCTGGGCATCACACTGGTATGGGGCCGTTCATCGCTCTACCGGTTTTGCGGATGCAGAGGATGAATTGCCCGTATTAGAGCCTGATTACGAAGAGGTAGCGGCGCAAGCCATGCCGTATTACAACAGGCTTGCGGCTGTAAAGTTGTAGTTACTTTTTAAGGCGGCGATCGCGTGCTGCCAAAAGTTTTAGGCGTAGCGCGTTCAACTGAATGAATCCTGCTGCGTCTTTTTGATCGTATGCGCCTGCGTCGTCTTCGAATGTCACGTGCGCTTCGGAATAAAGCGAGTGATCCGACCAACGGCCCACAGTGCGTGACAGACCTTTGTACAGTTTCACGCGGACGGTGCCGGTGACGTGCTCTTGGCTTTTGTCGATCATCGCTTGCATCATTTCACGCTCTGGGCTGAACCAGAAACCGTTGTAAATGAGTTCTGCGTATTTTGGCATCAGCTCATCCTTAAGGTGCGCAGCACCACGATCCAATGTGATGGATTCGATACCACGGTGCGCTTCGAGCAGGATCGTGCCGCCGGGCGTTTCGTAGATGCCACGTGATTTCATGCCAACGAAACGACCTTCAACCAGATCAAGGCGGCCGATGCCGTGCTTGCCGCCAAGACGGTTCAGCTCAGTTAGAACGGTTGCTGGTGACATTGCTACGCTGTTGATTGAAACTGCATCACCTTTCTCAAAACCGATTTCGATGAACTCTGGCTCGTTAGGTGCATCTTCTGGAGACACAGTGCGTTGGTACACGTATTCTGGTGCATCCACTGCTGGATCTTCCAGTTCTTTGCCTTCTGATGAGGTGTGTAACAGGTTCGCGTCAACACTGAACGGGGCTTCGCCGCGTTTGTCTTTGGCTATTGGAATTTGGTTCTTTTCAGCAAAATCAATCAGTTTGGTGCGGCTGGATAAATCCCATTCACGCCAAGGTGCGATCACTTTGATGTCTGGGTTCAGGGCGTAGGCGGCCAGCTCGAAGCGAACTTGATCGTTGCCTTTGCCTGTTGCGCCGTGTGCGATTGCATCTGCACCAGTTTCTTCAGCGATTTCGACAAGGCGTTTTGAGATCAATGGGCGTGCGATAGATGTGCCCAGAAGATATAGACCTTCATAAACCGCATTGGCGCGGAACATTGGAAAGACAAAGTCGCGCACAAATTCTTCACGCACATCCTCGATATAAATCGACGATGCACCCATCAATTCTGCTTTTGTGCGTGCTGGCTCCAGCTCTTCGCCTTGGCCCAGGTCAGCAGTGAAGGTTATAACTTCGCAACCATATTCGGTTTGCAGCCATTTCAGGATAATTGAGGTATCAAGGCCACCGGAGTAGGCTAGGACGACTTTTTTGGGTGCGGACATCTTTTATTTCCTTTGTCAGGTCGACGCGGGCGATAACCCGTTTTACGTCTAGAGGCAAGGACAGCAAGGCCGTTGACCCTTTGCTGACCTGTCCTTAGGTCTGACGTATCGCATTATTCAGGATTGTTTTATGGCCCTCGACCCGTTTGTTGCTTCTGCCCGCGCTGCCACTGCTGAGATGCGCAAGGTTTTTCCAGCGACTCCATTGATGCATAGCGATCTTCTGTCTCAACGTTTTGGGGCAGATATTTGGCTTAAGCGTGAAGACTTAAGCCCTGTTAGATCCTACAAATTGCGTGGTGCGTTTAATGCGATGCGTAAGGTAACCTCCACACACGATATTTTTGTCTGCGCCAGTGCTGGAAATCACGCTCAGGGCGTTGCGTTTATGTGTCGTCACTTTGGCGTGAAGGGCGTGGTGTTTATGCCAGTCACAACGCCAGAGCAGAAGGTGATGAAAACACAGATGTTTGGTGGCACCCATGTTGAGATTCGGATGGTTGGTGACTATTTTGACGAGACGCTCAAAGCATCTCAAAAATATTGTTCTGAACAAAGTGCTTACTTCCTTTCGCCTTTTGACGATGAGGATGTGATTGAAGGGCAGGCTAGTGTTGCGGTTGAGATTGAAGAGCAGTTAGGGCGTGTTCCAGACCACATTGTTCTTCCAGTCGGTGGTGGTGGTTTGTCTGCGGGGACGTTTAGTTATTTTGGTGATGATTGCGCCTATACTTTTGTTGAACCCACAGGTGCTCAAAGTCTGAAGGTGGCTGTTGATGCCGGTGAACCAATGACCGTTTCTAAGGTGGATACGTTTGTTGACGGTGCAGCGGTTGCGCGGATTGGAGAGCGTACTTTTGCACGGTTGAAGGGCATCGATGGATCAACTGTTTTACATCTGGATGAAGACCGTATTTGTAATACGATACTAGAAATGTTGAATATTGAAGGAATCGTCCTTGAGCCAGCTGGAGCAATGTCGATTGAGGTGCTAAGTGAGATCTTAGATCAGATTAAAGGTAAAACAGTTGTCTGTGTTGCCTCAGGTGGCAACTTTGACTTTGAGCGATTGCCAGAGGTTAAAGAAAGGGCGCAGCGATACTTGGGATTAAAAAAATATTTCATTTTGCGCCTTCCGCAACGCCCGGGTGCACTAAAAGACTTCTTGAATATTTTGGGCCCAGACGACAACATCGCACGCTTTGAGTACATGAAAAAATCAGCACGAAATTTTGGGTCTGTTTTGATCGGGATCGAAACTTCTGACCCAAAGAATTTTGATGTTATGTGCAAGCTGATTGCCGACGCTGGATTTACTTTGACAGACATAACCAATGACGAGGCCTTAACTCAGTTCGTCGTCTAGTATTCGTCCGTGATTGCGCCAGGTAATTAATAGGTGAATTTAGACTTGGATATCTGAAAAAAGCTAAGGATTTCTTGTAAGTTAATGACTTTCGGGTTGCCGTCGGCTGACAGCTTTTTGCCCGTCATGCAGAGCTCAGAAAGTGTTTGAAATCCAAGGTTGTATGTGAGCCGCCTTTTGTAATTGGTAACGAATTTCTACCTGGGTTTGTTGAAAAGAAACTTTAGATGAAAACATTGCAACAAGCTCGTCTAGTAAATCAGTAGTTATGATTTTGACTACTGCAATTACAGCGTGTGGTGCGCGTAATATCAAGCTAAATCTGATATGAGTTTTGCCTTTAACATGCTGCGCCTGCGTTGAGTAAGCGCCTCTTAATTAGTTAGTAAAGCCTGCTGAACCTCATCAGTCCAACCTAAATAGTAGCGGTCCCCGTCTTGAATGACGGGGCGGGCCATTACCTTCGGTTTGGAAGAGATCTGTGCATCTGCTTCAGAGTTCTTCAACCAAGTGCTCAATGCCCTATAGTCATTAGTGGTGCGATCCACCAAGCAATCACCAAACTCAATTAATAGTTCTTCAAGCTCCGCCTCAGTCAAAGGTTCTGCGCGCACATCCCGAAACGTGATTGTTTTACCTGCGGCCTCCAATGCTTTTTGCGCTTTCTGGCAATCTGAGCATGTGCTTAGTCCGTAAATGATCATGTTGGAGCCTTTTGCTTTTCCACGTTAATCTATGTTTGGCCGTTTAGGTAAGTAATGTACACAAGCCAACCATTGCTGAGGTGAGTGCAAAACAAACCCAGCATCGATATCATATAATTAGTTCGTTAATTATCCTAGCTGCCGTGGGTCGATTACTCGATCCCAAGCAGCTTCATTGCGTTGCCTTTGATGATGCCCTCGCGCAGCTCGTCTTTGATTGCGATTTTTTCGAAATCAGCCAACCACCGTTCTGGTGTAATCATTGGCCAATCTGAGCCGAACAATACTTTCTTCTTCAAGATCGAATTGCAGTACTTCACCAGAATGTCTGGGAAGTATTTTGGGGGACCAACCTGAAAGGTCAATGTAGACATTCGGCTTGTGCTGGGCAACGGCTAGCGCTTCTTCCTGCCAAGGGAATGATGGGTGGGCAAGGATGATTTTCATTTCTGGAAAATCTACGGCAACGTCATCCATGTACATAGGATTTGAGTATTTCAAACGCATCCCATTGCCGCCTGGCATGCCTGATCCAACACCAGTCTGACCTGTGTGAAAAAGTGCGATGCCACCCTCTTCGGCGATTGCCTCGTATAAGCCATATGCCATGCGATCGTTTGGGTAGAACCCTTGCATGGTTGGGTGAAATTTGAACCCTTTGATGTTATAGTCACGGATCAAACGACGTGCTTCGCGTTGGCCCATTTTACCTTTATGAGGGTCGATACTGGCGAATGGAATCAATACATCGTCGTTCTCAGCGGCCAGCTCGGCGACCTCTTCATTCTTATAACGGCGGTAGCCTGTTTCGCGTTCTGAATCGACGGGGAAGATGACTGCTGCAATGTTTTGATCACGGTAATGCTGTGCTGTTTCTAGGATGGTTGGAGGGTGTTTCCAAGGGGCACGAAAATAGCTGGCCATCGTTGCTTGCAGATCGTCGTAGCCATCATCGGCATGACAGCCGCAGGGTTCTTCTGCGTGGGTGTGAAAATCAATTGCCCGGACTTTGGAAAAATCTACCATCTATTTTCTTTCTTCAGAGTTTCGCAATGCCGGTGGCATCATTGTTATACAGTCGTGTCACCAAGTCAGCCCGACGGGTCAGGACCGTGTGGAAGTTCAGGTTGCCCTTGGCAGTTATTTCACCGTCCACAAGGGACTGGAGTTCTGCCAATACAATGGCACGGGTCACACGGGTTGAGGAGCCAGAGGTCTCGGCCGCGCGTTCCTTTAGGCGGTGTTCAAGATCGGCACGTAATTTGGGGCAAACATAGGCACCATTGTCGTCATCTAGTGTGTAACCAGCTGCTTGAATTGCTTCACGGTTTGGGAAAATCATGAGGCCGATTTCATTGCGATCCTGCCCTGTCACGACCAAATCGGCGGCAAATGGTGCGAGTGTTGAAAGTAATTCAAGGCGCAAGCCAGCGGCACGTACCCATGTACCTGACTGCAATTTGAAGTCTTCAGATAGTCGTCCATCAAACCGCATTCCACGGTTCACGTCATTTGTATCAACAAACGCCATTGCATCACCGGTGATAAAGTAGCCTTCATCATCAAAGGCCGCTGCCGTTTTTTCCGAGTCCTCAAAATACCCATCCATGATGTTTGGTC
>JAPKAB010000049.1 GCA_028825475.1 Ascidiaceihabitans sp. | reverse complement strand
GGACAAAGCCGCCGTTCGCTGCAACTGCGAAATTTCTTCCATTTTGAAGAACCGTCCGTCAGCATGGTCGTAAAGCAGACCTTCGCAAAAAATGACTGGTTGCTCAATATGCGTAGCCTTTGAGAGACGGATAATATTAATACGGATGATTCAGAAACTCGGTTTTCTTTGATACTCTTAAGGCCGCTCTCAGGGCCTTCGTCTCTATAAAGCCTGTCCTCAGATAGTGTGAATTGGGCTTCAACGGACATAAGGCTTGCTGTCCCAATATGTGGAATCTTCGGTCCCAGCTGATTATTGGGCGGTCATGCGGCAAGAGACCTTTAAAATGATCTGTGTCCCTTGCCGATTGGTGTTACCCCATGGCCGTAATCCGAGCTGCTGAGAATTTGAATTCTGGGATCTTGCCATAAGGATCAAGCTGCGGGTTTGTTAGCATGTTCGCTGGTGCTTCGACATAACAGAACGGGATGAACAACATGCCGGGTGTGACGTCTCGATCTGCCCGTAGGGTCAGCGTGATCGCGCCCCTGCGTGTCTCGACGGTCACCTGTTGGCCACGTTTGAAACCGCGTTCTCCAATGTCTTTGGGGTGCATAGAGACAACTGGTTCGGGCTCTTGCGCGTTCAGCATTGGCGCCCGTCGGGTCATTGACCCTGTGTGCCAATGTTCCAGCATCCGGCCTGTTGTCAACACCATTGGATACGCCTCATCGGGCAACTCGTCTGGTGGTATAAGATCAGTGGGGACGACTTTTGCACGACCATCCTTTGTTGGGAAGCCATCGTAAAAGATCACATCTTCACTGATGCCTGTCTTGGTGTTCAATGGGTATACAATTGAATCTTCCGCGTCTAATCGGTCCCAAGTGATGCCATCCAGACTTTGCATCATGCTTGCCATTTCAGCGTAGACATCTGAGACGCCAGAATAAGCCCAATCTGCCCCACACCGGTTAGCCAGGTCAACGATAAGCGCCCAATCTTGGCGCGCCTCTCCTGGCATGTCACGGACCGAGCGGCCCATTTGAACTTGTCTGTTCGAGTTGGTGTAGGTGCCTGTTTTCTCTGCCTGAGATGATGCCGGCAGAATAACATCGGCGTACCAAGCCGTTTCGGTCATAAATATGTCTTGCACCACAAGATGTTCCAACGTCGCAAGCGCTTCGCGGGCATGGTGTTGATCGGGGTCTGACATGGCAGGGTTTTCGCCCATAATATACATGCCCTTGATCACGCCGGCGGTGATTGCGTGCATGATTTCTACGACAGTCAGGCCTTTTTCTGGGTCTAGGCTGCGGCCCCAAACATCCTCATACCGTCCGCGAATATCGGGATCTTCGGCTGATTTGTAATCGGGGTAGAACATCGGAATCAAGCCAGCGTCAGATGCACCCTGTACGTTATTTTGACCGCGTAGTGGATGCAAACCTGTACCTGGTCTGCCGACATGGCCGGTGATCAGCGCAAGCGCGATCAAACAGCGCGCGTTGTCCGTGCCGTGTACATGCTGGGAAATCCCCATGCCCCAAAAGATGATGCCCCTTTCGGCATTCGCATAGGTGCGCGCCACGTCTCGTAAAACATCGGCGGACACGCCGCAGACTTCGGCCATGGCTTCGGGGCTAAAGTCTTTTACCTTGGCCTTGAGCGCTTCAAACCCATCCACGTTGGTCTGAATATATTGCTTGTCGTAAAGGTCTTCTTCGATAATCACATGCAGCATCGCGTTCAGCATCGCGACATCGCGCCCGGGCTTGAATACGACCGAATGGGTCGCAAGACGCATAAGACCCTGACGGCGCGGGTCCATTACGATCAGCGTTTTACCATCTTTGGCAGCCTGTTTCAGATAGGTCGCCGCCACGGGATGGTTCTGCTCAGGACGGGCACCGATGACGATGATGCAATCACTATCATCAGAGGCCGTGAACGGGGCCGAGACAGCGCCAGATCCGACGCCTTCCATCAATGCGGCAACCGATGACGCATGGCACATGCGCGTGCAATGATCGACGTTGTTGGTGCCAAAGACCTGACGGATGAATTTCTGAAATAAGTAGGCCTCCTCATTGGTGCCCTTCGCCGAACCAAAGCCGCAAAGCGCCGCACCGGTATCGCGTTTAAGGATCGTATTGAAGCTACCTGACGCACGCTCCATCGCCTCTTCCCAAGTGGCCTCACGGAAATAATCATTTAGGTTGGTGATATCAAACGACTGGTCCCCGCGTTTGGGGGCATCCTCTCGTCGGATGAGCGGTTTTGTTAAACGGTCTGGCGACGTTACATAGTCCATACCAAATCGGCCTTTGACGCAAAGCTTGCCCCGGTTTGCAGGTCCTTGACGGCCATCGACCTTGATGATGTCATTGCCTTTGACGCTGACGTCTGTCTGGCAGCCGACACCGCAGAAAGGGCAAAGCGTTTTGACAACCTTTTCCGCATAAACTTCGCGCTTTGTGGCAGTTACATCTAGCAGCGATTTTTCCATCAACGCGCCAGTTGGGCAGGCTTGCACACATTCGCCGCATGCCACACAGGTGCTAAGCCCCATGGGATCGTTAATATCAAAGACAGGCAATGCGCCTGTACCGCGCCCAGCCATGCCGATCACGTCGTTCACTTGAACGTCGCGACAGGCCCGTTCGCACAGATTACACGATATGCACGCATCAAGGTTGACCGCAATCGAAGGATGGGATGCATCGTGGAAGATGCTGTCGACAGGGATGTTCTTTTGCGCGCCGGGACGCCCTGCATTAAATCGGGGGGCCTGCAATCCGGCGATCTCTGCTTGTTGCCAAAAATGGGCTTCGGGGTCTGGGCTAACTGCCCGCTCTGGCATGTCAGAGGCGAGCAATTCAAATACCAGACGGCGATTTGTTTCTGCGCGTTCGCCCGCTGAATTGACCACCATGCCGTCACTTGGCTTACGCAGGCAGGACGCGGCCAGTACCCGCTCGCCCTCGACTTCAACCATGCACGCGCGACAGTTTCCATCCGCACGGTAGCCTGGGGCGTCTTTCCAGCATAGATGGGGGATATCGGTGCCTGTCCGTTTGGCGACCTGCCAAATGGTTTCATCGGATCCTGCGGATACTGTTTCACCGTCAAGTGTGAATGTAATTTTTGGCGCGTCGGTCATGCCATTTCCTCGGGAAAATACTTAATCAGATGGCGGACGCAATTGGCCGCAGCTTGTCCAAGACCACAGATTGAACTGTCGCCCATCACGGTCATCAGGTCACTGTAAAGCGCATTATCCGTAGCCGGATCTTGCAGCATACCGACCATCTTGTCGGTGCCCGCACGGCACGGCGTACATTGCCCACAAGATTCATGTTTGAAGAAACGCATCGTGTTGAGCGCGGCATCACGGATGCTATCTTGGTCTGATAAGATGACGACCGCATGCGATCCGATCAGGCCGCCAAACGGCTCGAACGTGCCGAAATCCATCGGCATATCGCTCATTGATGCCGGAAAAATACCGCCCGAGGCACCGCCGGGTAGGAAAGCCTTAAAGCTGTGACCATCTGCCATACCGCCGCAATGTTGTTCGATCAGTTCGGACAAGGGGATACCAGCCGGAGCCAGCTTAACGCCCTTGTTTTTCACGCGACCCGACACGCTGAAGGACCGCAGACCTTTGTGATTTTCATTATAACCTTGATCCGCAAACCATTCGCCGTCGTTCTCGACGATCTTGGGTATCCACAACAGGGTTTCGACGTTGTGGTTCAAGGTCGGACGTCCGAACAAACCCACTTCAGCAATATATGGGGGGCGATGTCTGGGCAGGCCACGTTTGCCTTCGATGCTTTCGATCATGGCGGATTCTTCACCGCAAATATAGGCACCTGCTCCGCGCCGAAGTTCCATGGGAACTGTTGTCAGATCGGATGCTTCTAGGGCGCTGATTTCCGTCTTCAAAATTTCCAACGCGGCAGGGTATTCATCGCGCAGGTAGATGTAGATGCGATCACAACCGACGACGCGTGCGGCAATCTGGGCACCTTCCAACATGCGGTGCGGGTGGTTTTCCAACCAATATCGGTCCTTAAACGTGCCCGGCTCGCCTTCGTCGGCATTGACGGTCATCAACCGTGGCCCGGCATATGATTTTACAAAACCCCATTTTCGTCCAGCGGGAAAACCTGCGCCACCAAGACCACGCAAGCTGGCGTTTGACAGGACTTCGGTGACCTGCTCAGGGTAAATAGTGTTGTCGATAAGTTTGCCAAGTACGTTATAGCCGCCCGTATGCCGGTAAGCATCAAAGCCCTCATAGGCTGGGATCACAGGATCAAACGGTGCAATCAGCGCGTCGTTGACTTTTGCAACTGACGCGGCATCAACTGCGCGTTTTCCAACCTGACAGACGGGTGCGGTATCACAGCGACCAATGCAGGGGACGCGCTGAATGCGGACTTGAGCAACCTCAAGCGCGGTTTGCAGATCGGAAATTAGGTTTTCGGCACCACCCATTGCACACGAAAGGCCATCGCAAACACGGACTGTGATTGGGGCTGGGGGCGTCTCGCCCTCTTTGACGATGTCGAAATGGTGGTAAAAACTAGCAACTTCATAGACCTCGACTTGTGCCAAGCGAAAATGCTCAGCGAGGGCAGTCAAATGCGCGGCTGAGAGATGTCCAAATTTGTCCTGAAGCAAATGCAAGGCTTCGATCAGCAGGTCCCGGCGCGGTGGCATATCACCAAGTGTCTCGACCACTTGCGCCAATGCAGCATCATCCAACTGCCGGCCCTTAGGCAGGCTGACATCGCGTTTCTTGCTTTTGTTCAAAACATGCTGGTTCATCGCCGAATTCCTGTATTTTCTTGGTATGGGTACAAAAGTGGCGTCAGATGCATCCGCATTGGACGCCACTTTCAAGCATAGCCTAAGCCATGACCGTCATTGCCTATTCAGCAGGGACGGCTTCGGGGTGCGTTTTTTCCACATGGTGCCGCGCGTTTACCGGACGGATCATGAGGTTGGCAAAGAAGCCGACGACCAACAAAGCAGCCATGCAATACATCGTGGTATTATAAAGGCTGGATGTCGGATCGATAGTGCCTGCTGGCGCAATGTCTAGCAGCTGTGCGATTGTCACGGATTTTGCTGCCACCAAACTGGACAGATCAGCAACGGGGGCCCCGAACTTTTCGGCAAAGGCTGCCGGATCGATCTTGGACACCAAATCGGTGATCGCGTTGTCTTTAGAGATATTGCGCAAGTAGGTAATTGCAAATGGCCCAAGCACACCAGCCGTTGACCATGCGGTCAGCAGACGTCCGTGGATACCACCAACATGCAATGTTCCAAACATATCCGCCAGATAGGCCGGGATGGTCGCAAAACCGCCGCCGTACATCGTGAAGATAATCATCGTCGCTGCGTAGAACCCGAACAATGCCGTCATGCCGCCGGAAGAAGCAAAATACGGAATAGACACATACAGAATGATGCCAATGATAAAGAAGCAGTGGTACGTGTTCTTGCGCCCGATGAAGTCAGACGTTGAGGCCCAGAAGAAGCGCCCAACCATGTTGAAGACCGAGATCATCAAAACGTAGGTGCCTGCGAATGCTGCCGTTACCAATGCGAGATCGCCGAAAATTTCGTTGATCATCGTCTTGGCCACACCAATCACGCCGATACCAGCGGTCACGTTGAAGCACAGAACAATCCACAACAGCCAGAACTGACGAGTTTTAAGTGCTTCATCAATGTGAACGTTGTTCGTGGTAACCATGCCGCCTTTAGCAGGAGCAGGGACCCATCCTTCGGGTGTCCAACCTTCTGCAGGGACGCGGTATTGGAACGAGGCAAACACCATGACGCAGAAGTACACGATACCAAGTGTCATGAAAGTTGCAGCCGCACCTGTATCACCGGTGCCCACTGCGTATACGCCAGCATCACCACCACCGGGCAGGTTCGCGGCCTGCGCAGCAGTTGCCACGATGACTTCGATCTTGCCTTGTGCTGTTTCAGCAAAACGCCGACCGCCTTCAGTTACGAGAGTCAGAGTGCTTTCGGCCCCCAAAAACTCGGGTGCTTTGGCGTAAAGGCCAAGCAACCATTGTTTGAGGGGTGCACCGATCATCGCACCGCCACCAAAGCCCATGATCGCCATACCTGTGGCCATGCCACGTCTGTCTGGGAACCAGCGGATCAGGGTCGAAACAGGAGAAACATAACCTAAGCCAAGTCCCGCACCGCCAAAGACACCGTAGCCTAAATAGACAAGCCACAACTGATGAGAAGTAATACCGAGCGAGCCGATGATGAAACCACCACCCCAAAGTGTGGCCGCTGTCACGCCAACGCAACGAGGTCCGACCTTTTCCAGCCACTTGCCGCCGAACGCAGCAGCAAGGCCCAGAAATACGATAGCGACCGAGAAGATCCAAACAACGGATGAAAGTGACCAATCATCTGCAGAGGCTGCAACGACGCCCAGTTCTCGTGTCAGTGCGGGGTTGAATACCGACCACGCATAGACAGAGCCGATGCACATGTGGATGGCGATTGAAGCAGGTGGCACGAGCCACCGATTATAGCCGGGCTTGGCGACGATGTTCTCTTTCATCAAGAATGCAAACGCGCCTGAAGCAGGTTGTGATGACATTTTAGTCCTCCCAGTAGCGCCTAGCTTTCAACCAGCGCCAAGATTTTCGTAAAGAAAATGGTGAAGAACGCTTGGCGACGGCTAGGCTGTAAAATGTGGGCTTATCTTCTGGGAAGGTATTGAAATGTCAATAAAATAAATTAATAAAAACATATACTTATGTGGGACCTTCTGGAGCTTGGACTGGTCACTTTGACCAGAAAACCGGGCCATGAAAGATATGGTCGGACAAAATGTCCACTTTTTACGCCTATCTTGCATCTTCGTCGGACAAATTTACATCTTGGGGAAGCCAGATAAAAAATGTCGACCCAACGCTAATTTCACTTTTAACGGTAATAATTCCGCCGACTCGCTGCACAAGTGACTGGCTGATCGATAAACCCAATCCAGTTCCCACGGCTTGTTTTGTCGTGAAAAATGGGTCAAAAATATGGCTCAGGGACGCCGTATCAATGCCTGTCCCATTGTCTGAAACCGTAATCTGAACGCCGGGCCTATTGTCATTTTCCAGTTGGCGGGTTTGTAGCGTAAGGATACCACCATCTAGCATCGCTTGTGCTGCGTTGATCATAAGATTGATGATGATCTGCTGCAGCTCAACTTGGTTCATGTCGATCGTTTTGACATCTCCGTAGTTTCTTACGACAGCGATTTTTGATTTGACCAAGGTGTGTGACACGAGGACTAAGCAGTCTTCTAGTAGGTCTTTCATGTCAATTGTGCCGAAGCTTTCGCCAAACTCACTTGGCCGCGCAAATTGCAAAAGCTTGCCGACAATCGCGTTGATCCGAAGCACTTGCGCATCAATCAAGTCAATCTCTGTCGCGATGTTGGTGGCATCAAGATCCACCTCAGACCGAATGATCTCCATGTTACCTTGGATCACGGCGACAGGGTTATTGATCTCATGGGCTACGCCCGCTGTGATCTCTCCGATTGAGGCAAGCTTTTCGGAAGTAACAAGCTGTCGATAAGTCACTTCTAGCCGTTCATTGGTCTCGCGCAGTTCCCGCGTTCGTGCATCGACCCGTTGGTTAAGTTGGTCGGCCGCATCGCGCAGTTCGCTGTCGCGATGCTGAACCTGATCAAGCAATTTATCCAGATGCCGCGCAACAGCGCCAATTTCATCGTTTGATTTTATGGCTTCAATGCGCGCATCAAGATCACCGGCTTCGACGCGAACCATCGTATCTTGCATTTTTTCAAGTGGGTTAAAGATACCACGCGCAATCCACAAAAAGAACGGAACCGAAATTAGCAGCACCAAAAAGAATGCCGATGCCAAGGTAACATAAGTGGTAATCTTAAGCGACGCGAAGGGCCGTTCTAGAAAGCCCACATAAAGCATGCCGATGCGTTTTCGGTCGCCATCTAGAATGGGCAAGTAGCCAGATATATACCAATCGTTGACCACAAAAGCGCGGTCTAACCACCTTTCGCCTTCATCAAGAACGGTGCGGTAAACAATTTCTGACACCCGCGTGCCAAGGGCTCTGACATTCTCGAACAAGCGGACATTTGTGCTGATCCGAACATCTTCAAGAAAGAGCGTTGCAGTGCCCGTTCGAAAAGGCTGACCGGGCTCACTGCGGTAAACAAGATCATTGATTGTGTCGATGAACTCAAGATTTCTGTTCAGAACGGTGCCACCAACAAGCACGAAGTCAACGCTATCTACGACAACATGGGTCGCCCCCAAAACGACCATGCCGCGATCTTCGACTTGTCGCTCAGTGAAAATGGCGGCCTCTGTTTCGATCAAAGATATCCTGGCGCGTCTTGCGACATCAGGCGAGATTTTGATCAAATCTGTTGCGGCAAAAATCTCAATCGATTCAGCATTCCCATGTGACAATGCTTGCTGAGTGACAAAATGTTCTGGCGCTAAATAATCTTGTGGCACAGCCTTGCGCAGGACGAGGTAATCAAGCCCCAAGTCTGTGCGGCTACTCTCTAAAAAGGAGCTGAAAATGTCTGGGTTGGTTTGGAGCGCATCTTCGAACCGGACGGATTCAGCCAATGCGTTAATGTTGCCACTTTGGATGGTGACAATGCGCTGCATATATTGCTCTGCGATGCGCAGATCGCTGGCAACTTTAGAGATCAACAGGTCATCAAACTTATCGGACCACCGAACCATCGACACAGCAAGCGAAATTGGCAGCAGAACCATAAGTGGCAGCAACGCCAAGACCAAAAGTCTGAGCCGAACAGATTTCATGTGATGCTCAAATTTTCCAGAACATGCACTTTCTGTCGATCGTTTTACGCGAGATTTCTAAACGTCGGGCCGCTTCTGCGCGGTTACCTCCGCAAGCTTCGAGAGTGTCTAGAATGTGCTGACGTTCTACGGATGCCATCGTTTGTGTATTATTTCCAGATTGATGGTCAAGCGTCACGTAGTCCAGACCATTTTCGAGATCGTCACTCAGAAGGCCCCTTTCGATGTGATTGCGCAGCTCACGGACATTGCCCATCCATTGGTGATTGACCAACTTGCGCTTAATCGTCGTGGTCAATTCCGGTGCTGGTATGTGAAGTTCCACAGCAATACGGGCAACAAACAGTTCCGAAAGCTCGACAATATCTGCGGGCCGCTCACGCAAAGCAGGCATTTCAACGCTGAGTACGTTTAGCCGATAGTATAGATCTTCGCGGAACTTATCCGCCTTGACCAAATCAAGCAAATCTTTCGACGTCGAAGAAATAATCCGCAGGTTTACCGGAACTTCACGGATGGCATTGATGGGCTGAATGCGGCCAGTTTCAATCACACGAACCAAGGCCGCTTGGGCTGTCGCAGGCAATTCTTCGACATCATCAAGGAACAGCGTTCCCCCTTCTGCCGACATCAAAAGTCCGTCTGCGTGGGAATAACTTTGGTCAGTATCAGGCAGGCTACCAAACAGGATTTGTGAAAAGCTTTCATCAAGAAAGGCCGCGCAGGTCACAGAGACAAATGCACGATTTGCACGGGCTGAACCTGCATGCACCATACGCGCAGCCACCTCTTTTCCGGTGCCTGTTTCTCCTTTGATCAGGATACTTGAGTTCAGCTTGGCCGCTTTTTCAATGTACTCTTTGACAGCTGTGATTTCTGCGGATGATCCAACCAGTTCCTGGCGGTGCCGAAGGATATTGGCGGCAGTCCCAAGCTCGTGACGTAACAGTGTGTTTTCGCGTCGCAAGGCTGTGCGTTCTAGACAGTTGGCAATCGCGCTAAGTATCTGGTTTGAACGAAAGGGTTTGATCAGAAAATCCACCACTCCGGCTCTTAAAGCATCAATTGCGGTTTCAAGATCTGCAAAAGCCGTGATCAAGATCGCTTCACCAAAAAAGCCGATCCGGCGCTGTTCAACAAGCCATTCGATTCCCGTTTTTCCAGGTATGATATTGTCCAAAACCACAACATCAAATCGATGTTGATCCAATTTGGCCGCAGCTTCTTCGGTTGATGCGGCTGCTTCAACGTGCGCGCAATGTTTGCTGATGGTTTTGACCAGAAAGTTGCGAATTCCCGGTTCGTCGTCAACAATCAGAATGGAAGCCTGACGAAGTATTGGCGAAAAAATTAGGTCTTGCTTGCCGCCCTTATCACTGGCGATCTTTTGCGCAGTCATAGTGTGCCGCCATGCGCAGAGCCAAAGCTGTAGCAAACGCACACATCCATTGTCCGACGCACAGTAGGTGTAAGTTTGGGCACGATGTTTGACCTCTTCAAAAAAGTTCTGCGCTCAGATCAGAAAATCTGATGCTATCATTTATACGCGTCCAATTGGTTAGCTAAATAGGTCTGTTTCTTCCCAAATTAGCAAGCCTATTGATGCCGTCAAAACTGTGCCGCATAAAGCACTACGCCAAAATTAGTAGTTCCCATGATATTTTGACCAACTTATTTTCGCAAAACCTACCGTCAACGTCGTCCATCTATTAGATACATTGCGGAGTTGGTCGCAGCGCGACATTGCAGTCTTGGAACCGTTGTCAAACAACCAATTGACCAAGATGTAACAATTTACTGAGGTTGCCATGGAGCGTTAGAAAATGGCGCAGCGCCTGCCCTGAACTTCTGATCTGGTAACGCTACTAGCAACATCGACGAGTGCGACGAAGGGAAGCTAAGCGCCGTTCTCGTCGTCTCGAAGCTTCTGCGGGTGCAAAATGCTGCAGTTGCAGCCCCGGTAAGTTTGGGCTCTGAGCTGCCATTCGCTGCAAGTATCACAAAGGTCCGGTTAGGGCCGAAAGCAGTCACGGCTATTAGCGATTTTTGGAACCACATTGTGTATGTTAACAGACACTTTTATTTTTCAACGTAGTTTCTCCAGTAGCTTTTCTCCAAGTGGATTGAATGCAGCGGAGACGGGCAGTAGGCAGAAATAATAGTTTTGTCGCGCTCAACGAAGCTCAATCAATGCACGCAGGCTTTGCCAGCTTGTGCTATTAGCTTGCGGACAAAAAATATGCTGTCTTCTTCACAGATGACATTTTCAAAATAGAGATTTAGGTTTGTTAAGGTTCTGTTTTAGATCGTATTTTTGATAGAAGGCAGCAGACTTGTGTGCATGAAACGCAAGGAGCGAAAACATGTCTTATCTATCAAAGCTAACAGTCAAAACGGTTGTCCGCACTAACAAGCTAGACCCAGTTATTCAGCGCAGGCAAAAGCTTATTTCTGCAACTGAGGAGCAGTTGAAAGTAGTCGAAGCTGCACTGAAAGGCGAAAGCTATGAAGTGCTACGCAAAGCTTGGGCGAAGAACGAGCAGGGCGAAAAGGTGCTGGTTGAGCGGATGCGCAAAGTGCGTGCTTGGTTTTTTGAACAGGACGGCGGCTGGTACGTGCAGTGCAAGTATGGCAACAAAACGTTAGAGCTCGGCAAGGGCGGCAACGCTGTGTTTGTGAAAGTATTGGCTGACGTGGAAGGCGCGTTGCAGGCTTTGTATGCAGCAGTGGCAGGCGGTGAGCTTGATGAAGCTGTTAGCGCAGTGGCGCAAAAAAAGTCGCTTAAGTAAATTATGCTGACTGGTGTAGGTTAGCTGCACCAGTCAGCCATTCAATATCCTCATTAATGTATCTTGGCTTATTAAATCATCGCGCTTTGCCGTTAGCGCCATCATCCTAATGTCGTCCGATGCAGTAAAACGACCAGTTCCGACGCCAATCACAGCTAGCAAACCAGTTTCATCCAAAGTGCCTGCCACCAACATTTCAAAAGCTAAGGCGGAAACGTGGTTTGTATCAATCTCTGGTTTAGTGACAGGTTCCTTTTTCATATCACGCCCGCTGTGCAGTTCAGCGTTTAGGAGCGGGCTGTACTTGCTGTAGTGCTGGTCCAACATTGCCGTGCTGTTGCCCAACTGCTTACTCAAGACATGCGTGCTTACGCCGCGTTTTAGATCACGTGTGGCGTAGTAGTGCCTGAAGCTCCCAAGCGTTCGCGTTTTCCCGTCGGAGCCAGTTTTCAAATCCAAATCTGCTAGTAAGGCATTAAATGCGCGGTTTAAGCTGAATATGGTGGCTAAGTCACCCAAGCGCGTTACAAAAACGAATGCATCGCTCTTAGCTGAAATAAGTGCGTCGAAGCTGTCGTAGTTAAGCGATGGATTCAGCTTGCGTTGCCTGTCCAGATATATCTCGACAGTATCGCGCGCCACTGCACCACGTTTTCTCGTTTTACCGTCAACATTAAGCACCAAATAACGCTCACTACCATTCTTTTCCCACACCACATTACTCCAACGCAGGCCAAGCGCTTCTGTCCCGTGTCGCACACCTGTATTTGCCAAGACTAAAACGTAGTTGCGCAAAAGCTCACGCGTTGCGGCCGCTTTTGTGCTGGCAGTCTTTTTGTGCCATGTGCGCAGCGATGTGTATATTTTGGTATATTCTTCGTCGGTGAAGCTGCCTCTGCTCTCGGTTTTGGTGCCTTTGTTGAGCAGGGTAGGGCGCAATGATTTGACGAGCCAACCATGTAACTCAGCTTCGTCCAGCACTCTATTCAAAGCAGCGTTATGATTGTTAATTCCGCTTTGTGAAAATGGCTTTTTGTTTTGTGCAGTCCGCCATCTGTCAAATGCTGTCAGAGCAGCCAAATCAATTTTAGCTATGTCTGTTGTTTCAAAATATGGCATCAGCCATCGACGCAGTGCGGAGATATAATCTTTATAAGATTGTTTGCCGCCGCCTTTGTGTAACTCTTCCCGCATTCGCTTGATGGCAAACTCTGCAACATGTTTGAATTTGCGTGTTTGTGCCGGAAGATTATTTTTAATACGCGCCTGTGTTTCGTAAAGTAATTTCCAAGCGCGCTCGGTTGCTTCGTCTATGTTGTCTGTATCCATGCTTTTGACGATGCGTTTACCAGTATCCAAGGTTAGCCGCGCGTACCAATTCTCGCTGCCGTACCGCTTATCCAGCTTTAGCTTTTTGTGCACATGTATTGTTTTTATGCCGTAGCTCATGTCGTGCCGTTTCGATTAAGTGTCTGTTAAACATACTATAAAGCGAAACGTGTCAAAGTCGCAGAGAAAAGCGCCCTCAGACTGTGTACGAGTTGTGTAAGGAAATGTGGAGACTACATCTTGTGTTAAGCTGCGTGCATTCTGCAGTTTAACACAAGATGTATGGAGGCGAGTACGAGAATCGAACTCGTGTACGCGGATTTGCAAT
>JAPKAB010000048.1 GCA_028825475.1 Ascidiaceihabitans sp. | reverse complement strand
CGCAAAATCAGCCAACAAACGAAAGAACAAAAAGTTTGCGACAGAACCGGAGGAATTACCCCAACTCTTGGATTCGATTGGGCACACTGGTGGGCCGGTTGAATTGGCGGGGGTCCAGACCGATATTCCATTTGAATTAGCGAATATCTATGATTCTGAAATCGAGTCTGCCGCGCAGGCTGCTTACCAGCGCGACTACATGATGTTTGGATTTAAAAGCTGGGGCTAAGCTGGGTGGTTTAGTGCAGCTAGTTCCTAAGTCTATGCAGCTTGGCTGTTTTGTGTTTCTGACAGGATTGCATAAATTGTTGTTGGATCGGGATTTGAGCGGAGTTTTGCACGTATGGATGCCTCACGTAGAGTGCGTGAAACAAGTGCCAATGCTTTCAGGTGCTCAACGCCTGCGTTGAGTGGGGCAAATAGGGCGAAAGCAATATCGATTGGCTGGCGATCAACAGAGTCGAAATCAACAGGACGGTCCAAGAGGACAAACGCACCTACGACGCTCTCAAGGCCTTCGATACGTGCATGAGGAAGCGCTACACCGTTGCCTACACCCGTTGGCCCTAAATTTTCGCGCGCCAGAAGTGATTCTACAACTATTCCAGTGTCGAGGCCATAGACCCCGCTCACAAGATCGCCAATCTCGTGCAGCAGACGTTTCTTGCTGGAAGCTGCGGTCAACACCTTGACTGCCTCCGGCTTAAGAAGTTTTGCAAAATCCATTCTGCTCGCACTTTATTCAAGGCGAGTTTAACGCCGGTGACTATTTAAGGGTCGATCCACCCGATGTTGCCGTCATCCCGGCGGTACACCACGTTTACCCCATCTTTACTCTCGTTACGGAACACCAATACCGGTGCACCAGCCAATTCCATCTGCATCACAGCTTCACCTACTGATAGGGACGGGATTTTTGCTTCCATCTCTGCCACGATAATTGGCTGCAGTGTTTCTGGCTCTGACTGATCAGGTCCGTCATCTGAAGCGAGGATATATGAGGAACCACCGAAAAGTTCAACCGGTTGGGTCCGGTCTTTGTGGTGGTCTTTCAACCGCCGTTTATATCTTCTTAGTTGCTTCTCCATTTTGGCGCAGCAAGAATTGAACGCAGTGTATATTTCGGTGTCTTTTGCCTTGGCTGTTGCAGTCAATCCAGTCGATAAATGCACTGTCGCTTCGCAAGCGAATTCATGCGCAGACTTGGAGAAAATGACCAACGCATCGGTCGGTCGTTCTGCGTATTTTTGGATCACTTCGTCCAATTCAGTTTTCACATGCGTTTGTAGTGCTGTGCCGATGTCGATTTGTTTGCCACTAATTTGATACCGCATTATTTCTCCTTAAAAATGGACGAAACGACGAATACCTTAGTAACCCTAAGATAGGGTGAGGATCATGGTCGATTTCGCGGAAAAGGCATAAGCGCTGACTGATTGTCGTTGGGACCCCAAAAGAGGGCCGGTCGGCGATCAGACGATTTAAACGTTTTTGCCATAACTACATTCAGCCCGAGAATGAGGCGGTCTGTCAATGAAAATTGGAAAGAAGTTTTGCCTTTTGGCCGTGAGGTTTTAACTTCCCATCACGATATGCGAAAATTATCGCCGAGATAAACTCGGCGTACGTTTTCATTTTCTACGACGTCGTTTGGCGTGCCAGACATTAGAACCTTACCGTCGTGCAAAATATATGCGCGATCCACAATTTCCAATGTTTCCCGTACGTTATGATCTGTGATCAAAACGCCGATGCCCCGTTTCTTGAGATCTGAAACAAGGTTCCGAATGTCTCCGACTGATATGGGATCAACACCTGCGAAAGGTTCGTCTAACAGTAGGTATTTTGGATCAGCAGCCAAACACCGCGCAATTTCAACGCGACGTCGCTCACCGCCTGATAGAGCCAGTGCAGGTGCGCGGCGCAGGTGCTCTATCGAAAACTCGCTCAACAACTCTTCAAGTCGTTCTCGGCGTTTTTGGCGACTTGGCACCGAAATATCAAGAATTGCACTGATGTTGTCTTCAACGTTGAGGCCACGAAAAATACTCATTTCTTGAGGTAGATACCCGATACCAAGCTGGGCGCGACGATACATCGGGAGGGTTGTCACATCGTGCCCATCAACAACGACTGTACCACCTTCTGGGGTGACCAAACCGGCGACTGAATAGAAGGTAGTTGTCTTTCCCGAACCATTTGGGCCCAGTAGGGCGACGACTTCGCCACGATTTAGTTCCATCGAAAAATCGCGTATTACAACCTTTTTGCGGTACGACTTTCTCAGGTTTGTGATTTGCAAACCTACAGTACCCTGCGTTAATTTCAGATCAGGCTTAGCCATTAGTTTTTGCCTGTTTGAAGGATGGTCTTTACCCGTCCTGACATGTTGGCGGTGCCGTCTTTGAGATTGATGGTCATTTTTTGCGCGGTGAGGGCGCTGGGACCTTGAGTGAGTAAAACGTCGCCACTCATCACAATTGTACCCGAATCGATATCATAATCAGCACCCGCAGCCTCGGCCGCGTCGGCACCAGAAACCAACGTTACGCCGCCTGACGCAACTAATTTTGCGATACCGGCGCTTTCGGCACGGTATATAACTTCGACCTTTTGGGCTGACAGTCGCAATTCGCCTTGGCCAATGAGAACATTACCTTCAAAAACGGCGGTTCCTGTAGTTTGATCTACAGATAGGTTGTCAGAGGTCACTTCGACTGGCGCAGTGGTATCCTGCGTGAATGTCCCAAAGGAGACATTCGTTCCTTGCGCAAGAACTGGTGCGCTGCATAGCAACGCGATGCAAAGCACCAAGTGTCGAAATATATTCACGGTCAATAATCTCATCTGATTTTTGGGTCGTATATCAGTTTTACAGCATTTGTGAAAACCATTTGGTTGGATTCGGTCTTTTCGGATAAAGTTAATCGCATTGAGCCAGCTGAAAACGTGCCGAGTGGCCCTTCAGCTATGACTTTATTAGGTGACTCAATGTTTAGTGATGTCATTGCAGAAACCAAACGTTCCGAATTGATTTTGTATCCGGTGGATGTGGTTATGAGCACCTTCCCAGATAAGATCGAAGTGTCGTTTGCAATATCGACCTCTCCGAGATCAGCGAAAAACACTAATCGGGCACCAGAAGATAGATCAATCTGAGCTGAAACGTCGTTTGCTGTTACTCGGCCATTGCCATCTGCAACGCCTATTTCACCCGCCGAGAATGAAATTTGATCACCTTGTTCAGTAGAGCCGGAAAAGAAGGGGCCAGTTATCTGTTGATCTCGCATGCGTTCATTTACCTCTGTCTCAGCAAACGGAATGGATGCCATTGGATCTATATTTCGAGAAAGCAAAAAGAGGGTTGATAGCAAGGCTAAAGCCATCAAAGGCAACAGCACTTTGAGCAATGCGATCATGCGGGAGTAGCGATCCATCTAACCTACCACTCGATTTGAAAATACAAATGCTATCTTCATGTATGCGCAAAAATATCAGTTTCAGGCCAGCCAAGTAAATCAAGGTTTGCACGTGTTGGTAAGAAATCGAAGCAGGCTTGTGCAATCTCCATACGACCTTCGCGGATCAATCGTTTGTTCAATGCATCACGCAAGCGGTGAAGGTATAACACGTCAGAAGCTGCGTACTCCAACTGTGCATCACTTAGTTGTGGTGCTCCCCAGTCGCTGGACTGCTGATGCTTAGAAAGGTTAACCTGCAAAAGATCGTGCAACAAATTTTTTAATCCATGCCGGTCTGTGTAAGTCCGAACCAAACGGCTCGCAATTTTGGTGCAATAGACTGGTGCGGTTACAGTATCGAAGGCATTTTGCATCGCGGCAATGTCAAACCTACCATAGTGAAACAGCTTAAGCACCTTGGGATCCTCTAAGATCTCACAAAGGTTTGGCGCTTCCGTCTGCCCTTTCATGATCTGGACCATATGGGCATCGCCATCACCTGCCGACAATTGCACGACACAAAGTCGGTCGCGGTGAGGATGCAGTCCCATTGTTTCGCAATCAATGGCGACTTCGGAACCTAGATCCAAATGATCGGGTAGGTCTGAAATATGAAGATAGTTTGTCATGTAACCGCTATAGCGCGGGTTTGAGTTCGGGAAAAGCGTGGCTTTTAATCCGGCAAGATTTGGCCAAGGTCTGGCTTAGGTAGTTTGGTTAATAGGCTGCTAACCAAACCCCTACATTCATGACCCAACCAACTAGGTGAATATAGGTCTCTTGGTAAATCTGGGTGCTTGAGTGCCAATCGGCGCCAATTGTGTACGATTAAGCATCGCAAGACAGCAGTCTCTCGTGGTGATACAAGCGCCGCCTCAGCCACTGCCTTTTGAACGTGCACAAGTGCTTGGTGCAATTCTGAGAAGTCTTGTGCCAAATCTTTTGGTTCGAACTGTTCTGCCAGCCACCTTGGAAGGGATGAGGGTGCAAGAACCAATCCGCCTTCAGGTGGCTTTGCATTGGTCGAGCCGAGGTAAACACGTGGCATCAGGGGGGCGAAACCTAATTGAGCCATGACCTTTCGCGAGAGAGCAGATGCGCTGTCCAGCATTACCAACTGCCAGCGAGTTGGGGAGTCGTTTGGCTGGCCATAAATTCGGGGGCTTGCCGCAGCACTTTCTTGTCGCCCTCTAGCTGTTAGACTGTGCAAACTGTTGCGTCCGCTTTTAACTGACATTATCCAATCGTCGTTGCGCAAACGGTGCAAGGCGACGCGAGTGGCTTCGGCCCTAATACCCATATCTACCATCAGTGCAGACAACACAGGTCCTTCGATCACGTCCCCATCGTTCTGGGCAAGGTCCCCGAAAACAGTGACCAATAATGACCAAACGCGCTGATTGTTTAACGTAGCCAACGCCTCAACGGCGTCTGAAAGTGGTTTAGTAAGCATTCATTGTCAGCAGCTCGTACTCAGCCACAGCCTCATCATCTTGGTTGGTCAAAGTCACATGCCATCGAACCTCACCATATTCATCATTGCGGGGTGTTTTGGCCTTAACAGTAAGCTGTACCTTGATGCTATCACCCGCCTGAACAGGTTTCATAAAGCGTAAGTTATCAAGGCCCGTGTTCGCCAAAACAGGACCTGGATCTGGTTGGACAAACAATCCAGCGGCAAAGCTGATCAAAAGATAACCGTGCGCTACACGACCTGGGAAGAAAGGGTTAGCTTTGGCAGCTTCTTCGTCCATGTGGGCGTAAAACGTGTCGCCTGTGAAGTGCGCGAAAGTTTCGATATCTTCCAGCGTAATCTCACGTGATCCGCTGAAAAGGGTATCGCCCAATTCGACATCGTGGAACGTGCGCGTGAAGGGATGAGGCTTGTCTGTTTCGATTGTTGATTGTGGTACCCACTGACTACCTACTGCGGTCAAAATGTCAGGGCTGCCTTGGATTGCGGTGCGTTGCATATAATGCATCACTGCGCGTGTCCCACCCAACTCTTCGCCACCACCAGCGCGACCTGGACCGCCGTGAACCATGTGGGGAAGGGGTGCACCGTGGCCTGTTGCCTCGGCCATCGAATCGCGGTTGTTAAAATATAAGCGACCGTGAAATGCGCCCGACACCATTGCGATTTCGCGGGCCACATCGCCGTCATGTGTGATGACGGAAGCAACAAGCGATCCCTTGCCTTTGTTTAACAATTCGGTCGCGTGACCCAAATCACGATATTCCATGATTGTAGAAACAGGCCCAAAGGCCTCAGTGTCGTGTACATGTTGTGCGGAATCAGGGTCGTCGCAATGGAAAACTATGGGCGGTAAATATGCCCCCTTGCTTTTGGACATTGCGTGGTTTTCGGGATCACCAATTACGCGCTTAGCTTCAGAACCGATTTGCGCGATCTTTTCCAAAACATCATTTTTCTGCGCGTTAGAAACCAGCGCACCCATTTTTGTGCCTTCTTCACGAGGATCGCCAAGGGTTATGTTGGCTAGACGTTTATCAAGTGTTTCGATGATCGCATTGCTGGTACCCTGTGGCACCAAAATCCGCCGAATAGCAGTGCATTTTTGACCAGCTTTGGTGGTCATCTCGCGCTGAATTTCTTCTACAAATAGGTCAAATTCGGGTGTTCCGACTTGCGCATCTGGACCCAAAACAGACGCATTTAGACTGTCTTGTTCTGCTGTAAAGCGGATTGAATTACGCAAGATATTTTCGTTGCCACGCAGTTTTAATGCGGTGTTAGCTGATCCTGTAAAGGTGACGACATCTTGCAAATCTAGGTGATCTAACATGTCTCGAATACCACCAGACACTAACTGCAGCGCACCCTTAGGCAGCAGTCCACTGTCTAACATAATTCGCACGCAAGCCTCAGTTACATAGCAGGTTGCAGTGGCTGGTTTAATAATCGCAGGCATTCCTGCAAGGAGGGTAGGAGCCAGTTTTTCCAACATGCCCCATACAGGAAAGTTGAATGCGTTTATATGTACCGCAACGCCTTGAAGTGGGGTGCATATGTGGCGCCCCATAAAGGTGCCATTTCGGCTCAGCTGTTCGGGTGGTCCATCGAGATAGATCTGTGCGTCTGGCAGGTCGCGCCGCCCTTTAGAGGCATAGACCAACACCGTGCTAATGCCGCCATCCACATCAACAAGATGGTCGGCTTGTGTTCCTCCGGAGTTGAACGACAACTGATATAGCTCTTCACGATGTTCGCGTAGATGCAAAGCAAGCTCTTTGAGCATTTTGGCACGGTCGTGGAATGTCATTGCTCGCAATGCTGGACTGCCGATTTCGCGGCCGTATCCAAGCATGCCCTGAACATCTAAGGCACCGTTTCCGGCTTGTCCGATCACCTCTCCCGTTAGGGCACTTTCAATCGGTCGCGCATCTGCGGACGGGGCGATCCACTGACCAGCGGCAAAGGAATGAACGTTCAGCATGTTGTGTCCTTAATGTTGGTCGTAATTGACGCTTAACGTGTCTGACAATGCGTAGCACTGGCAGGTTAAAACGTAACCCGCTTCAACCTCGTAATCTTCAAGAGCGTGATTGCTTAGCATTTCGTATTCACCCTCGGTCACCTTGGCGATACAGGTGGAACAAACGCCTGCCTTGCACGCGAATGGCGCATCTAGGTTGTTGGTCAAGGCGGCTTCCAGAACGGACTGATCCTTTGGCATCTTGAAGGTGTAATCCGCACCTTCAAACGTCACTGTTGCATCGGTGCCTTTGCTGCCTTCGGCGCGTTCCGAAATCGCTTGTTTCGCGAGTCGCCCTTGTTGGCCAGCGCCAAACAATTCGAACTTGATCTGACTGTCGTCCAAGCCATGGGACTTTAAGGCTTCAACAATGCCAAGCATCATGGGTTCAGGGCCACAGATGAATGTTGTATCGACAGCTTTGATATCAACCCAAGTTTGAAACAACGCGGCGCATTTGTCTTGATCGACACGCCCGCTGAACAGATCAATGTCTTGGCCGGTTTCGAGGACATGGATGATCGTGAGGCGTTGCATGTAGACGTTCTTTAACGCTTCTAGTTCTTCACGAAACATAATCGTTCCAACTGCGCGGTTGGCGTATATCAGCGTGAATGTACTGTCTGGTTCGCGGGTCAGGACAGTTTTCAGTATCGAAAGAACGGGTGTCACACCTGATCCGCCAGCGAAACCAAGATAGTTCTTCGCCTTGTTAGGCTCGATTTCCGTATAGAATTTCCCCATTGGTGGCATTGCATTCAGCGTGTCGCCAACTTGCAATTCTGTGTTGGCGAAAGTTGAGAAAGCTCCGCCATCAACACGCTTTACGCCGACTTGTATTTTGCCATCATCAAGGCCTGCGCAGATCGAATAATTGCGACGGAGTTTAGTCCCGTCAAAGTCCCGTTCAAAGGTCAGGTATTGGCCTTGTATGAAAGAAAAATCCTCAGAATTTTCAGGTTCTAATGTCAGGACAACCGCATCGCGTATAGTGCGGTGAATGTCTGTAACGCGAAGGGGAAGGAATGTGGCCATAGGTCATATACACTTAAAATAATCAAAGGGTTCAAGGCAGTCTGTACAGCGCCATTGTGCTTTACAGGGGGTTGATCCGAATTGGCTGATCTTCTCAACCTGTGCGGATTTACATCGGGGGCACTGGGCGGGTCCACCTGCAGTTTGTGGCGGTGCGATGCCATAGTTTTCAAGCTTCGCTTTGCCCTTTTCAGACAGCCAATCGGTGGTCCATGCAGGTGAAAGTTGACGTTTCAGTGTAACCTTTTTGATCCCGTGATCATTCAAAGCAGTTTCGATATCTAAGTTGATAATGCGCGTTGCAGGGCAACCAGAATAAGTAGGTGTGACTGTTACTTCCAGCATATCGTTCAGCCAAGCAACACCGCGAATGATTCCTAAATCGACTAGCGAAATTACAGGAATCTCTGGATCGGGAACGGCGTCTAACCACTCCCAAACTTGATCAATAGTTGGTTTGGTCATCACCATTTTGCGTCCGGATAAGCACGAGGTAGGAACTGCATTGTTGCAATCATATGGCCCAGATGCTCTGTGTGCCGCGCACCAGTTTTTCCACCTTTATGTGTGAAGTTATCGGTGGGTATGGAAAGGGTGGCTGTGCCCAGAACGTCATTGGTCAGTTCATCAAACGCAGGATACAAAGCGGCGACATCAATCAGATCATGTTCGTCAGTCAGGAACATTTCACCAACGTAAGGCCACAAGCGATCAAGGCTGGCTTGCATCCGCATGTAGCTTTCTTCAGTTCCGTCCCCAAGAGCGATGACCGTGTCGCTTGAACGCTCCAGATGATATGTCACTTCTTTTAGTGATTTCTCTGCAATGGCAGCGATCTCTGAGTTGTCAGATGATTTGAGCGCAGCCAGGACCAATGAATGCCACGCATCAAAAAGGAATTGGCGCATCATTGTGTGGCCAAAGTCGCGGTTTGGTTGCTCGACCAACAATAGATTGCGAAAATCCCAAACATCACGACGAAACGCCAAAGCATCTGCATCGCGACCTTTGTCTTCACACTCGGCTGCTAAACCCAACCAAAGTTGTGTCTGTCCGATCAGATCAAGTGCGGTATTTGCCAGCGCAATGTCCTCTTCCAACACGGGCGCAACACCGCACCATTCAGAAACGCGGTGGCCAAGGACCAACGAGTTATCGCCCATTCGCAAAAGAAACTGTAGTGGATCGGTCACATTGCACCCACTTCATCAGGTATGTCGAAGAAGGTTGGGTGGCGGTACACTTTATCATCCGCCGGATCGTACAATGATCCTTTATCCTCTGGGCTAGATGCGGCGATAGCGCTGGACTCAATTGCCCAGATGCTCACGCCTTCTTTACGCCGAGTGTAAACATCACGTGCGTTCTTGATTGCCATTTCTGCATTAGGTGCATGTAGGCTGCCAACGTGGCGATGGGACAAACCATGCGCACCGCGAATAAAGATTTCCCAAAGGGGCCAGTCGTTTGTGCTCATGTTATTTACTCCGCAGCTACTGTGCAGCGCCGCCAAGCGCTTTGATCGACGAAGTCCCAGCCAAATGCCTGGTCTGTCGATCCGTATTTTTGAAGATATGCCAAGCGATCAATTGCTTCAGCCAAGTCAGGGGTGTGGTTATCTTCAACCATCCACATCACGAAGTGATGTGATGTCATGGCGTGAAACCATTCTTCTTTACGTTCGTAAAAACGCGCATGAACGGTGTTGAAAACGAAATTGCCAAGTGGCGCAACACCTTCCCAAACGGACATGTTTGAGATTATTTCGGCATCACCCGGTACACTGATGTCTGTTGCGTTTCCACTGTCAGACTTCATGCGCCAAACAAAGCCAGGGCTGCGTTCAGCCAAGGCATTGATAGTGTCCAGATTATCCATAAATCCGGACATGCGCGGATCATCTAGCGGATAGGCTGCGTAACCAACATTGAGTTCAGCCAGTCTCATTCTGCGGCGACCTTCATTGCTTTCTTTTTGGCCGCGTGCGCCATCATACCATCGCGAACCCACGCACCATCATCCCAAGCCTTGTTGCGTGCTTCCATCCGCTCAGTCGTTTCTGGACCATTGCCGCGTAGAACGTCAAAGAACTCATCCCAGTCTGGTTGGCTGAAATCGTAACCGCCCTTTTCTTCGTTCCATTTTAGGTTCTCATCGGGAACGGTCAGGCCAAGGTATTCAGCTTGCGGAACAGTTTGATCCACAAACTTTTGGCGCAGCTCATCGTTGGAGTTCATCTTGATCTTCCACGCCATAGATTGTGCGGAATGGACTGAGTTTTCATCCGATGGACCGAACATCATCAATGACGGGCCCCAGAAGCGGTTAAGGGCGTCTTGTGCCATGTGCTTCTGCGCATCGGTCCCTTTGGCCATCGTCATCATGATGTCGAAACCTTGGCGTTGGTGAAATGACTCTTCTTTACAAATTCTCACCATCGCCCGCGCATAAGGGCCGTAGGATGTGCGTTGTAATGGCACTTGGTTCATAATTGCCGCACCATCGACCAACCAGCCGACAGCGCCCATATCAGCCCATGTTAGGGTCGGGTAATTGAAAATACTCGAGTATTTCATGCGGCCATCAAGCAGCATTTTAGTCAGTTCATCACGGGTCACGCCGAGCGTTTCAGCAGCGCAATAAAGGTACAGACCGTGACCTGCTTCGTCTTGAACTTTGGCCAATAAAATTGCTTTGCGCTCCAAGGTAGGTGCGCGGGTAATCCAATTGCCCTCAGGCAGTTGTCCGACGATTTCAGAGTGGGCGTGTTGACCGATTTGACGGATCAGGTTCTTGCGATAACCTTCAGGCATCCAATCCTTTGGCTCGATCTTATCACCAGCGTTGATACGCTCTTGAAACGCACGCTCTTGTGGCTCCATCTCGTCCAACGATTTGACGCCCGCACCTGTTGATTTCACCATCTGTGCGTACATAGTTCAAACTCTCTCTAGGATCAGGGCAACACCTTGGCCAACGCCGACACACATGGTGCACAGCGCATAACGACCTTGGGTTCGCTGCAGTTGGTAGGCAGCTGTCATGACCAGCCGTGCGCCAGACATGCCCAACGGGTGGCCTATTGCGATGGCGCCTCCTTGGGCATTCATGCGCGGATCATCGTCTGCAACCCCAAGTGCGCGCATCGTAGCAAGCCCCTGTGCTGCGAAGGCTTCGTTCAGTTCGATAACGTCCATTTGCTCGATGGTCAGACCTGCGCGGCTCAGTACTTTTTCACAGGCTGGGATCGGACCGATGCCCATAACGCGAGGCGCAACACCTGCAGCATTCATTGCTACAATGCGGGCCATTGGTTTGAGGTTGTTCTTTCCGGCGGCAATTTCTGATGCGATCAGCAATGCAGCTGCGCCATCGTTCACACCTGATGCGTTGCCAGCAGTCACGGTTAAGTCGGGGCCATTGATGCCGCGCAACTTGGCAAGGCTCTCAACGTTAGTATTTGGGCGTGGGTGTTCGTCCGTGTCGACAATAAAAGGGTCGCCTTTGCGCTGTGGGATTGTCACTGGCGCAATCTCATTGGCAAACAAACCAGCCTCATGAGCGGAACCCCATCGTGCCTGTGACCGTGCGGCAAATGCGTCTTGGTCTACGCGGCTAACGCCGTGATCTTCTGCAACGTTGTCTGCAGTCTGCGGCATTGAATCGACGCCATATTCCGCCTTCATTGCTGGGTTAACAAAACGCCAGCCAATCGTTGTGTCGTGCATCGTCTGTGCACGTCCAAAGGCGGTGTCCGCTTTACCCACAACAAGTGGTGCGCGGCTCATGCTTTCAACACCACCCGCGATAACCATATCTAAATCACCAGATTTGATACCGCGTGCAGCCATACCAACCGCATCCATACCTGAGGCACACAAGCGGTTTACGGTAATGCCGGGGACATCAATTGGCAGACCTGCAAGCAATGTAGCCATGCGTGCAACGTTACGGTTGTCTTCGCCGGCTTGGTTTGCACAGCCTAAGATGACGTCGTCAATACTGGACCAATCCACTTGTGGGTTGCGTGACATAAGCGCTGCAATGGGTGCAGCAGCTAAGTCATCTGTGCGTACGGAGGAAAGTGAGCCGCCATAACGACCGATAGGTGTGCGTTGGGCGTCACAAATAAAAGCGTCCATAAATGTCTCCTAGTTGACTTAAGCTTAGGTGGAGGATCGATTCGATGCAATTTAAATGTTACTAATTTTAACAATGGTCACAAAATATGTAACATGAGGAATTGAAGTAAACTCTAAAAGTGCCGCTTACAATTTTTAGAAAGATTTTGGTGCCCAGAAGAGGACTTCTAACGCGTAAAGTTATCATGCAATTATAGATACTTACTCTCTACCGCTTCATCAGAAATGGTCCTGAAAGCGGTCCTTGTATTGTGGAGCTGATTATCTCTATTCACGTACCAGTTTCAAGCCAAACCGTGCAGCTGCTTTCGCTGAGTGGCGTCAACTATTGAGCGCATAGATTTAGGCTGTGCGAGCAATGTTTTGGGTGTCCTCATTAGTTTAATGGCACCCTCCAGATCATTCTTCCTGACGAGTGGACTTTATGCACTTTAGCATCGCTTGGACTTTTTCTGTGCGGTGGAGGTCCACATGTGTGACTAACCATATTGGCACGAACCACTCCTGATTTGGGGGAAGAATACGGTGAAACCCACCATACATTTTGGCTTTATAATCTTCTATAAAACCCATACCTATTCCAGCGGAAACTGCCTTAAAGTTGACATTTACGTGTTGAGACGACAGCGCGATCATATCAGGGCGTACAATATTTTTTATCCATTGTCGGACTAAGAGATGTCCTCCGAAGCTAGGTGGAAGGACAAACTGATGGTTGTCAAAATCACCAGTGTCTTTTGGCATCCCAAATTTTTGGATATAGCTGTCGTGGGCGTAAAGGTTAAAGCTAATCTGCGCAAAGTTACTAACAACATAATCAGGATGATCCGGCTTTGGACCTGCACGCAGTGCAATATGGGCCTCTCCGTATTCAAGCCGCGCAAGATTTTCACCAGCGTCAAGATGTACAATACAATTTGGATTTTCTGCTCTAAAGTCTGAGATTGGCTTCATAATTAGCTCAGCGAAACCTGCTAGAATTGTCAGCTTAAGCTCACCTTCTAGCGCAGCTTTTCCACCCTGTACCCGACCCGCAAGATCTTCGATAATCTCTTCCGTCTTTTGCGCCACTCGAAGTACATCCTCGCCTAACTCTGTAAGCGTATACCCCCGTGCGTGTCGGATAAAGATTCTCGCACCCATTTCTTCCTCAAGCACGTCAATATGACGGTTCACAGTCGCGCGGTGGAAGCCAAGTGCATTGGCCGCTGCACTTACCGTGCCTAGCTTTGCCACTTGGTATGCTGTTCGAAGCTCAG
>JAPKAB010000074.1 GCA_028825475.1 Ascidiaceihabitans sp. | reverse complement strand
TGCGATCATAAACGTCATGAAAGGCGGGTCCAGCTTTGAATTTCCAAAAGGTTCCCCTTGCACCCGGAATATATTTCGTGGGTGTCCCAATAGGCACGGCCCGCGACATCACATTGCGTGCATTAGACGTGTTGGCATCTGCGGATGTTTTGGCGGCAGAAGACACCAGAAGCCTACGCCGTTTGATGGATATTCACGGTGTTCCCCTTGATGGACGGCGCATCATTGCGATGCATGATCACTCTGCAGACAAGGTCGTCTCTGGGTTATTGGACGCTACTAACAAGGGAAAATCAGTGGCTTATGCCTCTGAAGCGGGCATGCCTTTGATCGCGGATCCGGGGTTTGAATTGTCACGCGCGGCTGTGGCCCAAGACGTCATGCAAACCTGTGCGCCGGGACCCTCAGCGGTGCTGACAGCGCTGGTTTTGGCGGGGCTGCCAACGGATGCCTTCCACTTTGCAGGATTCTTGCCCAATGCGACAAATGCGCGACGCAAAGCGTTGGAAGGGTTGGCCGAAATCCGCGCGACCTTGGCATTTTACGAATCACCAAAACGAATTGGTGCAACGCTTAGGGATGCAGCAGAGGTATTGGGCGGAACGCGCAAAGCCGTGGTTTGCCGTGAATTGACCAAAAAGTTTGAGGAACTGCGGCGCGGAACCTTGGACGAGTTGGCCGAATCTTACAGCACAGGCAATGTTAAGGGCGAGATTGTTCTGCTGATTGATCGTGGGGATTTAGCGACTCTTAATGAAGTTGATTTAGACGTGGTGCTGAGAGAAGCGCTTGAGACGATGTCGATGCGAGATGCTGTTGATGCCGTTTCCCAAGCGCATGGCAAACCACGCCGACAGGTATATCAATTGGCGTTGAACATTGGAAAAGATGACTGATGGACACAACCGCTGAAACCCGCCGCAATCGCGGTGCGATGTCCTATCACGCGGGGTTATCGGCAGAAGAACGCATTTCAACAGATTATGAACGCCGTGGTTTTCCAATCGCGCAGCGCCGTTGGCGTGGCAAACGCGGTGAGATTGATTTGATCGCACATGATGGCGATGGATTGGTGTTTGTCGAAGTGAAGCAAAGCAGTGATTTTGACCGTGCAGCAGCGCGCGTTAGCCCGCGCCAAATGAAACGTCTGTATGCCAGCGCAGAGGAATATTTGGGCCAAATGCCCAATGGGTCCCTTACGGATGTTCGGTTTGATGTCGCGCTTGTGAATGCGCTGGGCGAGGTTCGTATCATCGAAAACGCATTCGGGCACGGCTGACCCATTGCACCTAAGGACAAGCTGCGCCATCTAATGGGTAACAGTATTTAGAGGTGCCCTATGAAAATCGCATTCCAAATGGACCCGATCGGCGATGTCGATATCAACGCCGACAGCAGCTTTCGCCTAGCTGAAGAAGCACAGGCGCGGGGTCATACCTTGTTCTTTTACGGGCCGGATCAACTGGCGTATCAAGAGGGGCGCATCACAGCGCGCGGTCATGACTTTACCGTAAAACGTGTTCAGGGGGATCATGTTGAATTGGGCCCAATGATTGAGGTCGATTTGGCTGATTTCGATGTGGTTTGGCTGCGTCAGGACCCACCGTTTGACATGCACTACATCACTTCGACCCATTTGTTGGACCGTTTGGCCCCGGGCACTTTGGTTGTGAATGACCCGTTTTGGGTGCGCAACTATCCTGAGAAATTGATGGTCTTGGATTTCCCTGATCTGACGCCACCAACGACGGTGTCGCGCGATCTGGAAACGATCAAAGCATTCAAAGACAAACATGGCGATGTGATTGTGAAGCCGCTGTATGGCAACGGCGGCGCGGGTGTTTTCCTTTTGAACAAAGAGGATCGCAACCTCAGCAGTCTATTTGAAATGTTCACAGGGTTCTCCCGTGAGCCATTGATTGTGCAAAAATTCTTGCCGGCAGTATCCAAGGGCGACAAGCGCGTGATCCTTGTGGACGGCGAATGTGTTGGCGCGATCAACCGTGTCCCCGCCAAAGGTGAAACCCGTTCCAACATGCACGTGGGTGGCCGTCCTGAGAAGGTAGGGCTGACTGACCGCGACCTAGAAATCTGCGCACGCATCGGCCCGCTTTTGAAAGAAAAGGGTCAGGTGTTTGTCGGGATCGACGTGATTGGGGAATACCTAACAGAGATTAATGTAACCTCCCCGACAGGCATCCAAGAATTGGAACGTTTTGACGGCGTGAACATCGCGGGCAAAATTTGGGATGCGATTGAGGCCAAACGCAAATGAGCTGGCAAAAGTCACTTTTGAACCCTTTGTTGCGTCTGATTGAGAAACGTCAGATGGCGAATGCAAAGGAGCCAAGCAGCCTGCGCCGCGCCTTTGAGTTCAAGGCGAAAATTCTGTTTCACGCCCCACGCGGTACCGAAATGGAGTGGTTCGACCTTGGTGGGACCTCTGCTTTGCGCATTGGTGGCGAGGGTTTGGATGCGGGAAAAGTGATCTTGTATTGCCACGGTGGCGGCCATGTTTTTGGCAGCCCAAAGACGCATTCAGCGATGGTGGCCCAACTGGCCAAACGGGTGGGGTGCGAGGCGATCTTGCCTGTGTATCCACTGTCTCCTGAGAATGTGTTTCCAGCGTCATTGAACACATTGCGTGCTGCGTATGATGATCTGTTGGCGCAGGGCTATCGCAGCTCACAGGTCATTATCGGTGGTGATAGTGCAGGCGGTAATTTGGTCTTGGCGTTGTTAGCGCAACTGCTGCAAGACGCGGCTGATTTACCTGCTGGCGTTTTTGCGTTTTCGCCTTTGACTGATCTGACCTTTAGCGGTGCAAGCTTTCAAGTGAATGCGGATGCAGATGTCATTTTGCCAGCAGACCGTGCCTCTGAAATGGCCACGCTGTATTTGGATGGAACGGATCCTGCTGATCCATTGGTTAGCCCCGTTTTTGCAGACTTTACCGGTGCGCCGTCCGTTTGGTTGACCGTTGGTGATACCGAAATTTTGTTGGATGACACCCGTCGATTGGCGGCGAATATGTCAAAGCAAGGCGTCGATGTTCAGATGCATATCGAACGCGATCTGCCCCATGTTTGGCCGATGTTCCACAACGTGCTGCCAGAGGCGCGTATGACGCTGGATGGTTTGGCGGGATGGATCAACCGTCGAGTTGGGTGGGCAGACGAAAGCTGATCGCTTCGGCGATGTGGGGTTTTTGGATGTCCTCGAACCCATCCAAGTCCGCGATGGTACGGGCCACGCGCAGCACGCGGTGATAGCCCCGTGCCGACAGTTTGAATTGTTCGGCGGCGCGCATCAGCAGTTCACGGGCATCAGGCGTGGGTGTTGCGAACTCTGACAAGGCCTCGCCTGCGGCATCGGCATTGCTGCGCATGTCTGGCGTATCGCCGTATCGGACCTGTTGCACCGCGCGGGCTGTAACGACCCTTTGGCGCACGGTTTGGGAATTCTCTCCGCCGGTTGGTAAATCCAGATCGGTGTAGGCAACGGGTGGAACATCCACGCGCAGATCGAACCGGTCCATCAGTGGACCAGAGATACGGCCCATATAATCCTCTCCACAGTTTGGTGCCCGCCCACAGGCCCGCGATGCATCCGTCAGGTACCCGCATTTGCAGGGATTGGCGGCAGCGATCAGCATGAACTTGCAGGGGTATTTTACGTGGGCATTGGCGCGTGCAATCATCACCTCACCTGTTTCAACCGGTTGCCTTAGCGTCTCTAATACCGTGCGTGGAAATTCGGGAAACTCGTCCATAAACAACACGCCATTGTGGGCCAATGACACCTCGCCCGGTTTGGCATTGCGGCCCCCACCTATGATCGCGGCCATGGACGCTGTGTGATGGGGTTCGCGAAAGGGACGCGATTTTGAAATCCCACCCGCGCTGAGCAGCCCCGCAAGGGAGTGGATCATCGACGTTTCCAACGCCTCAGTCGCGGATAGAGGTGGCAAGATACCGGGGAGACGTGCGGCCAACATGGATTTTCCTGAACCGGGTGTCCCGACCATCATCAAGTGGTGTCGTCCAGCGGCGGCAATCTCAAGCGCGCGTTTGGCCCGCTCTTGGCCTTTGACGTCCATGAGGTCTTTGGAACTGTGGACCTGCGTAACTTCGCCCGGTTCGGAGGGTTTGATCGGTGATTGGCCGGTAAAGTGGCGTACCACGTCGCCCAAGGTTGCGGCGGCGATAACTTGGGCGTTGCCGACCCATGCGGCTTCGGCCCCAGATTCAAGCGGGCACAATACGCCCCGATTTTGTTCAGCTGCGGCCATTGCTGCGGGCAGGGCACCGATCACGGGAACCAGCGTGCCATCAAGGGAGAGTTCACCAAAAGCCACGTGGGTTTCGGCAACATCGGGTGGGATAATTTCAAGGGCACAGAGAAGGGCAACCGCGATGGGCAGATCAAAATGCGATCCGACTTTGGGAAGATCCGCAGGCGATAGGTTGATCGTGATCCGTTTTGAGGGCAGTGCGATTGCCATAGCACTTAGGGCGGTGCGTACGCGGTCGCGCGCCTCTGACACTGCCTTGTCCGGTAGCCCAACAATTGAAATTAAGTAATGTATTTGAAAACCACTTTGATATAATGGTTTCTGTATAAAAGGGGCCAAAACATGACCAAAATAAAAGCTTACAGTTATCTACGAATATCCAACGACCAACAGAAGGTTGGTGATGGTATCCGCCGCCAGATGGAAGCATCAAAGATATATGCAGACCAACACG
>JAPKAB010000013.1 GCA_028825475.1 Ascidiaceihabitans sp. | reverse complement strand
CTTGAATTCATCAACCGGCAACGCCGCATCTGGCACCGTGGTCTCTTCGATCAACATCATGGAACTACTCCAGTCTATCCCTGCCCTCACACGCCATTTAGGAACCGGACGCACACCCATTTCGTTGCTCGGACGGAGGGAGCAGCTAGACAACGAAATGAAAATTGGCACACGTCCGGCAGACAGGCAGGGAGAACCCCACCCGTCATTCACGCCGCGATTAAGCGGACGCGAATTTCAGCAGCTTGATCGCTGCAAAGTCGCTGATGTCACCGCCAACACGCTTGGTCGCATAGAACAAAACGTGAGGTTTTGCGCTGAACGGGTCACGTAACACGCGCAGATCAGGGCGCTCTGCCACTGTATAACCAGCAGCAAAGTCACCAAAGGCAATCGCATAACCTTCTGTTGAGGCATCAGGCATGTCTTCGGCCACCAAGACAGGATACCCCATCAAGGTTGCAGGCTGACCTGCCGCCAAACCATCAGACCACAAGAAACGGCCATCATTGTCCTTCAGCTTGCGCACCAAACCAGCGGTTTTCGAATTCATCACGAATGTCACATTGGCGCGGTATTCAGCCCCCAACGCGTAAACCACATCAATGATAGATTCCGCAGTGACATCAACGTCTTGACCCGTTGGCACGTAGCCAAGGTTCCCCCATGCCCAGATCCCGTCATCCACAGCTGTGTGGGCCAAAAAGCCCTTTGGCTTGTCCACACCATCACCGTTCACAAAAGCAGCAGCTTCTGCGCGGGCGAATTTGTCTGCGATACGGCCAGCCAGCCAACCCTCGATGTCAAACGCGCTGTCATCCAACAGGCGCTGTGACGCTTTTGGCAAGGCTGACAATTCATGCAACGGAACCGTGATGCGATCGATTTGCGGGGTTGCGCCCTCGGTCACCGAACCGGTTTCCGTGGCCCAACCCGCGCCCACATCAGAGTGGTCCACAAGCACATCATAAGACGTTGCCTCAACATGCACGACAGAGGCAATCGCACGGATTGACGCCGTGGTATTCAGCACAGATTTCACCCTCTCAGATGTCTGAGGGTCAACCAAATAGCCGCCGTCACTGTTCACCGCAGTGGACAGGCCTTTGACCTCAACCTCAAGGCCGCGCAGGGCATCATCATCGCCTGAACGCAAATACGCGTTGAACGCCTTTTGATGCGGCGCGCCCACATCAGTTGCCCCCGCCAATGGAGTACGAATAGCAGTTGTTGTTTTACGATCCAGCATGGTCAGTCGCTCTTCTGTTTGTTGAAGTTTAGTTTCAATTGTGGCCTGAAAGCCTCTGAACTCGCTTACAAAACCAATAACGGCTCTGTTCGCATCTTGGGCCGGAGACAAAGCTTCCCCGATCCGAGACTTGGTCTCGGTCTTGCTCATACGCAGTTCCTCAAAGTTGAAATTTAGACGCGCTTAAGGACGCGCCAAAGCAGCAGACAGACCATCAAGGGCCGTCGCCATTGCCCGCAATTCTTCGTCTTCGGAGGTGACAATCTCCTCAGACTTTGCTGCAACATTTGCAGCCACGCGGGCACTGGGCAGCATTGGAAATGTAACAAGCGACACCTCCCAAAGCTCCAGTTCTTGCAAGAGCCGTTGGCCCTTGTCATTCTTGCTGGCACGCAGGGTGCGGTACCCGATTGAAAGGCCATCAATGGCCCCTGCCTCGATCAACGCCGCCGCCTCACGTCCCTTTGTTATGGCATCTAAAAGACGTCCCTTAACCCAAAGGCCCTTTGCGTCCTCGCGCACCTCATCCCAAACACCGATGGGTTGTGCCGGATCATGCTGCCACAGCATCTTAACCGCGCGCCCTGCGCCCGCTAGTGTCGTAAGCGAGCGGGCATAAGCCCCCTTGCCCACAACATCCCCGCCCTGATCGCAAGCTCCAAACAAACTGGCGTATCCCTCGATCACCAGCCCGTCTTGCACGCGCAACCCATCGCCGAACTTGGCAAACTTATGCTCTAATGTGGTGTCCAATTGCATGGCACCCTCCTTTGTTGTGAAATCCATCAGCCAGGGATCGCGACCATGAAGGACTGGAACGCTTGGGCCAAAACCACCGCGGCAACGCCGTAAACCGTCAGCCACAAGCGTTTTTCCAATCGCTCCATCATCTCCTCAAGGCGATCCAAACGGGTGTTGATATGGTCAAAATGCACCTGTGCCACACGTTCATGCGCTTGCAACCGGATACCCGGACCACATTCAAACCTTTCAGAATAGAGGTTTTCAGCCATCCTCGTCACCCTCGGCCACCGCAGGCAAACCCAACAAATGACGTTTCTCTGCTTGGGTCAAAAATGCCGCGTCTGACACGCGCCGCCACTGTGAATCCCGTTCCGCGGACAAGGCTGGCACCTGATCCAAGTCTGGTTTTAACTCAACCACATCGCCACTGTGATCCCCCAACCAATCGGCCAAAGCCGCCGTAACACGGGTCGCCAAGGGCAAAACCGTCAGACGATAAAACGCACGGTGCGCCTCTTGATAATTGGCATAGGTCGCATCGCCCTGAATACCGATCAACATGGGCGGTACGCCAAACGCCAATGCAATCTCCCGCGCGGCAGATTCCTTGGTCTTCTGAAACTCCATATCGGACGGGGAAAAACCCATAGGCTTCCAATCCAATCCACCCTCTAACAACATAGGACGCCCCGCATTTCGCGCACCCTGATGATGGCTTTCCATCTCGGACACCAAACGGTCATACTGATCGCCACTCATGCTGCCCTGCCCCTCAGCACCTTTGTAAATAATTGCACCCGATGGACGGGCTGCGTTGTCCAGCAAAGCCTTTGACCAACGCGAGGCAGAATTATGCACATCCACCGCCATCGCCGCCGCCTGCATAGGGCTGAAGCCATAGTGGTCATCTTGGGGATGAAAGCTTTTGATGTGACAGATCGGTGAACCCGCATCCGTCACATCAAAGCGATGCTTGCGCCCTGAAACCGCATATTCATAGGCCACAGGCCAACCATCCGCCCCCGGCACCACAGTCATACGATCAGAGCGCAGCACATGCAGCTCTAACGCAACCCCGCCCTCACCGCGCACGACCTCAACATATCCATTGCCTGACAACAAAATCTGACCATAAAGCGCCTCTAACAACTCCGCGCGCCCTTGGGCCGCATTAGGACGCGTCATCAAGCCCAACAATGGATGAACGTCATAGCGACGCTCGCGGTCCTGCAAAACCAATGGCAAAGCTGCCGCAGCTTCGGCAATCAGCTTAACAGATCGAAACCCAACGGGATTGCTGGAAAAACCCGTACGGGTCAAAGACACCACATCTCGCGGGCTCCATGCCACACGGCCCGACGTCTGATACGACACCACAGGCCCTGTCGCACTGGCTTTGGCCTCAGGCACATCCGCCTGCGCCGCCACATGTGCACCACGCCGCAAAAAATCAAAAACCATGACAGTCGCTCCTATTCATTCAAACCGGCCACAAAAAAGGACGCCGCCCAATCTGGCGCACGTCCTTCAACTTCTTCTGTTCTTAAATATCCCCGCCGGAGGCAAAGCCCCGCAGGGTCGCCGCGCTACAAGGAACGCACCGTGGGACGCCGCCACACGGCAGCTGGCTCAATCATCAACTCGTGCAAGGCCCAGACCAACGCATCCACGCGGTCCGGTGATCCCTCGCCCTCATATCCCCGCGCCGTCATGCGGGTCATCTGATCCTCTAAGGCACCCAAACCACCAGACACATGAAACACACGCCCCTGCTCATACAGTGCCGCCACAGGCTCTGCCCGCGCCACCTTGCCCCGTTTGGCATGAACAGCTTTGTAGGGGACCAATGGATCAACCTGACGAATAACTTCCGCCACCATCTGACCACCTTGATTGACCTCTGCCACCAACCGATCCGCGCCAAACCGCTCCATCGCGCAAATCGCCGCCTTCGCCCAACCAGAGGGGCTTAACCCCGCAACCGTGCAATCTGCCAAAACATAGGCCCGCCAATCCTGTGGCGGCCCCTTGGTCACCGCACCCACCACAACGATCCCGCATTCATCCGCACCCGCGCCGCTGCTCACCACCGGATCAACAGCCACTACAACGCGGTCCAACGCGGGGGGCTTGGCCACTTGGGCGGCCTCAATCATCTCACTGGTCCACAACGCGCCCTCAGCGTCCGACAGCAACACGCCATCCAACTCCTGACGGCCCAAACGTGTGCCTGCGTAACGGCGACGCACCTCTTCCAGAAACGAGCTTGCCAAATGGGCCCGATTAGCCTCTGTCGGGGCATGGGTCACCACCGTTGATGGGGCCTCCAGTACCTGCTTCAACACAGACACGTTGCGCGGAGTAGTCGTGACACAGACCTGTGGGCGATCCCCAAGGCGCAGACCAAACTGCAACTGATCCCAGGTGTCTTGGCCCCGCTTCCACTTTGCCAACTCATCTACCCAGGCCGCGTCAAACTGCGGACCACGCAACCCCTCAGGGTCATGGGCGCTGTGTACACTGGCCACCGCACCGTTGGGCCAAACCAACCGCTTGCGCATCGCCTGCCACACGGGGCGGCGATCTGGCGGGGAACAGGCCATAATGCCACTGTCCCCAAAAATCATAACTTCGCGGACCTGATCGATGGTTTCACCCACCAATGCCACGCGCGCACATTCCCCTGCGTCCAACGGGCGCGATCCCTCCACGCGCGACCTGACCCATTCCGCCCCCGCACGGGTCTTACCCGCACCTCGACCACCCATCACAACCCATGTGCGCCAGTCGTCCACGTCCTCGGGGGGCAATTGGTGTTCCATCGCCCAGAACTCGAATAAAAAAGGGAGAGCAATCAGCTCTCCCTCTTCCATCTCATTTAGAAACTTAGCCTGAACATCTGGCGGCGCGCAGGCGATCCAATTGGCACCCGATTTCAAATCGGGCTTTGCATAGGTCGAGGGCAAAGCCCGCGCCTTGGGCAATACCAGCTTGTGTGCGTCTACATTCAGCAAGGTTGGTCTCCAATTTCTGGCAAAGGGCGATCTGACCTGTCAAATCAGCCGCCACACGTTTTACATCTGCTGCCTTCACATCCTCCCCAGCGGCGGCTTGTTTTTCCAAGCTCTCGAACCGAAGCCGCAACGTGCGAATGGTCTCAATGACCGAGGTCAGCAATTCCTGCGTGCTGGCCAAATCTTCTTCTGGGTTTATTAATGTCATAGGGCTGGTTTACCTCTCATGTGTATGACCTGCTCCACACGAGAAAAATGAAAAAACGGCGCGTCAGGAATACCCCAACGGCCGCTTACCCACTTCTTCTAGCTTGACACAACTTATACGCAGGACCGTTCGCAAAGTCAAGCGAAATCCATTTCGCCCCATGGTCTAACCGTACGGTATGATTAACAAATTCTTAATCTCAGAGAGCGGGTCCCGGCCCAGATAAATACCAGACCCAACTTCTACAAGACGCCATTGACTGCTACCGACGCAATAATCTGACGATCTCACAACGTGCATTTTCACGCAGGATTTTGGGACAAGCACCAAGCTATTATTCCAGCATGGTCACGCGTAATCGCAAACCATCACGCGCAGTGCTGCAAACGCTGCTGAACGTCACAAAGACGATATTGGCCACGTTCTTGGGCAATATCGTCTTTGGAAAGCCATACACCGTAAACCTAAACCACGCTTACGAAGAGCTGGAAGCCATTGTCGAACAGGTTTCCGTGCAGCTGGATATCGGGTGTGTGGTCGAAGATTTGGAGCGGTGAGCCGTTATCACCTGCAAAATTTCAATATTCACGTCTAGCGTAAATAAAGCCATTCAACGGTTCAATATCCCTTAATAATGCTGTCGAATGAATGCATTCAACATCCAGCTTTTTAAGCCGTCCCTCTTCCAAAGTTGCGTCAAGGTTCGTTGCGACTACTTCTATACTTTCCGTGTCAAATTCGGTCGGAATACGGTCAATGTAGTACCTTAACAATACATCGTCGCTATCGCCTAAGCCAACAGCTATAGCGCGAATATTCGGGTAAATCTCGCCCAACAAGGCCACTCTCATTGCAGCAGTTAGCCAATCCGGTAAATTGCACATCACTACCACCTAGTTTCTTGAATCAGGCACAATATGTGCGCCTTTGGAACCATAGTGAATTTGGCCTCTTGAAACCGGTTGGCCTGTTCTACCGTCAATGCCAATAGGCCGACCAAAATCAACAATTGGATTTCCCCGTGATCCCGTTCCAACAATTGGATATTGGCCGTTGTGAACACCAGCCAAAAGATCACTTGGGTCAACCCCGTCGTTGAAATAGCTACGCCCCTCAATGAAATTGTTGTGTCCACGCATGTGCTTTCCTTGCTGTCCCATATGCACCGTTGTCGGCAAATCATCAGGAATGGGTATTCTATTTGTAGCATTAAAATCGCCATCAAAACCAAAGAGTGCCGCTACCGTTTCTTGCCCATGCACAACGGCACCACCGCCGTGCATGACTGCAACACCACCTGTGATCGCAACATTGGACACAGCCAATGGCGGTCCACGGACATCAAACCAACCCAATTCGCATTGGTCTGTGACACTGATCTGGACGGGCGAAAAACGAAGATCGTCGGTGGGTTGGGTCTTTGCCAAGGCAAATCCCACACCAAATGCCATAAACAGCAGAACACTCAAAAGCTGGGCAAGGCACCGGATCACTCCCAAACCTTTACCCAGCATTATCAATTCCCCTCAGCCGCCTTTTTCTCAGCTTCAATCTTGCGCCACTTGGCGACATTGCGATTGTGCTCTTCCAGCGTGACTGCAAAGGCGTGGCCGCCGGTGCCGTCTGCGACGAAGAAGATATAGGGCGTTTCGTCAGGGTTGGCCGCCGCGAGCAAGCTGGCGCGGCCAGGGTTGGCGATTGGCGTTGGTGGTAACGCAGGGATCACATAGGTGTTCCACGGCGTCTCAGCGCGCAGTTCAGAACGGCGCAGGCCACGGCCCAAGATGCCCTCGCCCTTTGTGATCCCATAGATCACAGTCGGGTCGGTTTGCAGGCGCATATTCTTGTTCAAACGGTTCACAAAGACGCTGGCGACCTGTTCACGTTCACGCGCCACGCCAGTCTCTTTTTCAATCAACGACGCAAGGATCAGCAATTCCTCAGGGCTATCAACCGGAACCGCGCTGTTGCGCCCTTCCCATGCATCGGCAATCCACCGTGCCTGTTGATCCTGCATACGCGCCAATAGGCCCGCACGCTCATCACCCGGTTTCACTTCATAGCTGTCTGGACCCAATGTGCCCTCGGCCGGAACCTCAGCCACTTCGCCTTTCAAGACGTCCATGCTTTTGAGGCTGTTCACAACCTGCCAGCTGGTCACGCCCTCAGCCAATGCCACGCGGAAACGTGTGTCGGCTTTGTCCTTGACGTCTGCATAGGCGCTTGGGGCTTCGTCCGTTGCAGGGTTGAACTGTACATTTTCAACGTAACGACCCGTTGCGGGATCAAGTTCGCGCACTTGCACGCCAACACGGTTGATCCCGATGCGGTACACAACCTCGGTGCCACAGGTGCTTGCGCCGCCTTTGGTGACCAGATCAACGATCTGCTCCATAGACGCTCCGCCCTCAACCAAATAGCTGCCAGCCTTCAATAAGCCTGTTTTATCGGCGTAATCAGCACCCACGCGGAACATCCCAGCAGAGGACACAGCTCCTTGCTCAGCCAAATCAACGCTAACGCGCTTCATGTTTGATCCACGATCCACTTGCAGGCAGATCGCCTGATCCAATGGACCTGCAGTCGTGTATTGGGTTTTGCCCCATGCTATCAGGCCGCCCAGCAAGAACAGGGCAACCACCAAGAATGTTACTGCGTTAGACGCAATATTTCGCCACATCAGTCGACTTTCCCGAAGATAACAGAAGCGTTCGTACCACCAAAGCCAAAGGAGTTGGACAAGGCGACTTTAACTTCGCGCTCGACCTTTTTGTTGGCCGCTAGATCGATCTTGGTTTCAACCGCTGGGTTGTCCAAGTTGATCGTTGGTGGGCAAACAGAGTCGCGGATAGAAAGAACGCTAAAGATCGCTTCGATCGCACCAGCCGCACCCAACAAGTGACCTGTTGAGGACTTGGTGGAAGACATGGTCACGTTTGCCGCGTGATCGCCCAACATACGCTCAACTGCGCCCAACTCGATGGTGTCAGCCATCGTGGAGGTACCGTGTGCGTTGATATAGTCGATGTCTGATGGTTCTAGGCCCGCATTGCGCAATGCGGCGCGCATGGAACGTTCGCCGCCCTCACCGGTCTCTGATGGGGCTGTGATGTGGTATGCATCGCCTGAAAGGCCGTACCCCAAAACTTCGGCATAGATTTTCGCGCCACGCGCTTTGGCGTGTTCGTATTCTTCAAGGATAACAACACCCGCACCTTCGCCCATGACGAAACCATCACGGTCAGCGTCATATGGACGGCTGGCTTTTTGCGGATCATCCGCGCCCTTAGTAGACAGCGCCTTACAGGCGTTAAAGCCCGCGATGCCAATTTTACAAATCGCAGCTTCGGCACCACCAGCAACCATAACATCCGCATCACCAAACATGATCAAACGGGACGCATCACCAATCGCATGCGCACCAGTGGAACATGCCGTCACAACGGAGTGGTTCGGGCCTTTGAAGCCGTATTTGATAGACACTTGGCCAGAGATCAGATTGATCAATGCACCTGGTACAAAGAACGGGCTGACGCGACGCGGGCCCTTTTCTTCCATCAACACAGCTGTGTTGGCGATAGAGTTCAATCCACCGATACCAGAACCAATCAAAACGCCTGTGCGTTCTAGATCGTCGTTTTCTGTTGGCATCCAGCCAGAGTCTTCAACCGCTTGTTGGGCCGCAGCCAAACCGAATTGAATAAATGTATCAACTTTGCGCTGCTCTTTTGGCAACATGTAAGTGTCAGCATTAAATGTGCCGTCCGTGCCGTCGCCCAAAGGAACTTCGCAGGCATACGTTGTGACAAGGCCCGTTGTGTCAAAACCGGTAATCGGTCCAGCGCCGGATTTGCCGTCTAGAATGCGGCTCCAGCTTTCTTCAACACCATCAGCCAGCGGTGTGACCAAACCTAAACCTGTTACGACGACTCTGCGCATATGCTCTGCCCTTTAAGAATTTGTTGCCTTGCTCATACCTTGGCTTGCCCCCTCAATTCAAGGGTAGGTTGGTGGACCAAGGCAAGCTATTGCCCATTCTGCACCTTGATCCTGTCTGAGCCTGTGCTACCGATGAAATAACAAACCTAAACAGGACAAACCTGATGCGCTTTCCTACCCTTTCAAACAACGCAGCAGGTGCCTTGATGGCATTGGCCGCTTTCGCCGTATTTTCCACCCATGACGTGATCGTCAAGAAATTAGGGGCCACCTATTCCCCATTTCAAGTGGTGTTTATCACAGCCCTTCTGAGTTTTCCGATCCTCACACTTGTGATGATGAGTGATCAAAAGCCGGACACCATCCGCCCCAAACACCCCTACTGGATGACCATCCGCAGCATTGTTGGCGTGGCTGCAGCGCTTTGTGCGTTTTACGCTGTGACCGCTTTGCCGCTGTCGCAGTTTTACGCGTTCATCTTTGCCTCTCCACTCATCATCACCATTCTGGCGATCCCGATGCTAGGCGAAGTGGTGCGGCTGCGCCGTGGACTGGCTATTGTGGTAGGATTGATCGGGGTCCTGATCGTGATCCGCCCGGGCTCTGCAGAATTTTCAACGGGCCATATCGCGGCGATCACGGCGGCCTGTGCAGGTGCATTTGTATCCATCATCACCCGCAAGATCGGCGCGGACGAACGCGGCGTTGTGATGATGATCTATCCGATGATGTCCAACCTGTTCATCACCGCACTGTTGCTGCCCTTTGTCTACGTTCAAATCCCGTTGGCAGACCTTGGGCTGTTCGCCATTGATACGTTGCTGGTGCTGACGGCTATGTGGCTGCTTGTGGCCGCCTATACGCGCACAGACGCTATAATCGTGGCACCAATGCAGTATTCACAAATCATCTGGGCCACCTTGTTTGGATTTTTCATCTTTGCAGAGACGCCGGAATGGCAAACCTATCTCGGTACAACTGTGATTGTGCTGTCGGGTATATACATTCTGAAACGCGAAGCTACGAGCGATGCATCAGAGAACACACCCGTGCTGAAAACCCGCACACGTGCAGGCCACGTTATGTCGGTCCGTGTGGGGCATATGCTGCGCCGTCAGCGTCGTCGCGATGCACAGGCCGCAGAGGATAGGGCGAACAAGTAACCGCCCCTCCAGACAAACGAAAACGGGCAGCGGATCATTTGATCCGCTGCCCGTTTTGCATTTCAGCCTAAGGTAATTAGCCAGCGATTGTGCTGATCACCAAGAATAATGTCGCAGACAAGATCGCGGCGGCAGGCACTGTGATGACCCATGCAGCGATGATTGTCAGGAAGTGCGAACGACGCACAAGCTTACGGCGGCTGCGCTCATCGGAGCTTAGCTCTGGAAGGTTCGCTTCAACACGTGCACGTTTCATGCGGCGTGATGCGTCCCATTCGCGGAAGAAGCCAACACCAAACACACCACCAACAGCGATGTGGGTCGAGCTAACTGGCAGACCCAACCAACTGGCAACGATAACAGTGATCGCAGCAGACAAGGCCACACAGTAAGCGCGCATTGGGTTCAGTTTCGTAATCTGACCACCAACCATACGGATCAGTTTTGGACCAAATAGGAACAGGCCAAAGGAGATACCCATCGCACCAATAACCATAACCCAAAGCGGGATAGAAACATCAGCCGTGAAATCGCCTGATTGAGATGCTTGAACGATCGCAGCCAATGGACCAACTGCATTCGCAACATCGTTGGCACCGTGCGCAAAGCTAAGCAAAGCAGCAGAAACAACGAGCGGAATACCAAACAAAACCTTCAACGACTTGTTACGGTTTTCAAGGCCTTCAGCCTGTTTGCGGATTACCGGGATCATGACCAACCAAATAATTATGCCAAGCACGAGGCCAACAGTCAGGGCAGTTGATAGATCGATCTTAATGATCTTCTTCAGACCTTTCATCGCAAGGTACGTTGAGAAAGCACCACCCATGATGCCAACCAAAACTGGAACCCAACGTTTAGCCGCAGAGATTTTGTCGTCTTGGTAAACGATGCGAGATTTAATAAACCACAAGAAACCAGCAGCGATTGCGCCACCGAGTACTGGGGAAATCACCCAGCTGGCAGCGATCTTGGACATGGTCGGCCAGTTCACAGCAGCAAAACCTGCAGCAGCGATACCAGCACCCATCACACCGCCCACAACAGAGTGCGTCGTGGAAACCGGTGCGCCAACCCATGTGGCCAGGTTCACCCAAAGCGCAGCAGACAAAAGCGCCGCCAACATTGCCCAGATAAAGATCGCAGAGGTTTGCATGCTTTCAGGTGCGATGATGCCTTTAGCGATGGTCGACACAACGTCGCCCCCCGCCAGCAATGCGCCCATGCTTTCAAACACGGCAGCAATCGCAATCGCGGCACCCATCGATAGGGCGTTCGCCCCAACGGCTGGACCCATATTGTTGGCCACATCGTTCGCGCCAATGTTCAACGCCATATAAGCGCCAACACCAGCAGCAACAATCACAATGAAGGTGTTATTGGACTGACCAAAAAAGACAGTTGCCAAAAGACTGGCAAGCACCACAAACACAAATGAGATACCAAGACCAACCATCGGGCGTGACGCATAGGCCGTCGCCGCTTCTAGATTTGTCAAACGACCCAAGTCGCGGTCTAGCGTATCAAGGTGATCCGCATCAAAATTGTTATTAGACATTTTTTTTCCTCGGTATATCCGCCGTTCGACGCATTCGAGGAAGCCGTTAGCACAGGTTCAAGAACCGCTCAATGATTCACGCAAGCATTTTGGCCGCAAATTTTTGTGTGTTTCACGGCCGCACCATTTGCATTTTCAAGTGTTTCGTTCCGATCAACCGCAAAGAAGGGCGTATTTACTGGAGTTAATTTACCCGCCTATTGCGACCAGTGCGTTGGGTGTTGGACATCACTTAGTTTTGACGTGTTAACAAAACGGGGAACAACGACGACGCTTCGGCCACATATAACCATTTATGTCGACCAATGTTGCGGCGCGCACAACGTCGAAACAAAAAAGGCCGCCCATTGCTGAGCGGCCTTTCTTAAGAAATAATCTAAGCGATGCTTAGGAAGCTTATGCTTCTTCTGCGTCGTCTTCTGATGCGTTCGGGATGCCCGCGCTCTCAGCAAGATCGTCGTCGTCAGATGCGGCAGCGCCGATGTCTTCGAACAACTCAGAGATTTCGAATTCTGCTTCTGCTTCTTCTTCAGCTGCCAATTCTTGGATCGATTTGCCTGCTGCTTGAAGTTCAGCTTCTTCCGCCGAACGTGCAACGTTCATAGCGATAGTTGCGGTGACTTCAGGGTGCAGAACAACTGATACGTTGTGAACGCCAAGGTATTTGATCGGTGCGATCAAAACGACTTGTTTGCGATCCACTGTGAAGCCTTCAGCTGTAGCAGCTTCTGCAGCGTCACGTGTCGTAACAGAACCGTACAAAGCACCAGCATCAGATGCGGAGCGAATCACAACGAACTTCTGTCCGTCTAGTTTCACTGCCATTGCTTCTGCTTCGGCTTTGGACTCTAGGTTTTGTGCTTCAAGCTGAACTTTGCGTGCTTCAAAGCTTGCAACGTTTGCTGCAGAGGCTGTGAGGCCTTTCTTCTGCGGCAACAAGAAGTTGCGTGCGAACCCTGGTTTGACGTCTACAACGTCGCCCATTTGGCCTAGCTTTGCTACGCGTTCAAGTAGGATAACTTTCATGTCAGATCTCCTTACTTAACAGCATATGGCAGTAGGGCGAGGAAGCGAGCGCGTTTGATGGCACGAGCCAACTCACGTTGCTTTTTCGCAGATACTGCGGTGATACGGGAAGGCACAATTTTGCCACGCTCAGAGATGTAGCGTTGTAGCAAACGTGTGTCTTTATAGTCGATCGCTGGTGCGTTATCGCCCGAGAATGGGCACACTTTGCGGCGACGGAAAAATGGTTTTGCAGCCATGGGTTACGTCCTTTTCCTAAGCTTCAGATCAGCGGCGCTCGCGGCGTTCGCCACGGTCGCTACGTTCATCGCGTTTCTGCATTTGTACGGATGGCAATTCTTTGTGCTCGTCCATTTTGATGGTCAGCACACGCATTACATCTTCGTGCAGGCGCATCAGGCGTTCCATCTCGTGGATCGCAGATGCTGGCGCATCAGAACGCAAAAAGGCGTAGTGGCCCTTGCGGTTCTTGTTGATCTTATAGGCCATAGTTTTGACGCCCCAATACTCGCTGTCTACGAGTTTACCTTCGTTGTCCGAAAGTACGGTGCCAAAATGTTCGATCAGTGCTTCGGCTTGTGTATTAGACAAGTCTTGGCGTGCGATCATGACATGCTCATATAACGGCATGTTTGCTCCACTTATATCAAGGCGCATTTCAAAGGCGGGCCATATGATCCTTTGCGGGCCTGCCACGAGAGACTGCGCGGTTAGAAAATCTTGCAAAGGAAGTGCTGCATATACACGGATTTTCCAGTGGCGCAAGGGCATCCGTGACGATGCACAGGGATATACGCGTTGCGCATTCAGGCCACAGCCCGCCACATCAACAATCAGGCCCGTGGGCCCTGCCCCAGCCTAACGAAAAAACGGCGCCCTTTTCTTCAAAGGACGCCGTTTTAAATCTTTCAACCTATTCTAGCGGGCAAACAGCCCAAGAGAAATTAGGAAGCTTTCGTGATGAAGCCAACCGCGTCGCCGAAGCTTTGGATTGTTTCTGCTGCGTCATCAGGAATTTCGATGCCGAACTCTTCTTCGAACGCCATAACCAGCTCAACTGTGTCAAGGCTATCAGCACCTAGATCGTCGATGAAAGACGCGCCTTCAACAACTTTAGCTTCTTCAACACCAAGGTGTTCTACAACGATCTTCTTAACGCGGTCTGCGATGTCGCTCATATTAAAAGTCCTCATTCGTTTGAGACTGGTTGTCCCAGATATTGGTGGTTCCCGACTAAGGGACCCGATGTCTTGCCCCGAGGGGCGCTAAAGCTACGTAACGTAAACGCAGCGAACCAAGCAGCGGTAGCCGCTGTGATCAATTCTGCGCCGCCTATAACACAGTCGGCGCAGTTGGCAAACGATTTGCGCTCCTCAATGAGAGGCAGCAGCGTTAACCCAAGCTTACAACATGGCCATGCCACCGTTCACATGCAAGGTTGTACCCGTAACATAACCTGCTTCTGGTGATGCTAAGTACAAGACAGCGCTCGCAATTTCTTCTGGGTTGCCCATGCGACCAGCGGGAATTTGCGTCATAATTGCACCCTTTTGGTCGTCATTCAGCTTATCGGTCATCGCAGTGGTAATGAAACCCGGTGCAACAGCATTTACCGTGATTCCACGTGACGCCACCTCATAAGCCAATGATTTGGACATGCCGATCATACCAGCCTTAGACGCGGCATAGTTCGCCTGACCTGGGTTACCTGTCGCACCAACAATGCTTGAGATGTTAACGATCCGGCCCCAACGCGCCTTCATCATGCCGCGCATGACGCCTTTGCACAATTTGAACGTTGCCGTCAGGTTCACGTTGATGACGGAATTCCATTCGTCGTCAGACATACGCATGAACAGGTTGTCGCGTGTGATACCCGCGTTGTTGACCAAGATATCAACAGACCCCATAGCTTCGGCAGCTTGCTTTGGCAGCGCTTCGACGGCTTCCATGTCGCTTAGGTTACATGGCAACACATAAGCGCGCTCACCCAGTTCTGCGGCCAAGGCCTCAAGTGGTTCAACCCGTGTGCCGCTTAGGCCCACAGATGCGCCAGCGGCGTGCAAACCACGTGCGATGTCCGCACCGATGCCACCAGATGCACCAGTGACCAATGCGTTTTTACCTGTAAGATCAAACATTTATTCTTCCTTATTCTTCAATTCTTTACACCAATGGTGCGCGTTCACCCAAAACCCAGCGGACAACATCAACAATATCAAACGCCAATGAAATGCAGATGACAGTCATAATAAGCCAAATAATCCGACGGGGCCAAATTGTCATGTCTCCACGCGATTGCTGTGCGATCAAGAACACAACCGTCGGGATCCAAAAGACCAGATGCGGCAGGCCAAGCAACTTAACATAGCCCATCGCATTAAACATGTACTGGACACAAAAGGCAGCAATGACACTGGACAGCAGTGTCACGATCCCCGCTTTGCGGCTGGATTTCCAAATCAGCAAAAGAAAGGGCGCAACAAAGGCCCCTGCCAATAAGAAATTCAGCCAAATCCCAACCCATGAAGGTTGTAATGCCATTGCGGCCTCAAGGGTCATGATTAACCTTCCAGTGCCGCCGCGATATCAGCAGAGGTGCCGATGTTGCGCGTAGCGATAGATTTATCGATGCGACGGATCATACCACACAGGGCTTTGCCTGCACCGATTTCCCAAATCTCAGTAACGCCATTTGCTGCCATCCAAGACACGCTTTCACGCCAGCGCACAGAACCTGTCACCTGATCCACCAACAAGTTGCGGATCACTTGGCCGCTGCTGACCGCTTCGGCTTGCACATTTGCAACCAAAGGCACCACTGGGGATGCAATATCAACGTGGCTTAGCGCTTCGGCCATTACGGCCGCTGCTGGTTCCATCAATGCACAGTGGAACGGTGCAGACACAGGCAACAAAACAGCGCGTTTCGCACCCTTTTCCTTGGCGATGACCAATGCACGCTCAACAGCGTCCTTATGGCCCGAAATCACAACCTGACCCGGGTCATTGTCATTGGCGGCTTGGCATACTTCACCTTGGGCTGCTTCTGCTGCCACTTCAGTTGCTGCTGCAAAATCCAACCCCAACAAGGCAGCCATAGCGCCAATACCAACAGGCACAGCCTCTTGCATGGCTTTGCCACGGGTGCGCAACAAACGCGCAGTATCCGCGATCGAAATTGATCCCGCCGCAGCCAATGCAGAATACTCACCCAATGAGTGACCCGCCACAAAGCTTGCGCGCTCTAACGTGATGCCCTCGGCTTCAAGGGCGCGCATTGCGGCCAAAGAGGTTGCCATCAACGCAGGTTGGGCGTTTTGGGTCAGTGTCAGCGCATCTTGCTCGCCGTTCCAGATCAGATCTGACAGCTTTTCGCCCAGTGCGTCATCGACTTCTTCAAAAACCGCACGTGCCGCAGGATATGCGTCAGCCAGATCGCGGCCCATGCCGATGGTCTGTGCCCCTTGGCCCGGAAATACAAAAGCGGTCGTCATATGGTTTGCCCCCATTAATATGTGTTGAGATTGGTTTAAACGCCCCGCTCGCTTCGCACAAGCCAACACAATTATGCAGATCACCTGTGCGTGAGACGCACTTGCCCATGTGCACACGCATCGCGTTAACTGTTCCAAACGCACGTCACCTGACAAAGGAACCCCCATGTCACGCTCAAACACCGCCCACAGCTACGGGTCCGTTGCCAAAACCTTCCACTGGTTGACCGCCCTGTTGATCATCACAGTCATCCCCCTTGGGATCATTGCAAATGACATGGGATATGACACGTCCGAACAACTGGCCCGCAAGTTCCTGTTGTTTTCACTGCATAAAACCGTGGGCGTCACGATCTTCTTTGTCGCCCTTGCGCGTATCATTTGGGCCATCAGTCAACCCAAACCCAACGGCTTGCACCCGGAACGCAAAGCCGAGACATGGCTGGCCGAAACCATCCATTGGCTGCTCTATGGCTCACTCGTTATGGCCCCCCTCGCGGGTTGGATCCACCATGCTGCCACCACAGGTTTTGCCCCGATCTGGTGGCCCTTTGGTCAGTCCCTGCCGTTTGTGAGCAAGAATGAAACCACAGCTGAGCTGTTTTCCGCCCTGCACCTGATATTCTCACGGGTGATGGTTGTGTCGATCCTGTTGCACGTTGCCGGTGCCTTCAAGCACGTGGTTATCGACAAAGACGGCACACTCAGCCGTATGTGGTTTGGCAGATCCAGCGCCGCTGAAACCACAGGTGGTCATAGCAATGTATTACCCATCGCCTCTGCATTGGTCGCATGGGCCGCTGCAATCGCAATTGGCGTTGCCGCCGGAATGTTTAGCGCAGGCGCACATGACGATCATGAACATGCCCATACCCACGAAGACACACATGAAACAGCCGTGCTTGAAACTGTTGTCTCTGACTGGACCGTACAATCTGGCGAAATCGCGATCACAGTTGATCAAAGCGGCAGCAAGATAACAGGCCGCTTTGCTGAGTGGACGGCGGCCATCACCTTTGATCCTGAAACCGGTATGGGCAACACAGAAGTCACAATCGTTGTGCCCTCCCTGACCCTTGGCTCACTCAGCGGTCAAGCAATGGGTGCGGATTACTTCAACGCCGAAGCCTTCCCAACAGCAGTTTTCAAGGCAGACATCACACCAAGCGGTGACAATCATGTGGCAACAGGCACCCTACGTATCCGTGATATCGAGGTGCCGATTGAGATGCCGTTCACCCTAAGCACTGAGGGCGAAATCACGACCATGCAAGCAGCGCTAACCTTGGATCGTCTGGATTATGCCATTGGGTCAGGCCTAAAAGACGAACAGACCCTTAAGTTCGCAGTGGGCGTTGAGATCAACCTAAGCGCCACACAGAACTAAACTTCTAGGTCATACAAATAGAAAAGGGCCGCCTGAGTGATCAGGCGGCCCTAAATTCATTCCGTGAGTGATTGAATTATTCGGCTTTCATGGCTTCGATTGAGATCGTAACTTCAAGTTCGTCACTTACATATGGTGCAGCAAGACCCAAACCAAAGTCAGAGCGAACCAAAGTGGTTGTTGCGCCGAATCCAGCCCATTCTTTCTGGGACTGAGGGTGTGGGCCCACTTTGTTCAATGTTGCGTCCAATACAACGGACTTTGTCACGTCGTTTACTGTCAGATCGCCAGTGATGTTGGCGGTTGTCTCACCTGTCACTTCAATGCTTGTGGATGTGAACGTGATCATATCGCCATCTTCCGCCCCGAACAGTCCCGGTGACATGAAGTGCCCAAAACGTTGTTCCCATCCCGTGAACATGCTTTTCACAGGCATGGAAACGGAAACGGAAGAGTTAGCAGCGTTTTCTTGGTCAAAAGCGATTTCGCCTTCAAACCCAGAGAACATGCCATAGGTCGTTGAGTAACCTAGGTGGTTGTAAGAAAAGACTATTTGGCTGTGACTTGCGTCTAGGACGTATTTGTCAGCAGCAGCGGCGAACGTTGCAGTGCTGGCAAGTGCAGCAGCAAGAAAGAAAGATTTCATCATATTGGCTCCGGTTTGAAAAACATAGCCTATGATGGTCTACTCGTGCACTTGCGCGCAATTGCGCAACGATCAACATGTCGTGCGCATATACGAACCAATTGGCGGGCGTCTGCCGAAATGATCCTCTTCTGGTCTTTTCCCGCGCAAATATCGGGTTAAATTTTGCCCGCGTCCAACAGCGCACTCTTCAGGCTGCGGTGCATACGCCGGTCTTTGATACCAACTTCAGCAATAATCTCATCGCCCAGCCCCCAAAGTGTGAAATGGCTGCCATCAACATCAGCGCGATCCAGGTCAGAGAACTTCATGCGTTTTAAGGTTTCAGCGCCCTTGTGGCTGCGTTGAACAATGCGAAGCTCACGGCGCACCGTGTCAATTTCAATCTCAGGCTCTTTTGATGTCTTCGATTGATGGGTCAAAGAAATGCCTATGCCTGCTGCAGTAACGGACAAGGCCAACTTCATCAGCATCACATCGCTAGAAACATTTGATCCCGGCATGATCCACAGACCAACAGCAGCCAGCATAAGGGCAGCACCCAACAGACTTTGCCCGCCACGTACCATAAGACGCCCACCGTCCACATTGAGCACTGCAATCTCAGGTTGTCTCGCGGGGATGGCATCGTGCATAAATTCGTTTACGGCGGTCATATTCAAATCTCCAGCTAACTCATTGCTTCCTCGAAAGCGTTGATAACAATTAAGGTTAACAATGAGACCGGAATGAGGCTTGTAATAGGCAATGGCATGGCATTATACTTTAAGTTGTATTTGATTGGTGTTTTCCCCAGGAGGTTTGACAACCGAATTTCCAGAGCTATGCTTTGATCATTATATAAAATGGAGGTATGTTAATGTTACAATTACTTCTCCTTGCTAATTGCACCAGTTGCGCAATCTTCGGAGCTTTTTTCGTTTTATTCCCTGCCGTTGCAGTTTCTATTATCGGCGACCCCCCACACATTTTGGTAATGTTGACTGGCGCTGGCTTATTGCTAAACGCGGTCCTGCTTGGCATCGCAGCGGCAAGCGTTACCGATTACACGCCGTCTATAGGATACTTTATAGTCTGCGATGCTATCTGGATCCTGATCACACTGGAACTGCTGTCAACCGGACTTTGGAGTATTGGCACCGCTGCAATCACAGTTTCCATAATGGTTGCTGTACTGCTTAGCCTGCTTGGTTTTGGAAAATGGCTTTACGGAATGAGGCGCACTTAATCCTCGCTAGGCTAAATTAATACCTTAGACATCTTAAAGTTGACCAGCTCGATACCGTGCTTCACGACGACCTGCGCGATATCGAGCTGCCACCCCATTCGGGCAAAGAACGGTCTTGCCTTTATGCTTGCCTGCGTTGTGAGCAGCGTAATACCTTTGGCCGCGGCCGTTACCTCGACCTCGGCATATAAGAGACGGCCAATACCATGGCCTGCGTGTTGAGAGTGTACAAACGCCAAATCGATATAACCGTCTGAATCCAAGGTCATAAAGCCAACCATCACACCATCACACACAGCAACAAAGCCACTCAGGCTTTGAAACCTGCGCATCCAAGCGGCGACATCAGGTGCATCACCTGCCCACGCCAAACGTTGCTCAAGGGTATAAACATCCGCCGCACCACTGTGCACCGCGTCAAAGAAGACCTCTGCCGCAACAACGCCATCTGCGGGTATAAGCGGGCGTATTGTGTCGGGCTGGACCACCTCAGGCAACAGCTGCGTTGGTTTCTCCAAACGCGCCAATATCGCCAAAATTGAATTCTTGCGCGTATTTGCCCAAGAAATGCGTGAGGAAGGTATTGATCGCGATCCGTACCCTAGGGTCATCCGTCATGTGGACCCCATTGGCGTCCAAGGTCGCGTTCATCAACGTCACCCAACGCTCAGCACCACGGTCATTCATCAGCGCAATTGCATTGTGCGTATGGTGAAAGCTTAGACGAAAGTCAGCGCCATGATAATACGGGCCACCCCCCATCACATCGGCCCACATGGACGCTTGGGTCATCGTGTGGTGTTCAACACCACCCACGCGCTCAAATACGGATGTGAACCACGGCTCGTCCGCAAATACGCGTTCATAAAAGCTTTCGACAATAGCAACGATAGGATCTGGGCCAAGCACAGAAAATAATTGCCAGAACTGGATCGGCTGGCTTGGGTCATTGGGGGCCTTCAGGGTTACCAGATCAGCGCGGCGCATCGTGTCAGGGGGCAACAGCCCCGCATCCATGGCATTGCCCACATAAGCGGTCTGCGCTGTCTTGGTCATATACCCGTGCTGGGTTTTAAAGTTTGGATACGAAAACACGGCCATCTGCCCTACCCCTTTAGAAATTCGGACCTCAAAAAAAAGGGCCGCTTCCAATATTGAAAGCGGCCCCAGCTTTACGTCAACAAGTGACGCAGAACTTATTCTTCTTCGAGAGCTTCAACAGCTTTTTGAAGTTCATCTTTAGAAACTTCTTTTTCTGTCACAGTCGCTTGTGCAAACACGTGATCTACAACTTTATCTTCGAACAAAGGTGCGCGAAGCTGCTGCTGCATTTGCTGGTTCTTTTGAACGAATTCAAAGAACTCACGCTCTTGACCAGGGTACTGGCGCGCTTGGTTCATGATCGCTTGTGTCATTTCAGCGTCTGTTACTTCAACAGCAGCTTTTTGACCCAATTCAGCCAACAACAAACCTAGGCGCACGCGGCGGTCTGCCAATTTCTTGTGCTCGTCAGTTGTTTCGATCTCAGGGTGATCGTGGCCTTCAACTTCTGGGTTGTCTTCGTGCCATAGCTGGTGTGCGATTTGCCCCGCTTCAGCGTCCAACAAGGACGGTGGCAAGTCAAAGCTGACCAATGTGTCCATTGCGTCCAAAAGACCGCGCTTCATGATTGCGCGTGATGCACCGCCATATTCAGCTTCAAGACGCTCACCGATTTGAGTTTTCAAAGCAGCTAGATCTTCAGCGCCGAATTTCTTCGCCATATCGTCGTTGATCTCAGCAGCAACTGGCTCTTTAACTTCAGAGATTGTGCAATCAAAGATGGCTTCTTTGCCAGCAAGGTGCTCAGCTTGGTATTCAGCTGGGAAAGAAACTGTAACAGCCTTTTCTTCGCCGGCTTTAACTCCTACCAATTGCTCTTCAAAACCTGGGATGAATGAGTTTGAACCCAAAACAAGCGGGTAATCTTCGGCAGAACCGCCATCAAACGCTTCGCCGTCAACTTTACCAAGAAAGGCCATGACCACTTGGTCGCCGTCTTTTGCTTTTGAGCCCGCTTTGCGTGCTTTAAAGTCTTGGGCTGTTTCAGCCAAGTTAGCCAAAGCTTCGTCGATAGAAGCTTCGTCTGCCTTAACAACCATTTTTTCCAATTTGATCGTGCTTAGATTAACTTCAGGAATCTCAGGAAGCTTTTCATAAGTCATGTCGACGTTTACGTCGTCGCCAGCTTTCCAGTCTTCGTTCGTCATTTTAACGTCAGGCTGCATCGCAGGGCGATCGCCAGTTTCTTCAAAATGCTTGTTCATCGCGCCATCGATTGACTCTTGCATAGCTTCGCCCATCAGACGATCGCCAAACTGCTTCTTAAGCATAGCCATAGGAACTTTGCCCTTACGGAAGCCCTTCATTTCGACTTCTGGCTGCGCTTCAACCAATTTGGTGTTCACTGTCGCATCCAATTCAGCCGCAGTCACGGTGATTGAATAGGCGCGCTTTAGACCTTCGTTAAGTGTCTCGGTGACCTGCATGTTAGCTCCATAGGATTAGGGCGCCTTGTAGGGCGCTGGCAGAAAATTTGTGCCCTTCTATTGGGCAGGTAAGCCATACGCAAGAGGCGCGTGGCCCTGAAACGGTATTAGGGCAAAGATTCCCGCGCTAGACGTACAGTTTTGGCAAAAAACTAGAGAGACACAGGTCCCTGTCCGTATTATTTGAAGTCGCTCCACTTTAACTGCGTGTTGCGTGTGATGTCGCGGTTGATTTGCTTGCCCACGACCTTATCAAATTCATACCCAGCAATTTCACCCGATCCCGGACGACGCGCCCAGATGTCGGATTCTGTAATAACGTGACCTGCGGACAAATCCTTATCCGCTACGACAGACGCGCGGGCAAATTTGTAAACGGCTTCTTCTGCTTCGGCCCGTTGTTTTGGGTTGTTGGCCGCGATCCAGATTTCACGCGAACGATCAATGATGTGACGCAACTCACTTGGGTCCATTGAATTGATGATGTCAGGCCCTGCTCTGTAACGGCTGTCTGTATAGTGGCGTTCCAAGATACAGGCCCCCAACGCAACCGAAGCCAGCGCCATTTCGGGGCCGATGGAGTGATCAGAGAAACCAACAGGCACCCCAGGGAAGGCCGCGCGCAATTCGCTGACACCTTGCAGGGATACGATTTCCGGCGGGCTTGGGTACAGGTTGGTGCACTCCAGCAATGCGAACTCCACACCAGACTCAACCAAAATGTCTACGCTGGCTTTGATCGTCTCGATGCTTTGCATCCCCGTAGACATAATCACAGGTTTTCCAAAACGGGCGATGTGACGGATCAGCGGAAGGTTGTCCGCCTCGCCCGACCCAATCTTGAACGCGGGCACATCAATCTCATTCAGGAAATCCGCAGCCGCACGGGAAAACGGAGTCGAGATGTAAATCATCCCCAAGCTCTCGGTATAATCTTTCAACGCAATTTCATCGTCCAAAGACAATGCACAGTTCGCCATGACTTCCCAAATGGACACATCAGCGTTTGGTGGGAAGATTTGCTTGGCTTCGTCCGTCATCTCATCTTCGATGATATGCGTCTGGTGCTTAACGCACTCACAGCCAGAGGCCGCAGCAAGACGCACCATTTCTTTGGCCACATCCAATGATCCACCATGGTTGATGCCAATCTCTGCAATTACCAGAGGCGCGTGGCCATAGCCGATCTCGCGTGTGCCAATTTTCATCTTAGTGGTCCTTGTTGTTGGTCGTGTTAAATTCTGTCGTTTTGCCACCAGTGGCGATTGTCGCCACATTATCAGCCGCACGTTGCGCGCGCATATCGGCCGTGCCCCAACGGTCATGAAACCACAACCACTGCGCAGGAAAGCGGCGCACCTGCGCCTCAAGGCGGTCCGACATTTCAGCCATCATCTCATAAGACGTGCTGTGTTCAATAGGCATTTCGAATTCGATATGATGGGTCATCCCATCTGGCCCACGGTGGGCGAAACATGGCACAAACAACGCGCCCGTCTTAATCGCAATTTTAGCAGGCACATCAGATGTTGGCGCAGGAATGCCAAAAAAATCAACGTCTTGATACTGGGTCGCCCGTACATCAAACAACATTGTTGCAATTCCGCCTTCGCGCAAATGACGGGTGAACCCCAAAAATCCTTTGCGGCTTTGTGGGAAAGCTGGCCCCGTGAGATATCCATAATTTTGGGTGTAATGTTCATTGAAATAAGGATTTGACGCTGGACGAAATAGACAAGCCGATTGATGACCCAGTGTATAAAGCGCGATGCGCATCGCCTCGTAATTCCCGATATGCCCGGATACCAGCATCACGGGCCGGCCCTCAGCAATGGCGGCCATCATTTGGTCGTACCCCGCACCACCGATATTTTCAGGCTTTAGGGCCACGGCAACATCATGCTTTGAATAGTTCTCGATCATGTTCTTGCCAAAGTTGGCGGCAACTTCATGCGCGATTTTGCCTGCTTCGCGTGCAGACATATCAGGATGAACCATCTGCAAATTGCGCACTGCTTTTTTGATAAAACCAAACAACGGGGCCACGACATAGCTGGCGATAAAGCCAAATAGCATCACCCGCGTGCGATAGGCAAACAGGCGCGTGAAGGCGATAATCCCCCGTAAGACTAAATCGATGGCAGCATCACTTTTAAAACGCATCAAATTACTAAGCCTTATGATCAAAACGACAGATCAGTGGTTTCACGAGACCTCAAAGTCAGAAACGACCTGTTAACTTATGTTTGGCAACAATTTACCTGATGCCACCATGGCATACAACCAAATCAAAGGTCTCATCCCTGCGTTCACTCTGAGGTAATCTTGCGATAATTTAGGATTCGGGCAATTTTCCACCATATTTCAGCCAATAGTCACGTGCCCATGGCACTTGCCCAAAGCCCATATGTGGCAAAGTATCCCAACGGTGCCGTCCCGGCGTCACTAACTCGATCGGCCGTGGATCACCGTGAAACGCAACCACACTTGCGCTTTCGGGTGGCGCTATAGGATGCAAGAATAGGTCAAGGCCAATTGGACGACGTAGCCAGCGCTTAAAGCTAATAACCCATTCGACGGGCCAGTATTCGACAGATGTTGCGTTTTGTTGATACCAAACTTGATCAATATCAGCCGTATCGAATGCCGACTGCCTATCTGACTGAAAACGTTCTAATATTTGAACTTGTCCACCCAGATCAAATGCCAAAAGGCCTCCGCCGACACATGCATCTTCCTCAATCCAAGGCTTGTTTGGCCGCCAATTGTCACCAATATCGCTCGCAATAAACGGTGCTGAAATTTCAAAAAACTTCGACATGTCGCCACAAATGAATGTATCGAGATCGACATATAACGCCCTGCCCTTAAGCCCATACAGATCAGACAGGAATAAGCTTAGTTTTGGCCATGTACCATGCTTCCACATCTCAGGAGTACAACCAATGTCAGGAATTGGAAAACTCTCAACACCTTCGACGAGATCGCTATCATCGTCCGTCAAACAAACGAAACGGAACGGCCCAGTTAAGTTGGCCTTCATCGCATTATATAGAACATTGACATAGTCTGAACCAAACAGTGCCCCCCATTTTATGCAAATCACAACGCGGTCCATAGCAGCTCCTGAAAACATTCAACTAAACAGCTAACCTACGCCAAACCTCTTGTCTACCAACGGCCATACGCAAAAACACCAAAGGCCACTTGCAGGGGGCGTTGGCTAAGAGGTACAAGCCTGTATGAGCAAATCTATCGTTTTTGTCACTGGAACCCGTGCCGATTTCGGCAAGCTTGCACCGCTCGCGGTTGCAGCGCGCGATCAGGGTTTTGCAGTCTCTTTCTTTGTAACTGGCATGCACATGCTGGAACAATACGGTCTGACCAAGATCGAAGTGCAGCGGATGGAGGGCGTGGAAGTTCACGAATTCCTCAATCAGCGCGCTGGTGATCCACAGGATATGATCCTTGCTAAAACGGTCATCGCCTTCTCTGACTTCGCCCTAGAACACAAACCAGACCTTGTGGTGATTCACGGGGATCGGGTCGAAGCCTTGGCCTGCTCATTGGTTTGCGCCACAAACTACATCCCATCCGCCCACATCGAGGGTGGTGAGGTGTCAGGCACGATCGACGAGATGTTCCGACACTGTAACAGCAAGCTGGCGACCTATCACTTTGTCTCCTCTCAGGATGCAAAGCGGCGGGTCATGGGGTTGGGTGAATCCGAAAACAGCATTCACGTGCTTGGTTCCCCCGAATTGGATTTCCACGCCGGATCGTCTGGTGTTACGATTGATCAGGTGCTTGAGCGTTACGAAATCCCGTTCGATAACTTTGGCATCGTGATTTTCCACCCCGTCACTTCAGAACAAGAAACGATGGGTCAACAGGCCGTAAACCTGTTTGACGCGCTGGTTCAAAGCGGGCGCAATTATGTGGTAATCGCGCCAAATAATGACCCTGGGTCTGATAAGATCTTTGACCAAATCGCAGAACTGCCCTCTGAACGGTTTCGCACCCTACCCTCTATGCGGTTCTCACACTTCTCTGAACTGATGAAGAACGCCAAATTTATGGTTGGCAACTCATCAGCTGGTGTGCGCGAGGCACCGTTTTTGGGGCTACCGTCCTTGGACATCGGCACGCGCCAAACCAACCGCGCTGTCGCACCATCCCTGTTCAGCAGTGCAGCAAAAAGCACCGATGATATCCTTGGCTACCTGACGCAATACTGGGGGCAAAAATATACGCCCCACACCGCGTTTGGCGAAGGACGTGCCGCAGAGCATTTTGTGAACGCGATCAAAGACCCCGCGTTTTGGACACAAAACCTGCAAAAGAACTTCCAGGACCACGAATAGACCCGGCGAATTTCCAGCCCCTCAACATCGTTCAGGGGCTGGACCTAACCGCTATTCCGCAGCGGCCAAACGCTCTTTCATCAAGATTTCCACTATGCGAAAATCAATCGGGTTATCGATGTCGATGCAGCGCTCTGGCGGCATGATATAGGGGATCACGCGCCCCTCATAAATGGTCGATGCTTTTTCCAGATACGCCGGATCAATCACATATGTGGACGCGGCATGTTCCCAAACTGGCGGAGCCACCTGACGGGACCAAACACCACCGGGCAATGGTTTTGACACCTGCAAAGCCCCCGTTTCATCGGTCTCAACCAGATTAAAATATGGGTTCTTCTTGGCCTCACAAACGCTCATCACCATGTCGGGGCGTTCTTCATCAAACAAACGCAGCGCGTTCACCACATCCTCAGGCAACCGCAACGGACCTGTGCAATCCAAATCCACGAATGTATCAACCTTAGCGCCCAACACCTCTTGAGAGGCTTGCAACGCATGCTGCCACACGCCCCATTTGGGGGCAGCGTCCGTGGCCAAATGGGCAGGACGCAACCCGATATCCAAGGCACCGCGCTTGACCGCGTGGGCATACATCGCCTCATCGTCTGTCGAGACAACAACCGCATCAATCTGATCTGAATCAAACAAGTGATCCAAAGACCAATCAATCAGGTGCTTACCGCACAACATACCAAAGTTCTTGTTCGGTACGCCCTTAGACCCTTTGCGTGCTCCAATGTGACCAAGGATCATAATGTCTCTCCAGTTTTCTTATCTGTATCAAGGGGGCTGTAATAGTCGATGATCATCTGTTTGATGGGACCAAGGGCGCGCGCGGACCAAATCAAGCGGCTGCCCTTGCGGTCCTGCATCTCTGTTCCCTCAGGCAATGCCACGAGATCTTGGCCTTTAAATGCAAGACCCGGCAACGTCAGCGCCATCAGCTTAGACCAGCGGCGGCGATTCCATGGCATCGCACCACGCACATAGATAAACCAACGCCACGACCACATAAACTCGGTCGGGAACTTCACCGCAAACCTGCGCGGGATCGCAGCCATATAAGGCTGAGCAACCCACGAGATGAACCGTTCATCCGCAATCATCGGGCGGTAATTCAAACCGCCATGCTCAGCAAACAAAGACCGAAATTGCTTTGCCACATAGCCACAATGGGCCGGGTGAAACACTATGATCGAAGAATTGCCCCGCGCATAACGCCGCGTCTTTGTGACCGTCCACAACCAACGCGCAAAGGAACCAAACGGCAAGACTGCGCTTTGAAACAGCACGATATTTTGCGGTGTAACCGCAAGCGGCAACATCTGCGCCAAATCGCCCATCACCATCGTATCGATGTCCACAAAGATAGCGGGCAAATCGTCAGGCAACACGCCCTCTTCGAAAATCGCCAGTTTGGTCTGACAGCCCGCCTGCATCAATTCTGGGTTTAAATAGAACTCGGGGATCATGCGAACCTCAACCTCCGGCAACAGACCCGGGCGGGCGCGGTCGGACACCATCACCACACGAGGCGGATTTAGGGTATTGGCCACAACCGCCTGCATCAACTGGTTCAATTCATCAACGCCGTATTTGGTGCCCCAAACGACCAAGATCAGTTGCCACGTAGGGCTGGAAACAACAGTGCTCAATGAACCCACCCTTTTGGTGCAAAACGTTACCGCCCTAACTATAAGCAATCCTGACCAAGCGAAACCTGTAATTGCCCCCACGCTTGCCCCCCGCCCCATCCACCGCTATGAACAGTCCATAGGGTCCAGTCCCCTGCCGTCCGCAAATGGTGAAGCGCTGGTAAACGTTCCTGTTCGACCTTCCCGTCGCATACGGACCTTCGGCAACGCGGACACCCGATCAGCCCCTTAAGCGACCATAAGGAGATCACGGAATGGACAGCCCAATTCCCTCACGTACGGCCCTGAAATCACAGGCCAAACGCCTGCGCGCGACATTAAGCGAGCAAGGCAAACCCATCAGCCACGCACAAAGCCTAGAGGCCATCGCGCAAACCTACGGGGCACGCGACTGGAACACCCTCAACGCACAATCCTTTGACGAGCCACGCCCAAACCGCCACGATTGGCAAGTAGGACAACAGGTGTCAGGACAGTATCTGGGACACGAGTTCACCGGACAAATCAAAGCGGCGCGCAGCATAGGCAGCACACATTGGGCGCTGACACTGGTGTTTGATGAGGCGGTAGATGTGGTGGAGTCGGAGCACTTCAGCAACCTGCGCCGCCAAGTGAATTGCACGGTCGGACCAGACGGACGATCAAGCGCCAAAACGTCAAACGGCCAAGCACAGGTGGTGTTGAACACCTAAGCGAAGATGGTGCGCGAATTCCGCGCACCATCCAATGCCAACACTCAAACGGATGCTCCCCTTAGTTTCAAAATAGACGCTAATTATTCGCAAACTTGCCACAGTTCGCCTTACCCACGCCCAAAAGCACACGCAAAAGGAGAATATTAATTAGCCTAACGGCACATAATATTTTTGAGGACACACATTATGCTTTTATTGGGACTTTTATCTCTCATGGGTCTGGGACTTGCTACAGTTATGCTTCCCTCACCTGAAGAAGACGAAGCACAAATCGACGCGCTCCTCAAAACCGCCGAAGACGAGCTTGAAGCTACCTCAAAAGACGGGACCACTGATCTTCTGGACAATGTACAGCTTACTGTCGAAACAGAAGATTCTGAGGACACTGATACGGCCGAAGAAATCGCGGAAATCCAAGAGGCATACGAAGAACTGCCGGAAGTTTACAAGCTCACCACTGTGAAAAACCATAACGGCACTATTTATAATCCCAGCTTTGCGATCAGCGAAGGGCCTGACAGCGGCGAGGACGCCGATCGTGATTTTGTCGTCAATGGCAGCGATCTACCCCATCGTATCGTCACCCAATATGACACGGACACCACGTTTCTTGTGCAAACAAACGAAAATACATCAACGCTTTCTATAGGCCTGAATGCCAACGTTGAGGAGCCAGAGCCAACGCTGACCAGTGCGACCAAGATCAAAATCGACAGCGATGACAACACATTTACCGAAGAAGTCATCAGCCAAAGTTTTGATCGACAGATAAACACCACGCTATGGATCCGCACAGGCGAAGTGGGTACCCATGTCTCCGAAATCGACCTGACAAACTCCAAAAGCACCCTCAGAATTAACGATTATGACCCGCGAGCCGGCAACTTCCACCTGGTGTTCAACGAGCAAGAGGTCGTGACCGAAGATGCAACTGAAAGCCAAACAACCAGAACCGCCTACATCATCGAATCCGATGTAAATATCGACGAAATTGACCCCGAAGAAATCGACAACGTAATTGCGCGGGACGGTTCATCCAGCAGCCAAACACGGCTTGTTGCGGTTATTAATCTGGGGACCGACATCCTAAAGCTTGAGGGCGATGGGACAGAAGACGCGCCTTACGTGCAAACCATCAGCAATTTCATGAATGATGATGCAAAAATTTACTACAATCAATAGTGGACCTCCGAAGGTGACCATGATGACGGTGACGACACCGAAGTGGAAGGCCCAACAGCCCTCGTCAGCGCCGACGAACCTGAAACGTCCACAGCAACCACAGCTGTAAAAACAGTGACATCATCCCTCAAAACCGTTGACCTGAATGAGGTGCCACAAATTGACTACAGCAACGGTATCAGCGGCCTCTATGAGTCCTTCGCCGCCATCAAGCAGCATACCTACAACCAGATTTCAGCGCTGCAGCTCAAATATTGGTAAAGCAACGCGGCGGTGGATGTGGTGGAGTCCAAGCACTTCAGCAACCTGCGCCGCCAAGTGAATTGCACGGTCGGACCTGATGGGCGATCAAGCGCCAAAACGTCAAACGGCCAAGCACAGGTGGTTTTGGAGGGTTAGGTCAGCCCCCAAAGGGTTAAGTCACACCCCGCCCTCTCGAAATACGTAGGGCGGGGTTCACCCCGCCATTGGGGGAAACTGCGGCTAGAGATTACCGCTCAAATACATTGCGGCAACAACTCTGCAATTATACTATTCACACGAAATGAATAACATGCAACTGTTGAGGGAAAAGATAATTAGTTAGGGCCCTATTTTGGAATTCAAAGCATTTCACCGACCCATACGCGACTGGAACGTTCCTGCGCCTCTGGACCGCCAGTTAGCATCTCTGACAATCCGAAATACAAGAAACGACCCCGATTCGTGCAACGTTGTTCTAAACGCAAACTTCGGCTCCACTCGACTACAACTGGACATCGAAGGCATATTGCTGGAACTGGATTGCAGCATCAGCCAAGCCGAAATTCGATTGTATTCGGGTAATGCACAACTGGAGTACGGTTCCGATTTTTCAAAATGCAAATCGCAAGCATCCAATACAATCAGTCGATCAACACAAACAAAATTTGGCAGCGCGGGAAAAGGGAAAGCAACTGTAGGACATGACCTAATAGGACCCAGCGGCTCAGTTGAACTTAGTGGGGAATTTTCTGCACAAACGGAAAAGAGCCTTGGGATTACTAATATTGAAACGCGGTACCCGTTTAACCATTTGGACTTCACAACTGTTTCAATTGCCGGCCTACTGGGGCAGACCTATCTAAATGGGCCCGAAATAGTCGAATATGAAGGTTGGAGAGGTTCATATAAAAACCGCGACCAGAAAGTTGGTATTGCGGCTTCAATTTTAGTTAAAGAGCAGTGGCTTGAGTTCAGCAACCCATCTTTCGAAGGAAAGGGACGCATCTATCTGATTTTGAAAAGTATTTTTGCTTCAAAAAAGGCAAAAAAAGCAAATCAGTTTAAAATTTTACTTGCTTACTTAATCAGAAAATCACTTCAGGACCCAAACGAAACGAAATTTGCAACACTTGCATGCAGTGCATTCGTTCTTGACCCCTCAACTGAGCAAACAACGGTGTTTCAATGCCCAGAAGAATTGGGGAAAGTTACAATCCACCCAACGCTCATTGAACAATTCTCACAACTACCTGCTGGAACACACGAAGACTTCGTAAAAAGTGTTATTGCAGCAGAGGCATCCCCCGAAGCGGTATTTACCGCTCACCCAGCCCATAAAGAGAACAAGTTAGTAGCACCAATGGCATCAGCATATGATGTCATTGACGCTTTGAATCTCCTCAACGCAGCCGCCCCAAAAGGCCCCAATTTAGTTTTGCAAGTAATGGACGCTACACCAAGAAATGTACGCCGCGACCTTACTGCTCTTGGTTTTCTTTCAGCGAGTTCTGGCAGAACAGTTGATACGTTTTCAGGTTTTCAAGGTACAGCAGAGTCTGCCTTGCTTTTCTCCGTTTCACCCGCAGAATGGTTTGCGTTTACCGCCAAGCTACTAGAAACAAACGGCCTTCGGTTCGCGGCATACAAGGTTGGATTTGAAGTTGGCCAAGAATTTGGCCTTGAATGGGGAGATTCATCCCAAAGGAGATATGGTCATAATATTAAGCGATGGGTAGCAATATTACATCCCCAATTTGCCGACCTAAAAAGAGACCATGTAGACTATTGGTATGTTAGAGCGCTGAAAGCTCAAGCCAACACTAGAGGTGCGATCCCAATAGTTGACGAAGAACTAATCATCGAATTTGAATATAGAAAACTCTTGGGTCAGAGCTACAAATCAACTGCACTGGAGGTCGGCATTTCGGCGGGGACCTACACAAACTGGAAGTCGAAAAACCCTATTCTTGCAGCCAGCGCCTCACGCACAGCAAACAGGCGGTTCAACGACGAGCAAAATAGCTTCCTAAGAAATCCTTAACCGTCCCAACCAAACCTTAACGCGCCCACACCCCCTACCAATCAGTTAACGCTCCAAAATCGCCAAACTGTACAGATCACCCGCTGTTCTGTGCAGTTTGCCCAATCCTCTCCAAAATCCACGCATACCTAGCTGTAGGCGCTGTACAGTTCGCACCCGCTTCTGTGCAGTTTGCACCGCATATCCCACCGTGCGCGGCCTTAACCTTTGCCTTGTTGCGCCCTTGCCCCATCCCCTCATCCATCCCAAAGCGAAAAAGGCGCACCCCGTTTGGGGCACGCCTTTTCGTAAAAATGGTGGTGGTAGATGTTAGTCGCGTGTGCGGCTGACCATCTTCCAGATTGCAGGGAACAAGGCTGCGGCCAATGCCAGTTTCACCACGTCACCGACCAAGAATGGTGTCAGGCCCCATGCCAAGATTGGCTTGTCCCAACCGTACAACATGCCCAACCAGATAAGGCCCGGGATGTAGATCAGTGCGTTGCCCAAAACCATAGCAAGCGCCATTTTCGGTGCTGAACGATCCCAGCCTTTGCGCGCCAATGTGCCCAAAAGCAAAGTGGCCAGAACGTAGCCAACCAGATAGCCACCTGTGCCGCCCATCATATATTCAAGGCCGAATTTCTCAGCAGACGAGCTTGCGAACACGTCAAAACCAAGCGCGCCAATCAGCATGTAACCAAAGATTGTCGCAAGGCCCAAACGTGCACCATATGCAGCGCCGATGCTCAAAACTGCGAATGTTCCCATAGTGATAGGCACTGGCCACATTGGAACTTTGATCTTTGCAGCGATCGCGAGAACCGCGATACCAGCCACGACCAAGGCCGCTTGTTTCGCCAAACGCATGGTGCCTTCAGTGGCACCAAACAGCTCGGTCAGTACTTTGTTATTGGTTGCTGAATTCATGTTCTTCGTCCCTTTGAAGAGTTGTTGCTTGCCATACTTGTCGCAAACCACCGTATTTATCGCAAGTCGATAATCAAGTTTTTGAATACTGGCTGCGTAACGTATAGTCCTTGCGCGGCCCCCTGACCCGCCAAGTGCAAGACCACTGTGGCCAGCGCGTGAAATCATAGGTCGCGTCATATTGGTCAGGGTCACACCAGTGCGCAGCGTCCCCGCCCAGTGCAGGCACCTGATGAAAGAACCGCCCATCGTCAAAGTAGATGTTCAAATCAGCGTCCCAGCGATACCGCCGCTCCGCCACCATGGGCGTTTGCCCTGCGATCTCTAGATTTCCCTTTTCGATGTAGTGCATTAGCCCATCTTCGACCGTCCACTCAGCGTGCCCCAAGAAACGCGCGACGGGTCCACTTGCGGGTTTAATATCGCGCTCAATTTTCCAACGCCCTGCGAAATCAGATAAAACACGGCTCACGTTTTTCTTCCCGTTTTCAGGCAATTCATCCCTATTTTCAGCGCAAACCGATCCATTTTCAGCTTCCCTAGGTTGTCGTCAGGTCACATCCCGTTTAAGGGGACGGCAATCCCGTGAACAGCCACAAAAAGGTGCGCATTATGATCCCTCGCTATTCCCGTCCTGATATGGTGGCCATTTGGTCCCCTGCATCCAAGTTCAAAATCTGGTACGAAATCGAAGCGCACGCCTGCGAAGCTATGGCCAACATCGGTGTGATCCCACGTGAAAACGCGGACGCCGTATGGAAAGCCAAAGACGTTGAGTTCGACGTGGCCCGCATCGACGAAATCGAAGCCGTAACCAAGCATGACGTGATCGCGTTCTTGACCCACTTGGCCGAACATGTCGGTTCTGATGAGGCCCGTTTCGTACACCAAGGCATGACATCCTCTGACGTGTTGGACACTTGCTTTAACGTACAGTTGGTCCGCGCTGCAGACATTCTGATTGCTGACGTTGAGTTGCTTTTGGCCGCATTAAAGCGCCGCGCGATTGAGCACAAAGACACCGTTCGTGTTGGTCGCAGCCACGGCATCCACGCAGAACCAACAACCATGGGTCTGACCTTTGCGCGCTTCTACGCCGAAATGGATCGCAACCTGACACGCTTGCGCACAGCACGTGAAGAGATTTCAACCGGTGCCGTATCAGGCGCGGTGGGCACATTCGCAAACATTGATCCCGCGGTCGAAGAACACGTTTGTGAGCAACTTGGCCTGACCCCTGAACCGATCAGCACCCAAGTTATTCCACGTGACCGCCACGCAGCCTTCTTTGCAGCGCTTGGCGTTGTTGCAAGTTCGATCGAGAACGTCGCCACTGAGGTTCGTCACATGCAACGTACCGAAGTTTTGGAAGGGGCTGAGTTCTTTTCAGCTGGCCAAAAGGGTTCATCTGCGATGCCGCATAAAAAGAACCCTGTGTTGACAGAAAACCTAACTGGTTTGGCCCGTACCGTGCGTATGGCCGTGATCCCAGCGATGGAAAACGTCACGATGTGGCACGAGCGTGATATTGCACACTCATCCGTTGAGCGTGCGATTGGTCCAGATGCGACAATCACTTTGGATTTTGCGTTGCACCGTTTGACAGGCGTGATCGACAACATGTTGATCTTCCCTGAAAATATGATGGACAACATGAACAAGTTCCCAGGACTTGTTATGTCCCAACGGGTTTTGTTGGCTCTGACCCAAGCAGGCGTGAGCCGTGAAGCTTCCTATGCCATGGTTCAGCGCAATGCGTTGAAAGTATGGGAATTCCGCACCGACTTCCGCGAGGAATTGCTCGCTGATCCAGAAGTATGTGAAGCTCTGTCCGTCGAAGAAATCAACGAAAAATTCGACATGGCCTATCACACCAAACACGTCGACACGATTTTCAAACGCGTCTTCAAAGACTAATCATGTCTACCAATTGATAGTTTGGGCGGGATTGCATTCACTTGCAGTCCCGCCTTTTTTGTTTGCAGAATTTCACACAATTCCCACTTGTACGGAAAATGACACTTGTTTGATTGGATTTGATGTTAAGCATGTGGATAACGTCATCCAAGACTTGAACCCAACCGGAGATTTTGAATGAATAAATTTACAACTGCAGCGGCTTTGGCCCTTCCACTGACACTGTCACTAGGTCTTTCAGCACCCGTTTTTTCCGCAGGCTCAAGCGACAGTGCAGAACCAAAACCGACTGAAACCACCATTGAGTGCGAAGGTGTTCAGGTTTGGGACGAAAAGGAAAAGGAATGTGTAGATCCAGAAGAGACCAATCTGGACGACGACACATTATATGACGCTGTGCGCGAGCTGGCTTATGCTGGCCGCTATTTGGACGCGATGGGCGTTATGGATGCGATGTCTGATCAAAACGACGATCGTGTGCTGACGTACAAAGGCTTTACCAACCGTAAGCTGGGCAATGTTGACGTCGCTATGGTGTTTTACCAAAAGGCGATCGATAAAAATCCTGATAACATTTTGGCACGTTCCTACATGGGCCAAGGCATGATGGATCAAGGCAACAAAATTGGTGCAGTGGCACAATTACGCGAAATCAATGCACGCGGGGGTGCGGACACGTGGGCGGCTCTGTCACTGTCAAACGCGATCGCAACGGGCGTAACATATAGCCACTGATTTTAGGGTTTATTCACACCTGTCTGCCAAGGATGTTTGAAAGAACACTGAGGTTGGTAGACTATGGATTTGATCCCGATGGACCCGAATGCAGCAACCGCTGTGATCGGGTCCAACACTGTAAAACCACCAAAACCTGACCTGACTCTAAGCCGAAAAGCCAAAGCGGCCATTGTGGTGCGCATGTTGTTAAACAACGGTGCTGACATCCCGTTGGAAGACCTGCCCGAGGATCTACAAGCCACCCTGACACAACAAATGGGTAAGATGCGTGTCGTTGACCGCGATACGGTTACCCATGTTATCGCTGAATTCACCCATGAACTTGAACGCATCGGCGTAAGTTTCCCGCACGGAATTGTCGGGGCTTTAACCGCACTTGATGGCAAAATCAGCAAACAGACAGCAGATCGCCTACGAAAAGAAGCAGGCGTGCTTCAAACAGGTGATCCGTGGAAAAGCATTCAGGAAATGGATGTCGAAACCCTTATACCCGTGATGGAAAACGAAAGCACCGAAGTAGCGGCAGTCGTTCTGTCAAAACTGAACGTGCCAAAAGCCGCAGCATTGCTGGGTGCCATCCCCGGTCCACGGGCGCGTGAAATCACCTATGCCGTTTCGCAAAACAGTGGTGTTCTGCCCAGCGCGGTTGATCGTATTGGCTTATCGTTGGCCGCACAACTGTCTGTCGTTCCAGTGATGGCTTTTGACGAGGGGCCTGTGGAACGGGTTGGTGCGATCCTCAATTCATCCACCACCCTAACCCGCGACGATATGTTGGAAGGATTACAGGAATCCGACGAGACCTTCGCGACCGCTGTGCGCAAAGCAATCTTTACCTTCGCTAACATCCCTGCAAGGGTTGTTGGGCGCGATATTCCACGCATTCTACGCGATGTAGATCCAGATGATTTGATCCGTGCGATCGCTGGGGCAGAAGCCGCAGGGATGCAAGCCAGTGCTGATTACATCCTGGAAAACATGTCAGGTCGGATGGCTACCCAACTGCAAGAAGATGTGCAAGAAGCCGGCGCGCCCAAAGCTGTGGATGCCGAAAGCGCCATGGGCAGTTTCGTTAACGCAATTCGCGAACTGGAAACCGCAGGTGAAATTACGCTAATTGTTGAGGAAGAAGGCGACGAATAGCTAGATAGCTATTTCGCCCTACTAATCTTGCCGCTAGCGCAAACGCGCCGCCGCTAAGATTGGCCCAAACTGTTGCTTCTGAACGATCACAACGATGGGAACCTCGGCATTAAGGCGTGCAGACATCGACAGTGGTTTAACGCCGTCCCATTCACCCAAAACGCTCCATTCCGTCGCAACATTGGTATACGCCAAAGTTTTGCCAGCGTTTTCACCACGGGTGATGCGGACCTCGCTGCGCGGCTTGTACCGGACGATCTGCACAACAAATGGGCCCTCAGCACCGTTTGCGGCACCATCAACAATCACGATGTTGCCCTCGCGAGTCAGCGATAGATCAACCCCTGAAGGGGTCGCCGCATGTGCAGAAATCGCTTCAGACAGTTTCATTGCCTTAGCGCCAACAACGCTCGTAACGCCGTTCACAATCATCTGTGGCGTATAGATTGAGCGGCGATTGCCCAATGCCGCGTAGTTGCGTTGGCGCTTAGTGAACTTGGCCTGCGCAAATTGGTCTTTCCAACCGATGTAATCCCAATAGTCGACGTGCAACGCCAATGCGATAACATCATCACGCTCGGCCAACGCATGCAGCATTTTGTCTGCCGGAGGGCAGGATGAGCATCCTTGGGAGGTAAACAGTTCAACCACCACTGGAGAATCTGCAAACACTGGTGCTGAAAGCGCCATGAGTGCAGCAAACGTCGTGGAGAGTAGATGTTTCATTGGTGAGTCCAATTCTAATTCTAGTGGCTTAACTATAGCTAAATTTATCAACGGTAAAACGCCAATCAAAGTTTCTTGAGCGTTTCGTCACATATCTTCACGCAATTGAGTGAATCCTCAGTACACAATGGTATACATTTTGTCATTCAGCACCCAATTTAGGTTGAACAATGACCAAAACTGGGGCATGACGCCCCCAGATAATTCCCGCAACTCCTAATCTCAAGGAAGAGCCATCCATGCCCATTACAGTTGGACACGACACCGCCAAGACGCGAAAGACGCTGACAGTTGGCGATCAATCTATCGCTTATTACTCAATCCCTGCCGCTACCGAAGCTGGTCTTGGTGACTTCTCAAAGTTGCCAGCTGCGCTGAAAGTAGTTTTGGAAAACATGCTACGCTTTGAAGATGACAAGACGGTTACCGTCGACGACATCAAAGCATTCGCTGAATGGGGTGCTCAAGGCGGCAAGAACCCACGCGAAATCGCATACCGCCCTGCCCGCGTGCTTTTGCAAGACTTCACCGGCGTTCCAGCCGTAGTCGACTTGGCCGCGATGCGCGACGCACTTGTGTCCCTTGGTGGTGACGCAGAACAGATCAACCCGCTGAACCCAGTGGATTTGGTCATCGACCACTCTGTTATGATCGACGAATTTGGCAACCCACGTGCGTTCCAAATGAACGTTGACCGCGAATACGAACGCAACATGGAGCGTTATACATTCCTTAAATGGGGCCAAAACGCCTTTAACAACTTCCGCGTTGTTCCTCCGGGAACAGGCATCTGTCACCAGGTGAACCTTGAGTATTTGTCTCAAACTGTTTGGACTGACAAAGACCAAGATGGTATCGAAGTTGCATATCCAGATACGCTTGTTGGTACAGACAGCCACACAACCATGGTAAACGGCGCTGCTGTTCTTGGTTGGGGTGTTGGCGGGATTGAAGCCGAGGCAGCGATGCTTGGTCAACCAATCTCAATGTTGATCCCAGAAGTTATCGGCTTTGAGCTGACTGGCTCAATGATGGAAGGCACCACTGGCACCGACCTTGTGCTAAAAGTTGTTGAATTGCTGCGCGCCAAAGGCGTAGTCGGAAAATTCGTTGAATTCTACGGTGAAGGTTTGAACCGTCTGCCATTGGCTGACCGTGCAACCATCGGCAACATGGCACCAGAATACGGCGCGACATGTGGTTTCTTCCCAATCGATGGCGAAACACTTCGCTACCTACGCACAACGGGTCGTGACGAAGATCGCATCGCATTGGTCGAAGCCTACGCAAAAGAAAACGGTTTCTGGCGCGGCGACGACTATGCACCGATCTACACAGACACATTGCACCTTGATATGGGTACCATCGTCCCTGCGATTTCCGGTCCAAAGCGTCCACAAGACTACGTTGCACTGACAAACGGCCAAACAGCGTTCCACAAAGAAATGGAAGAAACCTTCAAACGTCCAATGGGCAAAGAAGTTGCTGTTGCAGGCGAAGACTACACCATGGAAAGCGGCAAAGTTGTGATCGCGTCGATCACGTCATGCACCAACACATCAAACCCATACGTTATGATCGGTGCGGGCCTTGTGGCACGTAAGGCCGCGGCATTGGGTCTGGATCGCAAACCTTGGGTTAAGACGTCTTTGGCACCTGGTTCACAGGTTGTGTCTGCGTATCTTGAGGCCGCTGGCCTGCAAGAAGACCTCGACAAAATCGGCTTCAACTTGGTTGGCTATGGCTGCACAACGTGTATCGGCAACTCTGGCCCGATCCAAAAAGAACTTTCTGACGCAATTGCCGAAGGTGATCTGGTCGCGACATCTGTTCTGTCTGGTAACCGCAACTTTGAAGGCCGCATTTCACCTGACGTTCGCGCCAACTACCTAGCATCGCCACCCCTTGTAGTCGCATATGCAATTGCAGGCACATTGGACATCAATCTGGCAACAGACGTGATCGCAGTCGATAAAGACGGCAACGACGTTTACCTGAAGGATCTATGGCCAACGACACAAGAAGTTGCAGAGCTGGTTGAGCAAACGGTCACCCGTGAAGCATTCCAAACCAAATATGCAGACGTGTTCAAAGGTGACGAAAAGTGGCAAGCGGTTGAGACAACCGAAGCGCTGACTTACGATTGGCCAGCAGCATCAACCTACGTTCAAAACCCGCCTTACTTCCAAGGTATGGGTGCAGAGCCGGGCAAAATCTCGAACATCGACGATGCGAAAGTATTGGCTGTGTTGGGCGACATGATCACAACCGACCATATTTCTCCAGCTGGTTCGTTCAAAGCAGATACACCAGCAGGTCAGTATCTGGTTGATCGTCAAGTGTCTCCACGTGAGTTCAACTCGTACGGTTCACGTCGTGGCAACCACGAAGTCATGATGCGCGGCACATTCGCCAACATCCGCATCAAGAACGAAATGCTGGACGGCGTTGAAGGTGGTTATACCAAAGGCCCAGACGGCGTTCAAACGTCAATCTATGACGCAGCAATGGCGCACCAAGCAGCTGGCACTCCGCTGGTGATCTTTGGCGGCGAACAGTACGGCGCAGGCTCTTCACGTGACTGGGCTGCTAAGGGTACTGCACTGTTGGGTGTTAAGGCTGTCATCTCTGAGAGCTTTGAACGTATCCACCGTTCCAACCTAGTTGGCATGGGTGTTATCCCGTTTGAGTTCACAAATGGTGTGAGCCGCAAAACTTTGGGTCTGACCGGTGATGAAACTGTGTCCATCTCTGGCCTCGACACAATCCAGCCTTTGCAAGAGGTGCAATGCACCATCACAATGGCAGACGGAACTGTGCACGAAGTTAGCCTGAAGTGCCGCATCGATACTGCGATCGAGATTGAATACATCGAGCACGGTGGCGTGCTGCACTACGTTCTGCGCTCACTCGCAGCTGCGTAAAACGATCAAATCAAAAACAAAGGCCCCGCATTCAGTTGTGGGGCCTTTTGCGTTTCTTCTGTTTTCAAATATCCTCCTCACCGAAGGTGAAACCTTAGGTGTTGTACTAAAAGAAAAAGGGCCTCCGGCGGGGATATTTAAAAACAGAAGAAACGAGCAGCAAAATATAGTGCGCCGTTTAGGCGCTCAATTGGATTGTGCTTTGGTCAGCTCTGGAAGAAACCGCTGTTCATAATCACTGCCAATCAGCGGTCCTGCGAAGCGGAATAACACTACGCCGTCCTTGTCCAAAATGAACGTCTCTGGCGGCGCAGTGACACCCCAGTCAATCGCTGTGCGCCCTTTCTCGTCAAAGGCGACCGCGACAAACGGGTTGCCATCATTGGTCAGATAGCGGCCTGCATCACGTGCGGTGTCTTTGAAGTTCACGCCGATGATTGGAATCCCTGCGGCTTGCATCTCTAACAATTTAGGGTGCTCGGCACGGCACGGCGGGCACCAGCTGGCCCAGAAATTGACCAATGTAAGTTCACCGCTCTTCAAGCGCTCTGGCGTGACATTGGGGAACTCACCCAGTGTCTCTTGGGTAATCGCGGGCGCTATTTTACCAATACGAGTGCTTTCCAGCACGTCTTTATCAGCACGAAACATACCTATCGCAGCCATCGCAACGAACCCTGCAAAAATCAATGGCGGTGCGATCATCAGAGGTGAAATTTTACCCATTCTGTTCACCACGCGCCTCAATCTCTTGCATCTGCTTACGTACACGCCGTCCTTTCAGCACACTCATGACAACCAGTCCGACCAACAAAGCGATAGATGCGCCGTAAGCCGACAAAACGGCATCGGCGTATTTTCCAAGATCTGGTAACATCAGTTGCGTCCCTCCCGTGCCAGCAGCGCCTTGGTGCGGCGTACTCGTATTTCAGTGCCGGTGCGGTACAATGTCAGTGCAAGGAACAACAATCCAAAGCCAACCATTGAGATCAGCAACGGAACAAAGAACACATCCGCGACGCTGCGCTCACCTGTAGCAACAGGGATCGAGGTCCCTTGATGCAGCCCTTGGTTCCAAAAATTCACCGCGTAACGTGATAGAACTGCAAAGACCGAGCCCACCATGCATAGCACTGCGGTCAAGTCCGCTGCTGTGTCGGAATCCTCAATCGCTTCCCAAAGCGCGATGTAACCTAAATAGAACAGGAACAGGATCAGGAACGAAGTAAGCCGCGGGTCCCAAACCCACCATGTGCCCCACATCGGTTGCCCCCAGATTGCCCCCGTGATCAGCGCAATCAAAGTCATAACCACGCCAACAGGCGCAGCGGCCTTGGCCGCCAATGCGCTAACGTGGTGTCGCCGGATCAGCCAGATCAGTGACGCCACCAACATCATGAACCATGCGTTGATCGCTATCAATGCCGCAGGCACGTGGATATAAATGATCTTAACAGTCGACCCTTGGCGTATGTCATCAGGGGTAAAGAAGAACCCCCAAACCAGCCCTACAACTGTCGAAGAAATAGCCAAAACCCACAGCGTCGGGAGCACCCGTTCGCTGAGGCGTAAAAACTTGACCGGATTTGCGTATTCCCAAAGTGACATGTGGTTTACCTAGTTCTTTCGATTGTCTGGCTCAATGCGGTTTGTCTGTTGTTTCAAAGCGATCACCGCAAGTTCACTTTAAGGACTGCAGCGCTGGCGAATGGCATCAATGCAATCGTTGCGGCACTTATTCCTGCCAACAACAACATCGGTGTGCTGACGTCTGCCCCTGCGGCCCCGCGCCGTGCGGCTTCTGCCCCGAAAATAAGCGTTGGCACATAGAGCGGTAGAACCAGCAAGGACAACAATAGCCCACCCCGTTTGATACCAACGGTCAGCGCAGCACCAAACGTACCGATAACGGACAAAGCGGGCGTGCCCAGCAGTAGCGATAACACAAGCCAGCCATAGCCCTGCGTTGGCAGGTTCATCAACACACCTAATACAGGGGCTGCAATGACCAACGGCAGGCCCGTTGTGATCCAGTGTGCCAGCGCTTTTACACTTAGGGCTGCTTCGAGTGGTAGTGGCGCTGTGGCCAGCAGGTCGAGTGTCCCGTCTTCAAAGTCGAGCGCCAACAATCGATCGAGTGACAGCAAGCAAGCCAACAGCGCCCCAATCCACAAAACTCCTGGTGCGGTTTTAGACAGCAATCCGGTATCTGCACCAACCGCAAAGGGCACCATCACAATAACGATCAAGAAAAACGCAAGCCCAAGGCCAAAGCCGCCCCCTGCCCGTACCGCAAGTCGAATATCACGGATCAACAACGCATTCATAAGAACGCCTCGTTGCTGGAACCCATTGCCACGTCATTGCGTGCAATGAAGGGTGTCACATCCAGCACGCTCGCCTGTTCAATCCCAAGGTCGATGTGAGTGGCTATCAAAGCCATTCCCCCACTTTTCAAATGGGCCTCAACAGCCGCCGCAAACATCGCAACCGAAGCGGTGTCCAAAGACACCGTTGGCTCATCCAGAACCCAGATGGGCCGTCCTGTTACGAGCAGCCGCGCTAAGCCAAGGCGGCGTTTTTGCCCCGCCGACAGTGTGCCCGCCAAACGATCCGATAGGTTTTCCAATTCAAAAGCCTTCAAAGCATGGGAAATGTCGGACTGGCCAAAGACCTCAGCCCAGAACGTCAGGTTCTCAGTCACGCTTAGCTTCGCCTTCAACCCATCAGAATGGGCCGCATATGCGATCTGGTCCTGTGCACCAGACACTGTTCCATGCAGTGACGGTTGCAGCCCTGCAATGGTACGCAGCAACGTGGTCTTTCCCACACCGTTTGGACCGCGTAAAATCAGCGCCTGACCTGTTTCCAACACGAATGAAACATCTGCCAGAACAGGCAGACCACCACGTGCAATTGTAAGGTTTGTTACGGCTAATGTCATGAAATTAGGGTTACCCTATTCACGGCCCACATCAAGTCACTAATCAGACAGGGATCATGGCCAACGCAATGCGCCGCCCTTCGCTGAGCAAGACATTATAGGTCCGTGCAGCAGCAGGTGTCGCCATGGCTTCGACGCCTATACCCACATCTTCTAGCTTGCTACGTAGGTCAGCGGGAATGTGCGCCACGTCTTCACCAGTGCCCATAAACAGGACGTCGATTGACCCTGCTAAGTCCAGCAATGGCGTAGTGTCATCATACCCACCCCACTCAGAAGTACCCCGAGCACCAGTCAAAACGCCACCATAGGTGACTTCACCGCCGATGCGGAAAAATCCGGGGCCATATCCCTCAATAGGTTTGGCATCTGTATAACTAATTTCGTTCAGGCGCATATCATCCGTTCCAGATAGGGAGGCCCATAATGGCCGAGGCTGCAATCACCATATAGGCGACCGCCTTGTAGATGCCAGCCTTGTCAGGATTGAAAATTGCCGCACCTATCAAATTGCCGATCCCATTGGGCACTGCCATCAGAAGGCCAATGATCAACGGAGTAATGTATAGCTCACCCCGAATACCAACCACAGAGATAATTAAAATGTCCGTGAAAAACAGGAAAAGCATCATGTTTGCGCGCACGACACGTACGGGTAATGTGCTGGCCATGTAGAATAGGATGACTGGCGGTCCCGGCACGCCGCCCAAGCCACCGGAAAAACCAGCAAGGCCTCCAACAGCGGCAACAAGGGGCGGATACATTTTGCCGCTGTAACGCAGGCCAAAAACCAGACAGAGCAGTAAAACGATAGAAATCGAAGACACAAGGTAGCGATATGTTTCGGGTGATATCGTGGACAACAGTGCCAACCCAACAGGCAACAAGCAAAGTGAACCACCCAACAACAACAACAGATCGCGACGCTGAGCATCTTTGAACGCTGGCTTAATTAAGGGGATCGGTCCGACCAAATCCATCGCCATCAATGTCAGAATAGCCCAAAGTGGCGGCACAACTTGTGCCGCGAACGGCAGATAGATCATCGCGGTGCCAAAGCCCGAAAACCCGCGAACGACACCCGCGATAAGCGCGCCGCAGACCAAGAACCAAAGGCCCTCGGTCTGGATTGCAGCGAGTAAGGTTTCCCCCACCCTTAGGCGTCGATATTAGCGTATTGGCCGCCAGCTTTTGGATCTGTTTTGGACCAGTCACGTTTGACGCCCAAGTAAAGCAGGATTGTGGAGGCTACGAAGACAGAAGAATACGTGCCCACAATCACACCCCAGATCATCGCAAAGACGAAACCACGGATCACGTCACCGCCCAGAACAAACAATGCAGTCAACGCCAACAATGTCGTGACAGATGTCATAACTGTACGGCTTAGGGTTTCGTTGATTGAGATATTAAGCACTTCGGCCAATGGCTTTTTCTTATACTTACGCAGGTTCTCACGCACGCGGTCAAACACAACCACAGTATCGTTCAACGAATAACCAACGATGGTCAGCAACGCCGCAATAATTGCGAGGTCAAATTTGATTTGAAGTTCGGAGAAAACACCAATGGTCAGGACAACATCGTGCACCAAGGCCGCAACAGCGCCCAAAGCGAACTGCCATTCAAAGCGCAGCCAAATATAGATCAACACCGCACCAATCGCGAGAACAACAGCCAAGGCCGCCGTCTTGATCAATTCGCCCGATACTTTTGGACCAACAGATTCAACAGATGGGAATTTCATATCCGGATCAATGGAATGTAGTGCAGTTTCCAAGACGCCAATCGTATCAACAGTCACCGCTTCTTGACCGTCTTGGGCCTGAATACGGATCATTGCCACGTTCTGGTCATCGCGGAAATTCGGATCGAACACTTCGGAAATAGACACATCGCCCAGTTCAAGGCCCTCAAGCGCATCACGGTAAGCCGCAATATCAACCGGCTGCGTGCTTTCGGTACGGATGGTTGTACCACCGCGGAAATCGATACCAAAGTTCAGACCCTGATACAGGTAAGAGCCAAAGCCGATCATCATCATCAACAAGGATATACCAAGCCAAAGCTTCCAACGTCCAAAGAAGTCGAAGTTCGTGTTCTCTTTTACTAACTTGAGACGCATGGGTTAGACCTCAATCGTTTTGGGACGGCGGCGTTCAAACCAGATGACTACCATCAGACGTGTGACAAAGATGGCCGTGAAGACCGATGTGATAATGCCAAGACCTAAGGTGATGGCAAAGCCGCGCACAGGGCCAGAGCCCATGACGAACAAGATCACAGCTGTGATAAACGTAGTGACGTTAGCATCCAAAATCGCTGACAGCGCTTTTTCATAACCCAGCTCAATCGCGCGTGCCGGCCCCTTTGAAGTCTTCAACTCTTCGCGGATCCGCTCGAACACCAGAACATTCGCATCAACCGCCATGCCAACAGTTAGAACGATACCTGCAATGCCAGGCAACGTCAGCGTCGCACCAACAAGGCTAAGAAGCCCAAAGATCAAGCCAACGTTGATGATCAACGCAATATTAGCGAACACGCCAAACAGGCCATAGCTGAGGAACATAAACACCAGCACAGCAACAAACGCGACCATGGTTGCAACCTTACCAGCATCAATGCTGTCTTGGCCCAACTCTGGACCAACTGTGCGTTCCTCTAGGAAGGTCAGTTTAGCTGGCAAAGCACCTGCGCGCAAAAGAACGGCCAAGTTAGTGGTTTCTTCAACGCTGAAGCGGCCTGTGATGATACCTGAACCGCCCGCAATGTGGGATTGGATCACAGGGGCACTGACCACTTCGTTATCAAGAACGATAGCAAACGGGCTGCCGATGTTGTCGGCGGTGTAGTTACCAAAGCGTCGTGCACCTGCGGTGTTGAAACGGAATGAAACCGCTGCACCACCGTTTTGATCAAAGGACGGTTGTGCATCCACCAGATCGTCACCCGCCACAACAGGCGCGTTCTCGATCACATAAAATTGGCCCGGCTCGTCAATTGACGGAATGACCGAGTTACCAGCACCGGCAATCGCATTGCCATCGTTGGTGCGGTTCACAACTGGGTTGAATGTCAAACGGGCGGTCGTCCCGATGATCGCCTTAAGTTCGGCCGCAGACCCAATACCCGGCACTTGGATCAGGATACGTTCCGTACCTTGGCGTTGGATCGTAGGTTCGCGTGTGCCAACTTCATCGATACGACGGCGTACAATTTCCAACGACTGCTGCATTGTACGCTCATCTGTCGCCAGCTTTTCAGCCTCGGACAATGTCACCACAATCACGTCGTCCACTGCACTGACCGCAATGTCGAACGCGCCGATACCTGTCAAAGACTGAACCGGACGGGCCAATGCACGTACAGTTTCAAGGGCCTGCTGCATGCCAGTCACATCACCGATGCGCACACGCAATTCATCCACAGGGGACGGTTGCTTGCGAATGGTACCAACAGTGGAACGCAGTGGGCGCAACGCATCACGCACCTCTGGCCATGTGGCTTCCATACGGGCCTGATAAACGTCAGCCACCTGCACTTCGGCCAACAAATGGGCACCGCCGCGCAGATCAAGACCAAGGTTCACCAAGGATGATGGCAAGTAGCTAGGCCACTGCGCCGCCATCTCTTGGTTCTCTGGGGTATCAGCCCCCAATTCAATCGCGGCAACCGCGTCATTGTGTTGCTCGACGCGGGTGTAAAACCCGTTCGGGACGGCCAAAAGCAGACCAACCAGACAGGTGATCCAGATCAGGACCCGTTTCCACGATTCAAATTGCAGCATTGGGCTGACCTTTTAGATATTTAACAGACGCGCATTTACTTCGCAGGTTCGGTCTTGGAAACGACCTGAGCGATGGTGGATTGCACCATGCGCACTTTAACGCCATCAGCGATTTCAACTTCGACTTCGCCTTCGTCATGCACTTTAACAACCTTGCCGAACATACCGCCAGCAGTCACAACTTTGTCACCACGACGCAGGCCGGTTACCATCGCCTGATGTTCTTTCATCTTTTTTTGCTGTGGGCGGATCAGCAAGAAATACATGATGCCGAAAATAAGCAAAAGTGGGATGAATTGGCCGAATTGTTCCATGGTAACGTCCTTGTCAAAGCTTTGATCGCATATCGCGAATTTGGGCAGAACCTATGGAGTGTTGTGGGGCTTTGCAAGGTGAAGACGAGGGGTATTTTGCGACAACACAAATTGGGGTTGGCGAGAGCGGAATTGCACGGCATGGTGGTGGTGTATTTGAAGTAATTTAGGCGTATTTGATTTGGACGATATTGTACTGATGCTCAGCGGGCGTGACATTTTGGGTCTCACCTTATTGGTTGTATTCCTGATCCTCCCAATTGCCTTGTCCCGTTTCCCGCACAACGGCGACCCAGAAAAAACACCAACCCTTATCGCTCTCCAAAAACGGGTCGGTCTTGAACAGTTGAACAGCGGTCTGTTTTTTATCGCGAGTGTGATGTGGTTACTTGTCTTTGCGTCACTATTCGTAGGTCTGTTAGCAACAATCTGGCTGGTGATCAGCACCAAAACCCCAACGTCATCAGATGGAATTTGGGATTGGCGATTTACATTGGTTGGCTTGGCTGCCCTAACTGCTACTATGGGTGCAGTTGTTGCACTGCCGTTTACTTTAGTGCGGCTTACATATGTGCGGCGTCAAACAGATACCGCAACCCAAGCGCTGTTTAACGACAAAATCGACACAGCGGTTTCTGATCTGTATGCGCAACGACAGATTACGAAATGGGAGCAAGCGGACAAACCAACTGGCTGGCAAGATGACGTGACAAGGCGCAATGGCGCGATTGATCGCCTACTGGGGCTTGCCAAAGAAGAACCTGAATCCGCACCACGCATTGCACGCATTCTGTCGGTCTATGTGAAAGAGCTTTCGCGCGAAAACAAAGCCCAAACGACACCTGAAGATGCTGAACCAATCGACCTGCGAGAATGGGCACAGGGCCTGAGTGTGGCACGTTCTGATATGCAAAACGCTGTCCAAGTCTTGGGAAAGTTGCGCAAAGAATCTGGAATGCCTTTGGAGGATGGGGAAATAGACCTGTCCGAAACAAACCTACAGGGCTTTGATCTTAAATCACTCAACTTTGAAAAGGTGTCGTTTCGGCTGGCAAAGTTGCAGGGGGCAAGCCTCACAGACACTCAGTTACAGGGCGCAAACCTCTCAGGCGCGCGGTTGCAGGGGGCAGACCTCTGGGACGCTCAGTTGCAGGGGGCAGTGCTCAAAGTCCCTGAGTTGCAGGGGGCAGACCTCGAGCACGCTCAGCTGCAAGGGGCAGACCTAGAGCAGGCTGATTTTGACGCCGAAACGACCCTCAGCGGCGCCCGCTTCTCCTACGCAGGGCTGAGTGGAGTTGATTTTTCAAAAACATCAATCACGCAAGAACAGCTGGAATCCGCCTTTGGCGATGCAAGTGTCACCCTACCAGATGGCAAAGGCCCCAATGATCCAGAATGGCCGGAACACTGGAGCAAAGAAAAACTCGACTACAACGACTTCCAAACCCAATGGCGCGCTTTCCAAAAAGCGGGCGGCTTTGATCCTGACAACCCGAATTAACCAGCCATTAACCGATATTGCCCACGGGCAACTTTTCCCCACGCCTCAACACACCCCAAAAACCCCATCTAGCCCCGCGCGCCACATTGATGCATAAGTCCTTTCAAACGGGCATACGACTCGACCAACACCAAGGACCAACGCCATGCATGATATCAAAGCCATCCGCGAAAACCCTGCTGCTTTTGACGCCGCTCTTGCGCGCCGTGGGGACGTGCCTGTCTCTGCTTCTTTGTTGGCTTTGGATGAATCGCGCCGCGCCAAAATCTTGGCCGCCGAAAATGCCCAAGCGGATCAGAACAAAGCGTCTAAAGAAGTGGGCGCTGCCAAGGGCCGTGGCGATGACGCGGAATTTGAACGCTTGCGTGCGCTGGTTGGCGAAAAGAAAGCCGAAGTGGCCGCCATGCGTGAAGAGGCCAATGCGCTTGATACGCAGTTGAACGAGGCGCTGGCCTATATCCCCAACCTTCCGGCCGCCGATGTGCCTGATGGTGCGGATGAAGATGACAATGTTGAAGTCAGCACATGGGGCACGCCCCCAACCTTTGATTTCACCCCGAAAGAGCATTTTGAAATCGCAGCCGTTGGCGCCGCGATGGATTTTGAAACGGGTGCCAAATTGTCTGGCAGCCGTTTTGTTGTGCTCAAGGGCGCAGTTGCACGTGTACACCGGGCATTGGCCCAGTTCATGATCGACACCCACGTCGATGAAAATGGCCTAACCGAATACAACACCCCTGTTTTGGTACGCGACGAGGCCATGCACGGCACTGACAAGCTGCCGAAATTCGCCGACGAAAGCTATCAAACCACGAACGGTTGGTGGTTGGTTCCAACGGCTGAAGTGCCTTTGACGTATTCCGTGTCCGGTGACGTGCTGGAAGAGGCCGCATTGCCAATCCGCATGACCGCCCACACGCTTTGCTTCCGTTCAGAAGCGGGTTCTGCAGGTCGCGACACATCCGGCATGCTGCGCCAGCACCAGTTCGAAAAGGTTGAGATGGTGTCTGTCACCCTGCCCGTCGACAGTGCCGCTGAGCAAAAGCGCATGTTGCGCTGTGCAGAAGACTTGTTGGAACGTTTGAATGTTCCCTACCGTACTGTTGAATTGTGCACCGGTGACATGGGGTTTGGCGCGGTCCGCACCTATGACATCGAAGCATGGTTGCCCGGTCAGAATGCCTACCGCGAGATTTCATCTGTGTCCTCAACAGGTGAGTTCCAAGCCCGCCGCATGAACGCCCGTTACAAACCAGCGGACGGTGGTAAGCCACAGTTCGTTCACACGTTGAACGGTTCTGGTTTGGCTGTGGGGCGCTGCCTGATTGCTGTGCTTGAGAACGGACAAAAGGCGGACGGCTCGATTGTATTGCCTGATGTGTTGGCCTCCTACCTTGGTGGCAAAACAACAATCAGCGCGGAAGGGGTGCTGGGTTAATAGCCCAACCCTATTTTCTAGAAAATCTTGTGCAGGCTTTTGGGCCTGTACGCCGCCAACGCGTTCACGCGCTTGCGTGCCGATGGGTGCAGTTCCCAATCGGACACCGGCCCCTCCCGCCACTTCTTGAACAGCTTGCGCTTCTTCGTGAGCCGATCAAGCGGGTACAATGGGTTTGATGGCGTTGGAGGAAACTTGACCCCGCGTTTCAATTTCAGCCCCTGAGCCCCGTCCAACATCCACTCAAGCGCTATGGACGACAGCGGCTGTTCCTTGGCACTGCCACCAATCACGCCATGGTCCCCGGTGAACCACATCTGCTGGTATGGTCGGGAGGCGCTGACATCGCCATTGTTGAGGCCGTTCTTTAACCCCTGCTTGTCCAGATTGTCCCATTTCGCGGGTACATAAAACACCCGCTGTTCATCAATCGCCAATGCGTGCCGTGCACTTTTGACTAGGCTAGAGAGCGCCATGTCGTGAAATTTATATTGGCTGTTCCACGCCGTCGCTAAGGGGCCCAGAAGCGAAGGTGGCATGCCACGTGCGCCGACAGTGTCAAACACACCGACATAGGCGATCTTCACCATTGCGCCACCGCCCCGCCAATCAGAATCTTTGACAGAGGTGACAAACCGCGGGGACAAGCGTTTTCGTTCTGCCATGATATGCGGTTTGTCAGGACTATTTTGGCTGCCTTTGCGACGATACAATTTGAACGCTTCATTGATCCGTTCGGGTGTTGGATTGTCGATTATCCCACACTTACGGATCATGCCCGCAACAGACCTCGCCGTATAAGCTCCACGAGAGAACCCAAACAGATAAATCTCGTCATTGGGTTGATAGACTTGGCAAAGAAACTGATAGGCTTGTTTGACTTTGCCATCCAAACCCCAACCAAAAATGCCGCCACCCCATTTGTTAAAGAACTTTTTTAGACTGCCATCAAAACGATCATCGGTACCGATTCCGGCAAAATATGCGCAGACTTGGCCTTTGGATGGATCGTTCAAAAGTGCGCCCTGCAACTTATGAATGCTGGTGGGTTCGTCGAGGTCAGGGGAATTCCAAGTTCCGTCACAGAAAATAGCAATGCGTGTCATCGTTGGTCCCCCCAGTAAAATAGTCTATGCTACCATTGATAGTAGGGAGGCAGCGCTAGATGTAAATGCGGGTTTCCCATACCTATTTGCCACTTTAGCCAATGGAGCTTGCCTTATGTCAAAGTCACTCGCGTTCCTAATCCTTGTCGCCAGCATCGCGTTTGCAGGCTCGCCGCTGTGGGTGCCTGAATTTGGCGGCTTCGAAGCCGATCAGTTCCCTATTCCTCAACTGAATGCCGCGGTTCAGCCTGCAGGCTACGCCTTTGCAATCTGGGGCCCAATCTTTACGTGGCTTGTGGTCGCAGCCGTCTATGGTCTTTGGAAGCGCGCCACTGCGTCTACATGGTCCGCTATGCGCCCTGCCTTGCTGGTGTCACTTGCCATTGGTGCCGCATGGCTACCTGTGGCCAGCCTTAGCCCTGTATGGGCGGCAATCCTTATCTGGTTGATGTTAATCCCATCCGTGGTGGCGTTGTTCCGTAGCCCACGTGAGGATCAAGTGTGGGCCAGTTGGCCTATCGGTCTTTATGCAGGTTGGTTAAGTGCCGCTAGCTTTGCCGCCATCGGCCTACTGTTGGGGGGATACGGATGGACCAGCGAACTAGCCGCGGCAATGATCTGCGTGAGCCTTGCCAGTATCTTGGGCTTTGCCATCCAGTGGCGTTTGGGCCGTGCCCCAACCTATGGGATTTCCGTCATCTGGGCGCTGATCGCCATTGCGGTGGCCAACGAATTTGCTTTGGACAGCGTTGCACCAGTTGCCATCGCGGGTGCCATTGCAATGCTTTGGCCCATTTACAGAACACGGGGCTAAGCCCAACTTAGCAATTCAGCATTGCTAAAAGAAGAAGCAGGCAAATTGCCTGCTTCTTCTTTTACTATTTTAGCAAGTTACAGCGTTAGGCAAATGCCTACTTACGCTTGCCACCCTCGAACTTGCGTCCATCGGTGTGTTTGCGCAATTTAGAAGGCGGCGCCTTCTTGCGACCTTTGTAGGGGTTCGCGTCATTCTGACCGCGCATATACAGGCGGATCGGTGTGCCCGGCATGTCAAAGTCGACGCGCAGACCATTCACCAAATAACGTGAATAGCTTTCTGGCACTTTGTCAGGATGCGAACACATCACAACGAAACCCGGAGGACGTGTTTTTGCTTGGGTCATGTAACGCAGTTTGATGCGCTTGCCTTGTGGCGCGGGGGGCGGGTGTGCCTCTACCTGACCAGCAAGCCAGCGGTTCAGCTGCGCGGTTGTGATACGACGGTTCCAGACCTCATAGGCCTTCATGATCGCCTCGTTCAGGCGATCCAAACCACGACCGGTTTTCGCAGAGACCGTAATCAGTGGCGCACCGCGCAACTGTGGTAACAGACGTTCAAAGCTTTCTTTGAGGTCTTTCAGCTTGGATTGCTTTTCGTCTTCGATATCCCATTTGTTCACCGCGATAATCACCGCGCGACCTTCACGTTCAGCCAAATCGGCGAGACGAAGATCTTGTTGCTCAAACGGGATCGCGGCGTCCAAAAGTACAACTACGACCTCAGCGAATTTAACAGCCCGCAGACCATCACCAACGCTAAGTTTTTCTAGCTTTTCCTGAACCTTGGCTTTTTTGCGCATACCCGCAGTATCAAAGATACGCATTGGCGTGCCGTTCCAGTCAATGCGCAAGGAAATCGCATCACGGGTGATCCCTGCCTCTGGTCCGGTCAATAGGCGCTCTTCGCCCAAGATTTGGTTGATCAATGTTGATTTACCCGCATTCGGACGTCCAACAACGGCAACCTGCAAAGGTTTCGCATTTGTTGGGACCGGAACCGCGCCCAAACCATCTTCGTCTTCATCCAAAGTCACGTCCACCTCAGGGGTGTCGTCCTTCTCAGCAAGCAGGTCGAATTGGTCAGAAATCGGCATCAGATGAGTGTAGAGATCGTTAAGGCCTTCGCCGTGTTCTGCAGACAGGCGGATCGGTTCGCCAAGACCCAAAGAATAGGCCTCGATCACACCGGCATCTGCTGCCGAGCCTTCACCTTTGTTCGCGGCCAAGATCACGTGATCGGCTTTCTTACGCAAGATTTCAGCAAAAACTTGGTCAGTCGGTGTCACGCCGACGCGTGCGTCGATCATGAACAAGCAAACATCGGCCATTTCAACGGCCCGTTCTGTCAGCTTGCGCATACGTCCTTGAAGGGATTCATCGGTCGCTTCTTCCAAACCGGCGGTGTCGATCACGGTAAAACGCAAATCGGCAAGACGTGCTGCGCCTTCACGCAAATCACGAGTCACCCCTGGTTGGTCATCGACCAATGCCAGACGTTTGCCGACTAATCGGTTGAAAAGGGTAGATTTGCCGACATTTGGACGGCCCACGATGGCAAGGGTAAAGGACATGTCATCCGCTCCGGATAAGGTACAAGCGCGTCCTCTAGACTATAACGCGCCTAACGGAAAGCGTGCAATTGCCCTTTGCCACTCACAACGTACAATGTTCCACCTGCAACAACCGGTGCAGTTGTTGCACCACCAGACACTTCAACGCTACCAATCAAGCTGCCATCAGTTGGATCAAAGCTGCGCAGTTTGCCATCGCTGGACGCCACGATAAGGCGGCCACCAGCCAAGATTGGGCCGTGATGGGTGAAAATTTTGGAAACTCTGCGTGGGCGATCTTTGACAAAGTTAGATAGCTTATAGCCCCAAACCTTTGAACCATCGCTTGCATCCAAGCGTACCAATTCGTTTCTATCCGTGACTGAGAAGACACTGTCGCCTGCAGGCCAAACTGGCCCAACAGCGCCCTCAGTGGTTGTCCAGATGCGTGAACCACTTTGGACATCAACTGCAATCGTGCTGCCTGCTTGATTGCCGGCATAGAGCACACCATTGCTAACAACAGGTGATCCGGTCACGTCGTCTACTTTAGACAATGCTTGTCCTCGACGTGCACCCAGCACGGATGCATCCCAACGGCGCAGGCCACCACGACGGAACACAGCCTGGAGTTCGCCCGATCCGAAAGCAAAGACGGTGAAGTCTCCTGCGACAACTGGCGCAGGTGAACCCAAAACGTTTGAAACCGAAGTTGTGGCACTAATTTGCCATGCAATACGTCCAGTATCGGCTTCGACTGCCCAACCTATGTCATCCGCAGAGACGACATATACAAGGTTGCCGCTGACCGCTGGTTGCCCAGAAGCAGTGCCATTTAATTTCTGTACCCAACGCTCATTGCCATTTTGTGCATCAAGCGCGATTAACTCACCAAAGCCGGTAGATACATAAAGGGTACCCTTGTGCGCAGCCAAACCGCCACCAGTCGCATCACCTGCCCCATCACGTTGAGCACGGACATCACGTACCCAAACTTGGGCACCAGATGCGTTTGTGGCTGTCACTGTAGTGTTGGCATCAAGAGTGTAGATCAAACCACCTGCAATGACAGGGTCCGCAGTGATACGTTGTTTACGGCTATCACCTGCCCCAATTTTCGAAGTCCACGCAAGCTGAAGTGCGCCGCCCAATGCAGCGTTTGCAATGCGATGGCTTTCGCTGCCAACCGCTTGGGTCCATTCAGTGTTCGCAGTCGGCCTTGGCAGCGAAATCGGACGTGATTCATTGCTAGCTAATACTGAAACGTCGGACGCTTGCGCAGACGACTGTAAAACAGAACGAATATCTTCGCGCTTACCCGGAAGAATGACTTCAGGATCTTGGCAGGCACCCAGCACCATAACAGCGGCAGTGCATGTGCCAATCAGCGTCCAAGAACGGCGTGACTTAGCCGGATTTTCCAATTGAAAAGTCATAAATCTGCTCGCTTTGTTGCGGTCTTAAAATATCATCGAGGCCTTGGAGATTATAGAACGGTTAATTTCCGGCTGCTGTCAACTGAGTAAGGTCAGGTTCAGCACCCAGCGCAACCATCAACTGAACGGAACGTTGCTGCAAATCTGCTGTTGCCTCTGAGTCATCGATGATCCCTTGAAACACAACCAATGCCGCTGCAGTGTCCCCCGCCTCGATATCAATCAGGCCCAACTGTTCGGTTGCCAACAAACGCAATGGATTGCCTGGTTGTGACAACGCTTCATAGCCAGCGCGGCGTTCTTCAACAGGCAACTCAGCAGCAGACAAGCCCAAAGCCTTGAATGACGCTATTTGTCGATAGATCAACGGAAGGTCTTGGGCGTTAGCAACACTTTGCAGCGTTTCATTTGCTGATGCTGTTTCTCCAGCAGAGGACTGTTCTGCAGCGGTCATCAAAGACACGATTGCGCTTGCGCTCGGGTTTTCGACTTCGACCAATGCCAAAGCTGCCGCGCGTTCAGCGCTTTCGTCCAATTGCAGAGCCGCCAACATGCTATCACCTGTTGCTTCAGCCTGTGCACGTGCTTGGGCCTTATTGTATTCAGAATACGCAGCTCCGCCCACAATTGCAGCCACTGCCAGAATACCGATCCAACCATACTTGCGCAAAGCTGCATATAGCTTGTCGCGGCGGACTTCTTCGGTGACTTCTTCGATAAAACTATCTGTGTTGCTCATAACGGCCCCCAAGGTGCTGAGGGTCAGTTTCGACCCCACTTTTCCCCCTCATACCGCGCTCAAAGGGCCAAGCCAAGACCCGAGCACATTCAAAGGCCCATATCAGCGGGGAAATCGGGCCATACTTATCAGTTCCTCGCTGAGACAGAACAATTCGTTGCTCAAACAGCTAAGCCCAAACAAAACTCAAACAATGACCAATCACATGCACTTCTGCCTAAAAACGGCCTAATTTTTGCGGCAAACCCTAGAATGCTGCGACCTTTGGCCCCAATTGTAAGAGAGCAAGAGTGAGCGCAGGGTATTTAATGCGCTGTGTCCACCCAAATCGGGCATTGCGTATTTTAGATTTAGCGGCCTTTAACACCAGCACAATGAATTGAACGAGGCAATACATGCGAATTCTACCAATCTTAATGGCCATTATCGTGGCAGTTATCCTCTATTTTGCAATTATTGACCGTGAGACCGCACGTAAATTTCTGGGGCTGACGGACGAAACTGCGTCCCAAGACGTTTCACAAGCAACCGCATCAGACGTTGTGAACGTCAAGCCGTTGATCAAAGTTGTCGCGCAACACTCATCCTCACAAGCGATCGAAAGCGCAGTGGTCTTGCGCGGCCAGACAGAAGCCGCCCGTCAGGTTGAGGTCCGCTCTGAGACTTCAGCGACTGTGATCTCCCCACCCTTACCAAGTGGTACCTTCGTTGAAGCAGGCCAATTGCTTTGCAAACTTGACCCTGGAACACGCGGTGCCTTACTCGCCGAGGCCAAGTCCCGCCTCGCCGAAGCGAACTCTCGCCTATCAGAGGCTAAAAGCCGTGTTCCAGAATCCCGTGCGCGTGTAATTGAAGCCAGTGCGCGCCTTGATGAAGCCAACGTGAACCAGAACGCTGCTGTAAAACTAAGCGAAGATGGATTTGCCACCGACACGCGCGTTAAAGGTGCTGATGCTGCCGTTGCTGCGGCAGAAGCCGGTGTTGAGGCAGCAAAATCAGGGCTTTCAGCTGCTACCTCAGGCATACAGTCCGCTGAGGCTGGCATTGAATCTGCCATGGCAGGTATTGCTGCAGCAGAAAAAGAACTCTCGCGCTTAGAAATCACAGCACCGTTCAAAGGTTTGCTAGAAGCCAAAACAGCCGAATTGGGCAGCTTGCTTCAGCCCGGATCACTGTGCGCAACCATTATCCAGCTTGATCCAATCAAATTGGTCGCTTTCGTTCCTGAAACCGAAGTGAACCGCATTGAAATGGGTGCCCCTGCAGGTGGTCGTCTTGCCGCTGGCGGCGATGAAATTCGCGGCGCTGTCACATTCCTTGGACACGCAGCCGACCCAACAACACGCACCTTTCGCGTCGAAATCGAAGTCCCAAACCCCGATCTAACGATCCGTGACGGCCAAACCGCTGAAATCCTAATTGGTGCCCGCGGAACCTCAGCACATCTGCTGCCACAATCTGCGCTGACCTTAAACAACGACGGTGCCTTAGGGTTGCGCGTGATTGATGCAGAGGGCGTTGTGAGTTTCCAAACAGTTCAATTGCTACGCGATACCGTTGACGGTGTTTGGCTGACAGGGTTGCCCGAAAAATTGGATGTGATCGTTGTGGGCCAAGAATACGTGACTGCAGGCGTTAAAGTTGATCCGACCTTTCGGGAGCTAGATCAATGACTGGAATAGTCGATTGGGCCGCCACCCGTGCGCGGATGGTTCTGGCGTTTATTGTCCTCTCACTTTTGGTGGGGGGATTTGCTTATACAACCCTTCCGAAAGAAGGTGAGCCAGACATCGAAATTCCGATGCTTATTGTATCGGTCCCCTTTCCCGGCATTTCAGCCGCTGACAGTGAAACACTGCTGGTTAAGCCAATGGAAAACGAGCTGGCCGACCTTGATGGTCTGAAGAAAATGACAGGCACGGCGGCAGAAAACTACGCCAATCTGGTGCTTGAGTTTGAATTCGGTTGGGACAAAACCCAAGTGACCGCTGATGCCCGTGATGCACTTAGCAAGGCCCAAGCACAGTTCCCTGAGGGCGCAGAAACCTATTCGATTTCGGAATTCAACTTTTCGGAATTTCCAATCATCATTGTAAACTTGTCTGGGCCAGTGCCAGAAAGAACAATGGCGCGCGTTGCCAAAGACTTACAAGTTGAACTTGAAAGTCTAGATGCGGTTCTTGAGGCTCCCGTGACAGGCAACCGTGACGAGATGCTAGAGGTGATAATCGATCCGCTACGCCTTGAGGCATATAACGTGACAGCCGCGGAATTGGTGAGCGTTGTACGCAACAACAACCAATTGATTGCAGCGGGCGAAGTCACCACAAAACAGGGCAGTTTTGCGGTCAAAATTCCGTCATCTTTCAATGAGCCGCAGGATGTTTACGGCCTTCCCGTCAAAACCAACGGTGACCGTGTTGTGACGCTCGGCGACTTGGCAGAAATCAACCTGACGTTCGAAGACCGCGAAAGCACCGCCCGTTTTAACGGGGCTGAAACGATTGCTCTGCAAGTGGTCAAGCGCAAAGGGTTCAACCTGATTGACACCGCAACCTTGGTTAAAGAAATCGTTGCAAAGAAGTCGTCTGAGTGGCCCGAAGGTCTAATCGCTGCCGTTGATGTTGGCACATCAAATGACCAATCGCGTGTTGTGAATTCAATGGTCCAACAACTACAGGGCTCTGTGTTCACGGCGATCGCGTTGGTTATGATCGTTGTGTTGGCGGCGCTAGGCATCCGCGCGGCCCTGCTGGTTGGCTTTGCGATCCCAACCTCATTCCTGTTGTGCTTTGTGCTGCTTGCCTTGATGGGGATATCGGTCTCCAACATTGTGATGTTCGGCCTGATCCTTGCCGTTGGGATGTTGGTAGATGGGGCCATTGTGGTCGTCGAATATGCCGACAAACGACAGGCAGAGGGCGCAGGGCCAATGCAGGCCTATGTGGACGCCGCCAAACGCATGTTCTGGCCAGTGATTTCATCAACCGCGACAACGCTTTGTGCTTTCCTGCCCATGCTGTTCTGGCCGGGCGTTCCGGGCCAATTCATGGGCATGTTGCCTGTAACACTGATCTTTGTGTTGTCTGCATCTTTGGTCGTTGCGCTTGTGTATCTACCCGTCATGGGCGGTGTTACCGGGCGGATGGAGCAATTCATCACCAACGGTATGGAAACCATTTCGCGCCTCCCAATCGTTGCCCACATCGCAATGATGGTGGCCTTCGTCCTGGTTGCCGGTTTTACTATGGGGGTCGGCTTTACCGCGCCAGTTGATAGCGTCGGTGTTCCCACTGGCCCTGCACCACTTAGCGGGCTTATGAGTGCAGCCTTTGCCGGCATGGATGGTCGCAATATCTTGGGTTCTGTCATCCCGTCCTTCGTAAAAGCATTTGGTGTGATCTTGTTGATGGCGATCGCGTCTGCTGCTGTGGTTTCCAGCGCCCTTGGCCTGTTTATCGGTGCATTGGCCATCCTACCCCGCCTTGGTCGCGGTGGCGCATGGATTGCCTACAAGATTATCGGCAACCGCCAACGCAAGGTTCGCTCAGGCTATCAACGCTCACCCTTCGGTCACCTTATGGAAGCCATCGTTGGCAATCCAATCATGCCCCTTGTGATGGCTGGGTTTGTCTTTGTCTTTGTCGGCACCACCTACATTTACTTCGGCAACAATAACAAAGGCGTCGAATTCTTCGTGGAATCCGAACCAGAGCAAGCCGTGGTTTACGTGCTCGCGCGTGGGAACCTAAGCCTTGATGAAAAAGATGTATTGGTCAAACAAGCCGAAGACATCATTGGTGCACATCCTGGCATCGACACTGCATTCGCTTTTGCTGGCAACGGCGGGTTGAACGCCAATACAGGCGGTGCACAGGCCCCTATGGATACCATCGGGCAAATCCAACTGGAAACCATCCCGTGGGAAGATCGGCCAAACAGCCGCGAAGCGTGGTTCACAGTTCCTTTCACGGATTACGTCATTTCGCGCGAAGTGAAGGCAGAAGCATTTGACGGCGACACCGTCATTGAAGAGTTGACAGTACAGTTGAAAGAAATACCCGGCATCAAGATTGAAATTCTCAACCTATCGCGTGGCCCCGCCAGTGGAAAACCCGTGCACCTACGGATTAAAGGAGACAACTGGGATGACCTTTTGGCCGCGACAACGGCAGCACGCCAACAGTTTGACGCGACACCGGGACTGTTTCTGATTGAAGACACACGTCCCCTGCCCGGCATTGATTGGCAAATTAATGTAGATGTCCAAAAAGCAGGCCGTTACGGCGCTGATGTGGCCACTGTTGGGGCTATGGTTCAACTTGTGACCCGCGGCTTGCTCTTGGACACCATGCGCGTTGACAGCTCTGATGAGGAAATCGAAATCCGCGTGCGTTTGCCTGAAAACGATCGCGTTCTAAGCACCCTAGATACACTGAAAGTACGCACCCGTGACGGCCTTGTTCCATTGGCCAACTTCATCACGCGCACGCCAGTTCCCAAATTGGCCCAAATCAGCCGTATTGGGCAAAAACGTTATTTCGATGTTAAGGCTGGCCTTGAAAACGGGTTGCGTAAATTGACCCGCACCGTCGATGTCGACAGCGAAGAGGTTGAACAAATCGTCGCAACACTACGTCCCAACAAAAGCGGAAACATCACCGATATAGACGACGTTCGCTATAACCTCTTATCGCTCGATCCAGCAGTCACCGCTGCCCAATTGGACACCCTCATCGCAGATGAAGCCATTCAGTGGCAACCCATCACCGCGGGCGAACGGATTGAGCAACTCACCAAATGGCTCGACACAGACCCGTTTGCGGCGGGTCTCGAACACGAGTGGACGGGCGACCAAGAGGATCAAGCCGAAAGCGGTGCCTTCTTGATGAACGCCTTTGCAGGTGCACTTGGATTGATGTTCATTATTCTGCTCGCACAATTCAACAGTGTCTATAACGCCGTGCTGGTTCTTGCCGCCGTTGTTCTTTCAACGACTGGCGTATTAATCGGGATGTTGGTCATGGATCAGGCCTTCTCAATCATCATGACAGGTACAGGGATCGTCGCGCTGGCTGGTATTGTTGTAAACAACAACATCGTGTTGATCGATACCTATCAGGAATACGAACGCTACATGCCACGGATCGAAGCTATCATTCGGACCGCTCAAGACCGCATTCGTCCTGTGTTGCTCACCACAATTACAACAATGGCTGGCCTTGCTCCAATGATGTTTGGCCTAAGCCTTGATTTCGCCGGCGGCGGTTACACAATCGATAGCCCAACCGCGCTTTGGTGGAAACAATTGGCAACAGCCGTTGTCTTCGGCCTTGGGATCGCGACGGTTCTCACACTCATGATCACGCCGTCCTTGCTGGCTATGCGGGTCTGGGCGACAACTTACGTGCTTTGGTTCGCCAGCTTACTCGCGAAACTGTCATTGGGGCGCGCCAGCAAATCCGCACGTGACTGGGCACTGCAAAAACAAGCACGCAAGGCCACGAGCAACGAGGTACTTTGGGACATCGATGAAGACCCATCCGCGTCCATAAAACCCGCCGAATAAGGAAAGGGGGCCACAATCGGCCCCCTAACTTCATCTTACCAAATAAACTCTGGGGGAGACCGCAGGTCGGGGGCAAAGCCCCTTTGAACCAAGTCTCCAAAACCGCACCTTAGCCTACAGTTTCATCAGCCTGTTGACGGTGCCAAAGCTGTGCATAACGCCCATCACTCTTAAGCAATTCATCATGCGTGCCCGTCTCAACAATCACTCCCTTTTCAAGAACGATAATGCGGTCCGCTTCGGCAATCGTGCTCAGACGGTGTGCAATGGTCAAAACCGTGCGGCCCCGCCCTGCTTGCATCAATGCTTCTTTGATGTCCTGTTCGGTCTCGGAATCCAGCGCCGATGTTGCTTCATCAAGCAACAAAATTGGCGGGTCTTTCAACAAAGTCCGCGCAATACCAACCCGTTGCTTTTCACCACCCGACAGTTTCAGGCCACGTTCGCCTACCGCAGTCTCATACCCATCAGGCAATTCCATGATAAAGTCGTGGATTTGTGCTGAACGTGCAGCGTCCTCGATCTGTTCTTGGGTCGCGCCATCAAGGCCATAGGCGATGTTGTAGCGGATGGTGTCGTTGAACAGAACCGTATCCTGTGGCACCACGCCAATAGCTGCGTGCAGGCTCGCTTGTGTCACGTCGCGGACGTCTTGCCCGTCAATGCGAAGCGCGCCGCCAGACACGTCATAGAAACGGAACAGTAAACGACCGATTGTGGATTTGCCTGAACCCGTCGAGCCCACAATTGCAACCATTTGGCCAGGTTTTGCTGTAACAGACACACCCTTCAAAATGGCGCGTTCTTTATCATAGCCAAAGTGGACTTCGTCTAATTCGATTTCACCGCCTGTGATCTTCAACGTTTTGGCATCCACCGCATCGCTCACATCCGCTGGCTGCTCCAACAAATTGAACATTTGTCCCATGTCGACCAGTGCTTGACGGATTTCGCGATACACCGACCCCAAGAAGTTCAGTGGCAGCATAATCTGGATCATTAGCGCGTTGACCGTCACAAAATCACCAACCGACAGGTCTCCGTTCTCGACCCCAAGGACAGCTAAAATCAGCACTCCAACAAGGCCCGCAGAAATAATCAGAGACTGCCCGGAATTGAGCCATGCAAGAGAGTAGGACGTTTTCAGCGCAGCTGCTTCATAACCTGCCATGGCCTTATCATACCGCGTGGCTTCTCTCTTTTCTGCACCAAAGTATTTCACAGTTTCATAGTTCAACAAACTGTCGACAGCTTTTTGATTGGCATCCGTGTCTTGTGCATTCATCACGCGCCGCAACTTCACACGCCACTCCGTCACCTTGAAGGTAAACCAAATATAAACAGCGATAGTTACGGTCAAAATAGCCAGATATCGGAAGTCAAAATACCAACTGAACGCAACCGCAACCATCAACAATTCTAGAACCAACGGCCCAATCGAAAACAACAAAAACCGCAGCAAAAATTCGACGCCTTTAACACCACGTTCGACAATACGGCTTAAGCCACCGGTTTTACGGGTGATATGATACCGCATACTTAGTCGGTGGATATGCTCGAATGTCTCTAGCGCCAATGCGCGTAACGCACGTTGAGCCACGGGCGCAAAAATCGCATCACGCAATTGCTGAAATCCCACGTTGAGTAAGCGGGCAAGTCCATATGCGACAACCAAACCAAGTGCACCCAATGTAAGGACTGACGCACGGTCTCCCGACAAAACATCTACAGCGCCACCAGTAAGAAACGATGTCCCAATTGCCACGACTTTTGAAAGGATCAATGCAAGCATCGACCAAACAACCCGTCGTTTCACCCATTGTTTGTCAGCAGGCCAAATATAGGGGCTAACTTTGCGCAAGGTTCGCATGCCAGAGGCACGCTCTTCTTGTTCTAAGGTTAGAACAGGCGCATCAGAAATTCTGGGTGACATATACAATCCTAAATAAAGGGACCCTTAACATAGGCCCCTCCTTTAGGATGTGCCAGTCACCCGGCACATATTCTGTTGTCTAAGTTTATGCGACTCGGCTTAGTGCATCGTCTAGTCGGGCAAATCGAATACTTGCCCGGGGTAAATCAGATCCGGGTCTTTGATTGAGTTCGAATTTGCTTCGAAAACACGTACAAACAACGTGCCGTCGCCATAACGGTCTCGCGCAATCGCCCAAAGCGTCGCGCCTGTCTGTACTGTTATGGCCTTAACCGGTGCGTCGCCGTTGCCTGCCGCGGCCTCAAGCACTTCAGGCGCCTCGCGCTTAAACGGGGTCTCGACGCGGCTGGTAACATCACCCTCTACGTCCACTTCGTCCACGCGCAGTGTGTAGACGCCTGTATCAACGTCAGGCAGATCTCCACGCCAGCGGCCAGATGTATCAACGTCTAGTGTCGTGATGACTCTATTATCCAAATAGACACGAACTGATGCGGCCTGCGACTGAGCGCGCCCACTTAATAAAACATCGCCCTCTTCCGAATAGCTGATGGTGTCAATTTCAACGTTGGACATGAGTTCGGGTGCGCTGGAACGGCTGATCACTTCAACGCCACTCTCGTCTGACTTCAAAATAGCGACTTCAGTTTTGGCTTCTTCAAGAACCGGAGTTGGTTGTTCTGCTGCCAAAATCTTTTGCTCTTCGATCTTGGAACCATCAGTAACATCGACTTTAGGCTCATCAACATCAGCCTTGGCCTCTTGAATATCCGTTGCAATGTCAGCCTCAGCTTCAACTGCAGCCGCTATCTCTGGAACGACGACTGTATCGGCAACCACAACAGCAACTTGTTCTTCTAAGTTAGCTTCAGCTTCAACGTCAGTTGTTTCTTCAACGCTCTCAACAACAACAGGATCAACCTTTGTTGTCTCCATCACCGCCACCTCAACCTCTTCGACCTTCGCAACGACGGGCTGTGGAGCCAAGATTATGTCGGCCGCAGCCATTTCGAGATCACCCGCTTGCTGAACGACACTTAAAACCTTTGGATCCGATGATGGCTCCAGAAAGGCAACAATTGCGAAAGTTCCGTCATTACCCGCGGTAACACTGGAGTTCTCAATTTCATTGACGAACAAGGTCACTTTCGCATTCGGTTCACCCCGTCCCGCTAAAATGGTCAACCCATCGGCTTCGCTGCGAACCTCGTCGATACTGGGTGAAACAGGCTCAACAACAGCAACCTCTTCTGCTGCTCCAGTAACAGGATCTTCTTCAACTTCTGTCACAGGCACAGTGGCAGCAGAAACTGGCTTAGAAACCTCTGTCAGTGCTGCCTCTTCAGCAGGCAAAGCAATCACCTGAGCCACACCTTCAACCGTATCATTTGGTTTAAGAACTGCAAAATACGTACCCGCACCAACAGCCGCAACGGCCAAGACACTGGCACCGACCACGGGGCCTGCGTTTGCGCTCAAAAAAGCTGCTAGTTTGCTCATCTTAAGTTCCTTCGGTGCACCGCACACACTGACATAAAATCGGGCCACTAAATAACGACCCATATAGATTGAGCTTACATACCAAGCGCGATATGAGCGGTCAAAACCCGATGGGTCAAATTTTGCATAATTTCTTGTGTACAGGAGCGTTTCATGTCCCCTAAATCAGTCTGCGTCTATTGTGGTTCTCGCGCCGGTATTGATCCGGCCTATGCGGTCGACGCGCATAACATCGGTGCCGCGCTAGCCGAAAATGGATGGCGGTTGGTTTATGGTGCGGGCGATGTTGGCCTAATGGGAACTGTCGCTCGCGCGGCACAAGATGCGGGTGGCGACACCTTTGGCGTCATTCCTCAACATCTTGTGGATTGGGAGGTCGGCAAGACCGATCTGACAACATATATTGTTACCGAGACAATGCACGAGCGTAAAAAGGTTATGTTCATGAACTGCGACGCAGTCGTGGTCCTACCAGGTGGTGCAGGGTCTTTGGATGAGTTGTTTGAAGCTCTCACATGGCGTCAGCTGGGCCTACACTCAAAGCCTATTTATCTATTAAATACAAATGGCTACTGGGGTCCGTTGATTTCTCTTATGAACCACGTTGTGACACAAGGTTTCGCGGATGCCAGCCTGTTGGATTATATCACAGTGGTCCCAGATGCCGCTGCTGCAACGCTTGCTTTACGCGACGCCTTCTCCTGAGACCACACCGTTATTGAATAGAGCGACAGCGCAGACCAAATCATCGCGAAGGCCATCACATGCCAGCTTGTGAACGGTTCAGCAAAGACCACTACGGCGCATAAGAACTGCAAAGTTGGGTTTAGATATCCAACCAAACCAATCGTTGCCATGCTCACCCGCCGTGCTGCTAAACTAAACAGTATCAGTGGAACTGCTGTAAGCGGACCGGCGAAAATCAACAGTCCTGTAGTCACCAAATCTTGCCCAAATGTAGCTTCCCCATTGTGCCATGTTAGCAACAGAAAAATCACAGCGAATGGCACGACTAAGGTCACCTCAGAGGTGACGGACACAACGGGTCCAACCGACAGTTGCTTTTTCAAGAGCCCGTATATCGCAAATGTGCCAGCCAATGTCAGTGAAACCCACGGTGCTCCGCCCAATCCATAAGTCAGCGCGCTAACAGCCACCGCTACTAAGGTAATTGCAGTCCACTGCAGACAGCCTAATCTCTCGCCGAAAAAGAGCCAACAAAGGACAACAGATACCAGCGGGTAAATGTAATACCCTAAGCTGGCTTGGATTGCCCGTTCGGTTTCGATCGACCAGATGAAGAGGAACCAATTAGCAAGGATCATCAGGGCTGCAAGAACCGTCAGGCATGTGCTGCGCCGATCAGAAAATGATCCACGCACTTCGTACAGACGTCCCTGCACTCCCAACAATATGACGAAAAACACAAAAGACCACAGCGTCCGGTGCGCCAAAATCTCTATTGCAGGAACGTTAGACAGTTGTTTGTATATAAGGGATGATAGCCCCCAAATGATGCAGGAACCGATCATGGCTAGGATGCCCTTGGTGGATGCCGTCATCGTAACCTCACGTGTTGGGAGCGACCTGCGTCAAGTAATGTGTGTACACAACGCAAAACGCCCTAACTTTTCAGCCAGGGCGTTTCGATTAAGTATCTAGGGTCGCTTACATGCGTGATGCAACGTTTTCCCAGTTCACAAGGTTTTCCATAAAGTTGGACAAGTAAACAGGGCGTTTGTTGCGGAAGTCGATGTAGTAGGAGTGCTCCCAAACATCGCAACCCAGCAAGGCTGTTTGACCGAAGCAAAGTGGGTTCACGCCGTTTTCAGTTTTGGTCACAGCCAATGAACCGTCAGCGTTTTTCACCAACCATGCCCAGCCTGAACCGAACTGGCCAGCACCAGCAGCAGCGAATTGTGCTTTGAAATCGTCAACAGAGCCAAAGCTCTCTTTGATTGCAGCTTCCAACTCAGACGGCATAGCGCCTGATGTTGGTGTCATCATTTCCCAGAACTGGTTGTGGTTCCAAAGTTGGGAGATGTTGTTGAAGATACCGTTTTGAGCCACCGAAGACGCATCATATGTGCCTTTGATGATCTCTTCGAGGGATTTCCCTTCCCACTCAGTGCCAGCAATCGCCGCGTTGCCGTTTGTGACATAGGCGTTGTGGTGCAGGTCGTGGTGGAATTCCATGGTTTCAGCAGACATGCCGTGTGCTGCCAGCGCGTCGTGGGCGTATGGAAGATCAGGAAGTTCAAAAGCCATTCTATGGTCCCCTTTAGGATAAATTCATCTGTGCCTTAGGTGACATGAAGCGCGATCCACTTCAAGATCAAGGGGGAGTGGTGGCGTAAATATACGCAAAGTCCACAATCCCCCAGATTTCTTTACTTAAAGAAACCAACCTCAGATCCGTTTTGGGCTGCAACTTTCAGCAAATCGAACACATATTGTGCGTTTGAGCGGAAGCAGACGATCTGGAACGTCTCGTCGTCCACCATCCAAAAGGCCGCAGCCACCTGCGCCATGCGCGTGCGGCGGAACATGCCGGGTTTGAACGCCTTTGGTGACAGATCAACCGGCGCCAGTTTCGCCATAACTTCGCGTGCGTTAGGCCCTGACACGCGCAGGCTTGCCCGTGCATCAGATACATCCACGGCCAGCGCATGTGCCTTGCCCAGCGCGGTGTGCATCTTGGCCAAGGTGTCTGCGACCTGATCGTAGGGGCACAGCACCAGCAACTCATCCGTGCTCATCCAGCAGATGCCAGAGGCACCGTCGTGGTTGGCGTGGCCGAGTGCGGGCATCTCGACACCCGTGACCGACGTCGCCGCCTTTTTCACCGCAGCTTTGCTGAGATCACCGCGCAGGGTGATCATGCCTTGCAGCCCGATCTCTTCGATCTTAGCGATACCGCTATTGTCTGTGGCCTTGTCCAAGGCGCTGATCAGATTAGACATTTGGCTTCTCCCCTTCGGGATCATAGAAAACTGGGCTGACGATCTTGGCTTCATAGTCTTTGCCATCGGTGCCCGGGAAGGTGATGACCTCGCCCATGCGGTCCGGTCCATGCAGAACCAACCCCATGGCGATGCCACGGTCCAAGTTTGGTGAATGATAGCTGGACGTTACCCGTCCAATCATGACGCGTTGACCGTTGGCATTGGTCCCCTCACCCACGGCATAGGCACCGTCTGGCAGGGTTGATTTATCGACCGTTTCAAGACCCACCAGCTTCCAACGTTGATCGCTGACCATATGCTCGCGCTGTTGGGCGCGTTTACCCAAGAAGTCGGTTTTCTTCTTAGAGATCGCCCAGTTCAGACCCAAATCCTGTGGAATGACCGTCCCATCGGTTTCATCACCGATCATGATAAAGCCCTTTTCGGCCCGCAAGATGTGCAGACATTCGGTCCCGTAAGGCATCACGCCCAGATCGGCACCAACTGCCATCAAGGCATCCCAGAACGCCTGACCTTGTGAGGCAGGCACTGCGATCTCATAAGACAATTCGCCCGAGAACGAGATACGATAGGCCCGCACGTCAAAGCCGCCAAGCGTCCCGTCTTGCCACTCCATAAATCCAAACGCATCTGCGCTCACATCCATGCCGCCCAGCGCTTCAAGTGCTTTACGGGCATTCGGGCCAACAACGGCGACTTGGGCGTATTGTTCGGTCACGTTGGCGACGTAGACGTTCCAATCCCACCATTCGGTTTGCAACCATTCTTCCATGTGACCATGGATGGTTTCCGCCCCGCCTGTGGTCGTGTGGCATAGGAATGTTTCGTCATCGATGCGGGCAACGACGCCATCATCAATCAGGAACCCGTTTTCAGAACACATCAGGCCATAGCGGCATTTGCCGACCTTCAGGGTGCTCATCATGTTGGTATAAAGCATGTCCAAAAACTTGCCCGCGTCAGGGCCTTTGACGATGAGCTTACCAAGAGTGGATGCATCCAGCAGGCCAAGATTTTCGCGTGTGTTCTTTGTCTCACGCATTACCGCGTCATGGACTGTTTCGCCGCTTTGCACATATGCGTAGGGGCGACGCCATTGGCCAACAGGCTCCCAGTCCGCACCATTCGCCTCGTGCCAATCATACATTGGTGTACGACGGATAGGCTGGAACACGTCACCCCGTGCTTCGCCACCAATCGACCCCATAGAGATCGGTGTATAGGGTGGGCGGAACGTGGTGGTGCCGGTCTGTGGGATCGGTTGGTTGAGGCTGTCAGACAGGATCGCAAGACCGTTGATGTTGCTGAGCTTGCCCTGATCCGTCGCCATACCAAGGGTGGTGTAGCGTTTTGCGTGTTCAACACTGGTAAAGCCCTCTTGGGCGGCCAGTTGCACATCGCTGACTTTCACATCGTTCTGATAATCAAGCCATGCTTTGGAGCGCAGTTTGTACCCTGCCCCTTGTGGCATCAACCACACGGGCAACATCGCGCGTTCAACAGCGTCCTCGGCCACTGGGGCCTTGGTCGCTTTGGCCTT
>JAPKAB010000073.1 GCA_028825475.1 Ascidiaceihabitans sp. | reverse complement strand
CGCTCCACTCAACATCATCCAGCACCGGCGACGTCGACTCCTGCCCTTTGGCAAACTCTGTAGCGAGGTCCGCACGTTCTTGAGTGTCAGGGTGGCTGGACAGATAGATTGGCAGGTCTGGCATTTCATCCTCTAGCCCATTCAGGCTACCAAAGAAGTCAGCCATACCAACTGTGCTAACGTTCGCGGCTTCGAGCATGTTGTGGGCAAATGTATCCGCTTCAGCTTCGGCTTCACGGGTGTAGGATGCGTTCAATGTATATTCAGCGATAACAACAGCGGCGGTTCCCCCTGCGAAATCACCAAACACCATAGACAGTAGACCTGCAGAGCCAGCGGCCCGTAACGCCCCGCGCGTTGCATCGCGCGATTCCACGTGACCAATTTCATGTGCAAGAACGGCGGCCATTTCATCAGGGCTTGTGGCCTGTTCAATCAAACCCTCAACAAAAACGATCTGTCCACCGGGGGCTGCGAATGCATTCACCATTTCATGGCGCATGACTGATACGTTCAGTTCATAATCTGTTGGCGACGCCTCTGTCAGGCGTGCAACCATCTTGGCCAATGCCGCGTCACCCTCTCGTGTTGAGCAGACAAGTTCCCCAGCCGTACTGCCGCCAAAGAAGCGTTCCATTTGCCGCACGACAGCTTTGCCATAGGCAACTTCACGTTTGATCGGAATGATATAGGCCAAGGTGTTGGCCATTGCCGGCAAGATGACAAAGATCATCAACACAATCGCTCCAACGGCCATGCCGATGCGCGTTACAATTTTACGTCCAGACCCTTCTGGCAGATCCCGCTTGCCCAGTTCAGGGCATAGCATTCTTATGTCTGCAATCAGCTGTGGGTCATCGACGGTAAGACGCGCCTCTTCGATCAAGGCGCTATCGATTGCTGTGTCGGCACGCAGGGACAGAACAATCTGATCCGTGCGCGCCTGATCCGCCAAAGCACGCAAGTCCTTTAGCGGCCATCGCAGCAACCCATTCGGCAGCTCCGGATGCGAAAGGCGCAAGAACTCGCTGTGTTCAAGAGATGCGTCCACATCCAGACGTCGGCCTGTTGCACCGACGAAATACCGACACGATACCGACGTCATACCGACACCTCGTTTTGCATCAAATTGCCCCGCCAATATCAAGCGCATCGGCAAAGCCATCTGCATCTGCACCTGCGTCTGCACTGCGCTGATGGATCGCATCAAGATGCTCTGCACCAGACAATACGATGTTATCAACAACATGCGCGATGATCGGTTGGGTGATCCAGATAAACGACAATGCGCTCAGCAAAAGAAGAAAGCCGATGTAGGCCACAAATCCAATAATGCCCAATGCGCCGCCAACGACACCCATCAAATCCGACGGATTCTGAAAGTCCACTGAGGTAAGTAAAGCCGCGCTGACGCCCGTGAAGACAAGGCCAATAACCGCACCGACAAGCGCAATCAGAAGCGTTCCCTTGATCGTAATCCCGACAACTTTACCAGCTTGCGCATCACTATAAAAACCGATTTGACCGTTCAGAAGTTTGTTGTCAGTCAGGTAATTAAGCGCGAAGATACGGTAATAGACGCTGCCAAAAATCAGCCAGATGTAGCCAACGACACCTAGGAAAAAGGCCACACGAAAGGCTTCAAGTGTTGCCGCAACTACGCCAGCACCGATGAGAATCAAAAAACCCAGTCCAATATGCTTCAATCCCGGATACAGGCTTTGCCAGCGACCATTCTGCACGAACTGCGCATCTCCAAACCATGTGCGATCCGCCATATATTTCTCTAAATAGAACGTCTGCCTTGGGACCATCAACCCAAGAGTGATGATGGTCAGAAAACTGTGCGCAATCGCACGCCATACAAAGCCCCAAGCCGCGCTGTCCATACCAAAACGGATACCACGCCAGCGCGTACGGGCCATTTTATAGCGACGCGCGCGATATTGTGCGAATAATATCAATGGCATAACTGCAAAAAATGAAATGTAGATCGAAACGATTTGGGCGATCTGTCCTGCAGTTGTTGTTGCATCAGCCATTAAGCTTAGGCCGAAAAACAGCAAGATCATTTGAACGATCCCCAAGTAAATCGCCAGAACAACGATTGCGGCCAAGAAGCCCAAAAATTTCTCTAAGCCGGTCCCTGTATACTCAAAGCTATCTTGACCAGCAGCAGTACCCGACCAAAGATATTTGCGGATACGGGTTTTAGCCCAGAACCGATATATACCTAGTGTAATCAATGTGAGAAAGCTGGTTTTCATCACCAGCCAGAAAAGTGTTTTTTTGTCGCCGTGATATCGGCCAATCAATTGTTCGCTCATAATGCGTCCCTCTTGCGCACGCTTAATACACGCGCGTCATTTAAAGATGAGAGTACGTTACCTTCAGTTGAATCGATTGTCCCGCGGAAATCCGCGTGGTGCCATGCGACCAGCGCTTGCGCGTTTTCCTTGCCACTCCGTCAGCTCAGTTTCAGTGCGCGTGCGGCCCGCAGGATCAAGCCAACTTAGACCGGCCTCAAGCGTAAAGGTCGTGGCATCAGACAAGCCACCGTCTTTATACTTTTGCAAACGAACGCCTTTACCACGGCCCATTTCTGGCAACTCGTCCAGTGGGAACACCAGTACTTTACGGTTCTCACCAACAACAGCGACACTGTCACCATAGGTAGGTTTACAAATCAGCGCCTTAGTATCACCGCGCACGTTCAGAACCTGCTTGCCGCTGCGCGTTTGGGCAACAACATCGTCTTCTGGTACAATAAATCCATCGCCAGCCGTTGAGGCAACCAAAAGTTTGCGGCCCGGTTTGTGGATCATGATATCAAGAATTTCAGCTTCATTCGGTAGATCAACCATCAAGCGTAATGGTTCACCCATTCCGCGCCCACCAGGCAGGGTTGAGGCGCTCAGCGTATAGAAGCGACCATTCGCACCGAAGACCAACAAGCGGTCTGTGGTTTCGGCGTGAAAGATAAATCGTGGGCCGTCGCCATCTTTGAATTTCAATTCGCGGTTCAAGTCGATGTGGCCCGTCATGGCACGGATCCAACCCATTTGACTGCACACGACAGTAATAGGCTCGCGGTCAATCATTGCTTCAAGCGGCACATCGGCCACTTCGCCAGCTTCAGCAAATGTCGTCAAGCGTTGGCCACGTGCCACGCCGTCAATGATCCAGTCTTTGCCAAACTGCTTTTTAGTTTCTTTCAACTGATCGGAAATTTTGGTCCACTGGATGTCTTCACTGTCTAACAAATCCTCAAGCCCAGCGCGTTCCTCCATCAAGGCAGATTGCTCACGGAGCAGCTCGATTTCTTCCAAACGGCGCAAGCTGCGCAGGCGCATGTTGAGAATGGCATCAGCCTGTACTTCAGACAATTCACCACCACTTGGCGCAGGCGAAATATAGTCTTTTTCGTCCATCGCACGCTTGTGGTCTTTAGACCAATCTTCGCGCATCAATGCTGCTTTAGGGTCTTCGTCATAACGGATGATATCAATGACACGGTCCAGATTTAGGAACGCAACGATAAAGCCTTCCAACACTTCAAGACGGTGATCGATCTTTTCCATCCGGTGGGTGGAACGACGGATCAAAACCTCGCGGCGGTGATCAAGGAACGCGCGTAGCACTTCCTTCATCGAGCAGACCTTTGGCGTCAGACCATCGATCAAGACGTTCATGTTCAGTGAGAACCGCACTTCAAGATCAGAACTGCGGTACATCATGCCCATCAAAACTTCGGGGTCGACGTTCTTCGAACGTGGTTCAAGTACAAGGCGGATATCGTCGGCAGACTCATCGCGTACATCCGCTAGAATTGGAATCTTTTTCAGTTGGATTAGTTCCGCGATCTTTTCGATCAATTTTGATTTTTGAACCTGATACGGGATTTCTGTGATGACGATCTGCCACTGACCACGCCCAAGATCTTCGATCTCGTAACGACACCGCAGACGGAAGCCGCCCTTACCTGTACGGTATGCTGTCGCGATGCTTTCAGGGCTTTCGACAATAATGCCGCCCGTTGGGAAATCAGGTCCCGGAACGTAATTCAACAGCGTATCGTCGCGTACATCAGGCACTTTGATCATGTGCAAACATGCGTCGCAAAGTTCTGAAATATTGTGGGGGGGAATGTTAGTTGCCATCCCAACCGCGATACCGCTGGACCCATTGGCCAAAAGGTTCGGGAACTGCGCCGGCAACACGACCGGCTCAGTCAGTGTTCCGTCATAGTTTTCACGAAAATCAACTGCGTTTTCATTCAAGCCTACCAGCATTGCCTCAGCAACAGCCGTCATGCGCGCCTCAGTGTAACGTGCAGCCGCAGGGTTATCCCCGTCAATGTTACCAAAGTTACCTTGGCCGTCTACCAGTGGAAAGCGCACGTTAAAATCTTGGGCCAAACGGGCCATCGCGTCATAAATCGCGGCATCGCCATGTGGGTGATAGTTGCCCATCACGTCGCCTGAAATCTTGGCCGATTTACGGAAACCACCGTTTGACGCTAACTTCAGCTCGCGCATCGCATAAAGAATACGGCGGTGAACTGGCTTTAGCCCATCACGTGCATCGGGCAAGGCACGGTGCATAATCGTAGATAAAGCATAGGTTAAATACCTGTCACCCAGCGCGCGGCGCAGAGGTTCGCTTATGTTCATGTTGGGTGTGTCATCAATATCAGCCATATTTGCTGTGTACCTCTGCATTTTGCAGGGAACAAGCCGCCAATCTTATGCAACTGAATCTTCTTAGCCAATGTCGTTGCATCAGGGACACGTGCTGCGCCAATACGCGGCTTTTTCCCCCTACTGCGCGCTCCCTCTTCAGCTATGTGGTATCGAAATCGAGTCGGCTCTACGAAGGCGGCATGTGATGGGGGTCACGAAATGGGTAAGTTCATCGTAATAGCATTCGCCTTTTTAGCTTTG
>JAPKAB010000012.1 GCA_028825475.1 Ascidiaceihabitans sp. | reverse complement strand
TTTCCAAAAAGACTAAAGTGTTGCGTTGACCCTTTGAAACCGCAGGACAAAGCCGACCCTCGTCGATTTGCTACGAATGGCTGCTCTCCCCGTGCTGCAAGTGCAGCGAAAAACAGCAAGAAGGAAGCTGACTATCGCCAAGGCTGCAAGACGATTGGAGAGATTCTGTTAAAGCGGACCTTTGACATGCGCTTCTCCCGTGTGTTTCATTCATAGATTATCGCTTGCGAAGTGTTCATGTAGAGATCTGGATCGCGCCCTGTTTAAGTGGGCAGTGATCGTCTATGCAATCCCCTAAACGTTGTAATATCTATGGCGCTCGATGGCCATTCAGGACCTCATGCTTAACTTTTTTATCGTCGTTGTCTGCTTGTGTGTGGCTGGGCTTCTATTTTATCCAAGACTGGCACAGGCAACGCTATGGCGTGCGACGATCACGCCGCTGGCGTCAATCATAGGCAGCGGTTTTCTGGTGCTTGGGCCGATCCTGAATGCATCGTTTGGCCAATATGCGCCCTTGGTTATGATGATCTTGTGTGTTGGCGCCTATCTTTTCGGCTCCGCGATCCGGTTCAACATTGCGCGACTGGCGAAACTTGGCGGGATGCGAAGTGCGACTGAGGCCAGGTTGGAAACGCTTGCGTCATGGGCGTTAGCCTTTGCCTACATCATTTCAGTTGCCTACTACCTGAACCTATTGGGCGCCTTTGCTGTCAGCATGACCGCCTTCAGTGATCCCATCTACGCCAAACTTGTAACAAGTGGGGTCTTTCTGTTGGTCCTGATTGTGGGTTGGACGAAGGGGTTTCGCGCGCTCGAACGGATGGAACAAGTCACGGTTGGCATAAAGCTTTCAATCATTGCAGGATTGCTGTTCGGCCTCGTTTGGTATTTCGCCCAAAAGGTAAATCTAGGCGAGTTGGTGGTCAATCCGGCAACAGTTGGCGGATGGCAGGCAATTGCGCTTGTTGCTGGACTGTTGGTAACTGTGCAGGGGTTCGAAACCTCCCGCTATCTCGATGAAGAGTACAATGGTGCGATCCGCATAAAGTCGATGAAGCTGGCGCAGTGGCTATCAAGCGGGATCTACATGGCCTACATTTTGCTGCTCAGCTACGTGTTCGCTGCGGGATCGATGAAGCTGGATGAAACCGCGATCATCGACCTTATGGGATTGGTCGCGCCTGTCTTGCCGCTCCTGTTGGTTGCCGCCGCAATCAGTGCCCAGTTCAGCGCTGCGGTGGCAGACACGGGCGGCGCTGGCGGTTTGATCGCCGAACTGACCCGAGGGCGCATGTCGGCGCGAACGGGGTACGGCGTTTTAGTTGCAGTCGGGCTGGTCCTCACATGGCAGTTGAGCGTGTTCGAGATCATCAGCTTCGCATCGCGCGCCTTTGCCATTTATTACGGCCTGCAAGCGTTGATCGCCGCAAAAGGCGCTTGGTCGCAAAGCGGTGGGGGTCGCAAGGCCGCTTTCTTTGTCATTCTGGGGGGGATTGGCTTTACAATCGCCGGGTTCGGGACTGCCGTGGATTAGCGCAGTCCTTAGTTGCTTTCGTCCGATACAACGCTTCCGTCTTCCAGTTTTATGATCCTGTCGGCCAATTCAAGGATACGCGGATCGTGCGTGACCATCACCGTGGTTGTGCCGCGCACTTGGCCTAAAGTTTTCAGCATTTCGACAACGGTATGACCAGATTCTTTGTCGAGCGCGGCAGTGGGTTCATCGGCGAGGACAATCTGTGGGTTTGCGACCAGCGCGCGCGCCACGGCAACCCGTTGCTTTTGCCCGCCAGACAGATTGCCCGGCAAGTAGTCGCGCCGGTCCGCAAGGCCCAGCAGGTCGAGCATATGGTGGCTGGCGGCCCGTTGAAGGCTGGCATTGCCTTTGCCATGCACCTCAAGACCCATGCGGACGTTCTGCGTTGCGGTCAGGCTTTCGTGCAGATTGTGGGCTTGGAATATGAAACCAAGACGGCGGCGCAGGGCGACCAGTTCCCCCTCGGTGGCGCCATTCAATTCGCGATCTAGCAGGTACACGCTGCCGTCTTGAATATCACGCAATGCGCCGATCAGCGTCAGCAATGTCGTTTTACCCGATCCCGAAGGCCCCATAAGAATGGTCAGACTGCCGCGTTTGACTGTAACGTTGATGTCGAAAATCGCCTGTTTGCGGGCCTCGCCGGTGCCAAAGAAGTGGTTCAGGCCGCTGACAACGATCGGTGCGCCCGACATCAAAATAGATCCGCTGGATCAGCGTTGGCCAAGCGCCGGGTCGCAATGGCGCCTGAAATAGTGCAGGCGGTCAACGTGCCGAGGAACACGAGGATCGCGCGGCTGGCGTCCATCGTCACAGGCAGGCCCGTCACCGCGACCAACCCCGCATAAAGCCCCATGGATGCAATCAATCCGGGGATGAAACCAAACACGGCGAGAACGATGGCTTCTTCAAAGATGATGCCTAAAAAGAAGGGCTGACCGTAGCCCATGGCCTTGAACGTTGCGTATTCGCGCAGGTGGTCAGCGACGTCTGTGGACAGGACTTGGTAGACGATTACAAGGCCGACCAGAATACCCATGAACACGCCAAACCCAAAAATGATGCCAGTCGGCCGTTCCGATGACATGAACGACAGATCGGCGGCCTGTGCGGCTTCGTTCGTTTGGACGCGCACAGTCAAGGCTGGCAGAACATCTGACAAACGCGCGGCAACGGTTTCTGGAGACACGCCATCCGCGACCCGCACCATGATATGATCTGGGGCCGCACTGCTGCGTGACCCGAAGAACTGCAGGAATGTCTGATCTGACACCATCATCATGCCGTCTGCCAGAAATCCGCCACCTACGTTCATGGTGCCAACCGCCGTCAGAGTCTGGCCCGACGCTTCGAACGCAAAAGGCGCGCCTGCTTTCAACCCGTCAATCACGGATGTGGGCATCCCGCGTGTCCCTTCATCGAGAAGTGTGGTGTTTTCCAATGTTAGTTTCGACAGCAAAGGCGCGATGGCGGGGGAAACAAAACCGGGCTGTGTCGTGTTGACGCCAAACACCAAAAGGGACACCGAAGTTCCGTCATCCAATGTGAAAGGCAGATTGCCGATATAGAGCGGGCTTACGTCTGCCACGCCTGCCACGCCGAGTGCCTGTAGCATCCACACCCGCGCGATATGTTCGCTATCGGTAAGAGTGTTTCCTTCTTGCGAGGATAAAATGATGTCCGTGTCGATGATCGCATAGGGGGCCACAGTGGACCCGTTCAGCGCACCCATAATCCCCAGTTGCATGAAGACCAACAGGTTGGCGAAGGCGACGCCGGACACGGCTGCAAACAGGCGGCCTTTGTTGTGGGATAATTGCAGCCAGCCAATGGGCAGGCGCCCGAACAATTGTGTGAGCAGCCAGTTCATTGCGTGCGGCCTGCATCGATCCTGACAATTGCCTCGAGATTCGTAAACCGCTGCGCCAGCCTGGATGACGCGTCGTCCAGCACGATAATGACATCGACAACACGCGCATCTGTGTTGCTGGCCGGATCATCCGACATGATAGATTGGCGCCCAATCTCGAGGCCGATGGCCGACACCACGCCGTTAAGGTCTTGGGACAACGCTTCGGCGGAGACTGTGACTGGATCACCAATTGTCACGCGCCCGATGAGCGTTTGATAGACCTCGGCTTCGACAGTCATGTGTGATGTATCACCAAGGTCGATCAGGCCATCACTTGGGGGGCGTTCGCCTACGCGGACATTGATGCCCAGTATCGTTCCGGTTTCAGGCGCGCGCACATAGGCGCGGTCGAGGTTTTGCATCGCCGTGTCCAGATCGGCATTGGCCGCGGCGACATTTGCCTGCGCCACAGCGATATCTGCCTGCACGGTTTGGGACCCAGTCGCATAGCGCGACAGCGTTGCCATGGCGCTTTCAACGCTGCGTTCAGTCTCGGTCGCGGTCGCAACGATCTGGTCGAAATCTGCGCGCGTTGTGACACCGCGTTCAAGCAGGGATGTGGACCGTGCGAGTTCGGCGCGGGCAACGACCGCTGCGGCTTCTGCGCGCTCCAGTGCGGCTTGTGCTTCGCGCAGGCTTGCGGCGTTAGAGGCTTGCGTTTGCAGTAACGTTGCTTCGCTGACCCTTAGGTCCGCTGTCGCAGAGGCAACAGCGCTTTGTAATTGGGGCAGGTTGTCCAGAACAGCTAGCACATCGCCTGCTTTGACCGTGGCGCCAACCGTAACATTGATGTCTGCAATGCGTGCATCGCTGGCACCAGAGGGTGTGGCTACGCTGATGACATCGCCACGCGGAATGATCCGGCCCAACGCGACCACATCGCCCTCGCTTATAACAGCTACTTGTTCCTGTGTGCTGACCTGCTGAATGGCAACCGCGATAGGGGTGTCAGTGCCCGCACCGGGTTCCAGCCCGGTCGTGTTAAAAAACACACGCAATCCGGGTGGTTGAAAATACATTCCAATCACGGCGCCAGTGAACAGCGTGCCCATCAAGAGGGGCACCAGAAACCACCTGCTCCAGCTGGATTTTTGGGCCGTCTTGTTTTCTGCGCTTGCGGCCATTCCGTTGTCGGCAAGGGGTAACGTGGATGGATCAACTGTCATGTCCGGCCTTTCGCATATTATTTCTTAAATAAGCCATGTTAGACCTCAATATAACCTGACACTAGAAGTGCAGGATCTAGCTTTTCAGGCAGATATTCCATCTGCATAGTAGTTCAGAGTTTTCGGGACATTGCCTAACCTTACGGACTGATAGCCTTTCAATCGACCCTCGCGGCAACCTTAGACGACAAGTTTTATCACGTAGGCAACCACTGCAAGAATCAAGACGCTAGCGAGCCAGAGCGCGGCGAACCACATCCATTTCGACAATAAGGCGTATTTCATCAGTGGTAACCCTCTTCCGGATCTACTTTCCCTCTAAACACCCAGTAGGCGTAAGCGGTGTATGCTAAGATCATCGGCACGAGAACAACCGTCCCTACTAATGCAAACCGCAAGCTTTTATCCGGAGCCGCTGCATCGACGATTGTCAGGCTTGGGGGAACGATGTTGGGATAAAAACTTATCCCAATGCCGATGAAACACAGCACAAAGATGCTGATTGACGCCAGAAATGGCTGCCCGTCTTTGCCTGCGTTCAGGCCAGTGAACAAAGCCCAAGCGGCAAACAGCATAGCACCAGGCATCAAGACGCTAAAGATGCTGCCGGGCAAGTTGAGCCAACGGTTGAAATATTCCGGATCTTGGAACGGCGTCAGGATGCTGACGATACCGATGAACCCGAGCGTAGCCGTACCAAGCCACCAAGCATATCCTTGCATCCTTCGCTGCAAATCACCTTCGGTCTTGAGAATGATCCATGTGGCACCAAGTAAAGCATAGCCAACCACAACAGCTAGCCCTGTGAGGATTGAAAACGTGCTGAGCCAATCCCACCAGCCGCCAGAGTACGCGCGTCCTGTGATTTCGATACCCTGAACCAAAGCGCCAAGTGCGATACCTTGCATAAATGCGGCGACAATTGATCCACCAAAAAACGCAACGTCCCAAACAGGTTTCCACCGTTCCGTCCGCCACCGATATTCAAATGCGACGCCGCGAAAAATCAGTGCCAGCAGCATCAAGATAATCGGCATGTAGAGCGCGGGCATGATGATGGCATAGGCCAGTGGGAAAACGGCGAATAAACCGCCGCCACCCAGCACCAGCCACGTCTCATTACCGTCCCATATAGGGGCGATTGAGTTCATCATCGTGGATTTCTCCCTCTCACCATCAGCGAGGGGGAATAAGATGCCAACACCAAGGTCGAAGCCATCAAGGATAACATAGGTAAGGACCGCAAATGCAATGATGCCGGCCCAGATAAAGGAAAGTTCAAACATCGTAAGGCTCCTTATTCGCCTGGGATTGAATCGGGGTCAGTTTGCATGATCGGGGTGATGCCAGCCGTGCGGATTGGTCCATCTTTGAGTGTTGGGTCAGGCTTGCTTGTCGGGGCGTTCATCATACGCAGGATATAGAAAGTACCAGCGCCAAAGACGAAAAAGTAGACCACAATAAATGCCAGCAGCGATGCGGCAACTGCGGGTGCTGCGACAGGCCCAAGACTGTCCGAGGTCCGTAAGACGCCGTAGACAGTAAAGGGCTGGCGCCCAACTTCGGTGGTGATCCATCCGGCTAGCACCGCGACGAAGCCAGTCGGGCCCATTAGAATTGCGGCGCGGTGCAGCCACTTGTCTTCAAACAAGCGTCCGCGAACGCGGCGCAGCAAGCCCCATGCACCAAGCCCAAGCATCGCAAATCCGAGGCCAACCATGATGCGAAAACTCCAGAAGATGATTGCGACTGGTGGTTCATCTTCGTCAGGGATCGTATCTAAACCGTCGAGGGGGGCACCCCATTTATGTTTCAGGATTAAACTGGACAGTTGTGGAATTTCGATAGCGTAGTCGATCCGCTTTTCTTCTGGATTGGGGATCCCGAACAGGATCAGTGGCGCGCCATGTGGATGGCTATCATAGTGACCTTCCATCGCCATGACCTTGGCGGGCTGGTGTTCCAGTGTGTTAATCCCGTGGAAGTCTCCCGCAAGAATTTGCAATGGTGTGACAACGACCAGCATCCACATAGCCATGGAAAACATCCGGCGTGCGGGCCCATCTTCGCGGTTACGCAAAAGATGCAAGCCACCCACGCCGCCAACTACAAGTGCCACAGTCAGGTAGGCAGCAAGCACCATGTGGATCAAGCGGTAGGGGAAGGATGGGTTAAACACGATTGCCCACCAGTCTTCGGGGAAAAACTGCCCCAGCTCGTTGATGCTGTATCCTGCGGGCGTTTGCATCCAAGAGTTCACGGAGAGAATCCAGGTTGCTGACATTAATGTGCCGAAGGCGACCATTGCCGTGGCAAACATATGAAGCTTGTCACCCACGCGTTCCCGCCCGAAGAGCATGATACCGAGAAAGCCCGCTTCGAGGAAGAATGCCGATAATACTTCGTAGGCCATGAGGGGCCCAAGAACCGGACCCGTCTTGTCCGAAAAGACCGACCAATTCGTTCCAAACTGGTACGACATCACAATGCCTGAAACGACACCCATGCCAAAGGCGACGGCAAATATCTTTTTCCAATAGTTGAACAGTGTCAGGTACGTTTCATCTTTTGTCCGCAGCCAAAGGCCATTCAAGACGGCCAAATAGCTTGCCAACCCGATTGAGAAGGCGGGAAAAATGATGTGAAATGAGACGGTGAACGCGAATTGCATACGCGCCAAAGTCTCTGCTGTGAAGCCGTCGAGCATGTGATTTGCCTCTATCAAAAGGTGTATGGTCCCCGCCGACAGCGGGAACCGCCGTTGTCTTAGTTACTTTGCGGACCAAAATCGGCCGATGTAATCATTCCATCGCCGTTGCGATCAATTTGGGCGACCCAAGCGGCTGAGTTGGATACGAACTCTTCTTTCGACACGTTACCATCGGTATTGATATCATTGAAGGCAAGGGTCAGACCCTCTTGCATCCGGCCGCCGCCTTTGCCGTGACCACCTGCGTTGTTTTCCATGTCTGCTGCGCGGGTTTCGTCAAACAAAACGTATTCCTCCCCACTTAACATCCCGTCTTCATCTTGGTCGAACATAACAAATATGTCGCCGCGACGTTCCGTGATTTCTTCAGAAGAAACAGAGCCGTTTCCGTCCAGATCCCAATTCTCTATGAAGTGAGAACCCGGAGTCTCTTGGGCCAAGGCAGCGAGAGGAATAAGCGCTGCACACATTGCAATTACAGTAAGTTTAGTCATGATTTTTCCAATTTTGTTAAACGGATAGGATTAAAGTTGTACGGTGCGCAGATACGGGCGAATGGTATCGTATCCTTGAGGAAATGCTTCGCTTGCGTCTTTATCCGTTACTGAGGGTGGGATGATCACTTTTTGACCTGGCACCCAATCGGCAGGTGTTGCGATCCCGAATTTGTCACCGGTCTGAAGCGCATCAATGACGCGTAGGATTTCATCAAAGTTCCGGCCAACACTCATCGGGTAGGTCATCGTCAAGCGCAGCTTTTTGTCGCTGTCGATGATGTAAACAGAGCGCACCGCGGCTGTTTCGGACTGTGAGGGGTGGATCATCTCATAGAGCTTGGCGATCTTGAGATCCGGATCAGCGACAATTGGAAAGCGCAGAGTCGTATCCTGCGTATCGTTGACGTCTTCGATCCACTTCAGGTGCTCTTCAACGGTATCCGTGCTGAGCCCGATCGGCTTTACACCGCGCTTTGTGAATTCGTCACTGAGTTGCGATGTTCGTCCCATTTCAGTTGTGCAGACGGGTGTAAAATCTGCTGGATGGCTGAAGAAAAAGGCCCATTCATCAGCGATCCAATCATGGAAAGAGATTGGGCCGGTGGTGGTGTCGGCGGTGAAATTGGGAACAATGTCCTCCAAAAGTAGTGTCATGGCTGTATCCTCTCATTGCGTTTGTCAGATCTATACGAGGAGGCGGGAGTGAGTTCAGTGACAAGATCACCAAACTTGCAAATAACATATATTTGAAATAGATGTTTTTTGTGGAGGACGATATGAAACTCACTGCTTATTCCAATTATGCACTGCGTTCGCTTCAACTTGCCGCCCTCAAAGCCCCGGATCGTATCAAGGTTGATGATGTCGTTAAGGTTCACGGCCTAGCGCGGCCCCATATTGTAAAGATAGTTCATGAACTGGGACTTGCAGGGTATCTTGAAACGATACGTGGACGTGGAGGTGGGTTCCGTTTGGCGCGGCCTGCGGATGAGATTATCATCGGTGATGTCGTGCGTATGACCGAAGGTCCGCTTGAACTGGTCGAGTGCTTCAATCCGGCAAAGAATACCTGTCCTTTGATCGGAATCTGTAGACTTTCACGCGCGCTGCAAACTGCGACAAAGGCTTTCATGGCGGTGCTTGACGACCTCACTTTGGCGGATATTGCGTCCAACAAGGGAGAGCTGTTGGCACGAATTGCGCCCATTGAAGAGGGTATCGTGGCACCGATGCGGATGACCCAATGAGCGCCATTGACTGGACTGAACGGTTCAAGGGAACCCAGGGCCTGCCGCGTCCAGTGCGCGACAGGCTTCTCGATGTGGCGCTCATTCGCAATCATAAGAAGGGTTATCAGGTGTTCGGGCCGGAAAACGTGCCAGATAGCCTCATTTTCCTATACGATGGAACGATCCGCGTTTCGCAGACCTCTGGTAATGGTCGAGACATTGTGTTGTACCGCGTCGATGCAGGCGAAAGCTGCGTTCTGACGACTGCCTGCATGTTGGCTGAAGAGGCTTATAACGCAGAAGGAGTCGCAGAATCTGATATCCAGGTGGTGGTATTGCCTAAGATGTCGTTTGACCGACTGGTCGCTGAAGAACCAGCTTTCCGATCGTTTGTCTTCGCAGCATATTCACGCCGCTTAATTGATCTGTTGCGGGTGGTAGACGATGTTGCTTTTGGACGGATTGATGTTCGACTTGCCGAACGGCTGGTGGTCTTGGTAGGTGGTGACAAAGAAATATCAGCCACACATCAGGACATCGCGAGTGAGCTGGGAACTGCGCGCGAAGTCATCTCGCGCGTACTGCATGATTTTCAAAAACGTGGCCTGATCGTGCAATCGCGCGGGCGTATCACCCTGTCGGATAAGCCTGCTTTACGCGCCATTGCCGAAAGCGACTAATTAGGATCGCATTATTTGAGCGTTAGGTGACAATATCACTGAAGTAGCAGTCAATAACTTATACCTCGAGGTTAACTTAAATCTTGGAGGACACTATGGCTGTCAATGTTGGAACCATCGACCGTATTCTACGCGCTGCCTTAGGCGCAGTATTGCTTTATCTCGCCTTTTTCAGCGGTCTGTCGCTGTTTGCGGCTCCACTGTTCAAATATGGTGCGGCAGTGATCGGCGTTGTGATGCTCGCTACATCAACACTTAAGATGTGCCCGATTTATGCGATCCTTGGTCTTAAGACCTGCAAGGACTGCTAAGATGGAGACGCTATTTACACCATTCGCATCCCTTGGCGGGGGTGCGTTGATTGGTCTTGGTGCGGTCCTTCTTATGCTTGGATTGGGTCGTATCCTTGGCGCAACGGGCATTATGTCTGGTCTCGTCTTTGCCGAGAATAGTTCCGAGTTTTCTTGGCGCGCCACAATGGTTGTGGGCATGATCCTGTCACCCGGTCTTATCTTTTTGGTCACGGGCCAAATGCCTGAACTATCGGTGCCCGTAAGCCCCCTTATGATTGCCATCGGAGGCGTGATTGTCGGATTTGGCGCGAGTCTTGGGTCCGGTTGCACATCCGGTCACGGTGTTTGTGGCTTGTCGCGACTGTCTGTGCGTTCGATCGTGGCTGTTCCCACTTTCATGGTGACCGCAACCATCACCGTTTACCTCATCCGCCACGTGTTTGGAGCCTGAAGCCAATGAGACTGATTTTTGCACTTTTCACCGGCCTCGTGTTTGGCGTTGGCATTGCGATATCTGGAATGATGAACCCTGCGAAGGTTTTCAACTTCTTCGATTTAACAGGCACGTGGGATCCTAGCCTCGCTTTTGTAATGGGCGGCGCAGTCATAATCACCTTCATTGGCTATCGTCTTGTTTGGCGTCGCAATGCGCCGCTATTTGGCGGTGGCTTCCAAATTCCGAACAACAGTAGCATTGACGCACGCCTTGTCGGCGGTTCCGCGATCTTTGGCATCGGCTGGGGTATCGCAGGATTTTGCCCAGGTGCTGCGATCCCAGCCCTTGGCACAGGACGTTGGGAAGTCGTTCTTTTCCTCGCCGCAGTGACCGCAGGCTTTTATGCACGGCGTCTTTTGACACCCATTCAACAAACCACAAAGGCGGCTTAACACATGGCATCTAAATCAATACTAATCGTGGGCGCCGTCGTTTTGGCTGGAGCAGCTGGGGCAGGGGGCATGTATTTCGCGATGTCGGGTGACCATGGAATAATGGACCACTACGGCGGCGGGATGATGCAGCATGACGAAACGAATATGCCTGGGCTACAGGGCGAAAATGCCACGCCCGAAGAAAGCGCAGATCTGGCCGTCCTGTTCAATAATTTCGATACCATCACCCGTGAGGTCGAAAACCTGCCCAATGGCATCCGCACCGTGACACGCTCGTCCGACCCTGTCGTGATGGATGCACTTGTGAACCATTCGGTTGGTATGATTGATCGCGTGGGGCAGTTGGATGACCCTAAAATCCTGATCCAGAGCCCGACGCTGGATATCTTCTTTTTGAGTGGTGAGGAGATAGTTTCCGAAGTCTCGATCGAAGACGAAGGACTGGTTGTCATCCAGACCTCGGATAATCCGCAGATGGTTGAAGCCCTTCAAACCCATGCAGCTGAAGTCACTGCAATGACGGATCGAGGCATGCAAGCCGTACACGAAATGATGATGGCAAATGGCGAAAGCCACTGACGCTATAACAAGGTTTTCTCAAGATGGCATATACGCAAAAATTCCAAGATATGGCTGACGCCGCTCAAGCAAAAGCTGGCTCGGTTGCTCCAGAAGACGTAGACGGATTGCTGAAGTCTGGCGCAGTAGCCTTGGATATCCGTGACAAGGAAGAACATGACGCGGGGCATATCCCCGGCTCGATCAATATCAGTCGCGGCAAGCTGGAAATGAACGTTGAAGGCCAGCTGCCCGATCTTGATACGACCATTCTATGTTACTGCAACGCCTATAATCGTGGCTCCCTGTCGGCTGCATCTTTGGTCGATATGGGCTACAAAAACGCCCGCTTTATCGCCGGAGGCCTCAATGCATATCGCAAGGTGCATCAAGCAACCGTCACAGAATAACTCAAAACGAAATTCTCAAGAGTGCCAGATTACCCGCTAGGCGCTGATCCCTATAGCCCGAATTGGGCCATCTCAGGAGTAATATCTATGACCGATTATCCAGTAAATATGGACATCAAACCTGAAGTTGAAGCCTTCTTTGACGAACCGACCAATACCATCAGCTACATCGTCAAAGACCCGTCTTCCGATGCCTGCGCAATTATCGATAGCGTGATGGATCTAGACTACGCGGCCGGACGCATCACGCATGATAGTGCCGACCTTATGATCGCTCACATCAAAGAGCGCGGCTTGAAACTGGAATGGATCATCGAGACTCATGTTCATGCAGACCACCTGAGCGCGGCCCCGTACCTGCAGCAAGAATTGGGTGGCAAGATCGGTGTCGGCGAAGGTATCATGATTATCCAGGAGACCTTCGGTAAAATCTTTAACGAAGGTACGGAGTTCCAGCGCGATGGATCGCAATTTGATGCGCTTTTCAAGGACGGTGACACTTACATGATTGGCGCATTGCAGGCCGTGGCAATGTTCACGCCTGGCCACACACCCGCCTGCATGGTTCACGTCATCGGCAACGCGACGTTCACAGGCGATACATTATTCATGCCCGATGGCGGGTCTGCGCGTGCGGATTTCCCCGGTGGCGATGCAGGTGTTCTGTATGATTCAATCATGAAAGCGCTGAGCCTGCCAGACGATATGCGCCTGTTCATGTGCCACGACTATGGACCAAATGGCCGCGAAATTGCGTGGGAAACCTCCGTGGCGGATGAGAAGGCAAATAATATCCACGTAGGTGGCGAGAAGACGAAGGAAGACTTCGTCAAATTTCGCACTGAGCGGGATGCGCAATTGGCTATGCCCAAACTCATCATCCCATCGTTGCAAGTGAACATGCGTGCGGGCGAAGTGCCAACAGACGAGAACGGCAACCCAACGCTTAAAGTACCAGTCAACGGTCTGTAACTCAGGAGAAGATCATGGATATCAAAAGAATTACGGACAAAGTTTCAGTCTCGCCGCAGATTACTGTAAGTGATATGGGCGCAATCAAAGAAGCAGGCTTTCGGGTTATTATCTGCAACCGCCCTGATCGCGAAGGAGCGGACCAGCCAAACTTTGAAGAAATTGAGAAGGCCGCTAAGAAAGCGGGCCTTAAGACAGCGTATCTCCCAATTGAGTCAGGGGTGGTTACCGATGAAAATGTGGACGCGTTCGGCGAAATCCTGAAAGATCTACCGCGTCCACTTTTGGGGTATTGTCGGTCTGGCACACGCTCGGCCACATTGTGGTCCTTGCACGAGGCCAAAAAGCGCCCACTACCCGAAATTCTGGCTGCCACCAAGGCGGCTGGATATGACATGAACGGTGTCGCGCGACGCGTTGCTAATGGCGGCAAAACACCGACTGAAACGGGTGATGCAAAATACGATGTTGTTATTGTAGGGGCAGGGGCAGGCGGGATCGCCACGGCCGCTAGTCTTTTGTCGCGCAAGTCTGGCCTGTCCATCGCAATTATCGACCCGTCTGATGTTCATTATTATCAGCCCGGTTGGACCATGGTTGGTGGAGGTGTTTTCGAGGCGCGCGAAACAGCCAAAACGATGGCTTCTCTCATTCCGCGTGGCGTTAAATGGATCAAGGCGGCTGTCGCAGCATTCGAGCCAAAGAACAACGCTGTTGTCCTCGAAGGCTGTGTAGTCGTCAAATATGACCGCTTGGTAGTTTCTCCTGGTCTCAAGTTGGATTGGGCAGGTGTTGAGGGTTTGGAAGAGACACTTGGACGCAACGGCGTTACGTCGAACTACCGCTATGATCTCGCACCGTACACTTGGCAGCTTGTGCAAGAAATGAAAGAAGGCCGCGCATTCTTCACGCAGCCGCCCATGCCCATCAAATGTGCAGGTGCGCCACAAAAGGCGATGTATCTTTCGGGAGACGCATGGTTCCGAAACGGTGCGTTAAAAGACATTGATATCCAATTTATGAACGCTGGTGGCGTGTTGTTCGGTGTTAAAGAATATGTTCCTGCGCTGATGGAATATGTCGAAAAATACGACGCTACCTTGAATTTCTTCAACACACTTACTTCGGTTGATGGAGAGGCAAAAAAAGCGACATTCAAAATAGCCAAACCCGATACGACCCCAACCGAAATCACGGTGGATTTCGATATGATGCATGTCTGCCCACCGCAAATCGCACCAGATTTCATCCGTGTTTCGCCACTGGCGGATGCCGCAGGATGGGTGGACGTCGATCAGGCAACTCTGCGTCACAAAACCTATGACAACATCTGGTCATTGGGGGATGTTATGAACGCTCCGAACGCCAAAACGATGGCTGCTGCACGTAAGCAAGCGCCAGTTGTGGCTGAGAATATCGTAGCTGATATCAAAGGTGGTTCACCGGTGGCTCAATACGACGGCTATGGGTCTTGTCCGTTGACCGTGGAGCGCGGCAAGATCGTGCTGGCAGAATTCGGGTATGGCGGCGCGCTAAAGCCAAGCTTTCCGTCCTTCATAATCGATGGGACCAAGCCAAGCCGTGCGGCATGGTTCATGAAGGAAAAGTTGCTACCGCCGATTTATTGGCAGGCCATGCTGAAAGGCAAAGAATGGATGGCAAAACCGGAAGAAATCAAAGCCACGGCCGACTAAGGCCGGCACGCCAAATTGTGGGAACCCTTCTGGGGCCCACCACTTGATAGGTTTGTTCGTTCCCTGGCAGACCTTACCTTGGCGGTCAGAGAGAAAGTTACTCTGGCCGCCGCCTTTCATGGACTAATCTCATGCAAAATTTTCGCCAGTACCTCCCGATTCTTGACTGGGGTCGCCGCTATAACCGCAACACCTTTTCCAATGACATGATTGCTGCGGTGATCGTGACGATCATGCTGATCCCACAGTCGCTGGCCTATGCGCTTTTGGCAGGCTTACCGCCAGAGGCGGGAATTTATGCATCCATTGCGCCGATCGTTCTTTATGCGATCTTCGGGACAAGCCGCGCGTTAGCAGTCGGTCCTGTGGCTGTTGTGTCGTTGCTAACGGCATCGGCAATTGGTCAGGTCGCTGAAACTGGTACTGCGGGATACGCTATTGCGGCACTAACCTTGGCTTTTCTGTCGGGTGGTTTCTTAGTTCTTTTGGGTATCTTTCGCTTGGGATTTCTTGCGAATTTTCTAAGTCATCCGGTCATCGCGGGCTTCATTACGGCGTCCGGTATTCTTATTGCCGTCAGCCAACTCCCACATATTTTAGGGATCAGTGCGCATGGGCATACTTTGCCCCAAATGCTGAGCTCGATCTTTGCGCACCTCAATCAAATTAATTGGATCACGGTGATCATCGGGGGGACGGCGACAGCGTTCCTGTTCTGGGTGCGAAAGAATCTGAAACCGCTCTTAAAGAGGATGGGACTGTCTGCGCTCATGGCGGATATCCTGACCAAAGCTGGTCCCGTGGTCGCCGTCGTGACAACCACAGTATCGGTATGGCTTTTTGGGTTTGCCGATAAGGGTGTGAAAATCGTAGGCGAGGTTCCCCAAAGTCTGCCGCCATTGACCATGCCAAGCTTGTCACCTGACTTGCTCGGATCATTATTGATGCCAGCTATCCTTATCTCAATTATTGGTTTTGTCGAAAGCATCTCTGTCGCGCAAACCCTCGCTGCCAAAAAACGCCAGCAGATCGACCCAAACCAGGAATTGATTGGTCTTGGCGCGGCCAACCTTGGGGCTGCATTCACCGGCGGCTTCCCCGTCACCGGTGGTTTTTCCCGATCGGTGGTCAACTTTGATGCTGGTTCAGAGACACCTGCGGCAGGCATCTATACGGCAATGGGTTTGGCCATCGCAGCCCTTTTCCTTACGCCCTTAGTGTTTTTCCTACCTAAGGCGACGCTTGCAGCCACGATCATCGTTGCCGTTCTCAGCCTTGTGGATTTGACCATTCTGAAGAAGACATGGAACTACAACCGCGATGATTTTCTGGCGGTCCTTGCGACCATTCTTCTGACCCTGACTCTAGGTGTGGAAGTCGGTGTGGCGAGTGGCGTCACGATCTCGATTCTTCTGCATCTTTACAAAACCTCACGCCCACATGTCGCCGAAGTAGGCCTTGTGCCAGGCAGTCAGCATTTCCGTAATATTCACCGCCACGACGTCGAAACAGATCCGTCTCTCCTGACATTGCGCGTTGACGAAAGCCTGTACTTTATTAATGCGCGTTTCCTGCAGGATATGGTGCAGGCGCGGGTTACCGAAGGTACCGAAATCAAAAATGTTATCTTGATGTTCTCAGCAGTCAACGAGGTGGATTATTCTGCCCTCGAAAGCCTTGAGGCGATCAATCTTCGGCTCAAGGATATGGGCGTTGGATTCCATTTGTCCGAGGTTAAAGGCCCCGTGATGGACCGCCTCAAAACATCACATCTGATCCATGACTTGAACGGCGATGTCTTCTTGTCACAATATGATGCCACCGTGGCGCTGACACCCAAGGCACAAACCTAAGAAGGCAGAAAATGAACACTAGGCACACCGAACACCACAATATGTCGCGAATAGGGTGGCTGCGCGCGGCTGTTTTGGGGGCTAACGACGGTATTGTGTCTACGGCAAGTATCATTGTTGGCGTTGCTGCTGCGGTGCCCGGAACAGAAGAGGTTTTGCTCGCAGGGACAGCGGGGCTTGTTGCCGGTGCGATGTCGATGGCGGCAGGCGAGTATGTTTCGGTTAGTTCGCAGTCAGATACTGAAGCGGCTGATTTGGCTAAGGAACGACAAGAACTTATTGATCAGCCCGAGGAGGAACTGGAAGAACTTGCCGCGACATTTATCAAACGCGGGGTGGAAGGTAAAACGGCGCTAGAGGTGGCCAAGCAATTGACACTGCATGATGCCCTTGGTGCTCATGCGCGTGAAGAACTGGGCATCACGGACACATCCACGGCGCGCCCGTTGCAGGCGGCAGTGACTTCGGCAATGACTTTTGCAATCGGCGCTGCTCCACCACTGCTAATTGTATTGATCGCTCCGCCAGACCAGATTGGTCTCATTGTCTCGGTTGCGACCCTTGGTTTTCTGGCAATACTAGGCAGTCTTGGCGCACTTGCTGGAGGCGCTGGGATTATCCGAGGTGCGACGCGCGTCACACTTTGGGGTGCGGCAGCTATGGCCGCGACCGCAGTCGTAGGGTCGCTATTTCATGTGGTTGTTTGAGATTTAGAGTCTCAGGTTGCCTCACTAAAACGAACACAAAAAGGGGACGATATGATCCGCATCTTCTTATTCTCACTTCTATTTCTTGGAACCGTCGGAACGGTTAGCGCCGAACCGTTGATCATGTCAGCGCCGGAAGCCGCCAACGCAGTGGCCAGCAATGAGATGATCCTGATCGATATTCGCAGTCCAGGAGAGTGGGCGGAAACCGGGGTCGCGCAAGGAGCGATTGCTCTGACGATGCATAACCCAGATTTTCCACAGCAGATCACCGCGATATTGAATGCGGATCATGGCAAAACAATCGGTTTGATTTGCGCGACAGGTGGGCGGACCGAGTATGTCGTCTCATTCCTTTCTCAGAACGGGTTTGAGGACGTAGTAGATGTATCCGAAGGCATGATCGGCAATGATCGCGGGCCAGGCTGGATTGCGCGAGGGATGCCGTTGATATCGGCTGATGACGCGCGGATGGCATATCAACTGCTAACGCTGCAACGCTAGTTCAACCACAGTTTGAGCAATTCCGACGTACCGCTTTTTGCATGGATTTAGAATCGTATAGTTCTCAACACACTAGCATCATCTTAATTTGACATAAGATAGACTCTGCGTCGTTTGGCAATGTCCGCTTTTGGAAATCCGCACTGCAGCAAACTGCCAATTGGACAATGTTCAGTATCAGACGTGTTCACAGGTACAAAATTTTCAATTCCCGAAAGAAGACCTTAGCTGCGATCCGGCAATCCGGAAGTCTGGGCTCGAAGAAGCCGTTCGCTGCGCAAAGCACCAAGGTCTGCTTCAGGATACCATGACATTCGCTGTGCCAGCATCATAGCAAGTCGGCCTTGCTTGGCTAAACTGTTTGTTTGGTTGCTCAAAACAAATACTGGAGCGATGAAATTGCTGCGTATTTTTGGGCCACGCCAGTCTCATCGCGGTAGGTACTGGTATTGATCGACTGCGCCGCATCACCGCTTTCGATGTGCCCTAGTAAATCAAATCGAGTGACTTAGTGGATGTTTGGCTGGTGGATGAGTTGATGGTTCACGTAGTGCCGTAAGCTGTGCATGCACAATTTTCGCGGGTTTCCATCCAAGGTTAATCGCAAAGATTTGCGCCAAAAATCGTCCAAGCTATCGCCAATCTTCCCGGATGCAGTCTGCTTTCTATCTCGCCCTTTGTAACGTGCTGTGGGCAAGATGTCCGGAAACAGCAGGTCCTGAAGTGAGTTGCTTTGACTGTTGGCATGATCCAGTAATCCGAGTTCAATTAAGTGTGGATGGATTGGGATGATCCGGTTTTTCTGAGCACCTTCGCTTTCACTTTCGCCCTTAATTCCACGATACTGATTGGCGCGAATATTGAAGCAAGGGATGCCGTCGATAGTCTCGATATCATTTGTCAGAAGGCCGGAAATCTCGGCACGCCGTGCGCCTGTGTAAGCGAGAATAAGGGGGACCCAATAGCGTGAATCCTTGATGATTTCATCTCCGGACATATGCCTGCGGCCTGCACTTTGGCAACCTTGCCATGCGGAATGGCTATACACGTTGTGCAACTCATCCAACTTGAACACGGCACGTCGTTTATGGGCGGGTGTATTCGGTTTGGTTTTGGGTTTGAGAAGCGTCACATCCAAGCCAATGGCTTGTTCATGACCCTCGGATTTTGCACGTTTCAAAAGTAGTTCTACGGATTTTAAATGGCGGCGCATGGTCGTTGCCGACAAGCCGATATCTGAGGCAGCGTTGAGCTCTGATCTGGCCATAAGGGCTTTGATGGTAAGGTCTTGATCCTTGTCCGAGCGTAGAAACGTCTTTGGAACTTTGGACAGCGCATCACGATATTGACTCAGGTGGAATTGTTCAATTGCGGTGACATCCACGATGCCTGTAACCAGAGAGAATAGACGTAAATCAGAAGCGCGTTGCCGTGCAACACCATCACTGAGGCCGTCAGTTGCAACCATGCGCCAATACACCGATGCGATGTCTGAGGTGTAGCCTGACTTACTATTTGGTTCTGAACTTTGCGCCGCATCATGCATGTCAGCAAGCATGCGTATCGTTAGATTGTCCGGAGCTTGCAGGGTAGATCGTACTAAAAAAGATGTTTTTTTGTGTGGGATTTCCAGCACATTTGGGGCAGGGAGAGGAACTGTGAATACGACCTGTGTATCTGTTTGGACAAATGCTTGAGCTTCTTTTTGATAAGCTTCCAGTTGGGCATTTGGCGTGCTTTGCACGGCCTCAAAAGCTGCGAGTTTTGCATTCAAATGAGCCTCTAAGATTTGGCACTCATGCTCGCGGGTGTTTGCAACCTTGGGATCTGTACCTGTTGTATTCATAAACTCAGTTTCAAGCGCAGCACGTCCGTCATGAGACATTAGTTTGCGGAACTCTTGATCATAAAGGGTCATAACTGTTTCCAGTTCGTCCTTGGTCCATTCCGGATCGATGCACCGTACCGGAAACGCTTTTTGCATACCGCACTCCAGCATTGTTCGCAAAACGACTTTGTAGAGTTCCAAGCGCACATGATCTTTATCGGATGTGCGGCCCATCATCCGTGCCATACGTGTGTTGCGCTGCATATCCCGGACAAAACGGCGCAAACGTGTGGATGTATAGGTTCTGATCAAATCCTCCGGCAATGGAGGGTTTATGAAGATAAAGTTGTTCAACATGGCGCAATATTCCGTTTGTACTTGTTGAACTAAATAAAGGGCTTGTTTCAGGTCTTTACTACCCAAGGACACCATCAGGGGTGGCGTTTTCTGTGGAAAACCAGAAATGCGGCGGCGAAAATAGTAGATGCCACCCTTGAGGAATAGATATTGTGCTTGAGCCATAATGTGCCCCTTTTATTGGGGGCTGACAGAAGTGGATGATATAAATCCAACAAGAGCTGTGTCACTTGGTGTGTGACCTCTTGTGTAACCAAACTCCTATGCACTCAAAGATTCGAACGAACCTAATTTGAGATAACGTTTGTAATCAAACGCTTAAAGGAGAATTGGCTCCGGCGGTAGGGATCGAACCTACGACAAATTGATTAACAGTCAACTGCTCTACCGCTGAGCTACGCCGGAACGGTATGGGTGATATAGCGAGGGTGTTTTGCCTCGTCCAGAGCCTTTTTCGCATTTATTGAAAATAATTTACCTTTAAGCTTACAATCGAATGAATTGGGTGTTTTCAGATAGTTTTCCCAGAGCTGATACTTCAGATTGTCCTACCAAATCAATTAGATGCGCAAGAACGTTGCGCGCTGCAGCACCCAGCAATGCCGGTGGTGTATCTGTGTATATAGCCTTGGCCAACTCTTGTGCTGTGGCAGGTGCTTCCTCAAGAAGCTCCAGAATGGACGTTTCACGGTTGAGGCGGTGTTCAATCAGCCAATCAAGGCGCTCTGCGGGGTCCGCGACGGGGCCGCCATGACCTGGATAAAAGATTCTCCAATCGTGATCTTCTAATTTTGCGCAGGATTCCATGAAATCGGTTAGATCTCCGTCAGGTGGCGACACCAGTGAGCTGGCCCAACCCATCACGTGATCGGCGGTAAAGCAAAGGTCTTTCCATGCCAAACAGATGTGATTGCCGATATGGCCCGGCGTATGGATCACCTCAAGCTGCCAATCGCTACCGTTTATATAGTCAGCGTCCTCGACAATATTATCTGGTTTGAAGTCGTGATCGATTCCTTCGCCGCCTCCAACCATGCCTGTTTCAGCGAGTCTGATCATTGCCTCACTGCGTCCTGCAGTGGCATCCCCGAATGCGATGATGGGCGCACCGGTTGATTTGGCGAGGGTGCGGGCAAGGGGAGAGTGATCGAGGTGCGTGTGTGTGACGATGATATGCGTGATCTTTTGGTCCGGCCCAACTGCGTTCAGAATCGCCTGAAGATGTGTTGCGTCATCTGGCCCTGGATCAATCACCGCAAGATCCGTTGTGCCGACCAAATAGGTGTTGGTGCCACGGTAGGTCATCGGAGAGGGGTTAGGGGCCACGATACGGCGTACCCCAGGTTCAAGGGTCTCTGCCAAGCCGAGTTGGGGATTGAAATCATCTGGTGGCGTCATGGGATGGGTCTTTCGCTTGGGGCTTGAGGTGCGTATGGTTTAGTTATGATCTTTAAATGGCTCAAACACTATATGCCGCGCAGTTTATATGGACGTGCAGCATTGATCCTGATGCTGCCTGTTGTAGTCTTGCAGCTGGTTGTTACGGTAGTTTTCATGCAGCGCCACTTTGAAGGCGTCACGATGCAAATGTCCACGACTGTCGCGCGTGAGGTTGAGCTGGTATTGTCAGGTGTACTTGAAACCACCTTGGACATTCTCGATATAAAGCTCTCTAACGTTTCGCGTGATACACTGGCGGAACCCAACACACGCCTTTGGTACGACTTTTCAGGTGTCATTATTACCCGAAACCTGACCAAAATTTTACCTCAGATCAAAGTGATCGACCTTTATAATGATGATTTTGTTCGTTTGGTTGCAGATGTCGACGGTCAAGCAAAAGAGATTGTGTTCGATCGGGGTCGTATTTCAGCTGCCAAACCCCATCAGTTGTTTGTAAATATGATGTTCTATGGGTTTCTTTTCACCCTGATTGCCTTGATCTATTTACGCAACCAATTGCGCCCGATCAAACGCTTGGCAACAGTCGCTGAGGCTTTTGGGCGTGGCCACAACATGCCGTTTTCGCCAACTGGTGCAACAGAGGTGCGTTCAGCGGGTACTGCTTTTGTTGATATGCGCAACCGCATTGAACGCCAAATTGAAACCCGGACATTGATGTTATCGGGGGTCAGTCATGATTTGCGCACGCCGCTAACGCGTATGCGTTTGGCGCTTGCGATGCTGGATGATGACGAGCGCGAGCCGTTGGAGCAAGACGTCGATGAAATGCAGGGCATGATAGACGCATTCCTTGAGTTTTCAAAGGGTGGGCAGGCGATGGAACCTGAAGCGGTTGTCGTCCAAACATGGATTGAACAGGTTGTTGCAGACTGCGCACGCGCGGGACGCGGCGTGTCTTTGGTGCACAGTGAGGGCGAAGGCACTGTGATGTTGCGTCTTGGTGGGATGCGCCGTGCGCTGGACAATTTAATTGGAAATGCTGTGCGTTATGGCTCGAGGGCCGAAGTTTCGATGGTGTTGACAGACAAGTTCTTGCGCCTGCGTGTGGAAGACGATGGCCCCGGTATTCCTGAAAATCGCCGCGCTGAGGCGCAGCGTCCGTTCACGCGGCTTGATCCGTCGCGCAATCAGGACAAGGGTGGCAGTGTTGGTCTAGGGCTAGCGATTGCAACCGATATCGCTCGTGCCCATGGTGGTGTGTTGCGATTGGGTGAAAGCGAGCGTTTGGGTGGCTTGCGTGCAGACATTGTGATTGCGCGTTGATTGTTAAACGATTGGCTTGAACAAAATTACAAAAATATTGACCAATGCACCAGCTTGTCGACCGCTGACAATGGGCCCTTTTCGTGCTGGATTATGGGGTATTCGGCCTGTGGATTGTCAAGATTCGTATCCATCTAACCATTTGTAATATCAGGAAAGATGGCGAAAAATGGTAGGCCCGGTAGGACTTGAACCTACGACAAAAGCGTTATGAGCGCTCTGCTCTAACCAACTGAGCTACAGGCCCGCCATAGGCTTTGGGTAATCGGGGTATGCACGAAGGTCAAGCCTTAGCGTTGCACAAATCGCTACAATGTCGTAACTCGCGCCCATAGTCTTTTTCAACGCTGGAGCCACGCCCATGAGCACTCAAAAAAACGGGATCACCTATGCAGACGCAGGTGTCGATATTGATGCGGGTAATGAACTGGTTGATCGTATCAAACCAGCTGCCAAACGCACGACACGCCCTGGTGTGATGTCGGGGCTGGGTGGCTTTGGCGCGATGTTCGATCTTAAAGGGGCTGGGTACAAAGACCCGATCCTAGTGGCTGCTACCGACGGTGTTGGCACCAAGCTGCGCATCGCGATTGATACGGGCAACGTGGACGGCGTTGGTATCGATCTGGTCGCCATGTGCGTCAACGATCTGGTTTGCCAAGGCGCAGAACCATTGTTTTTCCTAGATTATTTCGCGACGGGCAAGCTAGAGCTGGACCAAGCGACCCGTATTATCGAGGGTATTGCCAAGGGTTGTGAACTATCTGGCTGTGCTTTGATTGGTGGCGAAACTGCTGAAATGCCGGGGATGTATCCAGCGGGCGATTTTGATCTTGCTGGTTTCTCTGTTGGTGCGATGGAACGTGGCGCTGAGCTGCCCAAGGACGTTGCCGAGGGTGATGTGCTCTTGGGCCTAACCTCTTCTGGTGTGCACTCAAACGGTTACTCATTGGTTCGTAAATTGGTTGAACATTCCGGCCTAGCATGGGGCGATGATTGCCCATGGGCTGAGGGTACGTTGGGCGAGGCTTTGTTGGCCCCAACAACCTTGTACGTCAAAGGCGCGGTTGCTGCGATGAATGACGTGAATGCACTGGCCCATATCACCGGTGGTGGCCTGACAGAAAACCTCCCACGTGTCCTGACAGAGGGCATGGGCGCCGACATCAACTTGGATGCTTGGGAGCTGCCTGCAGTGTTCAAATGGTTGGCTGCACAGGGTGGCATGGAAGAAGCTGAATTGCTCAAAACCTTTAACTGCGGCATTGGAATGATTGCTGTTGTTCCAGCAGATAAGGTTGAAGCGGCACGTGCTGCATTCACGGATGCAGGACACGGTGTTGTTGAAATGGGTCATATTAATAAGGGGGAAGGCGTCTCGTATAAGGGCTCGCTTCTGTGACAAAACGGGTTGCTATATTTGTCTCCGGAGGGGGATCAAATATGAAGGCATTGGTGCAGGACATGCAGGGGGATCACCCTGCGCGTCCATGTGTCATTGTCTCAAACAACCACGATGCTGGCGGCATTGCATGGGCCAAGGAGCAGGGGATCGCGACCGAGGTTGTGGATCACCGTCCTTTTGGCAAAGACCGTGCCGCGTTTGAATCGGAGCTGTCCAAAGCTTTAGACCGACATTCCCCTGACATGATCTGTTTGGCTGGTTTTATGCGGGTTTTGACGGCAGGTTTTGTGACACCGTGGCATGGCAAGATGCTGAACATCCATCCATCGCTTTTACCTAAATATAAGGGGCTGCACACTCATGCGCGCGCTTTAGAAGCGGGTGACAAAACCCATGGCTGTACAGTCCATGAAGTGACACCGCTGCTGGATGATGGGCCTATTTGGGGGCAGGCCAAAATTGACGTTTTGGACGGTGATACCCCTGATGCTTTGGCGGCTCGGATATTGGTCCAAGAACACAAATTATACCCTGCTGTATTACGTCGGTATTGCGTCGGTATGACGTCGGTGCTGTACCTGTAGATTGCGATGCTGGTATTCGTTTGTGCGATGGTGTACCCACGTCTCAAATATTAACTTTGTGGACGACAAATAGCGCATGATCACGATTACAACGACCGAGGCTTTGGCCGAATATTGCACCCAAGCCAGTCAACATGACTATGTCACGATCGACACAGAGTTCCTGCGCGAACGCACCTATTATTCCAAACTTTGTCTAATCCAACTTGCGATGCCCGGCACCGATGCCAGCAACGCGGTTTTGGTTGATCCGTTGGTTGAAGGCCTATCACTTGAGCCGCTCTATGAGCTTTTCCGCGACACCTCTGTTGTCAAAGTATTCCATGCGGCGCGCCAAGATCTCGAAATCTTCTTTGTGGATGCACAAGTGTTTCCTGAGCCGTTGTTCGATACCCAAGTGGCCGCGATGGTGTGTGGCTTTGGCGAACAGGTTGGCTATGAGACACTGGTGAAAAAGATCGCGCGCGAGCAGGTCGATAAATCATCCCGTTTCACCGATTGGTCACGCCGTCCATTGACCGATGCGCAAAAGACTTATGCGATTGGTGACGTAACCCACCTGCGTCAGGTTTATGAGTTCCTTGCCAAGAAATTGGAAGAAAACAACCGCAGTCACTGGGTCCAAGAAGAGTTGGGCATTTTGACCAACCCTGACACCTATATTATCAAGCCGATTGATGCGTGGAAACGGGTTAAGACCCGCACATCTACCGCAAAATTCATGGCCGTTGTTCAAATGCTGGCTGCCTTTCGCGAAGAGTACGCCCAAAGCCGTAATGTTCCGCGCAACCGTGTGTACAAGGATGATGCATTGGTCGAATTGGCCAGCAACAAACCAAAGACTATGGAAGACCTAAGCCGTTCACGTCTCTTGTTACGTGAAGCACGTCGCGGCGAAATTGCTGATGGTATTTTAGCGGCTGTTGTTAAGGGCGTTGGTATGCCTGCAGATCGTGCGCCAAAGCCTGTGGGTGGGCGTGAGAAGCTGCAAGTAAACCCAGCCTTGGCTGATTTGCTGCGTGTGCTTTTAAAAGCCAAAACCGAAAGTGCCGGTGTTGCAGCCAAGTTGATCGCCTCGGCTGCCGATTTGGATGCGATGGCGGGCGGCATGCGCGATGTTGCCGCTGTGTCCGGCTGGCGTGCAGAAGTGTTTGGCGAAGATGCCTTGCGCCTTTGTGAAGGCAAGATCGCATTGGCGGCTGTTGGAAATGACGTAAAAGTTGTTCCACTCGACTGATTGGGTCAGGATCGATTGATCCTGCCAGTTTCACCCTTTCAATCTAATTCGTAATCAGCGGCGGCGCGATGTTTGTGCGTTGCGTGCAGCTTCGACACGGATTGTGCGAACGTCTGACAGCTCTTGGTCTGTCAAAGCACGTGCTGCAACAACTGTGCGTGTATGCGTTGAACCGACAGCGCGTGCCGATGGAGGCCGAATGCCTTCCAAACGATATGTCAAAACACCATTAACTGGTGTCTCGTCTTCTGTTGCTGGAGTTAGCTGAACCTGAAAAACGCCTTGGACCGCTGTTAGGCCAGTCGCGCGGATGATGGCACCACCTGGAACTCGTTCAATAACTAGATTTGTGACCTGATCGATCGGCATCCCAAGATAAATTGCATCGCGGTCTCGTTTCATTTTGAAAAGACCGCTCTTGGCCTCAGAGATCAGCGGATTGGTCGGCTCTGCTTGTTCGGAAACAGCTTTTGATGCACGGCCTTTGCCAAACCAGTTTATGGGATTTACAGCGCTTTCACGGATTGCACCGCAAGCGCTGAGGGATACGGCTGAAATAAGAACTGCTGTGGTCAAAATACGCATAAGGCTGCCCGCAATGTTGTTTTCATATTTGGTAGCCTATTGTGATGGCGTTGGGAAGAGTGTGGCCTGAAAAGGGTGTGGACCTTTGGGGAGGTGCGCACTACCTGTCTGTTACACTGTAGATGAGGGTATGATGGCCAGTCCTGACTTTGAAGAGATCGTTGAAGATTTTGAATTCCTAGAAGATTGGGAAGACCGTTATCGGTTTGTGATCGATATGGGCAAAGCGATGGATCCTTTGCCTGATGCACTTAAGGCACCAGCAACCAAAGTGGACGGGTGTGCAAGTCAAGTATGGCTTCATCCAACGGTTTCAGGCGGCGTATTTACCTTTGACGGCGAAAGCGATGCGATGATTGTGCGCGGCTTGGTTGCGGTTTTGCGCAAGTTATACAACGGTTTGACCCTGAAAGAGGTTTTGGCCGTGGATGCACACGGCGAAATGGCACGTCTTGGGCTAAACGATCATTTGTCAGCGCAGCGTTCTAACGGCGTGCGTGCGATGATTGAGCGTATTCGTCTGGTTGCTTCGGCCGGTTAAAGCGCCTTTAGCGTTACTTCCAGATCACCGTATCCTGTGAGGCGGCGTTCAAACGCGAGCCCAAGGGTTTCAGCGGCGGCTTTCGCCTTTTCCGTTAGGGCGGGATCGTCTGTTTGGGCCTGATAGACCAGTTTTTCGTAGTTCCCAAAATACATGTCGCGCAGTTCTGGGTGACGGTCCAGGCCCATCGGTTTGATGATGAAGGCCTCAAACTGGCGGACCAAAAAGTCAGTGAGGTAGAAGGCGGTGAATTCACTTTCACTTATGTCTGCAAACCGTTCATTTCCCTCGAAAAAACTGTAACAGTGTGGACCTGCAATCATCTTTACACCCATGTCATCACAGGCGGATTGCAGCAATCCGCCTGTTCCACAATCAGCGTAAACAACAAAGATTTCGTCGTATGATGCGCGGTGTTTGGCCACCGCTTCGGTCACTGCCTCAGTGATCTTTTCAGGGTAAAGGTGCAGCTTGGCAGGTAAACAGGTCAGATCCATGTGATCCCAGCCATTGGCCTTTTTCAGGTCCAAGATTTCGCGCGCCAATGCACCGCAAGCAATCAAAAGGATACGGCCAGCGGCCATTTCCGCCAGTCCATTTTCTGTCAGTTCTGCATCACTGATTTGGGTCATAGTATCACCTTACGAAAAAGGCCTGCCGCGATCTACATCGCAACAGGCCCAAATCTAGAAGTTGGTCTTGGACCTAAGCGGACATTTGGTTGTGCTTGCGGTCCATGAATTCTTTTGCGGTTTCAACAGCTACGGCTGCGTCACGGCAATAGGCGTCTGCGCCAATGGCTTTGCCGAACTCTTCGTTTAGCGGTGCGCCGCCAACAAGGACGACGTAGTCATCGCGAATACCTTGTTCGATCATCGTGTCGATCACGACTTTCATGTAGGGCATTGTGGTGGTGAGTAGGGCAGACATACCAAGGATATCAGGGCCTTCTTCTTCCATCGCTTCAAGGTAGGCCTCGACAGCGTTGTTGATGCCAAGGTCAACAACTTCAAAGCCAGCGCCTTCCATCATCATACCAACAAGGTTTTTACCAATATCGTGGATGTCGCCTTTGACGGTGCCGATAACCATCTTACCAACGCGCGGCGCACCTGTTTCTGCAAGCAACGGCTTGAGGATGAACATGCCACCCTTCATTGCATTTGCGGCCAACAGAACCTCTGGTACGAACAAGATACCATCGCGGAAATCAGCGCCAACAATTGTCATGCCGCCAACCAGTGCTTTGGTCAAAACGTCATATGGTGCCCAATCCCGTGAAAGTAGGATGTTAACAGCCTCTTCGATCTCTTCTTTGAGGCCGTCGTAAAGGTCGTCAAACATCTGTTGAACCAGTTCTTCGTCGTCCAGTTCAGCTAGGATGATATCTGCGTCGTCTGACATGTAAGTGTCCTTTGCAAAAGGTAGGGGCACGCCCCATCGTTGATTCAGTTTTGTCAGAATGTCGCAGCGTGACTTTTCATTTTGCGACATTGGCGATGCTGTGCGCGACCTAGCGCTTGCATTTGATGCTGTTTTTTACAGGAATAACTGGAAATTCAAACAATAAACTAGACCCGTGATGGTCCGTTTTCTCTCATTATTTTCATGAAGATGGCGCAGATTTACGAACACCGCCATTTCAATTTTGCTGTCCGCCCCCTTGACTGGGCGAACAGTGCTTGCCTTCACACAACTTTAGAGGTCCTTTTGACGGCTGCGGCGGGTTCGGCGTGGGCCTGGTTCGTTGTCACCAGTTCCGTCTGTTGCAGATGAAAACGCACCCAATTTTGCTGCAATTTCTTCAAGGCTAGGGGCCTCAGCCATTGTGCGCGTGTCCAAAGCTTCGCGCATTGCGCGCAGGTGGTTTGGCAACGTGCCACAGCACCCGCCGATGATTTTGGCACCACAGGCGCGCGCCATCACCGCATAATCTGCCATCAGTTCTGGTGTGCCGTCGTAGTGAATGTGGCCTTCAACATATTTCGGGATACCGGCATTGCCCTTGGCGACGATTGGAACGTTGCTGCCTTGGGACGCAAAACCCAGAACAGTGCGCAACAGATCCGAAGAACCGGTGCCACAGTTTGCGCCAAAAGCGAGTGGCGTGTTTGCGATCTCATCGACCATTTTGACCATATCCGCACTGGTCATGCCCATCATGGTACGTCCTGCGGTATCAAAACTCATGGTGCCAACAAAGTCGATACCGGCCAAAGCAAAGCCTTCGGCGGCCGCGCGATATTCTTCGGGGGCAGAAATGGTTTCAACCCATGCCACATCCGCGCCACCTGCCTTTAAGCCGTCGGCTGTTTCGTGGAACATCTCAACAGCAAGGGCGTGTGTAAGTTCACCAACAGGCTGCATGATTTCACCAGTTGGGCCGACCGAGCCTGCAACGATGATTTTGCGGCCTGCCTGATCTGCAATGTCGCGTGCAATTTCGGCCGATACACGGCTAAGTTCATGGGCCCGTTTTTCGGCACCGTGCAAGCGCAAGCGCGAGGCATTGGCACCAAAAGAATTGGTCAGGAAAATATCGCTGCCGGCATCAACCGCGCCGCTGTACAATTTGCGGATTTTCGCTGGTTCGTCCGTATTCCACATCTCTGGCGCATCGCCAGACATAAGACCCATGTTGAACAGGTTTGTGCCTGTGGCACCGTCGGCCAGTAAAACACCTTTTTCTTCAAGGAGTTGGATTAGAATATTTGTCATGGTTCATGTCCTGCACATTGATTTATACGTGCTGTGTCATGAGGCCTGTTTTGAGGCCAGTTCATAATATTCATCAAAGTTATGAATTTTTCGTGGTTCTGCAGGCGTGATCGTGTTGGGATTGTGAACTTCACGAGTGATATCTGCTAGTCCAATGGCCAAAGATAAAGGGGTTTGTGCAGCGGCGTAGCGCGGTTTCCAACTGGGGGCGAATGCAGATTTGAATTGTCGCAGGCCTGTACCACCAGCCTTCGAAACCGCGCGCCGCGCAGACCAACGGAAAAAACGGCTGCTTGGGTCAGGACAGGCGGGTGTTGCGGCAAGGCTAAGGCGTTCGATCCCCAATTCTTTTGCCATTGTAATTGCGCTGTGGACAAGAGCGTGCATGGTGCCGTCGGGCATTTTTGATGTGTGGCGCATGACATCTAAGCACCATTCATTGTCGCCTTTCTGAAAGGTGACAAAGGCACATAGGCGGCCTTGATGTTCGGCGCGTGCTATGAAGTGGTTGGATAGATATCCGATTTCAAAACGTCCCATCGTACCGCCGCGCGCAGCGCCATGTGTGTTTTGCCAATCCTGGTCGATCTGGTGAAGTGTCGGCCAATCCGTGATCTTATCTGTATGGATTAAGATACCACTTTTCGTGGCGGCCCGTAGTTTGCGCCGCAATGTGCGCAGGGCTGGTGTGTTGAGCGCAAAATGCTGTGGGGCGATCATGGCATCATCTGACATGTGCATGATGGACCAGTGGTGGCGGCGCAGTGCAGCGGCATTGCGGCTGTTACATTTATAAACAAGCGGGATTTTACCCAAACTGGCTGCTTCAGTCTTTAGGGCTGATAGCGCGGCGTTCATGCTGCCGGATATTGGGTTAAACAGCGCAGTTAAGGTTTGGCTGGTTGGCCAGATGGCGCTGAGACCGTCCAAAGTGGGCAAAATACGCCCGCCGTTTTGGGCGATGATCTGAACCTCTGCTTGGTTGCTTTCGGGTGGATGTATTGCTGCCAATGAAGGTTCGCCCGCGCCAGATCTGAAGGGACGGATTAGGGCAAGGAGACTGCACAGGGCAGGGATTGCATAATAGACAATGCGGAAAGCTACGATACTGCCCAACACCTCGCTGGCGGGAAGCTGGGGCAGTAATCCCAGCATCATCAATTCAAACGGCCCAACGCCGCCGGGCGTTGTGCAGGGCAGGGCGGCACCCAGTGCCAACAGGAATATGGGGAGGAACGCAGTGAATGAGATTTCGGCACTGCTGGGCAGTAGGACGTAGATAACACCAGCCATCGCGACCGTATCGACCAAGGTCCAGCTTAGAATAGCGAAGCTACATGAAAGGTTGGGGAACCGGAAGACGAAACGGCCAGTGGTCAGGTTTGGCCAACGAAACATGACCGCGATGCCAATTGGTAATGTCAGTAAAACCAACATTGCAGGGGCAAAGGTCCAATCGGGAGAAGGCAACAGGACGCAAACAAGTGCGGTGACAACAGCCAAACACAACATGAATGAGACAGAAACAAAGGCGGACAGTTTAAGCGCCATGCCGAAAGAAACATCGTGCAACAACCGCCATCGCACCAATGCGCCAGTGAACAATCCGAACCCTAATGTTTGGGCAATCGAAATTGACAAGGTCCCTGCGATGCGGGCCTGTCCCTGTGGTACCCGTGTTGCGAAGTGTTGGTGGGCTACGCCATCATAACGTCCCACAGTCCACAGGCTAATGAGCGTCAATAGAGAGGCCGCAGACCAAGCAGACCAGTGGATTTGTGCCAATTGCTTTGGAAATTCCAGCATCAAATTGCGTGTCAGATGCGGTGACAACAAATACATGCAGACCGAAAGGATACTCAGCGGCAAAATCGCCCTGAGCAACACCTGACCAATATTTCGTGCTTTGACTCGATGCGGCATCTTAATCTCACCCACTATAACCCCTCACGTAGGTTATTTTGGGTGCGTGACCATGTGATTAACTGAATGCCGGTATTCATGGTTCTTAGCTGGAAACTCAAAGGTTTGTATTGATGTTTTTAGTTAAGCTGTGTCGATCAGCCGTTTCGTAATTCCTGTGTATCTTGTCAATATGAGGTCTCTTTTGCACAACCCATGGCACAAATTATTTCATCGATTCACGCTCTCTGACTGTTCAGGAGTTAGCTTTGCGAAGTCGGTTGCTTGCGACGCTCACCTGCATGCCTTAAGAGAGCGACAACTGAGAGGGACTCGGACCCTTTCCTATACTGAAAGGACGCCCATGGCCCGGCGCAATAAAATTTACGAAGGCAAAGCAAAGATCTTATATGAAGGTCCAGAGCCCGGCACGATTGTCCAATACTTTAAGGATGACGCCACTGCCTTTAACGCAGAGAAAAAAGACGTCATCGACGGCAAGGGTGTTCTTAACAACATGTTGTCTGAATACTTCATGAAGGGTTTGACCCAGATTGGTGTTCCAAACCACTTTATCAAACGCCTGAACATGCGTGAGCAATTGTGCAAATCTTGCGAGATTGTGCCGCTGGAGATCATCGTGCGCAACTACGCGGCGGGCACTATGTCCACCCGTCTGGGCATTGATGAGGGCACACAGCTGCCGCGTCCAATCGTTGAGTATTGCTATAAAGATGACAGCCTTGGCGATCCATTGGTCTCTGAAGAGCACATCGCGGCCTTTGGTTGGGCCAGCCAACAAGACATGGAAGACATCCTAAGCCTCGCGCTACGGGTAAATGACTTCATGTCTGGTGTGATGTTTGCTGTTGGTATCAAACTGGTCGACTTTAAAATCGAAGTAGGTCGCGTTTATGATGGCGACTTCCAGCGTTTGATTGTTGCAGATGAAATCAGCCCAGACAGCTGTCGTTTGTGGGACATGGAAACAGGCCGCAAGCTGGACAAAGATGTGTTCCGCCGCGATCTAGGTAGCCTTGCAGATGCATATACCGAAGTGGCCAACCGTTTGGGCGTGATGCCTAAAACATCCACAACACCGACAAAACCAACCCTGGTCAACTGATCTGGGTCGGTTTTCGAATTTGATCAAACTAAGAAGATAGAGGCGATGGCGCTATGAAAGCTCGAGTACATGTAATGTTGAAGAATGGTGTGTTGGATCCGCAAGGTGAAGCGGTGCGTCATGCTTTGGGTGCAATGGGTTTTGACGGCGTGAACGGCGTTCGTCAGGGCAAAGTCATTGAACTTGATCTTGCTGACGGCACAACAGAAGCCACTGTGAACGAGATGTGCGAAAAGTTGCTCTCTAACATGGTTATTGAATCCTACACGGTGGAGATGTCCTGATGCATGCAGCGGTCGTTGTTTTTCCTGGATCTAACTGTGACCGCGACCTTGCGGTAGCTTTTGAAGCGGCGGGTGCCAAAGTGTCTATGGTTTGGCACAAAGACACTAAACTGCCAGACGGCGTTGATATTGTTGGTGTTCCGGGTGGTTTTTCGTTCGGCGACTATCTGCGTTGCGGCGCAATCGCTGCCAACTCACCGATTTGCAATGAGGTGAAAGCCCACGCAGATCGTGGTGGGTATGCTATTGGTATCTGCAACGGTTTTCAGGTTCTTGCTGAAACGGGTGTTTTACCTGGCGCTTTGCTGCGCAATGCGGGCCTTAAATACATCTGTAAGACAGTTGGCTTGAATGTTGTGACGTCGCAATGTGCCTATACCGAAGGGTATTCTGCAGGCGATGTTATCGACATTCCAATCGCGCACCACGATGGCAACTACTTTGCAGACGACGAGACAATCGCGCGTTTGCAAGGCGAAGATCGCGTTGCATTTACGTACACAGACAACCCAAACGGGGCCAAAGGCGACATTGCGGGCATTCTATCTGCCAACAAACGCGTCCTTGGCATGATGCCACACCCTGAGCGCGCAGCTGATGCGGGCCACGGGGGCACAGACGGACAGGCGCTGTTCCGCGCATTGTCTGGCATTCTAACACCTGCGTGACTTGAGCCGCGCCAACCTTCAGTCTAGGTTGGCGCGATGAAAAACGAGCGCGTCTTCAGCCAAAATAAAGCGATGAGTTGGCGTGTCCGGCTGTCTTTAGTGTTGCTGCTTATTCTAGCAGTTGTGATTGTTTCGGTGACCAATAACCTCTTATCGGACCGTTTCACGGAAACCACCCGAAATCGAGCCGAACTACGATTGGCGCTATATTCCGGTAACCTGTTGTCCGAATTGCGCCAGAACGCGATTGTGCCACAGCTGTTGGCGCGTGATCCTACACTGATCGGTGCGCTTAATTCTGGAGACTACTCCCAATCAACACAGCGTTTGATTTCCTTCGTTGAGGAAATTGGGGCGGCATCTTTGGTTTTGCTCGACAGCGATGGCCGTACAGTTGCAGCCACGGACCGTAACCGTTTGGGCGAAAGTAATCGAAACACTGCGCACTTCGTGAATGCGCTGCGTGGGCAGGGCACAATTTTTACCGTAGAACCACGCGAAGCGGGTGGGTTCATCTTTACTTACTCGCGCCGTGTTCAGTCGGCTGGTGAGGTGTTGGGTGTTATTTCCGTTGAGGTCGATTTGCAAAAATTTGAGCGTGCATGGGCTGGCATTTCAGATGCACTGATTGTGACGGACAGCGAAGGTGCTATCATTTTGGCGACTGAGCCGCGCTGGCGTGGGCGTATGGAGGCCGAGGCCCTAGCGCGCGAGGACCCACAAAGCGCGATTGAGCGGGCCATTCGGGCCACATCTGATTGGACGACCTTGCCGCCTGACGCCTACATGAAAGGTGAGGCGGTAATGCGCCTCGAGAACCGGATCGCGTTTCGAGGTTGGCGCATGGTGTCGTTCACCAGTTTCACCTCTGTGCGCGAACGGGTGAATGGCGTTTTAGCCCTCGAAATCATGGGTTTCGCGATTCTGCTGGCCTTTGCCTTCTATTTCCTAAGCCGGCGTACTGCGTTTCGCATGGCGTTGTTCCAGCGTGAATCGGCAGAGCTTCGCGCATTGAACCTGCGCCTACAGCGGGAAATTGCCGAACGCGAGAGGGTCCAAGAGACACTTGCAGTGGCTGAACAAACGTTGGAACAATCTAGTAAATTGGCCGCCTTGGGCGAGATGTCAGCGGCGGTTAGTCACGAGTTGAACCAGCCGTTGGCGGCGATGAAAACCTATCTGGCTGGTGCGCGTCTTTTGCTAAATCGCAATCGTCCTGAAGAAGCGCTTTCTGCCTTTGGTCGCATCGATGGTTTGATCGAACGAATGAGCGCGATTACACGCCAGTTAAAATCATATGCCCGCAAGGGTGCTGCAGAGCTAAGCCCAGTAGATATGGGTCTTGCGCTTGCTTCGTCGCTATCAATGATGGAACCGCAGTTGCGTCAGCGTCAGGTCGAAATCACGCGCATAATCCCTGATGAACCCGTCCTTGTAATGGGGGATCGTATGCGCATTGAACAGGTCTTGGTGAACCTGCTGCGCAATGCGCTTGATGCAACCAAACTTGAACGCAATCCACAGGTCGATATCATCCTTGCCGCTGGTGACACCGCAACTCTCACCGTGCGCGACAATGGGCCGGGGATTGAGGACAAGGATCGACTGTTTGAGCCATTCTACACTACCAAGCAGGCGGGTGATGGGGTCGGGCTGGGCCTTGCCATTTCGTCAGGCATCGTCAACGATTTGGGTGGTCGACTAACGGCACGCAACGGTCAGGCAGGCGGTGCAGTGTTTGAAATGCAGTTGCCGGTATTAGTAGAAGAGCCTTTTGAAGAAGGCACGAGCGAAGAAAATAATACGCACGCTGAAGTATCAGCGGCAGAATGAGGAAGCAAAGTAACATGACCCAAGCCATGAAAATCGCCATCGTTGATGACGAACAGGACATGCGCCAGTCGATCAGCCAATGGTTGGCGCTGTCGGGCTATGACACAGAAACATTCGCCAGCGCCGAAGATGCGCTGAAGGTTCTTGGGCCAGAGTATCCAGGGATCGTGATCTCAGATATCAAGATGCCGGGCATGGATGGAATGCAGTTTCTTAAGAAGCTCATGGGCAATGATTCAGCGCTTCCTGTGATTATGATCACAGGCCATGGTGATGTACCGATGGCCGTTGAGGCGATGCGCGTCGGTGCCTTTGATTTTTTGGAGAAGCCATTTAACCCTGACCGCATGAGCGAACTGGCTAAAAAAGCCACGGCATCACGTCGTTTGGTTATGGACAATCGTATTTTGCGCCGTGAATTGTCTGACGGCGGCCAGTTGATGAAAAAGCTGATTGGCGGATCACCTGTCATGGAACGTTTGCGCGAGGACATCCTAGATTTGGGGCAGGCCGACGGCCATGTTCTGATCGACGGTGAAACAGGGACAGGTAAAACGCTGGTGGCTCATGCGCTGCATGCTGTTGGTAGTCGTGCAGGTAAGAAATTTGTGTTGGTCAGCTGTTCTGCATTGGAAGACGAGGCGCTAACCAAACGCTTGTTTGGTCCGATGCAGCCAGAAGATGGTCAATTGCCAGCGATTGAAGAGGCCCGCGGCGGAACACTGGTGCTTGAAGATATCGAAGCACTGTCTGAAGCCACACAAGCACGCCTGTTAAGCGTGATCAATGAGCAGGGCACGCCAGCTGAAACGCGCATCGTTGGGATTTGCAATCTGCAAGAGGCAGGGCGTACCTGTGAGGACGCTTTGCGGTCGGACCTTTTCTATCGTCTTGCTGCCTTACGCATTACTGTACCACCGTTGCGTCAGCGCGGTGAAGATATTTTGACGTTGTTCACCCGTTTGGGCGATCAGTTTGCGGATGAATACGGTTGTGATTCTCCTAAGGTTTCGGCCCAAGAAGCTGCACAGCTGTTGCAGGCTCCTTGGCCGGGCAACGTACGCCAGTTGATCAACGTGGCGGAACGTGCGGTTCTTCAATCGCGCCGTGGTTCGGGCAGCATCGCATCGTTGCTGATGTCTGATCACGAAGAAATGCAGCCGGTCATGACGACTGAGGGTAAGCCGCTGAAAGAATATGTTGAGGCGTTTGAGCGTATGTTGATCGATAACACTATGCGCCGTCATAAGGGATCTATTGCTTCAGTAATGGATGAGTTGTGCCTGCCACGGCGGACTCTGAATGAAAAAATGGCCAAGTATGGCCTGCAACGCTCTGACTACCTCAAGTAGAAAAAAGAATATGAATGCAGGGATCAATTGGTCCCTGCCTTTTATCGCGTAGAAGCACCAATTTCCCAACATGTTGATGATTTTATTGCCAATTGCGCAAGCCTAGGCCGATTGTCCATTGTATTTGGGTCCCAAAAGTCATTATCTAGGGGTAAGAGATACTTACCTTTGTTGTGTAAGTCTCTTTTTGAGTTTCGCTGTTGTGGACATTGGCTGGCTAAAATGACCGCCACGTTCATGCAGACCGATTGAGCCCCAAAAGGGCTGAGAGAACGCTGCCATCTTGGAATACCAATTTGCGGCACTTAATGGATGCGCGGGCGACTATTGTTGCCGCGTGTCGGAGAAGAACGCGATGACGCGCGCGATAGCATTTTGCATCACAGCAGACGGGCTTTTGGCCTGGTTTTGCCGCGCGTCCATGATCGCCCTGACAAGACACATTCCCAAAACGGCGGCCCCTCCGGGTGTGGCCGTTCTTGCGTTGTGCAAACGGATAATATGCCTAAGAAAATGCTTATCGATGCCACCCACGCGGAAGAGACCCGTGTTGTTGTGGTTGATGGAAACAAAGTTGAGGAATTTGACTTTGAATCCGAAAATAGACGCCAAATTGCTGGCAATATCTATCTAGCCAAAGTTACGCGCGTTGAGCCGTCACTTCAGGCTGCCTTTGTTGATTATGGTGGAAACCGCCATGGTTTCTTGGCCTTCAGTGAAATCCATCCTGATTATTATCAGATCCCCGTCGCGGACCGTGAGGCCTTGATGGAGGAAGAGCGTGCGTATGCCGAAGCGCAAAAAGCACGTGAAGACGAAGATGATAAACCAAAGAAACCACGCCGTTCACGGTCGCGTTCGCGTACTCGCGCTGCAGAAGTTTCTAGTGACGATGCTGTTATTTCCACCGAAGTTGAAATCGACGGTATGGAAACGATTGACCTATCAGCGGATGATGCGGTTGAGGGTTTAGACGCTGAAACTGTTACAGATGTACCTGTTGTTGAAGCAGAGGCTGTTGCTGTTGAAGTAGCTGAAGAAACTGTTGCTGAAGCTGTGGTTGAAGAAGCCACGTTTGAGGACACGACTTCGGAAGAGCCAGCTGTTGAGGCGACGGAAGATCCTGCGATGGGTGGCGAGGCTGATGACGCTGAGGTTGAAGACTCCAAAGGTTCTAATGCATCCTCAAAAGATGACAGTATCGAATCTGTAGCAGACGAAGACGACAGCGATGACATTCGCCCTGTGCGCAAACCGCGTGCACGCCGTTACAAAATCCAAGAAGTTGTTAAAGTTCGCCAAATCCTGTTGATCCAAGTGGTCAAAGAAGAACGCGGCAACAAGGGCGCGGCCCTGACAACATACCTATCCTTGGCAGGTCGCTATTGCGTCTTGATGCCAAACACGGCCCGTGGCGGCGGCATCAGCCGTAAGATCACCAACGCACCAGACCGTAAGAAACTAAAAGAGATCGCAAACGAGATCGAAGTGCCACAAGGCGCAGGTCTGATTGTTCGTACTGCTGGCGCCAAACGCACCAAGGCCGAGATCAAGCGTGACTATGAATACCTACAACGCATGTGGGAACAGATCCGCGAGCTGACTTTGAAATCTATCGCACCTGCGAAGATCTATGAGGAAGGCGACCTGATCAAACGTTCTATCCGTGATTTGTACAACGGCGAGATCGACGAAGTGTTTGTTGAAGGCGAACGCGGTTATCGCATCGCCAAAGACTTTATGAAAATGATCATGCCGTCACACGCGAAAAACGTGAAACGCTATGAAGACACTTTGCCATTGTTTGCCCGCTTCCAAGTGGAAAGCTATCTGTCTGGGATGTTTAACCCTACCGTTCAGCTGAAATCTGGTGGCTATATCGTGATCGGTATTACCGAGGCGTTGGTTGCTGTCGATGTGAACTCTGGTCGTTCAACCAAAGAGGGGTCCATTGAGGACACCGCTGTGAAGACCAACCTTGAGGCTGCTGAAGAAGTTGCCCGTCAGTTGCGTTTGCGTGACCTTGCTGGTCTGATCGTCATCGACTTTATCGACATGGACGAGCGTAAGAACAACGCTGCCGTTGAGAAGCGCATGAAAGACAAGCTGAAGACAGATCGCGCCCGCATCCAAGTTGGCCGTATCTCTGGCTTTGGTCTGATGGAAATGTCGCGTCAGCGTCTACGTCCTGGTATGATTGAGGCGACAACACAGCCTTGCCCATCTTGCCACGGCACTGGTTTGATCCGTTCCGACGACAATCTTGGCCTGTCTATCCTGCGCCAGATTGAGGAAGAGGGCACACGCCGCCGTACACGTGAAGTGTTGGTCCGCTGCCCAGTGGGGATAGCCAACTTCTTGATGAACCAAAAACGTGACCACATCGCGCATATAGAATTGCGTTATGGCATGTCGGTTCGTATTGAAGCAGATCCGTCTTTGGTCACGCCTGATTTCACGATCGAAAAATTCAAAACTGCAACCCGCGCGTTGCCTGTAGCGAATGCAGCATTTGTAGCGCCTGATACCTCGATTATGGACAAGATTGACGAAGCTGATGCTTTGGCTGCGGATGCCGCCGAAGCTGCGGATATTGCGGCTGAGGCAGGTGACGTGGTCGTTACCATTGATCAATCAGTAGCGGCACCTGTTGCGACTGATGAAGATGGTGAGGGCAAACCCAAACGCCGCCGTCGCCGTCGTCGTCGTCGCAAGTCAAACGGTGATGAAGCTGCTGCAAACGGTGAAAACGGTGAAAACGGTGAAGAGGGCGCGTCTAACGATGCTGCTGCTCCGACTGTTGCTGCTGAGGGTGATGCAAACGTTGAAGTATCTGCCGAAGCTGTAAGTGAAGAAACTGTAGCTGAAGATGCGCCAGTTACGGAAGCAGCTGAAGAAAAACCAGCCAAGCCAAAGCGCAAACGTGCGCCGCGCGCTAAGAAGGTAAAAGAAGAAGCACCTGCTGACGAGGCTGTTGCAACTGAAGCTGCGGCTGAAGTACCTTCCGAGGAAGCAGTCGCTGCCGAAGAAGAACCAAAGCCAAAACCAAAACGCGTTCGTAAATCACGCGCCAAGGTAAAGGTTGCTGAGGCCGAAGAAGCACCAGCAGCTGCGCCTGAAGCGGTTGTTGCAACGCCAGTTGTTGAAGCGGCACCTGCACCAGTTGTTGAAGCACCAGCGCCCGTTGTTGCTGAGCCTGCACCAGCACCTGCGCCTGAACCGGTTGCAGAAGCTGCACCAGAAGAACCAGCCAAGCCTAAGCGCCGTGGTTGGTGGTCACTTGGCAAATAAGCCAAGCACATAGTCACAGATTGGGGCGGTCCTTCGGGATCGCCTTTTTCTTTTGTATTAGCTGGATTTGCGGATCACATAGGTCTGATCGTTGCCATCGGCCTCGCTGGATACCAATTCATGTCCAGCCTCCATGCAGAAATGTGGGACATCGATCACGGCTGCAGGATCGTCCGCAACCATTGTGAGCGTTTCACCCACTGCAATCGCTTGCATGCGCTTGCGTGCTTTTAAGACGGGAAGAGGGCATAGAAGCCCACGGGCATCGAGATGTGTCGTTTCATTGCTCATACCTGCCAGATAGGGCGATTGTTTCAAGCTGTCCACAATGATGTGACCGATCCTTAGGTGACGCGCCTGCTCAATTGGCATATGGCTAGCCTATGTTTGGTATTGATATCTTTGATGCAGGCCTTATCCCTGCAATGTCTGTGGCCCTGATTGCTGGCATTGTCAGCTTTCTGTCGCCCTGTGTTTTGCCCATCGTGCCACCGTATTTGGCTTATATGAGCGGTGTAAGCATCAATGAGATGAACGACGAAGCCACGGGGCGCCGTAAGGCCATCACGGCGGCGCTGTTTTTTGTAATGGGGTTAAGCACCGTCTTCATCTTGCTGGGGTTTGCAGCATCTGCATTTGGTGCGTTTTTCTTGCAAAATCAGGTGCTTTTCGGACAAATCGCAGGTGTCACGATCATTGTTTTTGGTCTGCACTTTGTTGGAATTTTTCGCATTCCATTCCTTGATCAAGAGGCGCGGTTAGACGCCGGTGATAAGGGTGGATCATTTTTTGGGGCCTATGTTCTTGGTCTTGCGTTCGCGTTTGGCTGGACGCCCTGCATTGGTCCGCAACTGGGTGCAATTCTAGCGTTGGCCGCATCCGAGGGATCAGTTGCGCGTGGGACGCTATTGCTGGGTATTTATGCGATTGGTTTAGGCGTTCCGTTTCTGTTGGCGGCATTGTTCATCAGCCGTGCAATGGGCGTGATGAACCGTATCAAACGTCATATGAAGACGATCGAACGAGTAATGGGCGGCTTGTTGATCATTGTGGGCTTGGCCCTATTGTTCAATCAGTTCTCAACCTTCTCATTCTGGCTTTTGGAAACCTTTCCGTTTCTTGCAACACTTGGCTGATTGATCTGTTTCAAACGCCTTAATCTTGTCAAAAATCCGCGTTAGGGTGTTTGTAATTCAAGGGTGCGGATATGAGCAGTGACATCCAAAATACGGTCAAAACGCGTCGGGTGTTCTACATTCCGGGGTATGATCCGATTCACCCACGCCGATATCGCGAACTGTACCGCACCGAGGGTGCCGCGCAGGCAGCTATTTCAGACTATCAGCTAACGCTTAGCCCCAAACAGGGTGGTGGCAACTATGGCTGGCAGGTCGATAGCGTCATTGATGGTGGTGCGGTCCATGTCGATGCTGAGGTGCTGGTTTGGTCTGACATCGTGCGTGACAGTATGGCCAATTCGATTGCTGCGACCTACTGGCAACTTGTTCGCACGGCATGGATTTACATCACGACAGGTGCATTGTGGCGGTTGATGAAGCTGCGCAAAGGCCCAGTTATCGCAGCGCTTTATCCTGTTGGAATGCTGTTGGTTCAGCTGCTTCTGGCATGTCTGGCATTTTATGTAGCGGCCCTGCTGATTGGCAAAGGCGTGCGATTGTTGGAAACGGTGATCTACGGGCCAGTGACTTTCTGGCCGCGTTGGTTGACGCAGACGATCATAGCGAGCCTTATCGGTGGCAGTATTGCGTTTTGGACCGTGTTGCGCTGGTTCAAGGCTAAGGATTCCAAGTTTTTCGCCTATTACCTGATGCATGATTACGCATATTCCGCAAAGACGCGCGGTGCCAATCCGCCCGAGCTTGAAGTTCGTATAGCGACATTCCAGTCCGAAATCGCAGCGGCAATGGATAGCGATGTGGATGAAGTGTTGGTTGTTGGACATTCTTCCGGTGCGCATTTGGGCGTGTCCATCCTGTCTGATCTGATCCGTTCGGATGGTGTATCTGTCAACGGGCCAAAGCTTTCGTTTTTATCGTTGGGTCAGGTGGTGCCGATGGTGTCCTTCTTGCCCAAGGCCTATCGCTTGCGCGCCGACCTTCAGTTTTTATCGACCCAAAAGAACATAACATGGGTTGATGTCACAGCGCCTGGTGATGGCTGTGCCTTTGCCCTATGCGATCCTGTATCAGTGTCGGGTGTGGCAACAGATGCCAAACGCTGGCCATTGGTTTTCTCAGCGGCCTTCACCCAAGCGCTAAGCCCTGCACGCTGGAAAGAACTGCGCTGTAAGTTCTTTCGGCTGCATTTCCAATATATGTGCGCATTTGATCGCCCACGTGATTACAATTATTTTCAGATTACAGCGGGCCCACAAACGCTCGGTGATCGCTATGCCAATCGTCCGGCGTCAAAATCACGGATCGATTACTCAGTTTCTAAATACACATCGGTGGCCCCATGACTGATCTTCCGCCAAAACCGCAAAGTCGCCCAAACAAGGTTTCATTGCTGCACTACATGCGCTTGTTTCGCCAAGACATTCTATCGGCGCAACCTGCACGCCTGTACCGCGCATGGATGGCAGAGTTTCGCACGCCGTTTTTTCGCAGTTACATGATCAATCAACCTGAGCTGATCAAGACTATTTTGAAAGATCGCCCGGATGATTTCCCCAAATCCAATCGCATTGGGGAGGGGTTGCGCCCCTTGCTGGGAAACTCGGTCTTTCTGACCAATGGCGATACGTGGAAACGCCAGCGCCGCATCATCGATCCTGCGTTTGAGGGTGGACGCCTGCGCGAAACCTATCCCGCGATGTGGGAGGCCGCAGAGGCGGCGGCGACGCGCCTAAATCAGCGCGATGGCGATGTGGTGGAGATCGAGGAAGAAACCAGCCACGCGGCTGCTGATGTGATTTTCCGCACGTTATTTTCTATTCCGATAGAACATAAGATTGCGCGTGATGTGTTTGACGAATTCCGCATTTATCAGCGTAGCCAACCGATCTTGAACATTGCAGCCTTCCTGCCATTGCCCAAATGGATGCCGCGCCTGTTTCGCCGTGATACAAAAGTCAGTGCGCGCAAGATCAGGGCGTTGATCACACAGCTGACGACAGAGCGGATGGATGCGATAAACACGGGCACTGCACCGGATGATCTGGCGACCAAGATTATGACAACAGCGGATCCTGAAACGGGTGAGACGTTTGATACTGAAGAGATGGTTGATCAGGTCGCGATCTTCTTTCTTGCAGGTCATGAAACCAGTGCTTCGGCCTTGGCGTGGGCTTTGTATTTGATGGCGCGTTTTCCTGAATGGCAGGAAAAGGTGGCCGATGAGGCGCAGGTTTTGACGTCTGACCAATTTGGGTTGATTTCCAAGCTACGGATTTCACGCGATGTGTTTCGTGAAACCTTACGACTGTATCCGCCGGTTCCGATGATGGTGCGCGAAGCGTCCTGTCCTGAGCAGTTTCGAGATCGTGAAGTAAAGGTTGGCAGCCAAGCGGTGATCAGCCCGTGGCATCTGCATCGCCATGAGCGGCTTTGGGACAATCCAGATGGATTTGATCCAACACGGTGGGGCACGGAAAATGGTAGGAAGTGTCAGCGCGACGCCTTCATTCCGTTTTCAGCAGGGAGTCGTGTTTGCACGGGCGCAGGTTTTGCCATGGTTGAAGGGGTTTTGATCCTGTCACGTATTTTGCGGGATTTCCGAGTCGAATTGGTGGATGAAGAACCACCAGTTCCAGTGGCACATTTGACGGTTAGATCGCGCGATGGCATCCGTTTGCGCATTGTCCGTCGCTAACATTAGAAATGTCTGTCGCTAACATGTACCAATGATTTTGCGCCTGTCTTAGGGGTACTTAACGAAAGTATCACTTACGGAGGCGTGTTAGATGTTGGATCAAGTCACACAAATTACAAGCGGCGCAGGGTTTATTGCAGCCTTGGACCAATCAGGCGGGTCTACACCAAAGGCACTTGGTCTTTACGGTGTTGATGCATCAGCCTACGGCTCAGAGGAAGAGATGTTCGCCGAAGTTCAGCGTATGCGTGAACGCATCATCCTTGCCCCAGATTTTGACAACAACAAAGTCATCGGTGCGATCCTGTTTGAACGCACGATGGATGAAACCATCGCTGGCAAGCCTGTTGCGCATTACCTTTGGGAAGACACTGGTGTTGTTCCGTTCTTGAAGATCGATAAGGGTCTTGAGGATGAAGCCAACGGCGTTCAGTTGATGAAAGAAATGCCAGAGCTTGAGGCCACATTGGCCAAGGCAAAAGCGGCAGGTATCTTTGGGACAAAAGAACGTTCTTTCATTAAGTCGGCCAACCATGCGGGCATCGTAAAAGTCGTTACCCAGCATTTCGAAATTGCACAAATGGTGATCGCTGCAGGTTTGGTTCCAATTATTGAGCCAGAAGTCGATATTCATGCTACGGACAAGGCTGAGGCCGAAGACATGTTGCGGGCTGCATTGTTTGCAGAGCTGGCGCTATTGCCAACAGGTCAAAAAGTGATGCTGAAGCTTACGATCCCTGAGAATGCTGGTCAGTATGACGAGCTGGCGGATCATTCAGCAGTTATGCGCGTCGTGGCATTGTCCGGTGGCTATTCCACGGATGAAGCGACCGCGCGGTTGTCACGTAACAGCAAGATGATTGCTAGTTTTTCACGTGCGCTGACCCAAGGGTTGCAGCGTGATATGTCTGATGCTGAGTTTGACACGGCTTTGGCCGCAAATATCGACAAGATCTATAAAGCGTCGGCTTAACACCTAAGGTTTTTGGTCACGCTCGGCCTTGATCGCCGCAAGTACATAAAGACGGATCGCAGAGGCTAAGCCAATATCTGCGGTCCGATTTACATCAATTTCTGCTGCCAATGCATTGATAGGAATTGATTTTTTTGCCGATATGCGTCGAAATTCCACCCAAAATTCGTCCTCTAGGGACACCGATGTTCGGTGTCCCTTAAGGGTGAGTGAGCGTTTGACAGGTCGTCCGCTCATGACTTTGGTGTATCTAGTTTATGGCCATCCAACAGGCGCACAACGTTGTTGGTTGTTTGCGCCTGTTGGTCTTTTTCTGCTTTGGTCCGCCCGAACTTAGCCGCGTTGGCATCGGCTTGGGTCTGTTTTCCGACCCGTGCCTTTGCCTTGCGAAACTTGTTCAGGTTGACCGGTTGGCTCATTTTGGGCCGATCATGTTTTCTGGACGTACAACCCGCTCGAATGTTTCGGCGTCCACAAAGCCAAGGGCGATTGCCTCTTCCTTGAGGGTCGTGCCATTTTTGTGCGCTGTCTTAGCAACCTTGGTCGCGTTGTCGTAACCGATCTCAGGGGCCAGTGCGGTCACCAACATCAGGCTTTCGCGCATCAGGCGTTCAATACGATCTGGGTCAGCTTGCAAATCAACCATTAGGTTGTCGGTGAATGCAGAGGACGCATCGCCCAACAACTGCATGGATTGCAGAACGTTGTAGGACATCATCGGCTTGTAAACGTTCAACTCGAAATGGCCCTGTGAGCCTGCGAAACCAACAGCTGCATCATTGCCCATGACGTGGATACATACCTGCGTCAGTGCTTCGCACTGTGTTGGGTTTACTTTGCCCGGCATGATGGATGAGCCCGGTTCGTTTTCTGGCAATACCAGTTCGCCCAAACCACAACGTGGGCCAGAGCCCAAAAGACGGATGTCGTTGGCGATTTTGAACAAGGACGCAGCAACGGTTTTTAGCGCGCCAGAGATTTCGACCATTGCATCATGTGCTGCCAAAGCCTCAAATTTGTTTGGGGCTGTCACAAAGGGCAGGCCAGTGATTTCAGCCATGTTGGCCGCGACCATAACATCCCAACCTTTTAGGGTGTTCAGACCTGTGCCAACGGCTGTGCCGCCTTGTGCCAGTTCATAAATGCGGCCCAATGCGTCGTTCACGCGGCGGATGCCCATGGCCACCTGATGCGTGTAACCTGAGAACTCTTGGCTCAGCGTCAGGGGGGTTGCATCTTGGGTGTGGGTACGTCCGATTTTAATGATGCCATCGAATTGAACCACTTTGGCCTGCAATGCCGCGTGCAGCTTTTCCAGACCTGGAAGCAACACGTCGCGCGCCATCATGGCTGCAGAGATGTGCATTGCTGTTGGGAATGTATCGTTTGAGGACTGACCCATGTTGCAGTGATCATTTGGGTGCACTGGATCTTTTGAACCGATTACGCCACCAAGCAATTCAATTGCGCGGTTCGCGATGACCTCGTTTGAGTTCATATTGGATTGTGTGCCAGACCCTGTCTGCCAAACCACCAATGGGAAGTTGTCGTCGAATTTACCTTCGATCACTTCGCCTGCCGCCTCAACAATCGCGTTGCCCAGTTTCGGGTCAAGCGATCCTTGGGTCATGTTGGCTTGTGCGCAGGCTTTCTTGATCACGCCAAGCGCACGGACGATGGCGATGGGTTGTTTTTCCCAGCCAATCGGAAAGTTGATAATAGAGCGCTGGGTTTGCGCACCCCAATACTTGTCCGAAGGGACTTCTAATGGGCCAAAGCTATCGGTTTCTGTGCGGGTGTTTGTCATTTGGGCGCTCCTGTCGCGAATACGTTGCATAGCGTTTACCGCTACAAACCCTAACAGGCAATTGGAGTCAGTGCGCTAACAAGCTCTATTTGCGGAAGCTATCCAAGGATACGACTTCTGCTGCTTTCGGGGCTTCATCGTCTGCGTCATCTTCTTGAAGCACGGATGGTTTAGGTTCAGGCATTTGAACAGGTTCACTGTCGCCCAGCTCTTCGACCGACACGCCATCGAACTCGACGTCTTCATCGTCAGCCGCTTCAAAGCGCAAACCAAATTCAACGGATGGATCGACGAAAGTTTTGATCGCGTCGTATGGAACAAACAACGGCTCTGGCGCATCGCCAAAGTTCAAGCGAATACCAAAGCCATCTTCGCCAACTTCAAGGCGATCAAACCAGTGTTGCATCACAACGGTCATCTCCTCTGGATAACGATCGGACAACCAATCTGCCAATTCGGCATCGGGATGTGTGGTTCGAAATGTAATGAAGAAGTGGTGCGAGCCGGGGAGACCATTGGCCTGCACGTCTGTTAGAACGCGTTTGATTAGGCTGCGCATAGCATCGTGCATTAAATTGCCGTAGTCGATGGTGTCGCTCATGGCGGATCCCCTTGTCTTAATTGCTCCAATCATACCCTTTTTCACGGGAGTGAAAAGAGGGCAGCGCAAATTGACACTGTTCTACAATAGCGACAGCCCCATACCGGCGATTGCCATCAGACCCATTGTCGTGACCAACCCCAATTTGAAACGTAACATCAGTATGGCTGCAGCACCTGTCAGGACAGCGGCGATGGCGTTGATGGATGAAATCAAAGGAAGAGGCATGGCACCCCAATTGTTCACCTGATCAAATATAACATGCAAGGCAAACCAGATTGAAAGGTTCAGGATAACACCAACAACAGCGGCGGTGATGGCGCTAAGGGCCGCTGACAATCTTGGGCGTGATGTCAGGGTTTCGATGTAGGGGCCGGCTGCGAAAATCCACAAGAAACAGGGGGTGAACGTCACCCAAAGTGCCAAGAGGCCAGCAGCAATTGCAAGACCAATGCCGCCATTTGCTGCCCCCGCAAGGATCGCGACAAATTCTGTGACTAAGATCAATGGCCCCGGTGTGGTCTCAGCCAATCCAAGCGCGTCTATCATTTGGCCTGATGTCACCCAGCCGTAATCTTGGACGACGGTTTGGCTCATGTATGCCAACACAGCATAGGCACCGCCAAAGGTGACAACTGCCAGTTTGGAAAAGAACAGTCCCAATTGGATTAAGAAGTCAGCCTGTAACAGCCATAGCATGACCATCGGTGCGGCCCACAGTGCAGACCAGATCAAAACGGTGCGCAACGTCTGACCTGCAGGGATGTGGACGGGTGCGGTTGTTGCGCTGTCGGCTTTGCTTGTGACGTACCCATAAATAGCCGCAACAGCGATGATTAGAGGGAAAGGTAACCCAAACGCAAACAAGGCGACAAATGCCAATCCTGCTAAGACCCAAGCAGCATTCGTGCCTAAGGCTTTGTTCCCAAGTCTTATAAGTGCTTGTAGCACAACGATAATTACCGCAGCCTTGATGCCCACAAACGCCGCTTGCACAAGGGGCACTTGGCCATAAGAGATATAGGCGAAGGCCAGTACAAAGATGACCAATGCGCCAGGCACAACGAACAGTAGGCCCGCCAGTAGCCCACCAAACACACCGCGAATGCGCCAGCCCGCATATGTCGCCAATTGCATTGCTTCAGGGCCGGGCAACAACATGCACAGTGATAGGGCACGCAGGAACTGATCCTCAGTCAGCCAACGGCGGCGTTCGACCAATTCTTCATGCATGATCGCGATTTGGGCCGCCGGACCGCCAAAAGACAGCAGTCCAATGCGCCCAAAGGCACGCATCATATCTGGTAAGGTTTGCGTGCTCATGATAGTTTTCCTGTTGGCCAAGTGTGGCGTTCTTTGGTCCCATCACGCGCCCACCGATATAGGGCGTCATACAGATGCATACCTGCCTCAAGCTGTTCCAGATCGTCACGGTATTGGCGTGATAAACCCACTGACAATGCCAACAGACCCGCAGCCTCTGGCGCAAAGTCATGGTTGTCGGTGTCTGCGGCGCGAACGACTGTTGAGAGACGATCAAGGGTAGGGGTTCGAAGTTTGAATTCGTCCAACATTGTATCGAAGGTGCAATTGGGGCCACGGTGGCTCCAAAACGTGTCCTCAATGTCAAACGGGATTGCATTGTAACGTTCTGATACACCGACAACCTCGTCAGGAGATACAAACAAGAAGCGCGCATCCTTGTCGACGAAACGGCGGACCAACCATGGGCAGGCGATGCGGTCAATTTTTGGGCGATGACGGGTGACCCAAAGGGTGCGACCATCCGTTTGGGGAGGCATGGCAGAGGCAGGGATGCGCGGGGCATCCACCAAGTCGCGCCAACCGTAGTTGCCGCCTTTTAGGTATTCGACGTCCAAACCTTCGCAGCTCAAGTGGGCGGTAAGTCCCTGACTTAGCTTGATACCTTGTTGGCATGTGATCACTGCGCGTTTGCCGCGCAATCGGGCAACCAAGCCTGATATATCCGTGTGTGGATGACGGTAGGCACCGGGGATTATGTTGGGGTCATCGTCAAAGTCGGGATCGATAGAGATGTCCACGACCACGGGGCAATCGGGCGTGCCGATCAGGCGCAGAAGTTGTTGTGGGGTAATTTCATTCGGAGCAGCCATAGCATGTTTCCTTAAAGCTGGAAGACATGCGAACCTTCGGCTGGCGCCTCACGGGGTGTTCGCAGGTAAACCCCATTGGGGATACTAAGCTGACGCAAGATAGGACGTCAAATGGAAATCTTAGGAGGGAGTAAGTGCAGGTTTCTGTTGCCAGGTACCTGCGAACCCCGCCTTAGGTCGCTAAACGTAAGGACTTAAGTTTCAATAGATCCGGTTGCTTACGCAGCCATCGCCATTGGAGCACGATTGTTATTTGCAATTGTACATTTTGGGCCGATACGGTGGCACCCAGCCGAGAAAAAGCTAACCTCTTTAGACGTTTGTCGATCCTATTTCGACCCCATGATCCCCAAATAAAGGATGTTTGGTGGAGTCGCCGGGTACCGCCCCCGGGTCCAATCCGTTTATTACAAGCGCGTTTATTTCCATAGTCCCGAAGGACAATGTATATGTAGGGGGGCTGCACAGAAATCTCAAGGGGTAAGGTGTTTGGGGACGATTTTTAGTATTTTTGCCGATCGCGCATGAAAACTAAATATTATCAATTCTTAACGGGCTATAATTGATGTAAAATAAACGTCGGTATTACGTCGGTATTATATATGTTTTTCGTCGGTGCAGGTATCGGCACCGCCAATCTGTTAACCCACCGAACGCAGGTTCACCCCAAATTGAGGATCAGAAACGCAGCCGCAAGGGCCGCTTCGATCCCACCAAAAATCAGCACTTTGACCACAGGTGGTTTGTCTAGGATCAGCGACAAAACCCGACCCGTTGCGGCACCCACAAAAGCAAAGCCGATCATGGCGTAGGCGACGGGGTCATCCAGCCAAAGGGCGGCCAATCCTGCCACAACAAACAATCCACCTACAGAGGCGCGCATCTCGCTTAGGCCCATCGTGGATTTGGTTGGCTCCAGATCAAGGGCAGAGGCCGTGTAGCGCGGGGCCACAAATCCGAACAGACCAAAGCCGATGGTAAGGAGGGCGCAGAGGGAGTTGATTATATCTATCATGAGAAACAGGTAGCATGTGGTAGGGAATAGGCAATGGCGGGTTTGTGGGACTTAGCTGTTGCTCGCGGCTACTGCGCAAAAAGCGGTTTGCGCGCATTAGACAAAGGTAGCAAAAGCGAGCCCTAAAGTTTGTTTGATGATTGCATTCGGAACGCCTTCTCTTTGCATCCGCATAGCACCACCGTTTTGCGCATCGCAAAAGAGGGCTGCCGCGTGGGTTGGGATGTCGGCCTTGAACTCTGCACGTGATTTTGCTCGTTCGATCCACGCTTCGTAGTTTCGAAGTGTTTCGGAACGAAGCATATCAACTTTGTTGCCTGTGATCTCTCCAAGGTCTTCCCTGTGGGCACGCATTGCTACCTGCAAGCATCCACTCGGTATCCCAAGTTTTTGGCGGTCTTGCAAAGTAAACGCAATAAGTGCCTCGATCTGCTGGGCAAACCCTTCGTTACTGGTCAAAATGTTGTGGAATGGGCCAAGTACCAATTCGCTGTAAAGATCTAGCACCGCGGCCTTCAAACCATCGTCGCTGCCAAATTCACGATAAAGACCAGGTTTGGAAACATCTGCTTCTTTGCAGATGTGACTTATCGCTACACGCGTTGGCCCTCCTGTCCAATAGCTCATCAGAGCAATCTTCAAAACCGCATCGCGATCCAAAGTTTGGGGGCGCCCTCGTTTAGGAGTGTTTTTTAATGTTGTCATATTCGTACCCGTGAGTATTTAAAGATTGACCAATTCATATCGTACTGTTAGTTACGAAATTATATCAAATCATCATCCGCTCTACTAGAGCGTTGTTTTGTAATTAATTTAGCCAAAGGATATGGATTATGATCGCTGGACACTATGCAACTGCCCTCATTGCGCATCAGAAGTTCCCAAAAGGGACGTTGTTGTTCTTTCTTGCCGTGTCGCAATTCCAAGATATCTGCTGGTTCATTTTTCATTACCTTGGGCTGGAGCCGACGGGACCGATTGACGTCTTTGATGCAACCATTGCCAACATGACGGTATCAATGATGTACAGTCACCACCTGATCCCACAATTCATCTGGGCTTTCGTGGTATTTCTGATCGGTAAGGTCTTGTTCAAAAGTACAACGATTGGCCTCGTGGCACTGACCTTGTTCGTTAGCCATATCGTACTGGATTTCTTTTCAGGCCACGGGCACCATCTTTTTGGTGCGGACACCGTTGCGATAGGCTTGGGGCTTTATGCTAAAAACGCATACCTCGCGATACTCATCGAAGCCGTCTTTATTGTCGCTGCTATAACCTATTATTTCCGGGCCGAGACGAAAGCGGGCGTCGTTCGTACCACTAAGAACCGTGCAGTGATCATCGGAGTTTTCGCTTATGGTATCTTTTTCCTGCTATCGGTTGCCACGGTTTCATTTCGGGACTTATTGGGCATTCCAGTGTTTAATCTTGCCTTCAACACGACTGTGCCAACCATCATGCTCACTTATACCGCAATGACCGCAGTGCTGTGCTGGGCAGTTCCCAAGATCGCCAAAGTCTAATCGAGTTGAATTAATCGAAGTCATTCTTTGCATGAGTGCCCTAAAGCGATCCCGATTATTGCTTCGGCATTGAAGACTGAAACGGCGGGGCGCACAGGATTACGTCGATCCGGCCGAGACTAAACACTTTGACGGCAGTTCGTTCGTTTTTGATCACGGGCAGAGGCCGTGTAGCGAGGGGCCACAAATCCGAACAGACCAAAGCCGATGGTAAGGAGGGCGCAGAGAGTGTTGATTATATCTATCATAAGAAACAGGTAGCATGTGGTATGGAATAGGCAATGTCGGGTTTGTGGGTTGAATGTGCTTTCCGCTAGGCGTGCGTCAATGCCTGGTTTGGTGAACGATCCAGCAATCGGTTGTTTTTGGAAGGATCGAGCAAGGATACAGTGAGTCTGATCAGAACACTCAGTTAGCAGAATAAGCTCTTGCGCTGGCAAAGCACTGCCCGATAACTTCGTTTACAGTACTTATTGGAGAAGCGTGCGTATGGTCAAATCTCACCAAAAACGGACCTTAGGGTTTCGGGTAGCCGCTTGTTTTACGTTGCTCGTTCTGCTGGCTTCTTGCGGGACAAAGTTGCAATATTTGGGGCAGGCGTTCGCCAGCGATAGCAAAGCGCAAAGCCTCAGTGTAGGCGAAGACGTTCTAAAGATTTTCTCAATTAGAACCGAAGCTGAGTCATCCAAGACCCCAATAACTGTATTTTATGTCGGTGGGTCAGGTTGCACCTCGCTTAGCGTCTATCTTGCACCTTACTTTTTAGGGGCCGTATCCGGCTTGGAGGTTTTTAGTCTCGATAAGACTGGCGTAAGTAAGGGAGATCTAGGCCTGTCTTGTTCAGTCGATTTTTGGAATAAGTATACTTATGATGAGATTTTGCGGCGCAATCTCCTAGCTCTGGAAGCTATCAGAACGCAGCGTCCTGATAGTCAGATCATGCTGGTGGGAACGTCTGAAGGCGGACCTATCGTGATAGATATGGCCGCGCAGGCACAAGATATCGTCAAGGTCGCAGTGATCGGTGCAGGAGGCATGACACAGCGCAAAGAACTTGAGCTTCTTTTTGAACGCCGCGGTGGGTTGCCACAGTTTCAAGCCATTGCAGCACGTATTGATGCTGATCCAAATAACACGGCGGCCTTCGAACTGGGTTATCCGCACACGTATTGGTCTTCAGTTCTGGATCGCGATCCAAGCCGCAGCCTAAAGACCTTGCGTATGCCCGTTTTACTTGTAATCGGTGCAAATGATGACAACGTACCAGTTTCATCAGCGCGTTTCGCACATTCCATTTTACCAAATTCAAGACTGATTGAATGGCCGAATGCTAACCATGTCTTTGAAGCGCAGACGGGTAATCAAAGGCCAGCAGTTCTCGCTGCGGTTACGGCATTTCTAACTGAATAAGGCTTAAAGTCCTAAACGGCACTTTTTTGCGCCGCGGGTAGTTACGATTGCCCGAGGCACAAATTCTGCTAAAAATCAAACATTGCCGGACAATCCTAACTCGTCACATGCACCTTATTTCATGCTGCCATTCATAAACGCGGGTCGTTTGTGTTTTTGGATGTAGGTCCATGCGATGAAACGACTTACCTTTTGCCCCTGTGCCATCTCAACAACTTTGAAATCGGCAATTCCTGCTCTTTCAAGGCTGTTCAAAAGCAGTGGCAGGTTGTCTTTTTTCGACACCAGTGAGGTGAACCACAGACATTGTTTGGCGAAAGCTTTGCTTTGCTCAATCATGTTGGAAATAAACCAAACTTCACCGCCCGGGCACCAAAGTTCTGTGTTTTGTCCCCCAAAATTGAGGGTCGATGACTTTCCTTTGCCAAGGTTGCGCCACTTGCGTTGCGTCCCTCTGTTGGCTTCTTCCATTGAGGAATGAAACGGCGGGTTGCACAGAATGACGTGGAACCTGTCACCGGTTTGGATCACGCCTTTGAGTGTATCTTCGCGATTGGTTTGCAGTCTAAGCGGGATGTTCAGGGTGTTGCGGTCGCAAATCTGTTTGGCGGAGGTGATCGCGACGGGGTCAATATCGGTGCCCGTAAACTCCCAGCCATATTCGCTTTGACCAATCAGCGGGTAAACCAAGCTGGCACCGGTTCCGATGTCGAGCGCTTTGTATTTTGGCCCACGCGGGATTTGTTTCTTGTTATCGCCAGCAAGCAGATCGGCAAGGCAGTGGATATAGTCCACGCGTCCAGGGATCGGTGGGCACAGGGCGTTTTCAGGGATGTCCCAGTCTTCAACGCCGTAATGTGTTTTGAGGAGCGCACGATTGAGCATCCGAACCGCCATAGGGTCTTGAAAGCTGATGGTCGTTTGCCCCTTTGGGTTCAGCGTTGTGAAGGCCTCAAGCGCGGGCGTGTCAGCCACCAATCGCGTGAAATCATATCCTTCGCGGTGCTGATTGCGCGGGTGCAGTGTGGTTTTGGTGGCCATGAGGACGCTTTCCTTGAAGTGGATGCCTAACCCGTCGGTCAGTTCACAGGCTGCGCATAGACGGACTATGCCAGTTGTTTCAAGTCTAAGCTTTGTTCTTGCGCTTTTCCATGACGGACTTTGCCAAATTGGTAGTGTAGCTTTCCAGCCCTGCCAATGCGGTGTCGACGCCAGTGGCATTGTTGGCCTCCAGCGCGTCGGCAAGTGCGGTGTGCAGTTCGATGATCTTGGCCCGGTCTCGTGCAGAGAAGGTGATCATGTTCATCAAGGGCTGCATGGCCTCAACCGCACCCGCTAACTGATAGCTAAGCACGGGATTGCCAGCGCCATCAACAAGTGCACGGTGAAAGGCCACGTCAGAGGCGCAGAATGCCTCGTCCGTAAGCCCCGGTTGGGATTGGCGGTGGATTTCGGCGCGCATGGTCGCAAGATGATCGGCTGTGCGGCGCAGTGCAGATAGGGGCGCACAAGACCGTTCAAGGGTGTAGCGCGCCTCGCAGGCGGTTTCAAAGCTGACGGCGTTCATGGACAGCAACAGTGTGGAGGTGGTGATTTGCTGGGGGTAGGCTTCTTCAAAGCTAAGTTTATTGACGAAAGCACCGCCTGTCGCGCCGCGTTGTGTGCGGATCAGGGATTGCGCAGCCAGCCGTTTGAGCGCTTCGCGCACGGTGGGGCGTGAGACGTCGAATTGATCTGACAGCTCGGCCTCTGAAGGCAGGCGTTGGTCGACGATCAGGTCGCCCGAGATGATTGCATCACGGATCGATTTGGCGATTTGGGCCGACAGGTCAGCATTGCTGTTTGGATCAATTTTCATATGTCTTACATTTAATGTTTGTCAGTTATTTAATTGTCTGGCATTTAAATGGCAAGACTAGCTTTGAGTCGCCACCAATCGATGAGTTTTGCGATGCCTCACATACTGCGTTCCACACTATGGTTGTCCTTCTTTGCTGTGATCCTTGGGTCATGGTTGATGATGTATATGATGAGTATGGATATGGGATTGGACCTATTGGGCCGCCCGAACATGATGGCGCAGAAGATGCGTATGATGGATCCGATGATGAGTGACATGGCGATGACCCGTTTTGGGCCTGTGTTTGCGATGTGGGCGATCATGATGGCGGCGATGATGTTGCCAACGATGGTGCCGACCCTGCGCAGTTATGAGGACCTGATGGCATCTGCCGATGGCACACGCGCTGGGTTCGTAGGCGTAATTTTAGGTTATTTCGTGGTTTGGGTAGCGTTCGCGGCTTTGATCGCAGGTGTTCAAATTACGCTGCTTTATGCTGGTATTATTGATATGCTTGGCTTTGCGACATCGCGTTGGATAACCGCCGGTTTGTTGATCGCTGTTGGGCTGTTCCAATTCACCCGCGCCAAGGAAATCTGCCACGGCGTTTGCCATTCTCCAATGATGTATTTCTTGGGGAATTGGAAAACCGGATTTGGCGGCGGGGTGCGCATGGGCCTTGGTCTTGGGGCGTTTTGCGTTGGCTGTTGCTGGGGCTTTATGGTCTTGGGTTTTGTCGGCGGTGTCATGAGTTTGCTTTGGATGGGGGCCGCGACCCTGTTCATGGTTCTAGAAAAGTTGCCCCAAATCGGGCATGTTATAACGAAACCAATGGGTGTGGCCCTTATTGCAGGCGGATTGCTTGTGATCGCATCACCTTATTTCATCGGAGGATAAGATGGCTGTAACGCGTCGTAAGGATTCAGATAAGCTGCCTATTAGTCAGCGTATTGATCAACGGATGCCCAACCCGGGCCGCCGTCAAATGACACCGACCAATTGGGCGATCAAAGGCGAGCTGTTCTTGAACTGCTCATGCACAGTATTTTGCCCATGCGTTGTTTCTTTGGGCGGTCATCCTCCCACCGAGGGCCACTGTCACGCATGGATGGCCATCGCAATTGATGAAGGCCACTATGAAGGCGAAGACCTGTCAGGTTTGAATGTCGGTCTGTTGGTCGATATTCCGGGCCGCATGGGCGAGGGGAACTGGAAAGTTGCTGCCTATGTAGATGAGCGCGCAAGCGGCAAAGCCTACAACGGCATTTTGCAAATCTTCAGCGGTGCAGCAGGTGGTACGACTGGTTTGTTCACGATGCTGGTGTCTGAGATCATTGGCGCGGAACGTGCACCTGTTGAGATCACGCGTGAAGGCAACAAACGCTCCATCACCATTGGTCGTAAAATCCAAGGTGAGATCGAGATGCTGACGGGCAAATCCCCAGATCATCCTGTTATGGTGTCCAATTCTAAATACTGGATGGGTCCTGATATCATCGCAGCTAAGGGCCTACGCTCTAAGGTGCGCGACTATGGCCGCGTTTGGGATTTCGACAACATGTCTGCCGAAATTTGTCCAATCGATTGGAAGGGCCCAAAGCCTTAAATCGTTTTGTTTCAATGGGATGTGGCGTTTGGTTTATGTGAATAGACTGCGCGGCATCTTGTCCTCAGTTCGGAGAAAATCTGATGGCACTTCTTTCCCCTTCACGTCGCCTGCGCCGCACACCGTTTTCTGATGGTGTCGAGGCGGCTGGCGTAAAAGCCTACACCGTTTACAACCACATGCTGTTGCCAACGGTCTTTGAAAGCGTTGAGGCCGATTATCGGCACCTCAAAGACCACGTTCAGGTCTGGGATGTATCGGTTGAACGTCAGGTCGAATTGCGTGGTCCAGATGCTGGGCGCCTTATGCAGATGCTAACGCCGCGCGATCTGCGCCGTATGTTGCCAGGTCAATGCTATTACGTGCCTATCGTCGATGAGACAGGCGGCATGTTGAACGATCCTGTCTGCCTAAAGCTGGCAGAGGACCGCTGGTGGATTTCGATTGCCGACAGTGACCTATTGTATTGGGTCAAAGGCATTGCCAACGGCTATCGTTTAGATGTTTTGGTGGACGAGCCGGATGTCAGTCCATTAGCTGTTCAGGGTCCGCAGGCTGAAGAACTGTTGGTTCGTGTGTTCGGTGAACGCATCCGCGACATCCGTTTCTTCCGCTTTGACTGGTTTGACTTTGAAGGCCGCGAGATGGCGATTGCCCGTTCTGGTTATTCCAAGCAGGGCGGTTTTGAAATCTACGTTGAGGGTGGCGATATCGGCATGCCATTGTGGAATGCCTTGTTTGCGGCTGGTGAAGACTTGAACGTACGTGCGGGTTGCCCAAACTTGATCGAACGGATTGAGGGTGGGTTGTTGTCCTACGGCAATGACATGACTGACGATAACACACCGCATGAATGTGGTTTGGGCCGTTTCTGTGACACGCAGACTGCGATTGGCTGTATTGGCCGTGATGCACTTTTGCGTGTAGCCAAAGAGGGACCTGTGCAGCAGCTACAGCCGATTGAGATTGCAGGACCACCGGTTCCGCCATGTGATCGGTATTGGCAACTTTGGGCCAACGGTAAAAAGGTTGGCAAAGTGACGTCAGCCGCGTGGTCGCCAGATTTTGAGGTGAATGTTGCCATTGGTATGGTGCGCATGACCCATTGGGATCCAGGTACGGACCTTGAGGTGGAAACACCTGACGGTATGCGTCCTGCGCTGGTGCGCGAACAATTTTGGATTTGAGTGTTCTTTGAACAATAATGCAGGTTCTTGCCTGCGACGGGAGAGATAGATGTTTAACGCTTTGGTAATGAACAAAGACGAAGAAAGCGGTTTGGCTTCAGCTGCAATTGAGCAGATGGATGTGGATCAATTGCCTGCGGGTGATGTTGTGGTTGCGGTTGAATACTCAACTGTGAACTACAAGGACGGCTTGTGCCTGAGCGCCAAAGGCGGCGGATTGGTGCGCAACTATCCACATGTTGGCGGTATCGATTTCGCAGGGACTGTCGAAAGCTCTGAAGATCCACGTTACAAAGCGGGCGACAAGGTTGTTTTAACCGGTTGGCGCGTTGGTGAAGTTCACTGGGGTGGCTACGCCCAAAAGGCACGCGTTAAGGCCGATTGGCTTGTTCCGCTGCCTGCAGGTTTGGACACACGTCAGGCGATGGCAGTTGGTACCGCCGGTTTCACAGCGATGTTGTCTGTCATGGCGTTGGAAGATCACGGTATCAAAGACGGTCCGGTTTTGGTCACTGGCGCTGCTGGTGGTGTTGGGTCTGTCGCAACGGCTATCTTGGCTGCGTTGGGTCATGAAGTTGCCGGCGTTACAGGACGTCCAGAAACAGGCGATTACCTGAAATCATTGGGTGCGACACAGATCGTTGCCCGTGAAGAGCTGAACGAGGCGATTAAACGCCCGATGGAAGCTGAAACATGGGGCGGTTGCGTCGATGCGGTGGGCGGCGAAATGCTGGCACGCGTTTTGGGCCAAATGAAATACGGATCGTCTGTTGCAGCCGTTGGTTTGGCTGGTGGCGCTGCTTTGCCAACAACCGTCATCCCGTTCTTGTTGCGTGGTGTGAACCTTTTGGGGATCGATTCAGTCATGCAGCCATACGACAACCGCGTTCGTGCGTGGGGTCGTATCGCCAAAGACCTGCCAATGGACAAACTTGAAGCAATGGTTCAGCCGGCTGTGTTGTCTGATCTGCCAGCGCTTGGTGCTGATATCCTCAAAGGCCAAGTAAAAGGCCGTGTTGTTGTAGATGTGAACGCCTGATCAGTTTAAGAGGGTCTTCAATAGATATTGGAGACCCTCATGACTGCTTATGATGACCAGAACATCCTTGCCAAAATTTTGCGCGGCGAGATCCCAAGTTTCAAAGTCTATGAAGACGATGAAACTCTTTGCATCATGGACATTATGCCTCGTTCTGACGGGCATTGTCTGGTGATCCCCAAAACCCCTTGCCGTAATATTCTAGATGCGACTGACGCCCAGTTGGCGGCTGTCATGGCGACCGTCAAAAAGGTGGCGAATGCTGCCAAGGTTGCATTTAGCGCCGATGGTATCACGCTTCAGCAGTTCAGTGAGGCAGCGGGTGGCCAAGAGATTTTCCACCTACATTTCCACATTCACCCTCGCCATGAGGGCGTATCGTTGCGCGGTCCGGGTGTGATGGGCGATATGGACGCGATCAAAGCGCATGGTGCGGCAATTGCAGCGGCTATCGTCTGATCCAATAAGCGCGTCTCCGCATGGATCAAATTGGGCTGTATCTGTGTCACGCAGGTGCAGCATTTTGTTTGGGTAAGAAGACTAGGTAAATTTGGTCCTACGATTCGAAAATTTTGCGTTAGATCTCAACTCTAGGCGCAGTTTTTTGTTGGAAGTAATTGACGCTTTTATCTTGGAAGTGCCGTTTTTTTTAATCACAAGTGCCTATAGGTACCGCAGATTGTAAAAAATGGTGACAAATCATCCATAGCTGGTAGCCTTCTCCTTATTTAATAAGAAAAAAGGGAGTAGGGACAATGTCAATTCAGCCACCTCTAACAGAGTTGGATATCGAAACCGCGAGTTCGGGGTTTTATGAAGGTTTTTCCAAAGTCGTAACTATAGGATCAAAAGTCGCCATTGGCGCGTTGATCCTTTGGGCCGTAGTGTTTCCGGAAGGTGCTGGATCTGCACTGAAAGGCATTCGCAGCACGATCGATGCCAACACTGGTTCGTGGTACATGTATGTCATGACCTTTTACATTGTTGTTTGTCTTGCTTTGGCCCTTTGGCCATCGACTGGCAAAATTCGTTTAGGCGGCGAGAACAGCAAGCCTGAGTTCTCGAACTTTTCATGGTTCTCTATGATGTTTGGGGCAGGGATCGGCATTGGCATGTTGACTTATGCAACGGGCGAACCGCTGTACCACTTTGGTAATAACCCGTCTGTTATCATGGGCGATACCACTGCATCTGACGCTGACAATGTTCGCGCCGCGATGAAGTGGTCGTTCCTGCACTGGGGTTTTTCAGCTTGGGGTTGCTATGCAATTGTAGGACTTTCCCTTGCGTTCTTTAGCTATTCACGTGGCTTGCCGCTTACAATTCGTTCAGGTCTTACGCCATTGTTTGGTCGTCACCTTGAAGGGCCATTGGGCAATATCGTTGATATCGTTTCAGTGATTGCAACTATATTGGGTGTTTCGGTAACTTTGGGCTATGGTGTTAGCCAGTTTGCTGCTGGTGTTTACAACATCACGGGCTTTAACTGGATCATGCAGGCAGACGGTACGCCTACCAACATCGCGATGCTTGCGGCACTTGTCATTGTAATGTTTGCATCAACACTGTCTGCTCTGTCAGGTGTTGGCAAAGGCATTAAATGGCTGTCCAATATCAATATGGGGTTGTCGTTCTTTATCCTCGCATTTTTCTTGGTCTTTGGTTCGACAATGTTCGCGCTGTCTAGCTTGTTTACGGGTATCTGGGATTACATCATCGCCTTGCCTGCAATGTCTATGACTGTATGGACCGCTGACGGCGACGCAGAAAGCGTGATTTCCAAACTTGCTGGTTGGCAGGGTGGTTGGACCATCTTCTACTGGGCGTGGTGGATTGCATTCGCACCGTTTGTAGGTTTGTTCCTTGCACGTATCTCCAAAGGCCGCACTATCCGTGAGTATGTTTTGGGCGCGATGATCGTTCCATCGATTATGTGTTTTGTTTGGTTCGCCTTTGCTGGTGGAACTGCAATTGACTTAACATTGAACGGTGGCGCAGGTGACCAAATTACAGGAGCTGGGCTGTCTAGCCAGTTGTTTGCCATGATTAACTTCATGCTTTCACCTGCTTTGGCCACGCTAATGTCTATTGTGATCGTTGTGCTACTGTTGACCTACTTGGTGACGTCAGCTGACTCTGCGGTGTTGATCATCAACACGATTGCTGCGGCAGGTGACGAAAGCCCGAAAGGTCGCATTCACATCATTACATGGGGTGTCATTCTGACGCTTGTGATTGGTGGATTGCTGCTGGCGGGTGGCCTTGGCGCCATCAACACTGCAATGATTATTGGGGCGCTTCCGTTCTCAGTTGTTATGGCATTGATGGGTGTGTCGCTGCTAAAGGCGCTGATCCGCGATGGTCTGCGTAAAAATGAAAACAATGGTGGTTAATACGCACTGAAACATCACAGCTATTTGTGAGGACTTTAAGGCTCCGGTGCTTGCGCATCGGGGCTTTTTTCTTATGTTGATTAGGAACATAGGAGCGCTTGTATGAAACTTGATATCGATTTTGTCCGCAGCCAGTTTCCGGCATTTTCTGAACCATCGCTACAAGGTCAAGCGTTCTTTGAAAACGCGGGTGGGTCATACACATGCGGTGCGGTCATTGATCGACTGACACGATTTTACACCCAGCGCAAAGTGCAACCCTATGCGGCCTATGAGGCCAGCCGCTTGGGTGGTGAAGAAATGGATGAGGCGCGCGTGCGCATGGCTGCGATCCTGGGCGTTGATACTGATGAGCTTAGCTTTGGACCGTCCACGACCCAAAACACCTATGTCTTGGCCCAAGCTTTTGGTCAGATGATGCAGGCGGGTGAAGCGATCATTGTTACCAATCAGGACCATGAGGCAAACAGTGGTCCATGGCGTCGTTTGGAAGATCGCGGGATTGAAGTACGTGAATGGCAGATCGATCCTGTTACGGGCCTCTTAAACCCAGAAGATTTGGAAGAGTTACTAGACGAGAATGTGCGTCTGGTTTGTTTTCCACATTGCTCAAATGTTGTGGGTCACATCAATCCAGTAACTGAGATCACGGCATTGGCCCATGCGTCTGGTGCGTTTGTATGTGTGGATGGCGTGAGTTATGCACCGCACGGGTTTGCGGATGTGGGGGCGTTGGGGCCAGATATTTACCTGTTTTCAGCCTATAAAACCTATGGGCCGCATCAAGGATTGATGGTGATCCGTCGTGCTTTGGGTGAATTGTTGCCGAACCAAGGGCACTATTTTAACGAGGACACGTTGTACAAGCGGTTCACACCTGCGGGACCAGATCACGCACAGATCGCGGCATGTGCGGGAATGGCTGACTATGTGGATGCATTGTATGACCACCACTTTTCTAAACCTGCCAAACCAGTGGAACGTGGTGTCGCTGTGCACGACCTGATGCGCAGTCATGAGACCGAATTGCTGGACCAAGTGCTGTCGGCCGTACAGGGGCGCAATTCCGTTCGTGTCCTTGGCACGTTGGACGCACAAACACGTGCACCCACTGTCGCCATGGCATTGAACCGTCCCGCCGAACCTGTCGCAGCCAAGCTTGCAAAGCGTGGAATTATGACGGGCGGTGGTGATTTTTATGCTGTGCGCGCGCTTGAGGCATTGGGCATTGATCCAACAAAAGAGGGGGTCCTGCGCGTCAGCTTCACGCATTACACTTCGCAAGGCGAAATTGATCAGCTATTAGAGGGACTTGATCACGTTTTATAGTGATCCGTTTGGCGCGCTTGTGCGTATGGTTTCTAAGAGCGGAGATAATATACAATGAGCAGCCCAACACTTGTCTGGTTCAGACGTGATTTACGTCTTTCTGACCATGCGGCCCTAACGGCGGCCTGCGCGACTGGCGGGCCTGTAATCCCGGTTTTCATTCACGATGACAGCGTTGCCACCTTGGGTGCTGCGCCAAAGTGGCGTTTGGGTTTGGGTGTTGAAAAGCTGGATGAAAACCTGCGCAAATTAGGCAGTCGATTGCTTTTGCGTCGTGGTCCTGCGGAAATGGTTTTACGTGAGTTGATCCAAGAGACGGGGGCCAAATCAGTCGTTTGGTCACGTCTGTATGACCCTCAAGCCACCGAACGTGACAGTGCGATCAAGAGTGCCTTAAAAGCTGGCGGTATCGATGCGCGGTCATTTGGTGGTCATTTGATGTTTGAGCCGTGGACAACTGAAACCAAGACCGGTGGGTTTTATAAAGTTTATACGCCGTTTTGGAATAACGTGAAAACGCGCCACGTGGATGCGCCTTTGGCGAAACCAAAAGCGATTGCTGCGCCCACGCAGTGGCCTGACAGTGAAGACATCCTTGATTGGGAGATGGGCGGCGCAATGAAACGCGGTGCTGCGATTGTTCGCCCACACATTCGTTTGGGTGAAGATGCAGCCCAAGACCGTTTGGCGGTGTTTGTGGACCAATGGGTCGCGGATTATGTCACCAACCGCGATCTACCTTGGACCGATGGCACATCGAACTTGTCGGAAAATCTAGCGATTGGCGAAATCAGCCCGCACCAATGTTGGCATGCGGGGCAACGCGCGTTGCATGAGGGGAAATCAGGGGCCGAGGTGTTCTTGAAAGAGCTGGTATGGCGCGAGTTCGCATATCACCTGATGCACCACACTCCCCGTATTCTGGACAGCAACTGGAAAGAAGGTTGGGATGCGTTCCCTTGGAATACCGAGGACACAGACGAAGTGATCGCGTGGAAACAGGGCCGTACGGGTATCCCGTTTGTGGATGCAGCGATGCGCGAATTATACGTGACAGGGCGGATGCACAATCGTGGCCGCATGATCGTTGCTAGCTACCTCACGAAACACTTGATGACAGATTGGCGCGTTGGCCAAAAGTGGTTTGAGGAATGTCTGACCGACTGGGATCCTGCAAGCAATGCGATGGGGTGGCAATGGTCTGCGGGTTCAGGTCCTGATGCGACACCGTATTTCCGCGTTTTCAATCCGGTTACCCAGTTGGACAAATTCGACAAAAATCGCGATTACGTAAACCGTTGGATTGCTGAGGGACGTAGCGCGCCACATCCTGACGCCACGTCGTTTTTTGTAGCTGTTCCAAAGTCTTGGAACCTCAATGCGGATACCCCATACCCGCAACCAATCGTGACCCCAGAGCAGGGGCGCAAGCGTGCATTAAGCGCATATGAAACACGCGGGTTTTAGAAATTAATCCAGAAGAACACTTGCAAACCTAGGGACCGAAACCCTAGCCTTGCTAAAATGCGAACGAGGAACACGCATGATTTTGACGACAACAGACGGCCAAACAAGTTTACCACGATATTTCACGCGGGTCTTTGCGATGGCGCAGGAAATGAACAACGGTCGGGTTGATTTCGTCATGCCAGATGGTCGGACGTTTCGCGCAGATGGCAAACAACCGGGTCACGTGGCTGAGTTGCGCGTTCACAACCCCGATCTATTTGCGCGCTTGATCCGTGAGGGCGACCTTGGCTTTTGTGATGCGTATTTGGATAATTGGTGGAGTACGCCAGACCTGCAGACATTTATGGACCTTGTTCACGCGGACAACGAAGACATCTACGATGGTTTCCCGGGCCAAGGTCTGGTGCGGATGTTTGAAAAACTTCGCTTTTGGATGCAGCGTAATCACAAATCTCAGGCGCGTAAGAACATCAGCTATCACTATGATTTGGGCAATGAATTTTATGGCCTGTGGTTAGATGATACCATGACCTACTCATCAGCATTGTTTGAGACAGGTCAAGAAAGCCATGAAGCGGCACAAACTGCTAAATACAAAAGCATGGTCGATCAAATGGGCGTCAAAAAAGGCGATCATGTTCTTGAGATCGGTTGTGGTTGGGGCGGCTTTGCGGAATACGCAGCCAAAGAACGCGGGCTAAAAGTAACGGGTCTGACGATCAGTCAGGAACAGTTTAACTATGCGCAGGAACGTATTGAAAAGGCTGGTATTTCTGATTTGGTTGAGTTCAAGCTTCAAGATTATCGTGATGAAAAAGGCACCTACGATGGGATTGCCAGCATCGAAATGTTTGAAGCGGTCGGCGAAAAATACTGGCCGATCTATTTTGAAACTGTGCGTGAGCGCCTTAAACCAGGTGCGAATGCGACATTGCAGATCATCACGGTTGATGATCGCCGTTGGGAAATCTATAAAAATAGCGTTGATTTTATTCAAAAATACATTTTTCCGGGGGGGATGTTGCCCAGCCCAACGGCATTGCGTCAACAGGTTGTAAAGGCTGGTTTAGAAGTTGAACGCTCGATCGAGTTTGGGCCAAGCTATAACATTTCATTGCGTCGTTGGCATGAAACGTTCAATGATAAATGGGACCAGATTGCAGAGATGGGCTTTGATGATCGTTTCCGTCGTATGTGGAACTTTTACCTGACCTCTTGCGCTGCGACCTTTGATAGTGGCAACTGCGATGTCACTCAGATTACGATTAAGCGACCCAGTTAAAGAGTGGCCAATTAGAAGGTGATCAGAACTATGCCAAGCAGCACAAAAGTAGCATCTTCCCTCTGCCTGTGCGCCTTGGCTTATATTCTTTCTGAGTTGGTTAAACCCACGTTTATCGAAGACTATAATTTCGGCTACTTTACTTATGTCAGTATGTTGGTCGGCGTCATCGTAGGTTGGACTTCCATGGGCGAAAGAGTTGGTTTCGGTTTGGTACCTGCGATCAACAACGGCATCACGGGTACGTTTTCGATGGTTGCTTCTGTGATCTTCATCCAAAGTGCCAACGAAATGATCCGTTTATCCATGCGGGGGCGCTACGACACTCTTTTTGATGCGTTGTTAGGTATTGTCCCGATTGGGATAGATTTTGTTGTTCAGGTTTCTTCAACGGCTTTGTGGGGCACTGCATTGATCGGCGGAATACTGGCATGGTTGATTGTCGAAGCCATTTGGAACCGCGTGCACTGATCATATGACCAATCTATTTGTTTATGGCACGTTACGTCATGTCCCATTGTTGGAAATCGTTTTAGGTCGCACAGCGGCTCATATCGATATGGTCGTGTGCGAACTGCCAGGCCACGCTGCTATGGCGGCGTTAGAGGGACCGTTTCCTTTGATTGCAGTTTCTCAAGGGCATTCTCAAACTGGGCTTGTCTTAAATGATCTAAGCGAATTGGATCTTGAACGACTGAATTTTTATGAAGGTGGATTTGATTACACGCTAAGCCGTGAAACAGCATCAAATGGGCAGGCGGTCGACGTTTATTTTCCACCTAAATTGGGTGTTACGCCAAATGGCTTGTGGGATTTGCATGCTTGGGAATTCAAATGGGCTGCAATGACTGTGATCGCTGCGCGCGAAGTTATGTCGTTCTTTGGTGAACGAAGTGCTGCTGATATTGTCCGTATGTTCCCGATGATCCGTTCACGCGCAGCAGCCAATCTGAATGCGCTATCAAGTAAACACGGCCGCACAACCCTTAGGGGTGATGTGGAGGTTGTGTCAAAGACCCGTGAATACACGGAGTTTTTCGCTTTGGACGCCTTTGAGGTGAAACACGAGCGGTTTGACGGCACCAAAACGTCCACGTTGCAGCGCGCTGTGTTCGTTGGGACGGATGCAGCAATCCTTCTTCCCTATGATCCAAAACGCGATCGTGTGCTGCTGGTCGAGCAGATGCGTATGGGGCCACTTGGGCGCGGTGATCCGAACCTTTGGCAGTTAGAACCAATTGCAGGTCGTGTGGACGCGGGTGAAACACCCCAAGCATGCGCCATCCGTGAGGCTGAAGAAGAAGCCGGGCTGACGATCAACCATTTAGAACAAGTTTGCGAAGCTTATCCATCGCCGGGGTGCTCAACCGAGTTTTTCTATCAATATGTTGGTTTGGTCGACTTACCTGATGATATTGTTGGGATTTCTGGCCTTGAATCCGAGAACGAAGACATTCGAACCCATCTGTTGTCATTCGATGGGTTGATGGAGCTGGTACAAAGTCAGCAAGCAGCAAATGTGCCACTTGTGACACTGGCTTATTGGCTTGCGTTCCATCGTGATCGTTTGCGTGGTTTGACTTGAGATTACCCACTCCCACGGGTACAAAAAACTCAACTGAACAACGCAGCCCTTACTGCTGCCCAATCCAAAGCGAGACACCATAATGCGCATCGCAAATAACTTGGCTGAAAGCATCGGCAAAACACCCCTGATCCGTTTAAATAAGGCCAGTGAAGAAACCGGCTGCGAGATCTTGGGCAAAGCTGAATTTATGAATCCGGGCCAATCGGTCAAGGATCGCGCCGCGCTGTTCATCATCAAGAACGCGATTGCCACTGGTGCTTTGAAACCAGGCGGTACAATCGTTGAGGGGACGGCCGGTAACACCGGTATTGGCCTTGCGCTTGTTGGTGCGTCGATGGGGTTCAAAACGGTTATCGTTATCCCAGAAACGCAATCTGAAGAGAAAAAAGATATGTTGCGCCTTGCTGGTGCGAACTTGGTTCAGGTTCCTGCTGCTCCGTATCGCAACCCAAACAACTTCGTCCGGTATTCTGAACGTTTGGCAAACGAGCTTGCTAAAACAGAGCCAAATGGTGCGATCTGGGCCAACCAATTTGACAATATAGCGAACCGTCAAGCCCACGTTGAAACTACAGGCCCAGAGATCTGGGAGCAAACTGACGGTAAGGTTGATGGCTTTATTTGTGCCGTTGGTTCGGGTGGTACGTTGGCAGGTGTGAGTGAAGTCCTTCAGCCTAAAGGCGTGACAATTGGTTTGGCTGATCCTGACGGTGCTGCGCTGTACAATTTCTACACCAAAGATGAGTTGACGATGACCGAAGGTGGCTCGATCAACGAAGGAATTGGTCAGGTTCGCATCACAAAGAACCTTGAGGGCTTAAAGCCTGACTATAGCTATAACATTCACGACTCTGAGGCGCTTCCGGTGGTTTTTGACATCCTCAAGCATGAGGGGCTTTGCCTTGGTGGCTCGTCAGGTGTGAACGTTGCTGGTGCGATGCGTTTGGCCAAAGACATGGGACCGGGGCATACGATTGTGACGATCCTATGTGATTTTGGCACACGTTATCAGTCCAAATTGTACAATCCTGCGTTTTTGCGTGAAAAAGGTTTGCCAATTCCTGATTGGTTGGATGAAGAACCAGCAAATCTTCCAGACGTTACTGAGGTCGTATAGCCCATGTTGCACCGTTGGCTGCTCAGCCTTGCCTTGTGTCTTTTCGTTCCCTTTGCGGCGATTGCTCAAACAAGTGAAACGATTGATTATGATCTTTGGAAAAGCGTAGCCACACGAGCGGAAACGGCAGTCGATGGTGAAGCGGGCACAAACGAAGTGTTCGAAACACTACGCTCACGAATTGTTAATTTCCGGACAAAATTTTCTGAAGCCCGTTTGGCGAATGTTGAACGGATTGCAACGCTTCAAGCACAAATGGTTGCATTGGGTGCTGTTCCTGAAAATGGTGTCGAGCCGCTGGCCATTGCTACGCAGCGTAGTGAGATATCATTGCGTTTAGCCGAGCTTCAAGCTCCGGTACAAGCCGCCGAAGTTGCCTATCGTCGCGCAGATGGTTTGATCGGAGAAATAGACACGATCATACGTGAACGGCAAACCAACAGGCTGCTTTCCCTTGGGCCGTCACCGCTTAACCCAGTAAATTGGGGGACCGCTATTAGCGAACTTGTCGGTATTTTTGGCGATATAAAATCTGAAAGCCGTCTGTTTTCGGATTCGGCAGCACGTCAAACATTTATTGAGACGCTGCCATTTGTAATATTCTTCCTCGTCATCTCGGTATTGTTGATGGCTCGGGCACGCCGCTGGACTGAGAGGCTTGGAAACTTGCTTCGCAAATTCGGTGGACGTGGCACCGGAGTGTGGAGCTTTATTCTATCAGTTATCCGCGTAACCCTTCAGCTAATTGGTGTCGCAATCCTTTCGATTGCTTTGCAGATCACTGGAATGCTTGGCCTTCGGGGCGAACAACTGATTGAGATATTGCCGATCTATGGAATTGTTTTCTTATGCGGCAAATGGCTGGCTGACTGGTTGTTTCCACGAGAAGATACAGATCCGCTAATCGAAATTAGTGAAGTAAAGCGGCTCGAGGCACGTTTTGACGTCGCATTGCTATCCGCCCTAGTCGTCCTGCGCCTGATATTGGATGTAATGTTGGGCTTTGGCGAAGTGTCAGAGGTTACCTCTCCTATTCTGCATTTCCCCTTGATCGTATGCGTTGGTATTTTGCTGTTCCGCGTTGGTCATATTCTTCGCGGATCGTCTCAGGTAATTGTTGATGACGATGGTGAAGAACGAATTACAACGTTTTCTCGTGTAACGCGTTTGATTGGTCTCGGCGCTGTCATCGTATCAGTTTTAGGTCCTCTGATGGCTGCCGTTGGCTATTTTCAAGCCGGAGACGCCCTTGTATTCCCTGCGGTCTACAGCCTTGCTGTGTTTGGGCTTGTGTTGGTGCTACAACGCTTTTTAGCTGACGTTTATGGTTGGATCAGCGGACAGGGTGTGCTCGGACGCGAAGCTCTAATTCCAGCGCTCGCGGGCTTCGGTCTCCTGGTGCTGGCTACGCCGCCGTTGGCTTTGATTTGGGGCGCACGTGTCGCTGACCTAACGGAGCTTTGGTCTGGTTTTCTGCAAGGATTTGCGATGGGAGAAACTCGAATTTCTCCAAGTGACTTTATTACTTTTGCCGTCCTGTTTACTGTCGGGTACTTGCTGACGCGCTTAATTCAAGGGGCGCTTCGCAATAACGTTTTACCTAAAACAAAGATTGATAAGGGCGGCCAAAACGCCATTGTTTCAGGTCTTGGATATGTTGGTATTTTCTTAGCTGCAGTGGTTGCAATTACTGGGGCGGGAATTGATCTGTCGTCCCTTGCAATTGTTGCTGGTGCGTTGTCCGTTGGTATCGGTTTTGGCCTTCAGAACATCGTATCGAATTTTGTTTCTGGAATCATATTGCTTATTGAACGCCCGATCTCTGAGGGCGATTGGATCGAAGTGGGTGGTAAGCACGGTTATGTGCGGGCGATCTCAGTCCGCTCAACCCGTATCGAAACATTTGACCGCACTGATGTTATTGTCCCGAATGCTGATTTGGTCAGCGGTACCGTTACGAACTATACGCGTGGCAACACAATTGGGCGCCTGATTATGAACGTAGGCGTGGCTTACGGTACAGATACTAAAAAGGTTGAGGGCATCCTGCGCGAGATTGCAGAGGCCCAGCCGATGGTTCTGGCCAATCCAGCACCCTTTATTCTGTTTTCAGGGTTTGGCTCAGATTCGCTCGATTTTGAAATTCGGATGATCCTACGGGACGTAAATTGGAGCCTGACGGTTAAGAATGATGTGAACCATCAAATCTTAGCCAGGTTTGTTGAAGAGGGCATCGAAATGCCATTCGCACAACGTGATATTTGGATTAAAAACCCCGAAGCCTTGGTAGGTGATACATGACTGAGATGTTGTTTCGTGAAGATGCCTATCTACGTGACGCGCAGGCTAAAGTTGTCGCACATACACTTGAGGGCGGTATTGTTCTGGATAGAACAGTTTTTTATCCCAAAGGGGGCGGACAACCGGGCGATAGCGGTGAGCTGCGTTGGGACAATCAAACCATGCCAATCGCAACTGCGATCAAAGGGGATGGCGGCGAAATCGTTTTAATTCCCGCTGAGCCACAAGCTTTACCACCTGTTGGGGCCATTCTGATCCAAGAGGTCGATTGGGAACGCCGATATAAACATATGCGTGTGCACACAGCTCTGCACCTGTTGTCAGTCGCTGTGCCATTTGGTGTGACAGGTGGATCAATCGGTGCGGCCAAGGGCCGCTTGGATTTTGATATGCCAGATGCTCCTGAAAACCGTGAGATTATCGAGCAGGCCTTACAGACATTCGTTGAGATGGACGCTGTCGTGACCGAGGACTGGATCGACCAATCAACACTCGATGCGCACCCAGAATTGATTAAGACGCTGACGGTTAAACCACCACGGGGAGCGGGGCGTATCCGTCTAGTTCGTATCGGTGCGGGTGACGATCAGATTGATGTTCAACCCTGTGGTGGTACGCACGTTGGGCGCACAGGCGAAATCGGTGCGGTTCGCTTGGGTAAAATTGAAAAAAAAGGCCAAAGAAATCGCCGGATTTACCTCCACCTTGATGATTGATGGTTTTGGGTGCATTTCGCGCTTGCAAACCTCTGCCATCGCTTGCTAAACCGCCGCCAACGGATCGGTGGCCGAGTGGTCGAAGGCGCACGCCTGGAAAGTGTGTAGGCGGGTGACCGTCTCCAGGGTTCGAATCCCTGTCGATCCGCCATTATATCAGCATAAGCTTTTGTTTTTTATTGATATATGCACTTATGTGAGGATTTTGCCCCCACATTCGCCCCCACAAATATTGACTTAACTATATATTTACCCCACGCGCGCACGCCCGCGCAGTTGTGTCCACTAAGCCCACCACGCTCTGCCATAGCTTACACTCAGCGCCATTCACTCCAGTCTGCCACCCTTGTTAGTTAGAGGCGCTACAGGGGCTGGGTGTGGGGTTAGATTAGCTGTGTAGTGGGCGTTGGAAGCGCTATCTCCCTTCACGCACCAATTTCAAGTTAAACCGTGACGCTGCTCTCACTGATTGGCGACAATTATTGAGCGCATAGATTTTGATTGCCCCCATCAATCTGATGCTTGCAATCATTAGTCTGACAGCACCGCCATAATAACTTATCAAGACATTGTTTTAATTGGATTTATTGATATTATTGTGGTTTTAGCCCCCACATTCGCCCCCACAAACATTGACGTGACTGCATTCTTTTGCCATGCGCGCACGCTCCCGCGTGGCTGTCATCTTCAGCCACACTGTTGGCTATCACATGGTGGCTATCCCGCGCTTTAGCCGGCTCCAATCAGTCAAAGGCACTAAATGCTAGGTGTAAGGTTAGGCTGGCTGTGAGGGGCATCCAGGAACGCCATCTCTATTCACGCACCAAATTTAAGCCAAACCGTGCCGCTGCTCTGGCTGAGTGGCGTCAA
>JAPKAB010000047.1 GCA_028825475.1 Ascidiaceihabitans sp. | reverse complement strand
GGTAACTTCTGACATTGGCGGCCAAGGGCGTTTGTCTTCGGCTGCGGTCCACGCTTGCATCCATTCGGGCATGGGTGGACTAATAGGGTTGTGGCCCAGCGCCTCAGCCACGCGGACGGGTGAAATAGCGCGGCGTTTTTCGGTTACGGCTGCGCGGTAAACGATGTGGTTGGCGCACTCACCGTTTAGTTTCCACATCGACTGCTCGATATAGATAAACCGTTCATCCCAACACACTGCACGGCTGCGCATGGTGAAACGTTCAAACGCGGTCAAACGGCGGCGATAACGCACCATGGCCCCTGCCATCGCCAGTCCCCATTTATTGACATACAGCGCCTTGATTAAACCACCGCGTTGGGCCGATGCAAAACGACCAAGGTCATAGATTGTCAAAACGCGTCCGTTGTTCATCTCACCAAAGAAATCGATATCCCACGGCCAACAAATGTGGGTGGACTCATGGATTTCAGAAAAGTCAGTCAGGGGCGGTAGATTGCGGGCTAAAACGATATCTTTAATCATACGAACGAATGGGAACATGTGCAGTCTCCTTTGGGGCTGCTATGGCGGATTTGTTTGCAATGGGTCAACCAAGTAGATCGCCGCAGGCTTGCCCTTTGGGCCGTGCGACCTTAGGTAATTGGCAACGCTATAAGGATGTACAAGATGTTGGCAATTTACGGACCACTGCAATTGATCCTAGGGATCGTTTACTTTGTGATGATCGCGCATATCATCATGAGCTGGTTGATCAACTTTCAGGTTTTAAACCTTCACCAACCTTTGGTGATGCAAATCTGGCAGGGACTAAACCGCTTATTAGAGCCTATGTACGAACCCATCCGCCGCATTTTGCCTGATACACGTCCGATGGACTTAGCACCCCTTGTGGCACTGATCATCGTGATTTCGCTGCGCACTTATATCTTACCGGTTATCTTTGGATTTGCCTAAGGCTCTTGTTCCCTGAATCTTAGTGTGAAATTGTCAGCTGTAAGAGCAGATAACTTAAAATTTACAGGGTTCCCCGCATGACCGGCGCTGCCACGTTGCTACGCGATGTTTTTGGCTTTGATGCCTTCCGCCCCGGCCAACAAGATATTGTTGAAGCCGTAACTGCGGGTGAAAACGTGTTGGCCATTATGCCAACGGGTGGCGGTAAATCCCTGTGCTTCCAATTGCCCGCATTGCTGCGTGATGGCGTTACTGTCGTTATCTCACCTTTGATTGCTTTGATGCGCGACCAAGTGCGCGCACTGCAAGAGGCAGGTGTGAATGCAGGTGCTTTGACCTCTGGCAACACCCCCGAAGAAACCGATGCGGTTTGGGAGGGGTTGGAACGTGGTGATCTAAAGCTGCTGTATATGGCCCCTGAACGTTTGGCCGCTGGCGGCGTTATGGGCATGTTGCGCCGTGTTGGTGTGAATATGATTGCGGTGGATGAGGCGCATTGCGTCAGTCAATGGGGCCATGATTTCCGCCCTGATTATCTGCGCATTGGTGAACTGCGCCGCGCCCTAGACGTGCCATTAGCCGCCTTTACTGCAACGGCGGACGCTGAAACCCAGATCGAGATCATCGAAAAGCTGTTTGATGGACAGGCCCCCAGCAAATTCTTGCACGGGTTTGATCGCCCAAACATCCACCTTGCCTTTGCCGCCAAAGATGGCCCGCGCCGTCAAATTCTAGATTTCGCTGATGCGCGCAAAGGGCAATCGGGGATTGTCTATTGTGGGACACGCGCCAAGACCGAAGGTTTGGCAGGCGGGTTGCGCGATGCGGGACATTTGGCCTTGCATTATCACGGCGGTATGGACGCCGAAGACAGACGCATCGCAGAGCGCCGTTTTCAACAAGAAGACGGATTGATCGTGGTTGCCACCGTTGCTTTTGGGATGGGGATCGACAAACCGGACATCCGCTGGGTCGCGCACGCAGACTTACCTAAATCGATTGAGGCCTATTATCAGGAAATTGGTCGTGCTGGACGTGATGGCGCACCAGCTGAAACCCTTACCCTTTTTGGGCCAGAAGACATTCGTCTGCGCCGTAATCAGATTGATGAAGGGATAGCCCCACCCGAACGCCGCGCAGCAGATCACGCACGTTTAAATGCGTTGCTTGGATTGGCAGAGGCATTGGAATGTCGCCGCAAGAACCTGCTGGCCTATTTTGATGAAACAGAAGTGACCTGTGGCAAGTGCGATCTGTGCGATACGCCTGTGGATGTGTTCGACGGTACGGTTGCTGTGCGCAAAGCATTGTCCGCAATTTTGCGTACCAAAGAATGGTTTGGTTCTGGTCATCTGATCGACATTCTATTGGGTGCCCAAACCGAAAAAATCCGCGAACGTGGTCACGACAGTTTGCCCACCTACGGCGTTGGTCGTGAATACAGCAAACCACAGTGGCAGGCCGTGTTCCGCCAGATGATGGGTCACGATTTGATCCGCCCTGATCCCACCCGTCACGGGGCATTGCGTATGACCGATGCCGCGCTGCCTATTCTGCGGGACGAGGCCAAGATTTCGTTGCGCCGTGACACGATCAAATCTGCCACACGCCGCCCAGCGGTCAAAGCGATGGTATCTGACGAAGATGCCCCATTGCTAAGTGCCCTTAAGGCCAAGCGCCGTGGTTTGGCAGAAGCCGCAAAGGTCCCTGCCTATATCATTTTCAACGACAAAACGCTGATTGAAATGGCAGAGAAACGTCCCGCCAATCTGGATGCAATGGCAGGGATCAGTGGGATCGGCGCCAAAAAGCTAGACAGCTACGGCGATGCGTTTCTTGAGGTCATCAACGGTGAAGCCGCCCAAATGCACCCGACACGCCGCAAACTGGCAGGGCGCGATGCGGGGTCTATCTATGACCGATTACTTGAGGTTCAGGCCGAATTGACCCGTGGCGAAGGTGGCATAGACAAGCCGCTGACCTGCTCTGCCTCGATGCTGGCCAAGGTCGCACAAATGCGGTCTGGCGACGCGGATGCAATGAACCGATTGCTGGGTGAACGGCGTGCAGAACGATTTACTGCGGCATTTCTGGACGTGCTGCTAGATGCGGGCTAGATCAAGTTCAACGATTGAAGGGGTAACGAAATGTTAGTTGTGATTTCACCAGCAAAAAAGCTGGATTGGACAGAGCGGGATGTGGCGACCACAGCCCCTGATTTTCAAGGTGATGCAATCAAGCTGGCGAAAACCGCCCGCGATTTGTCCCATGGCGATCTGAAAAAACTAATGCACCTTAGTGATGCATTGGCCACCCTGAACCTTGATCGATTTAAGGCATTTCAAGATGTACCTGAAGCGGATGTGACCCGTCCCGCGGCGCTCGCTTTTGCGGGGGATACCTATCAAGGGCTAGAAGCCGCAACGTTGGACGCCGATGAAATGGCATGGGCCCAAGATCACTTGCGCATTCTGTCCGGCCTTTACGGCGTATTGCGTCCGCTTGATTTGATCCAAGCGTATCGTTTGGAAATGGGCAGCCGTTTGAAAACAAAGAACGGCAAGAACCTGTACGATTACTGGCAGGGCACCTTGTCAAACGCACTGGACGCCCAAGCGGTGGCAGTGGGCAGTGACGTGTTGGTCAACTGCGCTAGCCAAGAGTATTTTGGCGCGGTGGATCTAAAATCCCTAAAGTTGCGCGTCGTCACGCCAGCCTTCATGGAAGACAAAGGCCAAGGTCCAAAGATCGTCAGTTTTTACGCCAAAAAGGCGCGCGGTGCGATGGCGCGGTATATGGTGCAGAACCGCTTAACCGATCCAAAATCAATCCTTGAATTTGACGCCGGCGGCTATGCCTATCAGCCTGACCTGTCCACAGCGGATAAACCGGTGTTTGTGCGCCCTTACCCAGAAGCTAAATAGCTATTCCAAGGTCAGCGGCCCAAGGGATTTAGCGTCCTTTGGCCGATACTCTGACAGTTTGGAGTGAATTGCCAATTTGCGCAGCGGTTTGGTAAGGTAATGATCCAGCCCAACCTCTAATATTTCCTGATCATCACCCGGCATGGCGTGGGCGGTTAAGGCGACAATTCCAACAGGGTTTGGCGTCCCTTTTTCCAAATCACGGATGGCACGGGTAGCTTCTTTGCCATCCATGTTGGGCATGGAAATGTCCATGAAAATCAGATCGGGCTTGAAGGTTTGAAAGGCTGTGACGGCCGCCTGTCCGTCATTTGCGAAAACCAGATCGATATCTAAATCTTGCACCATTTTTCTAAATACCAGCTGGTTGGTTTTGTTGTCTTCCGCCGCCAGAACACGCATTTGGCGTGTGCCGTGTTGGTCTGCTTCTTCAGGAACTGCCTCTTCCTTTACATCCTCCAGTGACTTGAGTTTGGCAAACAGCGCTTTACGCGGCACCGGTTTTTGCATCAGGCTATGGAGATAGGCGCGTGCGGGATCTTTATCCGCAAAACTGGGGTTGGAACTAAGAAGGATAATCGGTGTTTCGATCCCTTGTTCGCGCATCGCAGCTGCCAATTGCAGACCATCCATTTCTGGCATGTGATGATCCGTCAGAACCAGATCGACATCACCCGCTTTGTTCATCGCATTCAAGGCGACACGTCCGTTGACGCAACTGGTCACCCGCAGCCCCAACTGTTCAAGTTGCCGTTCCAGAATGGTGCGATTGGCCGCCACATCATCCACAATCATTACATGGCGCAATCCATCCGAAATGACAGGACGCACGACCTCTTCAGATCCAACCGTATCCAATGGAATTTGAAAGCCAAAACACGATCCCACGTGCTCTTCGCTGGTCACCCAAATTTCGCCCTGCATCAAATTAACCAACCGCTTTGAGATCGCAAGCCCCAGACCGGTGCCATCAAACTGTCGGTTACGTTCGTTTTCCACCTGATTGAATTCACCGAAAATATGCTGAACCATATCAGGTGGGATGCCTATCCCCGTATCCTCAATCGTGATTGTCACATTGGCGCTGCCGTGTTCGGGGTCGGGAATACCCAACACACGGATCAACACATGCCCTTCGCTGGTGAACTTTAGCGCGTTGCCCATCAGGTTTGTCAGCACTTGGCGGATGCGCCCGGGATCACCGATGAAACGTGTGGGCAGGAACAGATCGTAATCCAGCGCGATGGTAAGCCCTTTATCACGCGCCAACGACTGCAACAGCATGATGATTTCATGAATGCTGCGTTCCAGGTCAAACGGCTCTGGATGCAGTTCCAGTTTATCGGCTTCTATTTTGGAATAGTCCAAAACGTCGTTGATGATCGCCAACAAAGACTCACCCGAATTTTTGATCGTCTCGACATACAGCCGCTGCTCATCTGTCAAACCGGTTTCTGCCAACAAGTCAGACATTCCAACAACACCGTTCATTGGCGTGCGGATTTCGTGGCTCATATTGGCAAGGAAAGATGACTTCGCCCTGTTGGCGCTTTCTGCGATTTCGCGCGCAGTTTCCAACTGCTTTTCGTATTCCACAGTGGTCGTAATATTAAGGCCAAGGGAAACGATGTCCCCCTCTTGGCCCCGCCGATCCATCAGTTTGATATATTGGTCATTCCAAAGGTGCAGCACGATGGGTTCTGGCGCAGGTTTTTGCCAACGGCGGATCATCATCTCACGCCAGTCTTTGGCACAAAGATCACCCGTGTTCACAATCCCCTCGTCCGTCAACGCCTGTAAAATTCTGACGTAATTGACGCCGGTTGTGATCTCCTCCAGCCCATCGAAAATTGTGAGGTATGACGTATTGGCAGCGATCATATTACTGTCAGAGTTGAAGAACGCGAACCCGTCTTGGATCGTTTCAACGGAATCCCACAACCGCCGTTCCGCGATCATCATCTTTTTGTTCGCAACCGTCAGGTCCGATTTCACCCGCGCGTTTTCATCACGGATTGTGGCCACCTCGGCCCGGGTTACAACGATTTCATCCGAGAGCTTGCGGGCGTGTTTGCCCAGTTTTTGGTTGGCAGCAAACAGCTCCGCCTGCTTTTGTTCCAACATCAATTCCGCGGCCAATCGACCCCGCCGCTCCGTTGTTAGCTTATCGACCATACTCATTTTTCGCACAGGCCCCTTGCGCAGATATCTTCCTTTACATCCATCACATCGGTGAACATCCGATTAACCACGATCACGTGTTTCGTACCGTCATTCATCCACCGTCTGTACAAATGATCGTGCTGGTGGTCAGATGCCCAAAACCGACCTAAGGGGCACAATCCAATGACTGAAAATAGCAACCGCAAACTGTCGATTCAAACACGCGTGGCCCAAGCCCTGCACTTTGTCGAAGCCGAAACGGGCGCTGTTGTCCCATCGATCCAGCCTGCGGCCACATATGCCCGCGATGAGAACTATGAAGTGCGCAAACCCTATTGGTATCGCCGTGATGGCAGCCAAACCACAGCCCACGCAGAGGCAGTGATTGCAGAGATGGAAGATGCCACTGAATCGCTTCTTTTTGCATCCGGCATGTCCGCCTGCACCGCTGTGATCGAACACTTGCCCACGGGGTCACATATCGTAGCACCCAAGGTCATGTATCACGGGGTTTTGGCGCAAATTCAAAATTACGCCGCCAACGGTCGTGTCACAGTCAGTTACTATACCGCAGGGAATTTAGCGGAATTGGAAAGCGCCGTTGCTGCGCAACCAACCACCCTCGTTTGGGTCGAAACCCCTAACAATCCCAACTGGGAAGTTACAGACATTCAGGCCGCCGCAGACATCGCGCATGCTGCTGGTGCCAAGTTGGTCGCTGATTGTACTGGTACGCCACCCTCTATGACCAAAGCATTGGATTTCGGGGCCGACATTTCGTTTCATTCCGCGACCAAATACTTGAACGGCCACTCTGACATTACCGCTGGCGTTTTGTCTGTACGTGAAACAGGCAAGTATTGGGATGACATCTGCATGGTGCGCAAACTTCATGGCACCGCACTGCATTCCTTTGACGCGTGGTTGTTGATCCGTGGGATGCGCACCTTATTCTTACGCGTTGAACGGTCGTGTAAAAACACAATGGCGATTGCCACCCATTTTGAGGGGCATCCGTTGCTAGAGGCCGTGCTGTATCCTGGCCTTGCTTCCGATCCAGGGCATGAAGTGGCCAAACGCCAGACCAACGGTCAGTTCGGTGGTATGATGTCGATCATCGTCAAAGGTACTGAGCAAACAGCCATCGACACCACGCGATTCTGCGAACTGTTTTACCCAGCAACGTCCTTGGGTGGGGTTGAGAGTTTGGTTGAACATCGCAAGACAGTTTCAGGCGACGGCTTTCCCGTACATCCACGTTTGCTACGTCTGTCTATCGGGATCGAAGATGCAGATGATCTGATTTATGATATTGAACAGGCTCTAACACGGGCTAATCAACCCGTTTAGCGCTGCCCCTCGCGCAGCCACGCGCCGATGATGAACAGACCCACGATCAGCAGGACCAACCAACTTGGCAACAATGGGGTCAGGCGCACCCCGCGCACCTCGAACGCGTGGCGTGGTGTCAGTCCGATCCAACCACGCCCTGTTGCGGGGCGTCCCTCGCGCACGTTGCGCAGGGATGGCAGGCCATCTTCAATCCCATGCGTGCCACCGCCAGTGGCCTTGATCGCCGGGGCCAAGATGTCGTCCGTCGCAATTGTATTCACAAACTCGCGCGGGGCCGCAGGGCCAAGGCCAATAACGGTGTCCTGATCGCCATTGCTAAGGCGATACAGGCCAATCTCTGATCCCTCAAACATGCCCTCGAATTTACCGGCTTCAACCCGATCCAAACGCTGTGTCGTGATGGTGCCATCGGGTGCAGTTATTGTGACATCTGGTATGTCTTCGGCCAAAGTACGTCGCGTGATGCGCATGGTTTGACCAATTGCATTGGCGGTTAGGGCTTCTTCCTCCAGATCGGGTTCTTTCATCATCCAGTGACCCAAGCGGCGCAGCAATTCCAACTGTGGCCCACCACCGTCATAGCCACGGTTCCACAACCACGCATGATCAGAGGCCAGAAGCGCCACGCGCCCTTCTCCAACACGATCTAAAACCAGCAAAGGCCGCCCATCCACGCCCTCCATCACAGTATCACCAGAGGTGGTGACCACATCAATTTGACGCAACCATTTGCCCCATTCGCCAGTGGACTGCAGGTTGGCCGTCACAGGATGGCGTTGCCCCAGATCAGTCACAACTGGCAGATAGGGTTCTTCCAAAACGCGCGCCGTGGGTTCAGCGGGAATGACACGCCCCAAAGGCGAGCGATAAATGCTATCAGCACTGGCAAAATCAGGGCCAGCAGCAACCAGCACAGCACCGCCCTGCTCAACATAGTTCACGATGTTTTCAAGGTAGATCACAGGCAAGATGCCGCGCCGTTTGTAGCGGTCAAAAATGATCAGATCAAAATCGTTGATCTTTTCCAGAAACAGCTCACGCGTTGGGAAAGGGATCAGACTTAATTCCTCAACCGGTACGCCGTCTTGTTTACCGGGTGGGCGTAGAATGGTGAAGTGTACCAAATCAACTGAGCTGTCCGATTTCAAGAGATTACGCCATGTGCGTCCACCCGCATGGGGTTCGCCCGAAACCAGCAGAACGCGCAGACGATCCCGCACCCCTTTGATCTGGATCAGTGATGTGTTGTTGCGATCCGTCAATTCTGCAGCAGCTGTTGGTACCGTAAATTGGATTACGTTTCGCCCGCTGTGGGTTAGGGTCAAGGGAACGTCAATGCCCTGCCCAATGGATACGTTAAATCGTTGCGATGGCCCGCCATCGATAGAGATATCAAGCAGTGCGGCACCCTGCGATTGTGGGGCGGCCCCCATATCATCAATGCGCAGGGTCAGCGTGATCGGTTCACCGATAATGGCAAAGGCCGGTGCGTTTTTCACGGTCAGACGGCGGTCCCAATCGGTCGCGTAGCCTGATCTGATCATATGAAAGGGTGCAGGCAAATTGGTTGGAACATCTGCATCATGGATTTGCCCATCCGTCACGGCAATCACACCTGCGATACGGCCACGGGGTTCTTGGGACAGTGCATCATTGAGCGCACCTAGTAGCAGGGTGCCTTCGTCCCCTTCCCCGTCAGCAACGGTGACGCGACGCAGTTCGGTGTTGCCACGCGCCGTGATCGCTGCCGCCATTTTATCCGCCGCAACGCGCGATTGCACCGCGCGGTCACTGAGGGATTGTGAAGCAGACGCATCCTCAATCATCACCACAATATCAGACAGCGGGCTGCGGTCCTCTTGTTGAAGCGATGGGCCTGACAACGCGAGCAAAACAACCAACCCTGCACACCCGCGCAAGGCCCAGCCGCGCAACCCACGCCATACCGCCAAGGCAACACCCAAAACGACAACACCACCCAAGGCCATAAGCACAGTCAAAGGAAGCAATGGATCAAAGATGATGGAGTTGATCATTGGCCCAACCGCTCCAGCAAAGCAGGCACATGGACCTGATCGCTTTTGTAGTTTCCAGTCAGAACATACATCACCAGATTCACACCAAAGCGGTTTGCCAATTCGCGCTGACGTTCGCCGCCAAATCCGCGCCCAACGGGCAGCAATGGCGCGCCAGAAGAGGCGGTTGCCCACGCACCCGCCCAATCGTTGCCGCCAATCACAACAGGCGTCACGCCATCATTCAGATTGCGAAACGGCATACCATCCGCTTGTTGCGCGTCTATTGGCGCTGCCTCAACCCAGACATCACGGCCCACGTACCGACCAGGGAAATCCTGAAGCAAATAGAACGCGCGCGTCAGAACGTGGTCACTGGGTGTTGGCTCTAACGATGGAATATTCATCGATTTCGCTAGGTCTTGCAGCTTGCGTCCATTCGGGCTGGCGCTGCCAAAACCTGCGACATTGGCATCGCGGGTATCAAAAATGATCAAACCGCCAGAACGCAGGTAAGTGTTCAGCTTTGCGTATGCCTCAACTGACGGGCGCGGCTGTTCAAGGGTAATCGGCCAATAGATAATCGGGAACAGTGCCAATTCATCTGTTTCAAGATTGATACTAACGGGGGCTTGGGGTTCGATTGAGGTTCGAAAGAACAGTATATCGGACAGACCGCGCAGACCTGCATATGCGATATCATCTACTTCGGTGTTGCCCGTCACAATGTGGGCCAAAGCCAGTTCTGATGCCACATCAATGTCGACAGTTTGCGCATGTGCGGGCGGTCCGTCTAGACCGATCAAACCCAGTGTAATCAACGCAATGGTGCTGCGCGACACTTGACCCAACAGCTTGCCCGACAAAGCGAGTGATGCGATTACATCAACCAGCAAAAGCAACAAAGCCAAACCCAGAAGCGGCCCACCAAGCTGGTGTGGCGATACGGTGGAATAAGAGCTGACAGTGACGGTATCAGGCCATTTTGCAGCATTCAAAACATCACCGTCAGCCAGCACATTGCGCGCCAGTGTCCGATCCCCAGAGGTGTAGATGCCCGGCAATAAAATCGCGGATGGATCTGCTGCCACCAAATCGGGGCCGTCTACACTTGGCATCATACCAGCGTCACGCAAAACTCCAAAGCCATCCATCACTTGGCGTGGCGTCCACACCGTGCCTTCAAGATCTTCGATAGACGGCGCTGAGATGGGTGAAGAAACAGCCAACCGTTCCAGCATTTCCACGAACAGGACTGAAAACGGTAAGCTGGACCATTCGGCATTGGCGGTGACGTGGAACAAGACGACTTGCCCTTGTCCAACCGATTTGCGCGTGACCAAAGGGGTTCCGTCACTGAGTTGGGCAATCACGCGTGCTGCCAAGGTGGGATCGGGTTGCGCCACCACTTGGGCATTCACCAACACATAGTCGGGTACCTTTAGACCGAAAAATGGGGATGTAGCGCTGAACGGTGCGATTGTATTAGGCTCACCCCAACTCATCGCGCCACCTACGCTACGTCCACCACTGCGCAAACGCACTGGCATCAACGGGTCCTCAATGGCACGGCTGATATCGCTGGCTGCGACGCGGGGACCTGCAAAACGCAACAGCAGTCCACCCGCCTCAGTCCACACCAATAGTTTTTCGGTTTCTTCTGCAGATAAGGTCGCAACATCCGCCAAGATGATAACATCTGGGTTTGCAGGCAGAACATCGGCCAGCGCACCTGTCAAAATATCTGCGGTAGGTTCCAGCGCGACATTTAGATAATGCAAAGGAGAAAGCAGCTCTAACCCCTCACGCCCTCGACGACCTGCAACCAATGCAACTTCGCGCCGCTGAAACGTATTGTCCACCAAGGTGCGCGCGCCGGCTGATCGTATCCCTTCGATTTCAAAAGACGTGACACGTGCCCGCAGTTCAGCGGGTAACACCAACGGTGCATTTGCCACATTTTCGCGGCCACTAAATTGCGCCGTAACGCGTGCCAGCGTCGCGTCGTACCCTAATGGGTCTCGCCCTTGGGCAAGGATGGTAACGGCCTGATCCCCGATCGCGTTCGCGCGCAGGGTCGTTACATTTATCGTTCCATCAACGTATTGCGCAGGGGTTAGCCCAACGACCTGCTGCGTTCCTTGGAAAATACGCAAATCTTGGGCTGCATTGAGGGCCGACAGGATGTCATCTTGTCCCTCATAGGCCACTCCATCGCTGAACCAAACGACTGAAGATGCGTTGGCATTCGTAATGTGCGTAATCGCTTGGGCCACATTGTCTGGGCTAGGCAGCCACGGGTTAGGTTTCAGCCCTGCAACAGAGGGTCCAGCAACAGCAGCAGGGTGAAATTTCAGTGGTTTAGGGTCTGTTATCTGAAGAACGGCCACAAGTTGACCTGCACTGGTTGCGCGGTCGATCTCACCCTTGATCGATTGCATCTGCTGGGTATGCCCAACAGCACCGGCCCATGATCCATCAATCACAATCAACTTGGGGCCTGTGATTTCATTGCTGAAATTATCAGGATTTAGGATCGGTTGAGCCAGCCCAATAATCAGCGCAGCGACCGCCAAGATACGCAGCAGCAGCAGCCACCACGGGGTACGATCTGTAACTGTTTCACCATCTTTCAAGCCCAGCAACAGTGCCACACCCGGAAAGCGACGGCGCACGGGTGCTGGCGGAACGGCACGTAATATCAGCCACAGGATTGGCAATGCGAATAACGCAGCAAGCAACCAAGGTGCACCAAGCCCTATGCCCCCAAGGACCGTCATAAATGCGCCCCACCGCTGATCGCTTGATATAGCCACAGCAGACCTGATTGCGGCGATTTCTCTGTGTTGTGCAGGCCGTATTGCCAACCAGTGCGCGTGCAAAGACGTTGCAGTTCATCTTTGCGCTGCGCCAACCGCGCCAAGTAACGATCGCGTAGATCATTGGCCTTGAGGGTTTCGTGACGCATGGAACCACCCACACTTTCAAAGATGGTACGCCCATGAAAGGCGAATTCCTCTTCGCTGGGGTCAAGAACCTGAAGCAACACACCGCGCACACCGCGATCAGCCGCTTTGGTCAGGGCCAACTCAACTGGTGCCATGTCACCCAAGAAGTCGGAGGCGAACATTGCAGCGGCATTCGGGATCATAGCACTGTGTTCAGGCGGCGCATATTCTGCGCTATCTTCTTCGCTTAACATTTCAGCCAGACGCAGGATTTGGGCATTGCCACGTCGCGGCGGAAGGCGCGTTCCAGTCATCCCAACACGTTCGCCACCACGGTTCAGCAAGATCGCCAATGACATCGTCAAAAGGCGTGCGCGGCCCATCTTTGTTGGCAATGTATCAACGCTGTTAAATCGCATCGATGCGCCCTGATCACACCACAACATCACCGTTTGCGCGATTTGCCATTCGCGTTCACGCACGAACTGTTGATCGCCCAGCGCGCTGCGGCGGTGGTCAATCATGCGGCGGCTGTCACCAATTTGTGCAGGGCGGTATTGCCAGAAATCATCGCCCGATCCTGCGCGTCTGCGCCCGTGATCCCCAAGCAGCACAGCACCCGCCAATTGCTCTGCCCGCGCCAAAAGGGGCGGCAGGCGGGCGGCCTGATCTTCAGACCTTGCACGGAGGGTGGCAGGGGTGTTCACGCGGCGGGTTTTCCAGTGATGAGGCCTGTGGCGGTTGTATCAATCAGGTCGATCAATGTGTCGCCGCGCGCACGCGCGGTAAAGTTCAGCGCCATGCGGTGGCTAAGGACCGGACGGGCCATATCAAGAACATCCTCAACTGAAGGGGCCAAACGTCCATCAAGCAGCGTTCTGGCCCGAACAGCCAGCATTAGAGCCTGTGCAGCACGCGGTCCCGGACCCCACGCAACCGTTTCACGAACATTTTTCGAGGCCGTTGGATCATCAGGGCGGAAGGCGCGCACAAGGTCTAGGATCATCTCAACCACGCTATCGCCAACCGGCATACGGCGCAGAAGGTTTTGGGCCTCTAGCAATTCACCAGCGCCGAAAATTGCAGTTGCTTCCGCCTCTGTATCGCCAGTGGTTGCCAACAGAATATCGCGTTCTGTCGCGCGGTCAGGATAGGGCACATCGATCTGCACAAGGAAGCGGTCAAGCTGGGCTTCGGGCAGCGGATATGTGCCTTCTTGTTCAATCGGGTTTTGGGTGGCTAGGACGTGAAAAGGGGTGCCAAGTGGGCGATCCTCGCCCACGACGGTCACTGCCTTTTCCTGCATCGCCTGCAACAGCGCGGATTGCGTGCGGGGGCTGGCGCGGTTGATCTCATCCGCCATCAAAAGCTGGCAAAAGATAGGGCCCTTCACAAAACGAAAGGCACGCGATCCATCGGCGTTGGTGTCCAACACCTCAGACCCCAGAATGTCGGCAGGCATCAGGTCAGGTGTGAACTGTACGCGGTTGCCATCCAGCCCCATAACGGTGCTGAGGGTTTCAACCAAACGTGTCTTTCCCAGACCCGGAAGACCGACCAGCAAACCGTGCCCACCGCACAACAATGCGGTCAGCGTCAGGTCTACAACCCGCTCTTGCCCGATGAAGCGCAGGTTGATGGATGCCTTGGCTTGGCCAAGTTTTTCGCCCAGCGCCTCTATTTGCGCAACCATATCTTGGCTATTGGTCATGACATCTGTCTCCGGCAGGTTATATCTATTGGCAACAACCTATCGCCTAACGACGGAATGACAATTCATATGAGTGGACAAAACACCGTGATCCCAAGTGCTGAAGGCCTTGTTGCCTCTATAAACGCTACGAAAACACGCGGTTTGCCGCCAGTGCATCTGTGGAACCCGCCCTTCTGTGGTGATCTGGATATGCGGATCGCACGGGATGGGACCTGGTTTTATGAGGGAACGCCAATTGGGCGGCCTGCATTGGTTAAGATGTTTTCGTCAATTTTGAAGCGGGAAAACGGGAAATATTTCCTTGTGACCCCTGTTGAAAAGGTAGGGATCACCGTCGACGACGCCCCGTTTGTGGCGCTTGATTTCAACGCGACAAGCACGGGTGTGGATCAGGATCTGACGTTCACAACGCAGGTCGATGATGTGGCCGTTGCGGGTGTAGAACATCCAATTCGGGTTGAACGGGATGCTGAGACAGGGGAGCCGTCGCCGTATATCCTGATCCGTTCCGATTTAGAGGCGTTGATTGATCGCAAAAGTTTTTATCGACTGGTTGATTTAGGAGTGCATCACGAGGGCTGGTTTGGGGTGTGGTCGGGCGGCGCGTTCTTTGGGATTATTCCGTCGGAGGAGTTGGAGTAGAGGTTAAAGATTGATCTTAGTTAAAGGACAATTAATTTAATATGACAAAAAAATCTCACGCACGAAACAAAAGAGACCTTCAAGGGATTCCGAAGTTTGAAGAAATTGCACACATCGAAATAGATTACGAAAGAAAACAAAGTATCATTATAAAAAAGGACTTGCTCGTAAACCAAATCAAGCGCGAGGGCCCAAAGATTGCTCGATCATTCGACAAGCTCACTAAGAAAGAGATAGCTGAATGTAGCAGGATTCTAGCCAATGTGCAGGGAATGTTAATGAGGCACCTTCCACACATCGATGATACTGGATCTAAAGCAACTTGCGCCCGTCTTCTTTCAAGTGCCACTGGCTCTTATATTGCTAGCATAGAGGTAGCTCGCCATGGTTACCCTCGCCAATATGGCACCTTAGCTCGAATGGTCGTAGAAACGCTGGCAACCACAATCGCATTAGTTACCAATTCAACCGCATTAAAAGATTTCCATGATGGTAAGTTAAAATCAACAAAGTGTGTTACGTGGACGAAAAAGACGGGTTCTGTCGCAAACTTTTTGTTCTTTCGTTTGTTGGCTGATTTTGCGACATGTT
>JAPKAB010000001.1 GCA_028825475.1 Ascidiaceihabitans sp. | reverse complement strand
GAAAGAAAAAGTCATCTTGGCGGTTGGCAACGTCAGCGGTGTTGCGTCTGTTGAAGACAGTGTGCCAAGTGCAGGCGAGCCTGTGTTTCACACTGTTGAAAAAGGCGATACGCTTTGGGCAATCTCTTCTAAGACACTCGGCAACGGCGCGCGCTACGAAGAAATATTTGAAGCAAATAAGCCAATGCTAAGCCATCCAGACAAAATCTATCCGGGCCAAGTTTTGCGTATCCCGCAAGCCTAATTCGGTTTGGGTGTCCGGGACGACCCCCGGGTAGCTAACGCCTAAAATACAAGGACGATCCAAAATTGGGTCGTCCTTTTTTGTTGTGAACCTTAACTTGACGTGGCGTTTACCTGCGCTGAATTCTCCCTCTAATCCTTGCGTATTTTTCCATTCCACCGCATCTTATTTGCAGGGAATTTATCACCCCCGTCAGAGGGGTGGATTTGGGAGGAATAAACATGGCTTACGAAGGCATGACTGATCGCAACCGTATCGAAGCTGAGATGCCATGGGAGGCGCGCGACCTGCCGGTTACGCTTTATGGTCTTATCAGTCGAACAACTGAAAAGTTCCCGCAAAATAATGCGGTGAGCTATCAGATTTTTTCTGGCCCAAAAGACAAGGCAGAAACATTTAACTGGACCCAGTTAAAAGACAAAACCACTCAAGCTGCGAACCTATTCCGTTCGCTTGATATCGGGCCAAAAGATGTAGTCGCCTACATTCTTCCAAACTGTAACGAAGCAGTTCTTAGCCTTTTAGGTGGTGGTGTTGCAGGGATCGCGAACCCGATTAATCCGCTGCTGGACGAAGAACAAATTGGCGCGATCTTGCGTGAGACAGGTGCCAAGGTTGTCGTAACTTTACGTGCGTTCCCAAAGACTGATGTTGCTGAGAAAACAGCCGCTGCAGTTGCTTTGGCCCCGAATGTGAAGACAGTCTTGGAAGTCGACCTGTTGCGTTATGTGACCCCGCCCAAAAGCTGGATCATCCCTTTGATCCGCCCAAAGATGACGCAAGCGTCGGGCGTGGAGTACAAAAACTTTAACACAGAGCTTAACAAGCAAAACACGACACTTGATTTCGAAGACGTTCAGGAAGATCGCGTCGCCTTCTATTTCCACACTGGTGGCACGACAGGCATGCCAAAGGTTGCGCAGCACCTTTATTCTGGCACGATTTACAACGGTTGGGTTGGCGCAGAAATATTGCTGGATGAAAACGACGTTATGTTGTGTCCATTGCCATTGTTCCACGTGATGGCCTGTCAGGTCATGTTGCTGGGTGCACTGGCCAGTGGGGCACATGTCGTGTTCCCAACGCCGCAAGGGTACCGCGGCGAAGGCGTTCTGGATAATATCTGGAAGCTGACAGAGCGCTGGAAAGTGACCTTCATCGTCTCCGTTCCAACGGCGTTGGCTGCAATGATGCAGCGTGCAGTGGATGCAGATATCAGCACGGTTAAGACTGCATTCTCTGGCTCTGCGCCTTTGCCTGTGGAGTTGTTCAAACGCTTTGAGGAAACAACAGGCGTTACCATCGTCGAGGGTTATGGTATGACAGAGGCAACTTGCCTTGTGTCTGGTAACCCAGTGGACGGTGAGAAGAAAATTGGTAGTATTGGGATCCCGTTCCCATACACCGACATCAAAATCATTAAAGGCACAGACAACGGCCCAATCGATGCCGAGGTCGATGAAGTTGGTGAGATTTGTGTTTCTAACCCCGGTGTTTATGTTGGGCACACCTATACTGAAGCTGAAAAGAACAAAGACCTTTATTATAACGAAAAATACCTGCGCACGGGCGACTTGGGCCGTGTGGATGAAGATGGGTATTTGTGGATCACTGGCCGTGCCAAAGACCTTATCATTCGTGGGGGCCACAATATCGATCCTGCCGAAATCGAAGAGGCGCTTTTGGGGCATCCTGCCGTTAGCTTCGCTGGTGCAATCGGCCAACCCGATGCCCATGCTGGCGAATTGCCCTGTGCGTTTGTTGAGCTGATCGACGGCGCAACCGTCACTCCAGAAGAGCTGATCGCACACTGCAAAACACATGTGAAAGAGCGTGCTGCACAGCCAAAACATATCAAGATTATGGATGAATTGCCAAAGACTGCAGTTGGAAAAATCTTTAAACCTGACCTACGTAAAGACGCGATTACACGTGTGTATAATGAGGCACTGGAGACCAATGGATTGGAAACCCGTGTCGTGAGTGTCATCGACGACAAAAAACGCGGTCTCGTGGCACGGATTGAAGCGAATGGTGTTTCTGATACTGCGATCCAAACCATCCTTGGTGGGTTCATTGGTAAATGGGAACATGCGGAAACTGCAAACTAATGGCTGACTATAGTGCGCTTTTGGACGATGAGGTTTGGGCCTTTTTGAACGAAAGTGCACGTCACTATCCTGATGATGCGGTGGGCCTAAGCATCGAAGATCAACGGGCGCTTTATAACAAGATGTGTGTGGCCTTTGATCAGGGCCGCCCAGCAAATGTTACTGTCAAAGATGTGCCTTTGGGCGGCGTCCCTTGCCGCATTTATTCGCCGGCAGCCCCTGCAACCGCGACGGTATTCTTTTGCCATGGCGGTGGCTTTGTTGTTGGTGGTCTGGATAGCCATGACAGCGTCTGTGCAGAGTTTTGTTCGATTACAGGACTGCGTGTTGTCGCTGTGGATTACCGCCTGTCGCCAGAGCACCCCCATCCAAATGATTTTGAAGATGCTTGGGCAGCGTTTGAGGTGGCTTGTGCCGCCTTTGAGGGCGCTATTGTCATGTGTGGTGACAGTGCCGGTGGCAACCTTGTTGCAGCTGTGACGCACCATGCACGTGGTCGAATTGATGGCCGTATTACAGGGCAATTGTTGATCTATCCGGGGCTTGGTGGGGATCAGAGCAAAGGCAGTTATATCACGCATGCAGAGGCACCGGGACTAACCACGCAGGATATGGAGTTTTACATGAACATCCGATCCGCAGGTCAGGACAAGTACGGAGACCCAACCTATGCACCTTTGCACGACAAGGATTTTACGAACCTTCCAGCAACGGTAATTATCACTGCAGAATGTGATCCATTGTCAGGCGATGGGAAAGATTACCGCGATGCTATGTTGGCCGCTGGTGGGGAAGCCATTTGGATCAACGAAACGGGATTGGTCCACGCCTATCTTCGCGCGCGGGTTATTTCGTCAAAGGCAGGCGCAAGTTTCGGACGTATGACGCAGTCGTTAAGCGCGTTGGCCAAATCTGAACTGCCAAAATTTTAGGACAAAAACGGCTTGGCTTTCATGCTGTCTGGAATAGGGGCACCCAATCGTGACAAGATTGTTGGAGCCAATTGAAGTTGATCAATGACGGTGTCTTTATCTGGACCCTCTGCATCTCCAAAATAGTACAATGCGGCCTCTTGCTGTAGTGCACCACGTCCACCGTGGTGACCACGTTCGTCCTGTCCGTGATCCGCCGTCACAATCACCTCATATCCCGCATCGCGCCACTTGGTGATGAAAGGGGCCAGCATCTCGTCCATGACGAAACAGGCATGATCCATCTCGTGGCTTTCGTGCTGAAAACGGTGGCCCATGCTGTCTAGCGTACAGGTGTGCAACATTCCGTAATTTAGACCAAACCGCAGACAAAGATTGGTCAGAGATCCAAATAAGTCGATGTCGCTTGGTGTCATCTGATTGGCGTGTCCATAGCCCGTCATGGTGTGGAACCTACCATGATTAATCGTGTCGCTTTCGGGTTCGTCGTATTCGACATCGCGCACAAAGTCATAGGGGTGAGGGTGGAAAACTCGGACCAAAAAGAATGGGCAACTGCGCCAGTTGTGCCTCCCGCCAGCCGTGTTTGTGAGAAAACATCTGGTTGGGACAGGCGAAATACGTTGCCGTTGCCCGTGCAGCCGTGTTCCGCGGGCGTCACGCCAGTATGGATAGAGGCATAGCAACTGGCAGAGATTGACGGGAGAACCGATTTGATCTTCCAAACCCGCGCATCACCTGAATCCACCCAACCCTCAAGGTTGCCAAACAGACGGCGCCAATTGCGATAAGGGACACCATCTAAGATGATAAGCAGCAGTTTGTTTTCCATGTACGTCTCTTCGTCGCGTTATGATTGGGTTATCTAATTTCCACCGCTTTGCATTTTGCGATTTGCTATCACGTCCTCAAGCCAGCCCAATTTCATTTCTGGAACTGAGGACAGCAACAGGTCTGTGTAATCATCAAAGGGTGGTGAAAGCACTTCGGTCTTACCGCCATAGCGCGCAACCTCACCTTGGTACATCACGGCAATGCTATCGGCGATAGCGCGAACCGTCGCGATGTCGTGAGTAATGAACAAGTAGGCCACGTCCTCAACCTTTTGCAAGTCAAGCAAGAGCTTGAGGATGCCATCAGCAACCAATGGATCAAGGGCCGATGTGACTTCGTCGCAAATGATCAATTTAGGCTTGGCGGCGAGGGCGCGTGCAATACAGACCCGTTGTTTTTGCCCACCTGATAACTCAGCGGGATAGCGGTCAATAAAGCCGTCACCCATTTCGATCTCGTCCAACAGTTCTTTGATCCGCTTTTGCTTCTCTGCGCCCTTCAGGCCAAAGTAAAACTCAAGTGGACGTCCAATGATTGTGCCCACCGTCTGGCGCGGGTTCATTGCTGTGTCAGCCATTTGGTAGATCATTTGCAATTCACGCAGATCATCTTGGCTACGATTGGCCAACTCTGGGGACAGTTCACGCCCATTGAAGTTCACAACACCTTCGCGTGCAGGCAAAAGGCCCGTAATCACACGTGCCAGTGTTGATTTGCCAGAACCGGATTCACCCACAACCGCCAATGTTTGACCGGCGTGTAGATCAACGTTGATGTCCTTTAGAACATCAAACTTTGTACCACGATAACGGGCCGTGATGTTTTGAACCCGCAGCAATGGCTCACCGCTTGGCGATTTCTCTTTGTGGTCAATGGACCTGACGGAAACCAACGCTTTGGTATATTCGTCAACCGGTGCGTTGATGATTTGATCGGTGGTGCCGTATTCGATCATTTCGCCCTGACGTAGGACCATGATGTGGTCAGACACTTGGGCGACGACGGCTAAATCATGCGTGATATAAAGGGCGGCAACACCAGTGTCGCGGATTGCCTCTTTGATTGCTTTTAGGACGTCAATTTGCGTCGTCACATCCAGCGCGGTTGTTGGTTCATCAAAGACCACTAAATCGGGTTCAGGACAAAGCGCGAGCGCAGTCATGCAGCGTTGTAACTGACCGCCTGATACCTGATGTGGGAAACGGTCGCCGATGGTTTCAGGCTCCGGCAGATCGAGTTTGCGAAACAGCTCAACAGCGCGTGCTTGTGCATCGGCCTTAGAGAACTTGTTTTGCGAAACTGCAGCTTCGATCACTTGCTCCATGATCCGTTTGGCGGGATTGAACGACGCAGCGGCTGACTGAGAAACGTAGGTAACTTCAGCGCCGCGCAGGTTGCGCACATCGCGGCGATCTGACTGTAGAACATCACGGCCATTTACGAAAACTGTACCGCCTGTCAGCTTCACGCCACCACGGCCATAGGCCATGGTGGCAAGGCCAATAGTTGACTTGCCTGCACCGGATTCACCGATAAGTCCAAGAACCTTACCGGCCTCAACGTCAAAATCGACGCCGTGCACAATTTCGATGTCATGTGGTTTGGCATCCGGTGGATAGACGGTTGCGCCAATTTTAAGACCACGAACTGATAGCAATGGAGTGCTCATTAGCCACGCCCCCCTTTAAGTGAGGTTGTGCGATTCAACACCCAGTCTGCGACCAAGTTGACCGAGATAGCCAATGTAGCGATGGCGACAGCAGGGTAGAGTGCTGCGCCAATACCAAAGTTAATGCCGTCTTTGTTTTCTTTCACGATCCCGCCCCAATCAGCCAACGGTGGTTGAACGCCAATACCAAGGAAGGACAGGGTTGAGATGAACAACACCATAAAGATAAAACGTAAACCCATCTCAGCAATAAGCGGCGACAACGCGTTTGGCAGAATTTCGCGGAAAATAATCCATGCGATTTTTTCACCGCGTAGACGTGCGGCTTCGACGAATTCCATCACTGAAATATCTACGGCTACCGCGCGAGCAAGGCGGAATACACGGGTGGAATCCAATAGGCCCATCAAGACAATCAATGTCACAACAGTCACGTCGATCGCGGATAGGATTACGAGCGCGAGGATCAATGAAGGAATCGACATTACGAGGTCCACAAATCGCGATAGGGCCTGATCAATCCAGCCGCCTGAAACAGCTGCAAAGAACCCAAGAACTGACCCCGTGGTAAAGCTGAGGATCGTAGCAGCAGTTGCGATAAGAATGGTCGTTTGGCCGCCGTAGATCATACGGGTCAATAGATCGCGACCAATTTGATCGGTACCAAGCCAGTATTGAGCGTCAACAGTACCTTCAGGGGCCGTGCCGAGTAGGAAACCAAGGCGGGAGGGTTCCCATACTTCTCCAACTGTTTCGGCCATGCCGTAAGGGGCAACCCAAGAGGCGAAGATGGCGCAGAAGAAATAGACGCCTGTTATGAATAAGCCGATAAGGGCAGACAGCGGTATACGCATCAGAAAATCCCCGCGTTGGTATTAGGGTGCGCTGAATAAAAGGCGCGGGAAAACAACTTGGCTGGAAACAGCGATGACAACACGCTCATTTTGGGTGCCTCAGTCTAGGATTGGACAGGATCGATACGATGTCAGCGATCATGTTCAGGATGATATAGACTGCGGAAAAGATAATACCTGAAGTTAGAACAACCGGCACGTCGCGTTTCACCACGGCATCAACCAAATACTGGCCCATGCCTGGGTAGGCAAACACAGCCTCAACCACGACAACGCCCACAACGAGGTAGGCAAGGTTGATCATTACGACGTTCACGATTGGCGCAACAGCGTTTGGAAAGGCGTGCTTGCGAATGACTTCAAAGCTGGACAGCCCTTTTAGTTCTGCAGTCTCGATGTAGGCAGACTGCATCACGTTCAAGATTGCTGCACGGGTCATGCGCATCATGTGTGCCAGCACAACCATTGTGAGAACGGCAATTGGCAGTGCAATTGAATGTAATTTTTCTAGCAGCGGCATGTCGGGTGGGACATTGGCAAAAGATGGTGCCCAGCCCAATTTCACTGCGAAAACGAAAATTAAAATATAGGCGATCATGAATTCTGGCAACGAAATCGCGGCCAGCGTTGAGCCAGAGATCACCTTGTCAGGCCATCTGTTAAGGTAACGCACAGCTACTAACCCAAGTAAGATAGCAACAGGAACTGATATAAGCGCTGCCCAGAAGGCCAAGAACATCGTTGCGCCCAATCGTTTCCCGATTTGTTCGCCGATAGGCAATTTGTTGGAAAGGGCATTGCCCATATCGCCAGTTAAAATGCCGCCGATCCATTCTGCATAACGCGTCAGGGCAGGGCGATTTAGGCCCATCTCTTCGCGCAGGTTGGCAAGGTTTTCCGGCGTGGCTGATTGGCCCAATTGGGCCTGTGCCGCGTCACCAGGCAAAATTTCGGTCAAGCCAAAGAGAAGCGCAGAGGCGGCGAAGAGCAGGAGGATGCCCAGCGATAAACGCTGGGCAACCAATTTAAGAATGGGGTGCATAAGGCTGGCTTACGCTTTCCATGTTTTCGCAAAAGCAGACCAATACATTTGTGGTCCTGATGGATTGGTTTCCCAACCCTGAACCTCAGTTGAAAGCCCATCTACAAAGTCGTTGAACATAGGGACCATAACGCCGCCCTCTTCGTTCAGCATACGACCCATTTTTGAATAGATCTCTTTGCGTTTGCCTTCGTCCAGTTCAGCACGTGCTTCTAAAAGCATAGCGTCAAACTCTGGGCGTTTCCAACGGGTGTCGTTCCAGTCAGCTGAAGATAGATACGCTGTTGTGTACATCTGATCTTGGACAGGACGACCGCCCCAATAAGATGCGCAATATGGTTGAACGTTCCATACTTCTGACCAGTAACCATCGTTTGGCTCACGCTTGATTTCGAGCGGGATACCAGCTGCTTGGCAAGTTTGCTGGAACAATGCTGCTGCATCAACCGCGCCAGGGAACGCACCATCTGCTGTGCGCAGAATAATTGGTGATCCGTCATGGCCAGATGCTTTGTAGTGTGCAGCTGCTTTTTCTAGATCGAATGAACGCTGTGGGATTGTCTCGTCAAACAGTGGGTACGCTTCGTTGATTGGCATGTCGTTGCCAACAGAACCATAGCCTTGAAGAATTTTGTCGACCATTTCTTGACGGTTCATCGCGTGCTTCAGTGCAAGGCGAAGTTCATTATTGTCAAACGGTGCTGTGTCGACGTGCGCAATGAATACGTAGTGGCCACGACCAGAAGTCGTTTTAACATCGATTGCAGGTGCACGGCCCAATAGTTTAGCAATCTTTGGTTCAACGCGATTGATTGAATCAACCTGACCAGATTGCAATGCAGCCGTACGTGCTGTTGCGTCGTTCAATACGATAACTTCGACGGCATCGTAGTGACCCATTTCGTCTGCAGCCCAGTGGTTAGGGTTCTTTTTGAACGTCATGCGAACGCCCGGCTCATCTGTTTCTAGTGTGTACAGACCAGTACCGATTGCAGCGGATGGATCATCAAAACCGCCATTTGGCTGGATGATCAAGTGGTAGTCAGCCATCAAGTATGGAAGGTCGGCGTTGCCAATTGCGAGGGTCAGTTCAAACACATCGCCATCAGCGCGCATCGATTCGATGCCCTTCATGATGCCCAAAGCACCTGATTTTGAATCTTCATTCGAGTGGCGCTGCATCGTAGCTAAAACGTCTTTGGCTGTTACGGCGGTGCCGTTAGAGAATGTGATGCCTTCGCGAATTTTAAAGCGCCAAGTTTTCGCTTCGTTGGAACCTTCCCAGCTTTCAGAAACTTTTGGTTCTAGACCATTTGGACCCGGGTACGCGAGCGTTTCACCCCAGATATAACCACCAGCGATTGGGACGTCAGAAGCCCATGTAGCAGGGTCTTGTGAGTTTGTTGACTCACCACCTTGAACGCCCATACGGAAAGTGCCGCCTTTAACAGGACCGGCTGCATAAGCTGCGTCAGCCAACATTGTTGAGGCAACGGCAGCCGTCACACCAAGTGCAGCGGCTGTGCTCATAAATTCGCGGCGCGTCATCGTGCCGGCGGTAACTTTCGTGGACAGTAGTTTGAGTTCATTACTCATATCGTGATCTCCCAATTGGTTAATTAGTCGCGTCTGATGCGCGCATTCTTGATTGGTGTGCGCAAAGGTTTGCGCATTATCCTGCTACTCGCAAGGGTTAATACTTTTTAATGACGGTGATGTGTCAGATCCCATTGCGCAGAATCTCATCGTTTAGGTCGCGTTGATAGATAAGTTGATCATTTTCAAACGCTTCGATTTTAGCCGAAAGGTAAAAGGTATCCTTGTCGGACCACATTTCGCAGCGTGCTTCTGTGCGCAATTGGATGCCATCGCGTTCTAGTTCGTCGGTCCAATGACATGTACCTTTTGCAGACAGTGGATCATTGGGGTGGATTTGCCAGTGTTCGCGCGCAATCGAGCCGTTGATAAGCCCATGATCCGCATCACGTACTTTGCCGAAATCATCCACGATATGGAGGTGAACAATGCCGGTGTTTAGGTCGGTTTCTTGATGACGACTGTTTGTGTCTTCACGGATTGTGGTTGTTTCCCAAGGATCGGCCGTCTCTGGCGGTGGAAAGGTGACAGTGCTGCCTGTGACTTCGTTCAAGAGGGGCAGATTTATAGAGCCGCTATGAATTTGCAGGCGTGTCGCTTCGGGCGACGGCCATAACAATGGCCAGTAGGCGTTGGAAATAGAAACGCGGACACGGTGCCCCGCTGGGACAGTGTAGGCGCATTGATCAAGGTTTAGCGTAACGTTGATGGGCTGGTTGATGGGTAGTGGTTTGGATCGCTCATGCCCGTCACGATGACACAGGTTTATCACACCATATGTGATCCGTGTGCTGGCCCCGTCGGGATGAATGTGGTTCAGCCGCACTGCCAGCTGCGCAACAGGCTTATCGCTGCTGAGCTTTAGCGTGATTTGAGGGGCACCGGTAATTACCAGATCGCTATTTAATGTGTTTCCGTCCCATATCGTTGATAGGGCATCGTCACGGCGTTGATCGCCGGGCATTTCAGGGCCCAGCCAGATTGCACAATATTCGCCTGAGTCCGCTCCGCAATCTTGGGGTGATGTAACCTCGGCATCAATCTTGGCGGGTTCATCCCTTAGGCCATCATCACCCAAGAAATATGTCCGAATTTCTGCTGGGTGTTGATGATCGCGTCCAGGTGTCTGTGCTACCCAGCGTCCTGCGCGTTCAGTATACCATGTTTGTGGGCGTACACCGTCCATTTGATACAGGCGCAAGTCTGGATCATTCTCGACGCCCGTCTCAATTCCTTTGAGCCATTTGTCCCACCAACGCAGCGCTTCTTGTAAAAAACCGATGCGCGGTTCGGGAATGGCAAAATGGGGGTATTTATGAACCCACGGGCCAACAATCCCTTTAGAGCCTTCAATGTTCTCAACAACATTTGAAACCGTATTTTTATAGGCGTCACCCCAGCCGCCGATTACCAGCACTTTGGCTTTGATCGTGCTGAAATTTTCGCAAACTGATCCATGCTTCCAATACTCATTACGGGTTTGGTGACGCAGCCAAGTGGCAGGTAAAAACGGTTCGTTTTCAAGCCGATCCAACCACATCTCACGCCAGTCGCTGCGTAGGGCCGGATCAGGTGCACGGCCCGAGTAAGACCACATAGTTGCGCCCCAGCCCAAGTTCTCGTTTAGCAGGCAGCCCCCCTTATAGTGGATGTCATCGGCGAAGCGGTCGACGGTTGAGCAAAGTGTGATGATCGCCTTCAGCTCTGGTGGTGTCATTGCGGCGACTTGCAGCGAATTGAAGCCTCCCCAACTGATACCCATCATTCCGATGGACCCATTGCACCAGTCCTGTGCTGCGAGATGTTGAATAACCTCAACCGCGTCATCTAATTCTTGTTGGGTGTATTCGTCTTCCATTAGGCCGTGGCTGTCGCCGTTGCCGCGCATGTCTACGCGTGCACATGCATAGCCGCGCTGGGCAAAATAGGGGTGGGTCAGCGCATCACGTGCAGTCGTACCGTCGCGTTTACGGTAAGGCAGAAACTCTAGGATGACTGGTACGGGATCACCCAAAGCATCGATAGGTTTCCAAAGTCGTGTCGAAAGACGGGTGCTGTCTGAAAGGGTAATACCGTAGTCGGCGTCTTCACAGATTTCGCGCAGGCTATTTTGTGTCATACTTGACGGTGGGTCCATCGCCAGATTCTGTCAATAGCCTAGCTCGATCGAATTTCTGCGATTAAGAGGTCCATGACATTGGTGCCAGTCGGGCCAGACCTTATCAACACATCCTTGGCATCCAGCCATGGTGCAACATTAGCCTGTTCAATGGCGAGGTGGCCACTTTCATCCCACGTTTGGCCATCCACAAGCGCACCTGCGGCATCCGTTGGGCCATCGGTTCCATCAGTACCGGCCACCAGAACACGGATCCCCGTAGTACCTTTGATTTCGCGGGCAATCATCGCAGCGAGCATCATATTGCGGCCACCAAGCCCTGGGTTTGACGGGAGAACGACAGTCGGCTCACCGCCCATGATGTGAATGCCGTCCTTTGAGGTGCGAAGCTGGGCCACAATCTTAGTCGCTAAGACAGCGACGTCGTCATACATATCCTCAAGGTTGCTGATAACAGATGTGCCTGCATGGTCTGCTGCAGCTTGCCGTGCGATCTGATTGCTGGCGACGATAAGCGAGGTGTATTCAAAATCGAATGTGTCAGGCGCGGCTGCGATTCCTGATCCGATCACGCCAACATCATCACCCTGAACGTCGGAAATTGCCAAGGCCGTGATCTTGCATCCCTTGAAGCCTGCCAGCGCTTTGCCGCCTTTGATTTGTGATACTTCTTTGCGACGGACGTTCATCGCGTGAATATCCTTGCCTGAGGCCAGCAAAATTTCCGTTTCTAGGGTGAGGTCGTCGAGGGTTATACTGGCAGGCAACACCTCCGCCAATGATGATGCGCCACCAGAAACGAGGAACAGGAGGTGCGTGTCTTTCTCGCACTTAAAAATTGCGTCTTGGATCGCGGCTCCGCCGGCCAAAGACGCCTCATCCGGTACTGGGTGTGCACTTTGCACAACTATAGCATGTTTGGGCGCATCTGCAGTATGGTCATACTTCGTCACAATGAGGGTCGGAATTTTGCCAAATGTATCATGCACAGCAGCGGCCATTGAGGCGGCGGCTTTGCCCGCCGCGATAACAAAATCAGGTCGGGCAATGTGGTGGGTGGCTAACGCGTTATTGACGCTTGAACGGCCTTGAACGGCAGCGACACCAGAGTGCCAGATGGCCAATAGGTCATTTTTGGGAGACATTTTTTGGTCCTTTGTGACAATCCGTGAAAATAATACGATTGCCTTGCCATCAATGAAATAGCCTAAACGACCAAAAATCCACCGCTATATATGCCTTGAAGCTGTCTAAATTGTGTCTGAGGTTAAAAAATAGACTAGCCCTTGATTCGGACTTAAGTTATGAATGCTGCACATAAGATGTGTGAGTATCTCTAAAGATACGTAAATGTTTCAATATGTGAGCAGAGCGGCAAAAAAAATCACGCCTGCTTAGTACAACAAAAAAGAGACCCCCGCGTTAGACTGGGGCTCGAGGTAGAGTGGTGGTGTTATGAAGGTGATCGATTTCGTCGTGCGCGATGGTGCGGGCGCTTTGCAGCGTGGTTTGATTCAGGCGGATGAGCCTACGACAACCATTCAGGCAACTAGTGATCAAGAGATTTCTCTGAATTTGCGTCAGGCAGACATGCAAGGGCATGCGCGTGACGGAGATGCATTGAACATCGTTCTTGCGGACGGTCGTGTGATCATCATCGAAAACTACTTTAATGATAATGGCGATGCGAACCGCCTATTCATTTCGGCCGATGGTTATTTGAACGAAGTCGCATTTGTCGAAACGACGAATGGCGAAATGTTTGCGCAGTATGGCCCAACTGAGCAGTGGGGCAAATGGAGCCCATCAGACGATCTGATTTACCTCGGACGTACAGATATCGCTGATGCTGCGATTGCTTTGCCTGATGGCGGCAACGAAGTTTCCATGCTTGCACCGCTCGCGCTTCTTGGTGGCGGTGGTCTGGGTGCTGGTGCTGCGGCAGCTGCGGCAGGTGTTGCTGGTGTTGCGGCACTTGGTTCAGGTGGCGGTGGTTCTTCAGCCGCACCTGTCGTACCGACAGTAACAGACCCTACATCGACACCAGCTGTTGGCGGACCGGGCAATGCGCACGCCTTGAATGTCACTGGTACTGGCGCTGCTGGCGACGAAGTTGTCGTAACGGTTGGCGGCGAGACAGCAACAACTACCATCGGAACCGATGGTACATGGTCTGCAGTACTAACAGGTGAAACTTTTCCTGCAGATGGTGAGCATGCAACCGCTGTTGTTGTGAACCATCAGGGTGGTGGCTCAACCAACCTTACTGGCCCAACGTTTACTATTGATACTACGCCACCGGTCATCGCGGTTACTGGCGGTGCTGGCTCAAACGGCGAAATTTATAACGGTGAAGAACTGCAAAGCGGAACTACAATTTCTGGTACTGGTGAAGCTGGTGCTGCATTGACCGTTACTGCTGGTACCCATGTACAAACAACAACTGTTGGCAGCGATGGCAGCTGGTCCGTTACTTACCCAACAGGGACTTTCCCGTCCGGTGAATATACTGAGGCCCTGACAATCGTAGCGACCGATAGTTTTGGTAACGCAAGCACAACAACAGATACATTTGTGGTAGATACCGTAAGTGAAGTTGCTATCTCTACCAGCACCGCTGGTGGCGACGGTACTATCAACGGTGCTGAGCAAAGCGCTGGTGTAACTTTAACGGGCTCTGCCCAACCGGGTTCAACCGTTAGCGTAACATTCGGCAATTCAACATTGCCCGCGACTGTTGTGGCAGACGGCAGCTGGTCAGTTGATTTCGCATCCTCAGCAGTGAGCACAGGCGAAACGACACAAACGGTTACGGCGGTTGCAACAGACGCGAACGGTAACTCTTCAACTGCAACGGGTTCTGTTCAGATCGATACATTGGTTAACTCCTTTAGCTTTTCTTCAACAGCAGGTGGCGCTGATGGCGTCATCAACGCATCTGAAGCTCAAGCTGGGTTGATCGTCACTGGCAACGTTGAACCTGGTTCCTCGGTTCAAGTGGTTCTTGGTGGCGTAACAACAACTGCTGTTGTGGCTGCAGACGGCAGCTGGACAGCCACCTACAGCGCGGGCCAATTGCCATCTGGCACACAGACAACAACCATGACAGCAACTGCGACCGATGCGGCTGGTAACTCTAGCAGCATCAATCAAACGGTTAACATTGATACAGATGCGGGCGTTTTGACTATCAGTGCAGCGCCTGTTGAAGGTGATGACATCATCAACCACGCCGAAGCATCTGATGGCGTCATTTTGCGCGGTACAGCTGATGCCAACGCAATTGTAAACGTGACAATGGATGGCGTAACTCACGCGGTTGTCGCAAACGGCAGCGGCCAATGGCAGGCACCTTTTGCAGCCAGCGAAATCCGCGCAGGCGTTTATACAGCCAACATTTCTGCAACAACTACAGATGCCGCGGGCAACTCGCGGACGGCAACTGATAGCGTGCAGGTTGATACACGGGTTGATAACCTATCGGTTAAGGCCGACATCATTGAGACTGACAACATTATCAGCGGTTCAGAGCTGAGCGACGGTGTCGTTATGACGGGCACAACAGAGCCTGGATCAACTTTGACAGTTACAATATCGGGTGGCTTAATCGGTACACCGGTTACGGTCCCTGCGACTGTTGATGCGAACGGTAACTGGACTGCAAATTTCTCATCCACGCAAATTCCGCAAGGTGAGTACACAGCGAACGTAACCGTGAATGCAACTGATGTGGCGGGCAATACTGCCAGCGCAACTGATACTGTTCAGGTTGATACATTGGTGAACACGTTGAACCAATCCAGTGCAGCAGTTGAAGGTGACAATGTTGTCAACGCAGCTGAAGCCAGCGATGGTATTAGCCTAAATGGTCTTGTTGAGGCGGGTTCTACCGTCGTTGTCAATTTCCACGGTACAAACTTCAGTGCGACGGTTGATGCAGCGGGTAACTGGAGTGTCGATATTCCAGCCAGCGCTATTCAAGGTGGCACATACAATGCAAACATTCTGGTTACGGGCACGGATGCAGTAGGCAACGTTGCGACGATTACTGATACGCTCAGCATCGATACGGACGCACCAACTGGTCCAGTTGTAGCGAGCCTTGTCGAGGCGCGCTCTGGCGGCTTCCGCGGTCTGACCACAGAAGACAACGCAGACACTATCGGCGTTGCACAGGTAAACGACAACGGGTCAATTACCAACTTAGCGGCAACAACGACCGCTGGTGGGCGTGTGGGTGAAACCCAAGTTAATCTGGTCAACGACGTGCCCGATGGGTCTCAATTGGTCGTGACATCAACTGATGCTGCAGGCAACATGACAGGCACGTATGTTGTTCTAGATGACAGCACCTCCAACGCGACAGTCGACCTGTCAAACAGCAACCTCGGCAACTACGAGATCAATTCAGTAGAATTGGCATTTTCCGACGCTGCACAGCTGACAATCACCGAAGCGCAATTGCTGGGTTTGTCTGACACAAGCAACACACTGACGATCCACGGTCACGATGATACCGTGAATATAATTGGTGCGACTGCTGCGGGTCAGACAACTGTCGATAACCAATCATATAACGTCTTCTCTATGGGTGATGGCACTTTGATTATCGACGACGACATTACGGTTAATACTGTAATCTAAACAAAAATACCGAGGCGCGGCCGAAGGGTACCTTTGAGCCGCGCCCGTCAAAAAAATAAAAGTACCGGCACGTTTAAGGGCAGGACATGGGGCATTATTTAGTACGAGTGGCTGTAGCTACTACAGTGATAAGCGGCTTGAGCAGTTGCTTGGCAGACACAAACGCATCGTCGTTTGTATCGCGCCTAAAGTCGCCGATTGCAGGGTTGGCTGTTGAAGACAACGGTCCGAAAACCACAGCTTTCGCAAGCACGACAACGACGTATGACGACAAGTTAAACGCCGAAAGCAATGTGATCAGCAGCCTCGTGGCGCGCCAGTCAGCACTTCCAACGGGCAGCGCATATGATCAAGTCGCATCAGCGGTTCTAGCTGCAAATGCTCGTTCCGCCGAAAGCGAGCTTCGTTCAGCGCGTCTTCGTGCCGAAGCGTCCAGTAAAAACTGGCTTCCAACAGTTGGCCCATCCATCAGTCTAACCAGCCTGTCTGACGTTATCGTCAATTTGGTTGTCGATCAGGTGTTGTTCGACAACGGGCGCAAAAAGGGTGAACGTGAGTTTGCTAAGGCCGATGTTGAAGTGGCTGCAGTTGCTTTAGCCCAAGACACAAATGATCGCGCAGCAACATCGCTTGAGTTATACCTTGCAGCTGCTGAGGGTCGCGAAAAGACGGCTTTGGCTAAGGATATGGCGCACTTCGAATACATCATGAGCGAACGGGTCCGTGGTGGCGTTTCAGACATGTCTGATTTGAACATCATCCGTCAAAAGCTATCCGAAATCCGTGCTAGCCAAACCGCTGGCCGCGAAGCAACACGTTCCGCTATTGCTGAACTCAACGCAATGTCTGTGCAGCCATTGCAAGACGTTCGCGGTGTAACAACATTGAACGTAGCTGTGACAGATGCCCAGCCGTTGAATGTGGCAAAAGCCGAAGCAGAAATGACCCGCTCTATTGCGGCGGCCAAAATTGAACGCGCGGGCAATCTTCCAGGTGTTTCCCTTTCTGGAACTGTCGGCAAAAACGGTGGCGTCGGTATTAATGCAGGCGGTGCACAACTGGGCTTTGGCACAGGCGCACGGCTGAAGGCGATCGAAGTTGCGGCTGAAAGCGCAGGGCGCCGTGTTTCGCAAGCCAATGAGGACTCCAACCGTGCTTTGCGCAAGTTGGAAAGCCAAATAGCAGCTAAAACGCGCCAAGCGTCTGAAGCATCTGGCCTAACGGCACAGGCGAAGAACAATCTTGATTTGTTCCAAGCACAATACAAAGCCGGCCAACGTCAAGTGATGGACGTCGTTGGTGTTTATGAAACCTTCTCAAGGGCACAAGAAGCCGAAGTGACCTTGAAATTTGAAGCAGCAACACTGCGGGTCGAAATGGCCCGGATTCTAGGTGTATTGGCTGATGGGGACTTGATCTAATGACCCAACCTTTCACCCTGACGATCACCAACGGCAACCGCGCGCGTCTCCAAGCTTCACCTCAAGTTAAAGCGCCGGTTGCCAACAATTCCAACACCCACGATGACCGCGTGAAGGCGCGCGCCGAATTGGCTGTGACCTATGCAGGGATCTTAGGGATCGATGCACTAAAGACCGACGCGTATAACGCCATCAGCCTTGGGACGTCCCAAGGCGCAAGCGATGCAGTTGAAGCGAACGCAATTGCGGATGGTCTTAAGGCCTTGGGCTGTATCACCGAAGTGACGACCGTTCATGAATTCACCGCGGATCAATGGCCGGCGTTAGCTTACATGACCAGCGGCCAAGTGATCCTCGTTCTGGGTCAATCTCGCGGTGACTTGATCATCTATGACAAGACTTGCACCGACAATCGTGCGCATGTCCCAACGGCAGATTTCAAACCGTTTTACAGCGGTATGATCGTGCGCGCCGAAGCACCTTTGCAAACGGTTGCCAAAAGCCACAAGACTGAAAGCAAACCAACTCATTGGTTCTGGGGGCAATTTCCACGCTTCAAGCGCCAGTTGGCTGAGGTCGCTTTGGGTTCTTTTGTCGCCAATCTTTTGGCCGTCGCTGTCGCGCTGTTCTCATTGCAGGTTTACGACCGCGTTATTCCACATCAATCTGAAGCGACCCTTTGGGTTTTGGCTGCTGGTGCATGTCTTGCGTTGTTGATGGAAGCATTCCTTAAAATTGCGCGTGCGCGTCTTATGGACGGTGCTGGTCGTCAGATTGAATTAAGTGTTCTTAGCCTTCTTATGGGCCGTGTTTTGGGTATGCGCAGTGATCTGCGCGGCAACTCTCCGTCTATGACATTTTCCGCGATGCGCGAATTCGGGTCTGTTCGCGAGTTCTTTACCGCGTCGACAATCGGAACAATTGCTGACATCCCATTCATCTTTGTTTTCTTGCTTTTGGTGGCTTCCATCGCAGGAAATGTTGTTTGGGTTCTTGTGCTTGGTGGCGTCCTGATGGTTGTGCCGGGCTTCTTCATGCAGAAGAAAATGATGCAGCTAACAGAAGAGACACAGGGTGCATCTGCTAAATCCTCGCGTCTATTGCACGAAGTTATATTTGAAAGCGACACGGTCAAAACACAACGCGCAGAAGATCGCGTGATGCGTCTGTGGTCAGAACTAACAACGCTTAGCGCGATGAAGTCGTCTGATCAGCGGAAGTTGGCGTCTTTGCTGACGTTCTGGAGCCAAGGTGTTCAGCAAGCGACTTATGTGGCGGCGGTTATCGTCGGTACATATTTGGTGTTTGCGGGGCAATTCACTGTTGGTTCGATCATCGCTGTTGGCATCCTAACGAGCCGCACACTTGCACCACTGACACAGCTGGCTGGCACGATGGCACGCTGGGGTAACGTTAAGACTGCTCTTGATGGTCTTGAGCGCATTGCTGAAGCGCCACAAGATGCGGACGAAACACGCAGCTACCTGCGCCGCGACAGTTTGGAGGGTCGTTTCGAACTGCGTGAGCTGACGTTCAAATACGAAGAAGACGCGGCACCTACGCTGGATATTCCGGGTCTTGCGATCCTTCCGGGACAGCGCATTGCGATCCTTGGTGCAAACGGTTCGGGCAAGTCCTCGCTGTTGAAAATTCTAAGCGGTCTTTACGGTCCAACAACGGGCCGCATTCTGTTGGATGGCACAGAGATGAGCCAAATTGAACCACGCGATTTACGCCGTTTGATCGGCTATCTGGGTCAAGACGTACGCCTGTTTTCCGGCACATTGCGCGATAACCTGAACCTAACGATGCTAGAACGTGACGATGATCGCCTGTTTAAAGCGTTGGAGTTTGCTGGCCTTGGTCCATTTGTCAAAGCGCACCACAAAGGTTTGGATCTAGAAATTCACGATGGTGGTCAGGGCCTTAGCATTGGTCAACGTCAGTCTATCGGTTGGGCACATCTTTGGTTGCAGGATCCCAAGATCTGCTTACTAGATGAACCAACTGCGGCACTTGATCAGACACTTGAAGGCACATTGGTGTCGCGTCTTGAGACGTGGATGGAGGGACGCACAGCCATCATCGCAACCCACCGCGCGCCAATCTTGGCACTGACCAATCGTACACTTCTTTTGCAAAATGGTCGGATGGCTGTTGATGGTCCACGTGATGCAGTCCTTGCGCACTTGAACCAGACGGGCGTCGTTGTCCCAATGAAAGGCGCGATCGCATGAGCATTGCCAGCCACACAAATCTGAATGCGCAAATGAAAACAGACATGCGTGGGCCAAGTGCGGTTGTTTGGCTTAGTGGCTTGGCCGTTTTCGTTTTTTTATTTTGGGCAGCGTTTGCATGGATCGATGAAATTGTGCGTGCTGAAGGGTCAATGATTTCGTCTTCACGCCCTCAGATTATCCAAAACCTTGAGGGTGGTATTCTGGCTGAGCTGGCTGTCAAAGAAGGCGATATCGTTGAGCGTGGTGACCCACTAGCACGTCTACAGGGCACGCAATTCAAATCAGCTGTAGACGATTTGCAAGAGCAGATAACAGCCCTGGAAGTCCGCCGTTTACGCCTTGAAGCTGAGCTGGCGGGCCAGTTTGATTTCACGGTTCCAGACACGATTGTGAACCGAACGCCAGGTGTTGTTGCATCCGAACGCGCGTTGCTACAGGCACGCCAATCTGACTTTGTGAGCCGCCGTGAAGGCGCGCAACGTGTAATGGACGAAGCGACAAAAGAACGTGGCTTACTTGAGAACCTTTTGAAGAAAAATATCGTTTCATTGATAGAGGTTACCCGTGCTCGCAAAGCACACGCTGACGCACGCATTCGCCTTGATGAGATCGTCACTCAAACGGAATTGAACCGCGCCCAAGAGTTTTCTGACACGCTCAAAGAATTGGCCACACTGCGCCAAAACCTTAAGTCTAGTATGGACCAACTAAGCCGTACGGTTTTGCTGTCTCCGATGAAGGGTATCGTCAACAATCTAAGCGTAACGACAATTGGGGGCGTTGTTCGTCCGGGCGAAGAAATCCTGCAGATTATACCACTGGACGAAGAACTGTTTGTTGAGGCACGTGTGGCCCCTGAAAACATCGCGAACGTTCGTCCGGGCCAAGAGGCGACAGTTAAGCTATCTGCTTATGATTACACGATTTATGGCACGCTCAAAGGCAAGGTGACGTTGATTTCAGCGGATACGTTCAAGGACGAAAATGCACGGACGGCTGACGGCAATCCGCACTATAAAGTGACCCTAAGCGTGGGTACCACAAACCTGACAGAACGTCAGGCCAGCATCTCAATCCGCCCGGGCATGCAGGCGTCTGTTGAGTTGCACACGGGCTCTAAAACGGTTCTGCAATACCTGCTTAAGCCGCTGTATAAATCACGCGAAGCATTCCGCGAACCATAGGCCTAAGCGTCTGTATCAATCCATATTGTGACGGGTCCATCGTTGGTAAGTGACACTTGCATGTCGGCCCCAAACTCACCTGTTTCAGTGGCAATTCCCAATGTCTGTAACGCGTCGGTAAAACGTCGGTATAACGTATGTGCGATGTCGGGCTTTGCCGCGCCGGAAAATCCAGGGCGATTGCCGCGCGATGTGTCGGCGGCCAACGTGAACTGACTGACCACCAATGCGCTCCCACCTGATTGCAACAGCGATAGGTTCATCTTTCCTGCATCGTCCTTGAAAATACGCAACTTCGCGATCTTTTGAGCGAGCGTGTCAGCTGTGGCCTCGGTGTCGTCTGGCATTGCACAAACAAGGATCAACATCCCCGCACCGCATTGCCCGATGACCTGACCATCAACGGCTACATCCGCCTCGGTCACACGTTGTATCAATGCGCGCATTTCAGTCTCCCAAAGTTTATGAGTTAGCCGCTTCGCTTAGGGCGACACCATACCCCACCGCAGCAGCGATAAGCAGCCCGACAATAACGGCTATGGCAATTTTGATGGCAGAGTAGGGGCGTTCGCCCTGAACCTGCCCAGTGCGCCCGTTTACGACAAAGCGATAGGTTTTGCCGCGATATTTATAGGCGGCCAACCAGACTGGAAGGAGGATGTGTTTAAACGTCAAATCGCCCAGTTTGGTTTCCAGTTGATGAATGCGTTGGCGGTCCCCGCCGATATCGAACTTAACATCGCGTTCAATAACGCGGTCCATATAAGCGCGCGCCTCAGTGAAGCCGTCCTTAAGTTCAACGCTATAGCCTTCGGCCCGAAAGCCAGCGAGGTATTCAGGGCTGTAGGGCTCAAGTGCGGATAGGTCCCATGGCTCTAGTGCATCGGTGAATTTCTTGGGCAGGGAGGTTGAGGCGAGAACCAGTACATCGTCAAAAAAGCGTTGAACCCGACCTCGCGCGTTGTTCCAGCTGATTTTGGAAACCTGTACCTGTACCTGTTTGCCATCGCGCATCACGGTTTGGGTCTCGTAGTAAACCGTGCCACGTTGGCCTGTGTATTGGGATTTTGTATCGGCATCAAAGGTCCAGTAAGGCACATAAATACCCTGCATCTTCCGACCTTTACGGGCGTATTCCTTGAGGCCAGACGGTGCGAACCATAAGCTGCCCAACCAATTTGTCATGGCATCACGGGCGGTCTTTTCCTCTAAGGCGAAGGGCAGCAATCCACGTGGTTTGAAGTGTCGGTGTGTGCCTGTATCGACAACGACTGGTGTTGCGCAAAACGGGCATTCCGCCGCGTGGGTGCTTTCGCTTAACTTAACTTGGGCTGCGCAATTGGGGCACTTGGAAACGCGGGTTTCTTCGATGTCGGATTGCGACAAATCGGCTTCGAGCGCATCGCGGTAATCAAGTTCGCGGATGGGATGATGATCGCCTGATATTTCGGCGATACGATCGGTGTTGCCACAGTGATCGCAGGTCAGTGTTTCATTGGACGGATCAAAGCGGAAATCGGAACCGCAATTGTCACACGGAAAGCGATGCTCGCGCACGGGTGCGGGTGGTGGGGTTTCGAATTCGGTCATCTGGCAGCATCACCCTGTCGAGGAGTGCGCGGCGCAATGATGCGCCACGCTATTGTTTTTATCGGCTTATGCGCCTGGTGGTGGGGGCGGCAAGATCGTAAAGAGCTGTGCCAATTCCTGCACGTCTTCAGCCTTTTTCCAGCCGTCTTGGCCTGCGGTCCAAACAAAGGTTTCGCGGGTCAAATCACCGTCCGTTGCTTTGCGCCCCATAGCTGCTTTTGAGAAAGGACCGGTGGTGTTGCCATCAACAGCAATGTGCCAAACATGCTCAACAGGTGGGGGTGGTGGTGCCACAGCAGCAGGTTTTACAGGCGCAGGTTGTGCCCCCCATGGACCCGCATTAGCTGCCATTTGCATACCCATGCCAGCGCCAATACCTGTTTGAAGTGCGCCAGCGCCTGCGCCATCACGGCCCATCGCCTCAGCGGTTTGGAACTGCATGTATTCATTGAGATTACCAATGACGCCCATGGACGAACGCTTGTCCATCACCTCTTCGACGGCTGGTGGTAAGCTGATGTTTTCAATGTAAAGTTCAGGAAGTGCCAGACCATATTCAGCCAGCTGATTTTCGATCTCTTTGCCAACCAATTTCCCAAGTTCACGGGCGTTTGCAGCCATATCCAAAACCGGAATACCTGAGCGTGCAATGGTACGTGAGAATTCTTGAACGATGATGTTGCGGATCTGGAAGCTGATCTCGTCCATCGTGAATTCGCCGTCTGTGCCAACGATTTCAGTGAGGAACTTTGCAGGGTCAACAACACGAACAGAATAGGTGCCGAAGGCACGCAAACGGACCGGACCAAATTCAGGATCGCGGCAGATGATTGGGTTCTTTGTACCCCATTTTAGGTCGTTAAAACGTGTGGTGTTTACGTAATAGATCTCTGATTTAAATGGGCTTTTAAAGCCGTGATCCCAATGCTGCAGCGTTGTCATCAACGGCATGTTGTTGGTTTCAAGCATGTAGAGACCAGGGGTGAAGACATCGGCCAATTGACCCTCGTGGATGAACACGGCCGCTTGGCCTTCGCGCACAGTCAGTTTCGCACCGTACTTGATCTCGTGGCCTTCGCGTTCAAAACGGGAGACCATGGTATCACGCGTGTCGTCGACCCAGTGGATGACGTCGATGAATTCACCGGTCAGAAAATCAAAAATACCCATCTTGTAGGTCTCCTTATGTGAGGGGCAGGGCCCCGAATTTCGACGTCGGTATAACGTCGGTATTATGTCTGTAATGCGTCGGTTTACTGGGCCGCCATAACAAGTGGCTCAGATGTCAGTTCGGTTGCAAGTGTGCGGATGATTGGCGTCGCTTCATCCAATGTCATGCCAGCCTTTAGGCGTTGATCATACAACATTTGAAGCAGCAGTTCGTCGTGGTTGGTCAGCAACGCAAATTCATCGTCATCGTTAAAGATCGAGGGGCGCGCAGTTGGGCTGTCGTTTGCCAATCCCATCGCTTGGGAGAGTTCCTCATGAATGCAGGCAAGGCGCAGCAGATCAGGGTTTTCGGCGCGAATTACGGCAACCGCAGCGGTGTAGATACTGCTGTCTGGACCTGCGGAATAGGCGGCAACGGCGCAGTAGATGTCATCGGACAGATTGCGCAGGCTGGTGAGGTTGGCATTCTCAACGCCCGGTAAACGGCCAGCCATTTGGTCGATCACATCCGCGCGGTCATCTTCGCCGACGAACAGGACATAGAAGTTGGCAGGGCCACCGACTGTGACAGGGTGGCCTGTGACATCGCCTAGGCGTTTGGCGATCTTCGCAACATCTGTGCGGTCGCGACGCTTTTGGGACCTGGGAACCGAGTTTCCAAATTCAATGGCAAAGCGGATGGGTTGATTCCAACGGCGCAGTTTCCCCGAAACACCCAAGGGTAATCCTGCTGAGGAGTATTCGTTGTAGAATGTAATCTGTTGGAAATTACGGGCCAGCATATCTGCGGTAAAAGGGGTGTCTGGACCACCACCATCTTGGCGCAGCAAACCGCTGGTCAATTGTGATGACTGTACAGAAGTTAAGTAACTGCGCAGTGCAGCACTTTTTTCAGAAGTAGCTTGGGCGACTTCTGGTACAGGCGCGGACGTCTCAAGGCCGGGCCGCGCCTGTGGTGTTGAAACGGACTTTGGGCCGGGGAACGTATCGCAAGCAACCAACGCGCCCAAGCAGCAGAGTGCTGCAAGGGTACGTTTCGTTGTGATCCAAGTTCGGCGCGGCACCGGTGTCTTAACCCGGGATAGACGCAGCCGCTTCGGAAGCGGTGCTGTCTTTGCGTGCCTTGGCAGAAGCCAATGTATCGCGCAGGTCTGCTTCCATTTTCTTCAAGTCGACTTCGGCTGCAGCGCGTTTTGCTTTTCCGTCGTCCGCAATCTGAAGTGACTCTTCGATTGTACCGATCAAGTCTGCGTTTGCTTGTTTCACTGCTTCGATATCGAACACACCGCGTTCCATTTCTTCGCGGATCAATTTGTTGGATGAACGCAGGTTTGCAGCGTTAGATGTGAGCAACTCATTGGTCAGATCATTGGCTGAACGCACGGCTGCTGCAGCTTCTGCAGAGCGCTGGATCGTTACGGCCTGTGCCAATTGTGTTTCCCACAAAGGAACAGTGTTCACCAAAGTTGAGTTGATTTTAGTGACCAATGATTTGTCGTTTTCCTGAACCAAACGGATGGATGGTAGGGACTGCATTGTCACCTGACGTGTCAATTTCAGATCGTGAACGCGGCGTTCTAGATCATCACGTGCGGCACGCAGATCGCGCAATTCTTGAGCGACCATAACTTGATCGTCTTCTTTGGCTTTATCGACTGCAGTGGCTTTCTTTGGGATAACCTTGTTATCCAACTCAGCCAATTTCTCAGTACCCGCAGAGATGTACAGCGCCAGCTCGTCATAGAAATCGAGTGTCTTTTCATAAAGCATATCAAGAGATTTGATATCTTTAAGAAGCGTGTGCTCATGGCTAAGCAAATCATCAGTGACTTTGTCGATTTGGCCTTGGACGGTTTCAAACTTGGCTGTGAATTTAGCGAAAGGTGCTGCGCGACCGATCAGTTTTTCCCACCACGAGCGTTTGCGGCGCACGTCCAGTTCAGAAACGGAAAAACCGCGGATTGTTGTGACGATGTTGCGTAATGAATCGCCGGCTGGACCCACATCTTTGTTGCGCACGTCAGCCAGCATTGATTGTGAGATAACTTGCAATTCAGCCTGAGCCGCTGAACCAAAGGACACGATGGACTGTGTGCTGGTCATGTCGATTTCGTCCATGCGTTTTTGGATCGCTTTGGAAACTGTTTTGTTCGCTTTCTCAAATAGCACAACTTCGTCTGCGGCTTTTGGCTCGCGCAGGGCAACAGCAGTGACTTCTTCGATTGCGGCTAATGATTTTTCGGCCTGTTGGCGTGTATTCTCAGACATAGGTAGTCCTCTCGTTATAAATTATTGGGCGCGGTCTAGGACGACGCCTTCTTGTTTCAATCGATCGCGCAACACGTCGATTTCAATATTTAGATCACTGCGGTCATCCAGCAGTAACTTGGCGGTGCGCGCATCAAAGCCTTTGCTCAGATCGCTGAGCAAGGTGGCGTAGTCACTGCGCGCCTTTTCGTCTTTTGTGCGGCTGTAGATGTCCGCAAATTTCACTGTCGCGTCACGTGCGCCCATCAAATAGACGCCCAGATATTTACGGGCAGCAGTCAGGTCGCGCGGGTCTTCTTCGACCGTGCGGATCAGATCGCGTGCTTTGTTTTGGAACGCGTTTAGTTTGACTTCCATCTTGCGATCACCAGAGCGCAGCATCGCGTCTGACATTTGGCTTAAGTATTTCTCGGCCTTGTCGACGACGCTGGCAACGCGATCTTGTTGGTGCGTGTCGATACCTTCCATCCCCTTAGAGCGCAGCGGATCGATACCAAATGCAGCAACGTGCAGGCCTGCGGCAGCCAAACCATAAAGGATTGGGGCCACAATGCCCGGTTCAGAGCGGTAGGCCGCGAATGCGATGCCAAGTCCTGTTAGGGCCGTTGAGATCAGTTTGCGTGGCAGGGCAGGGCGACGCGCCACTTTGCGCGCGTTATATTCTGCTTCAGCCGTGAGGCCGCCGCGCAGCAACCACGCGGCTAAGGTCAGCATTGCGGCCGAGATTAGCGCGACGGTAAGTGCAACAGCACCATCATTGAGGGACATAAACACCATCGGAATGGCAGGAATGAACAGCATGTTAGAGCGGGCACCCACAGGATCAACACGCGCTTTTTCATAAGCGCCTGTTTGAATTTCACCGCGTTCGGGTGTGTCGCCATCTGGGCTAAACTGACCGCCAAATTTCTTTGCCATGCTTTATAGACCTCCCAGCCAACCGGTCGTCACACCGAACATCAAAACGATCAGCGCAGAATATGCGATCTTGCGAAACGATTTAGGTCCCATGTGTCCCCCTTGGACAGGATGTAAGAATGATGCGGGCTTTCACAAGTCCGCATCCGTTTTCTATGGTGATTAGTGCTTTGAGCCAGTGCGGCGTTCCGCGTTCAGTTTGCGTGAGTAGCCCGATTGAATGACTTCAACGGCGACCAACACCAATACTGAGAAGTAGAATGTCGTTTTAGACATCGGGATGACTTCGTAGCCGAACAAGCGCAGCGCCAACGCATCGTCGTGCATCGCATGTGCCGCTGCTTGACCCGCTTCACCGATCAAAACCACACCAACGATCAACAAGATGAACAGGCCAAGGACCTCATACATGCGGTTGGCTTCAAGGAAGCGTGTGACGCTGTCAGCCAGCAAAAGCATCGCAAGGCCTGAAAGCAAGATTGCAGTCGCAAGGATTGGGAAGACATCGGTGATCGCGAGGGCAGATAGAACCGAGTCGAAAGAGAAGATGAGGTTCATGACCACGATCATAACCACAACCTGTTTCGCCGATTTCCCAGATTTGTTAGCCAAATCCGTATCAAGGTGTTCGATAGAAAGCATATGACCGATTTCTTTGACGGCTGTATACATGATGAAAATACCACCAAGGATAAATACGCAGGTGGCAAAGTTCACACCGCCCGTAATCACGCCAGTCCAGTCAAGGATAACAAAGGGTTCTGCCATCGCATCGATCAGTTGGATCATCACAAATAGCAATACAACGCGTAGTGCAACGGCAATTAAGATGCCCCAACGACGCACAGCAGCTTGTTGGGCAACAGGTGCCCGTTGGCTTTCAATGCTGATGTAAAGCAAGTTATCAAAACCCAAAACAGCCTGCAAAAAGCAAAGCATGAGCAGGTTACCAAGGTTTTCGATGGTCAGTAGATCGGTCATGTGGAGTCCCCAAGCGTTATTTACGCGTTAAAAATTTGACACCCTTTTAGCGCATAAGTATGGGGACGTAACAATTGTTAAGCTAAGCCGTTAGGGGAATTTCCACCATTTCGGCACCTTTAGCGGTTGTTTGGACTTCTAGGTTTCCCAAATGGCTTGCCTGATGGACGACCTGCCGGCTTGCCAGTGCTAGAACCGGCTGGACGGCCAAACGGCTTGCCGGCTGGTTTGCCTGTCGGACGGCCAGTTGGTTTGCCTACTGGGCCACTTGTCGGACGACCGGTTGGTTTGCCCATTGGGCGACCTGTTTGCTTTGTGCCTGGGCGTCCCTTTGGCTTGCCATAGCTCCAGCCATCTTCGCGTTCGTCGTACATATCTGCTTCGGAACGATCAGGACGACCGTGTTGTTTGCCGAATGTTTTTGTCGCGCCTTTTCCACGGCCCACAGGTTCCGCCTTGGCGTTAGCTTTGCGATCTGCCTCCGAGCGGGCCATGTTGCGCGTGCGTCCCTGTTCAGACGGTTTGCGCGAAATGGGCTCTTTGCGTGGTGGGCGTTCGCCGCGTTTGACAGTTTTTCCCTTGGCGGTTGTCGCTGGTTCATCAGCGGCACCGGCATCAAGGCCAAGTTGATCGCGCATGACTTTGCGGCGAATTTCGTCGACTTCACCCTGCTTCAGATCGCCCAATTGGAAGGGGCCATAGCTGATGCGAATCAGGCGGTTTACGGTCAGTCCGACGTCTTGCATCGCACGGCGAATTTCGCGGTTCTTACCTTCGCGCAAGCCCACAGTCAGCCAAGCGTTCGCACCCTGTTGGCGGTCAATCGTGACTTGCATGGCCTGATATTTTTCACCGTCCACGATGACACCGTTGCGCAAGGGCGCAAACGTATCCTCAGTGGGACGGCCATTGACGCGCACGCGGTAGCGGCGCAACCAACCTGTTGAAGGTAGTTCCAGTTTGCGTTTAATCCCACCATCGTTGGTGAGCAGCAAAAGACCCTCAGAGTTAATGTCGAGACGGCCAATCGCGAGAACGCGCGGCAGGTCTTCGGGCATTTCGTCATAGATGGTCTTGCGACCTTTTTCATCTCGGTCAGATGTGACCAGACCCGCGGGCTTGTGATATAGCCAAAGACGGGGCGCATCGGGTTCGCCGACTTGCTTGCCATCCACAGTGATACGGTCGGCGGCTGTCACGTTAAGTGCTGCGCGCTCAACTTTGGACCCGTTTACGTAAACGCGGCCCTCCTCGATCATCCGCTCAACGTCACGTCGACTGGCGACGCCTGCGCGGGCGATGACTTTGGCAATACGGTCGCCTGCAGTTGCAGAAGCGGGGGCTTTATCTTTTGAGTCTTTTGTCATGTCGCCCGCTCTAGACTATCCTGCGCACTTGCGAAAGCACGGGTTTTGGTGGCAATTGAAACTATGGTTTTTAAATCCTTCATGTCCGAGGCGCTGGTTCACGCGCGCGCTGCCGCTGATCGGAGCGAAGTGCCCGTGGGCGCGGTGATCGTGGATGGGGCAGGACAGGTGATTGCATCGGCTGGAAACCGCACCCGTGAATTGAATGACCCAACGGCCCACGCCGAAGTGTTGGCGATACGGGCGGCCTGCTCGGCTTTGGGCGTTGAACGCCTGACGGGTTGCGATCTGTACGTAACGTTAGAGCCATGCCCGATGTGCGCCGCTGCCATCAGCAACGCCCGTATCGGACGGCTGTATTACGGCGCGAGCGATCCGAAATCCGGCGGGGTAGAGCAGGGGCCGCGAGTGTTTTCACACGCCCAATGCCACCACGCACCAGAGGTTTATGACGGGATAGATGCGGGCGCGTCGCAGAAATTATTACGTGATTTTTTTAAGGGGCGGCGATAGGGCGTTGATACCCCCTTTCCAGATTGTGTTTTGTTGACATGACCAAATAGTCTCTTCATGGTAGCAAAAAACACGAAAAGAGTGCAGAGTATGACCACTAAAATCGCAGCTATCGCCACAGCTATTCCGCTTTTGCCAAAGGGTACTTTAGACGCCTTAGCGATTAAGAATAAGACAGACAAAAGCTCGCTTCAGCACGACTATATGCGGTTTTATGAGTTTATTTTGGCGCCATACCGTAAAGAGAAATTCACCTTGCTGGAATTGGGTGTGGGCATTCCGAGTAGGAAAGCTCCGTCTTTACGGTCATGGAAAGGTTTTTTTCGAAGGCACAGATCGGTGGCATAGATATCCGCAAAGTTTCTAAGAACTTTGAGGAGCCAAGGATCTCTGTAGAAATTGGTGACGCGTCAAAGCCGCGCTTTCTAAACCGTATTTTCCGCGAGTATCAGCCTTCAGTTATCGTGGACGATGCTAGTCATTTCTGGTCACATCAAATCATCGGATTTGAAACCTTGTTTCTTCAGCTTCCACCTCACGGCATCTATATCGTTGAGGATATACAAACAAGTTTTCTACGCAATGAAGAAGGCAATTCTTATGCGGATCATTCTGAGTCTTTTTGGAGTTATATCTCGCGACTTCAGGCAGCATTGGCCTGTGGGCAAAATCACGGCCCTGAGTTAACGGCAAAAGAGGCGGAAATTGTTTCTGAGATAGATACTATCTTATTGTCACGTGAGACGGTTGCGATCATCAAACGTGAAGCCCCGCGGGAAGTGGAAAGTGAGATTGCAAGCAAGAAGCGCCGTCAAGCGCGCAGAGCAAAAGCCAAAGAACTGGCCGCGCAGTAAATTTCTAAACGGACAGTGTTGTGAAACCTTGTGTTTCAACGCCGTCTGTCTTTCGTACCCTTGCTAAAGCAGCCCGGAGCAAAGCAATCCGATTGTTCAATAATCTTATTGAGTTACGGTTGGCGGCGAAATTCTTGTTCTTTGACAACTGTTCCCCATGCTTCTCCTTCTTGTTCGTGCGTCAGGATGAAGCTGAATCTTTCGTAAAGGTGACGTGCTGGTTCAAGCCCTGCGAAGGTTGTGAGCCACACGTTTCCATTTGAGTGCTCATCAGCGTGCGACATCGCGGGATCCATAAGTGTGCGGCCAATGCCTGTACCTCGGCAGCGTTCCGCGCAGATGAACCATCGAAGGTGCCCCCCGCGCTCACCAGACATTGGATCGTTGAGGTCTAGGACAATCGAAGCGGCGAGCCCCTCATTGTCATAGGCAAGTAGGACGAGGTCGTTTGACGCCATTCGCCCTGCGAACGCGGCCAGTTCATGTGCGACTTTGGCCTCAAAGAATGTTCCAAACCCCCAGTTCTGGGCGTAGTGCTGGCCGTGTAGTGCTATGATTGTCCCCAAAGAGCCTGGTGCAAATTCGGTGATAATCTTCATCTTGATGCCCCTGTTCTAAAGTGTAGTTAAATTCGTGGTTCGGTGGCGAAGTCTAGAAGGCAATCGCTTCCATTACTTCGGGTTCAATCACCTTCACATCTGGCAGCCCATCAATCAGCACTTGGGCGGATTGCTCAAGTATAGGCATGGTTCGGTAGTGGTAGGGGATCACCGTTTTAAAGTTGAAGTAGCGTTTGGCGGCGTAGGCTGCTTCGGCCATTCCCATGGTGAAATGCCCGCCTGCAGATAAGATGCCTATGTCAGGCCTGTAGTAATCCCCGATCCAATCCATGTCGGCCATGATTCCAGTGTCGCCCGTGATATAGATACAGTGCCCTTCGCCGCGGATGATGAACCCCGCCTCGGACCCCATGTATTTACGGTTTCCGTTCTCAAAAATACTGGAGGAGTGGGAGGCAGGGACCAATGAGATTTCGACATTGCCGCGTTTTATCGTGCCACCCATGTTGAACCGATCACCCTCAATCGCGCCTTCATCGACGAGATGTTCGACCAACTCGTACATCCCCGCGACAGGAGCGTTTAGTTTTTGTGAAAGGTCTGCCACATCCGCGACGTGGTCAAAGTGCCCGTGGGTAACAAGGATGTCAGTGGCCCCTTTGAGGGCAGCGTCATGTTGGTCCTCTGGCAGCATGGGGTTTCCAGTAAGCCATGGGTCAATCAACAGGACCTGATCTTCGATTTCGATACGCATGCTCGCGTGGCCAAGCCAGATGATGTTCATGGTGGGGTCCTGTTTATTGCGGGGGTGTAAGTATGTGTAGGAAATATGAGGGTGATTAGTCGCTCACTTGATGGACTTCGATTATGTTGCCATCTGGATCGTAAAAGAAGATTTGGTGCCATTCGACGGCCGCAGTGTGTCCATAATCAGAGTATGGGACGCCTTTTGCTTCAAGATGGGCTTTGAAGGCTTCGATGTCATCCGTACGGTATGCGATGTGGCCCCGTTCAACCGGATTTACAGCGTGACCTGTTTTGAACCCGATGCTCAGGTCCTTTTGCGCGATGTGGGTTTGAACTGCGCCATCGGTGCGAAAGGCCAGCTGACCGGCATACCCTTTGTTCTTCTCTTGTTTTGGGATGTCTTCTGTGACGGGTGGCAGCATCAGGACATCGTTATAAAATGCATCCATTTGGCTGACATTTTCGCTGCTAAAGCTGACATGATGTAGGGTCAGTTTCATTTCCACACTCCCTTGGCTGAGCAGTCTTAAGTAGTTCACAAACTTCGTGAGGCGTCCATACCCCTGACCCAAGCGAATTGAGAAGTAACCACCCACTTGCGAGGGGGGCGTGGGCGCGTTAAACCGCCCTTAAGCAGATAAGGGATCCCCATGTCGATTGATACAAGCACCGCCGCCCGCGTCGCCAAATTGGCCCGCATTAAAGTTGAAGACGATGCGCTGCCAGCATTGGCCGCTGAGTTTAACAATATCCTTGGCTTTATTGAGCAACTCAATGAGGTGGATGTGGATGGCGTTGAGCCGATGACATCTGTCACCCCGCAGCGTCTTAAGCGCCGTGTGGATGTGGTTTCCGATGGATCGCAGCAACACGCTGTTTTGAAGAATTCACCTGATGCGCGCGAAGGTTTCTTTGCTGTGCCTAAGGTTATGGAGTGAGCCACGTTTGAATGACGTGCTCAAGCAGCCCTGCGCTGCACCCTGATTTGAGAAAGATGATAAGATGACCGATCTAAACACACTTGGATTAGCTGAAGCCCGCGATGCACTTCGTGCTGGCTCTACCACGTCCAAAGAATTGACTGCGGCTTGTTTGAAAGCCATCGAGGGTGCAGGTGCGCTGAACGCATTTGTCCACCACACCCCTGAGATCGCGATGGAACAGGCGGCTGCGGCCGATGCCCGTATTGCGGAGGGTGATGCCCCTGCGATGTGTGGCCTGCCAATCGGGATCAAAGATCTGTTCTGCACGAAAGGTGTGCCGTCTCAAGCGGGTTCACGTATTTTGGAAGGCTTCCTGCCAGAGTATGAATCGACCGTGTCTGGCAACCTGCTGGGCAGTGGTGCGGTTATGTTGGGCAAACTCAACATGGACGAATTCGCCATGGGGTCCTCTAACGAGACATCCGTTTACGGTAACGCGATCAACCCATGGAAAGTTGACGAGCGTCAGTTGACCCCAGGTGGATCATCCGGTGGTTCTGCGGCGGCTGTTGCGGCTGACCTTTGCTTGGCTGCGACCGGCACCGACACTGGTGGTTCTATTCGCCAGCCTGCGGCCTTCACGGGCACTGTCGGCATTAAACCAACCTATGGCCGTTGTTCACGTTGGGGCGTGGTGGCGTTTGCCTCTTCCCTTGATCAAGCTGGCCCAATGACCAAATCGGTACGCGATGCAGCGATCATGTTGGAAACCATGTGTGGCTATGATCCAAAGGACAGCACCAGCGCCGATTTGGCGGTGCCGAACTTTGAAGCTCTCATGACAGGCGACATTCGCGGCAAGAAAATTGGCCTGCCAAAAGAATACCGCATGGACGGCATGCCTGCTGAGATCGACAAACTATGGGCAGATGGCGCTGATATGTTGCGTGATGTGGGTGCAGAGATCGTTGATATCTCGCTACCACACACGAAATACGCGTTGCCAGCGTACTATGTAATTGCCCCTGCCGAGGCATCTTCGAACCTCGCACGTTATGACGGTGTTCGTTATGGTCACCGCGCCACATTGGATGCAGGCGATGGCATCACAGAGATGTATGAGAAAACCCGCGCTGAGGGCTTTGGCCCAGAAGTACAGCGCCGCGTAATGATCGGGACATATGTATTGTCTGCTGGTTTCTATGACGCCTATTACAACCGCGCCCGCCGCGTACGCACGTTGATCAAGAAAGATTTTGAAGACGTGTTTGCCGCTGGTGTTGATGCAATCCTGACACCTGCAACGCCATCTTCGGCCTTTGGTTTGGGTGAAATGACGGATGTTGATCCGGTGCAAATGTACCTTAATGACGTGTTCACCGTGACTGTGAACATGGCGGGCTTGCCAGGAATTTCCGTTCCAGTTGGCCTTGATTCCAAAGGTTTGCCAATGGGTCTGCAACTGATTGGTCGTCCATGGGAAGAAGGCGATCTGCTATCTTCCGCCTATGCGCTTGAGAAGGCTGCAGGTTTTGTAGCCAAACCAACCAAATGGTGGTAAATAGCGCAAAAATATAGCGCACTTAAGCGAACCAGAGGCAGATAGTATGACGATCCGATTGATAATGATGGCTTCAGCGCTTGGTGCCTTGGCTGCTTGCCAACCTGCACTTCCTGAAAGTGGGGCAGGTGCACCTGGACAAGGTGTGGGATTTGATACTTCAGCCAGTGCACGTGCACAGCTTGATGCGCCATTGACGGTTCAGTCGCAAACCTTGCCATCCAACAATCAGCAAAATCAAGCGGTTCAGGCGGTAAGGTCTGAGACGGCTCAAGTTGCTGCGACAGTCAACGCCCAGACCAGTTCTGTTGCTAATGATACTTTAGCTGCGCTGGGCAACGATGTTGCGCGCACCTCTGTTGAGGCGGGACGTCAGGTGGTGAATGCCAGCCCATCCAACCCTGCACCAGTTGCAGTGAATAACGCGGGCATTTCTGATGAAAATGATTTTGGTGCGGTATCTGGTCGCCATTCAATCGAAAGCGATAAGGCGCGTATTGCAGCAAATCGCGCGCAATACTCTGTTGTTCAGCCAACGGCATTGCCAAGCCGTAGCGGTTCTAATCAGCCAAATGTTGTGGCCTATGCGCTGGAAACGCAACATCCACGTGGAACGCAGCTTCATCGTCGTTTAGGTTTTGCATCGGTGGCGAAAACACAACGCAATTGCGCGAAATACAATTCGGCAGATGATGCTCAGCTTGAGTTCTTGACCCGCGGTGGCCCTACCAGAGACCGCCTAGCTTTGGATCCTGATGGTGACGGTTATGCCTGTGATTGGAATCCAGCAAAATATCGCGGGTGATCGAGCAAATCGCCTCTCCCAATTGCGGTTCACGGCGTGATGGCCTTCGCCCTTCGCTGATCGTTGTACATTTCACTGCTATGAAGACAGCACAGGCCGCCATTGAACGGCTGTGTGATCCCGCATTTGAAGTTTCTGCACATTACGTGATTTCCAAATCGGGCGAACTGACACAGTTGGTACCCGAGGAGATGCGGGCGTGGCACGCAGGGGCAGGGAGCTGGCATGGTCAGGATGATATCAATTCGCGTTCCATCGGTATTGAACTTGATAACGCAGGAACCCACCCGTTCTCAGAACAGCAGATGTGGGCGTTAGAAACACTGCTGCCTCAGATCATGAAGCGTTGGGATATCGCGCCTGAGGGTGTGATCGGGCATTCTGATCTAGCGCCGGGTCGTAAAATTGATCCGGGTCCACGGTTTGATTGGGCACGTTTGGTCAGGCAGGGCCTTGCCGCTGATACGCCCCCCAAGGGATGCGCTGCCACAGAGTTTGCAGAACTGGCAGCACATGCGGGGTATGACACAAGCGTGCCTACAGGTGACCTGTTGCAAGCCGTACGCTTGCGTTGGAACCAATCCGCTACGGGCCCTTTGTGTGCCAAGGACCACGCGGTTCTTCAATCTTGATAGCGGCCTAACACACCAACCCATTGACGAACCCCCAAACAAAACGCACAAGGCGATTGCGCGGAAGGCTGGATGGTCGCGGGGTTGGCAACAATCGCGAGGAAAGTCCGGACTCCACAAAGCAATGGTGCCGGGTAATGCCCGGCGGGGGTAACCCTAGGGAAAGCGCCACAGAAAATAGACCGCCTGTGTGCGGATCGGGCAACCGATATCACACGCAGGTAAGGGTGAAACGGTGGGGTAAGAGCCCACCGCGGGACGGGCAACCGGACTGGCAAGGCAAGCCCCACCAGGAGCAATGCCAAATAGGGACCGCGTGCGACGCAAGTCGCGGGGCTGCTTTTGCCCCAGCAGGTCCGGGTTGGCAGCTAGAGGTGCGCAGGTAACTGCGTGCTAAGATGAATGACTATCTCGGGTGTGGTAACGCATCTAGACAAAATCCGGCTTACAGGCCTTCCGCGCATATCTACATTTGTTGTAATTTAGGGTCCTAACGGGCTGCGAATCTGATGATGTGAAATGATCATCTTTGGCAGTGTATCGCTGTTGAAAATGTTGTATTGGGACCTTGGGTGCAGTGTTTTTCACAGCATCGCGGTTTTTTCTACTGCTGGCCGATGATCTTCCTGCTTTTGCGGTTGACTCGGATGGTGGGCGGGGTAGAAGCCATAAATCAAGAATTCACGCGTGGTTCCGCTTTTTCAGGAACCTACGCAGCAGGAGAAGTAACATGGCTAAGCCAACCACGATTAAAATCCGTTTGAACTCGTCCGCGGGCACTGGCCACTTCTATGTGACCAAAAAGAACGCACGTACAATGACTGAAAAAATGGTCGCACGTAAGTATGACCCAGTTGCACGTAAGCACGTTGAGTACAAAGAAGGCAAAATCAAGTAAGATTTTACCTGACTACGTATACAAAGGCCGCGCATTTAGCGCGGCCTTTTGCGTTTTAGTGGCTGATTTGGAGTTGGGTTCTTCCGAAGACTAATAGTCGAAGCCAGCGTAACGGTTCTTTTGATTTCCATCTTCAGGCGTGTTGATAAATTTGGCCCAGATCCCACCTGGCCGCCAGATGCCGTCCATCCTATTGAACGCCTGTTGTCTGTCGCCGCCTAACCCCTCAATCGCGTAACGATAAAAGAATGCTGTGACGCGGGCGTTGTAGATACAGTGCACATGGATCGATTTCCCGTTGAGCTGCTCAAGTGCTGTGTAGAATGCGTCAAAGTCTGCTTGGGCTGGGTTGTCGAAATCTACGGGGATATAGATATAGTCGATGGCTAGGGCGGCTAAATAGCCGGCCTCATCATTCAATGCCCCGATTGCTATGGGGGCCAAGATTGATGACATCGCTCACGCCAAGTGTCTTGATCGCCGCGAATTGTGCCTCTGTCGGTTGGCCCGATAGGGTGGTGGTCGCGTCAATGCGCCGCCAATTAATCACATCGGTTGGGTCAGTCATATCGTTCTCCGTCGTACAGATACTCACGTATTGCGTGTGGCGGATAAGTCAAATCACTGCGCGAGCAGGTGGGGTTTACGGTTTAGCGATCGGAAGGCGCTGTGTCTTTGTGGAGGGCTGCAAAAGCCATCAACTCTTCGCGCGTGTACTTGGTGTGTACGCGCACCTGACTTGGTTTCTGGTGATGGCGGCTTATCCCCTCCCGACGCGCCTGTAGGGGGCGTATGGGGCGCGGAACAAAGCCTCCACCACAGTTGGGGCAGACGTTACTAAGGGCGTTGTTCACGCAGTCTGCGCAGAACGTGCACTCATAGGTGCAGATCATGGCATTGACTGCTTCTGGTGGTAGGTCGCAATCGCAGCACTCGCAGTTTGGTCTTAGCTCCAGCATCGTCTTCTCCTGTCGTTAAACGAAAAAGGGCCACCCAATTGGGCGGCCCTGATTACATCAAATGGTGTTGATGTTTATTCTTGTTGGCCCATGAACATCAGCAAGAACTGGAACATGTTCAAGAACGAGATGTACAAAGACAACGCGCCGTCTGAAGCTGCTTTGTCCAACCATTCTTGGTCACCGTGGTGAGCATGTGCAACGTAGGTGCGTTTGATGTCTTGTGTGTAGTAGGCGGTTAGGCCTGCAAAGATCAAAACACCGATTGCTGAGATCGCCATCATCATTACAGAAGACTGCAAGAAGATGTTGATAACCATGGCAACAAGCAGGCCAATCACACCCATCATCAGGAATGTACCCATGCCAGACAGGTCTTTCTTCGTGGTGTAACCATAAAGGCTAAGTCCTGCGAAGGCGATTGCTGTGACTAGGAACGTCTGTGTGATGGAATACGGTGTGTAAACCAAGAAGATTGAGCTCATTGAGACGCCCATGATGGCGGCAAAGATGAAGAAACCCAATTGAACAGCAGCAGCCGAACCGCGGCTCATCAATGCGCCCCAGCCAAAGAAGATAAAGGCCAGTGGAGCGAACATGACGACGAAGCGCAATGGTGAAGTGTACAGCAGGCTGCCCAAACCGGTCAGGTAAGAACCCTCGCGCAGCGCATATACAGCGCCTTCAGCGTTGGTTGCTGCAGCTGACGGGTCAGACGTGACCGCCAAGCCAGCGATGGCCCAAGCTGCCAATGCAGTGATCAACATGCCGATAGACATTTGACCGTAAACTTTATTCATGTGGGCGCGCAGACCCGCGTCGATGCTGGCGGCATTTGCACCTGCCGCGCTGCGGATTGTATTCACGTCAGCCATTTTTGACCTCCAAAGGAAACTGTTAGGGGCAGAAAAACCTCTGCCTTTTGTATGTTTCTAGATATTGGGGTGAAGGGCGCATGTTTCAAGTCAATTCTGCCCAAAACATGCTGCAATTTTAGCGATTGTTTAACCCAGTGCTACTTGCGCCACGTATTAGGCGCGTCCCAGAAGGGGCGGGTTGCTTCACGCTGTGCTTCATCACGTGTCAGTCCGACGTCTTTAAGGGCCGCTTCGTCCAATGCTGCAAGCGCGCGGCGACTGCGCCAAACGTTGTAAAGGTGACGTAGAGAGGCGGCCGAGCGTGGAGAGGAGGCAAAGCTGCTGCATTGTTCAATATGGGTCATGGTATTTCCTTCCTTAACGAATTTCGATGGTTTGAGTTGAAAGCATAAGACTTGTTGATGTGTATGCGTGATTGCTTTACATTATGAAAGTGAATGGTTGTGATGTGACATATCAAGGATGGTGATGTATGCGGAATTTGGATGTAACGACGCTGCGCTCGTTTGTGGCGGTTGCCGAAGCGGGCGGTGTAACACGGGCAGCGGGCTTCCTGCATTTGACGCAGTCGGCTGTGTCTATGCAGCTTAAGCGGCTTGAGGAATTATTGGGACTTGAGTTGTTGGATCGTTCTGGCCGCACCATTGCATTGACAGCGTCAGGGGAGCAGCTGTTGGTCTACGCGCGCCGTATGGTGGCCCTGAATGACGAGGTTATGACACGCCTGACAGATCAGGCATACGAGGGGCAAATCACCTTGGGTGTACCGCATGACATCGTTTATCCGGTTATTCCGCAGGTTCTAAAGCAGTTCAACAGCGCCTTTCCACGCGTGCGGGTTCAGTTGCGTACATCATATACGCGGCTGTTGTTTGAAGAATTCAGCAAGGGTACTTGTGATTTGATCCTGACGACCGAAACCCAAGTGGGGACCGGTGGTGAAACGCTTTGCACCAAGCCGCTGTGCTGGATCGGTGCCCCAAGTGGGTCAGCGTGGCGTCATCGCCCGCTCAAGCTGGCATTCGGTTTTAAATGTGCGTTTCGCCCCACAGTGATTGAGGGATTGGATGGCGCTGGAATTGACTGGGATGTCGTAGTTGAAACAGAGAGCGATCGCACGATCGAGGCAACCGTGAGTGCCGATTTGGCGGTGCATACGATGCTTGAGGGCACAGAGCCGCCACATCTGGAACGAATCGACCACAATAACAGCCTTCCAGAACTGCCCGCCCAGAAGGTTAATCTATATGGTTCAGGCGGTTCTAAGGGCGTGGTCCACGATTCTCTGGCTGATATGTTGCGTCGTGCCTTTCGGGGCAACGAAAAGGTGAAGCTAAGCGCTGCCTAGGCCGAAATCAGGATATCGCTTAACGGCAACCAATAAGCTATTTTTTATGTGTTTCGTCAGGCTTGGCATCTAACCCGTGTTTGATTCATGCGCGAACTGGGACTAAAATGCATTTTTTCCCCGCTGTGAGGCCGTTGATTTATGACGTAACGTCCGACATCAATAGTTCGACCGCAACGAGAAGGTGTTCCACTGTACGAAGTGGGTGCTTTCGTCGTCGCTGTTTGAAGGAATTGAATGAGTTACCCTTCGGGGTCGAGTTTTGGAAATTATGATGCCGCACAATGTTGATATCCACGTAGGTCTGAAAATGCGCCAGCGACGTTGGCTTGTTGGAATGACACAACAGCAACTTGCTGAAATCGTTGGTATTAAGTTCCAACAAATTCAAAAATACGAGACGGGTGCAAACCGTGTGAGCGCGTCTAGATTGTGGGATATCGCTGAAGCACTTGGCGCACCTGCCGCCCATTTCTTTGATGGGATTGAGCAGTCAGTACCGCGTGAAACAGTAAAAGAACCCGCGACGGAGCAAGCTCCTGCTGATTTTATGAACAACAAAGAAGTCATGGACCTTGTGCGTTCGTACTATGCGATCCCTGCACATCAACGCCGTCGCGTATTTGATCTTGCCCGTGTTTTGGGCGACGCAGCTTAATATTTGCAATTTAAAAACTGACGTACAGCAGGCTTGCGCAATAAGCCTGCTGAGAATGATTGCAATTTGGGGGGCAAAATGGCACCCCTTTTTTCATGACATATAGACCTGAAATTCACGACGAACTTGTATCCGTCGCCAATGCTTTGGCTGATGTTGCACGCGCTGTCATCCTCCCTCACTTTCGTTCTGCTGGGCTATCGGCAGAAAACAAACTGGCGACTGGATTTGATCCGGTCACTGTCGCTGATAAAGCCGCAGAACGAGCGATGTGCGATCTTTTGGCCCAAATGCGTCCTGATGATGCAATCCTTGGTGAAGAGTATGGAGCAAAATCCGGCACCAGTGGCCTGACTTGGGTTTTGGATCCAATCGATGGAACACGTGGCTTTGTATCCGGCACGCCGACATGGGGCGTCTTGATCGCGGTTGGGGATGATGCTGGCCCGCAGATTGGCGTGATCGATCAACCTTATATCGGTGAACGCTTTATTGGCACGCCGCAAGGTGCTAACTTTGTTGGCCCACATGGCGAGGGCGCAATCCAAACACGTTTGCCACGCCCATTATCTGAAGCGACTGTTTTCACAACATTTCCTGAGGTGGGTTCCCTGACAGAACGGGCAGGTTTTGAAGCCGTGGCTGAAAAAGCCCTGCTGACCCGCTATGGCATGGATTGTTATGCCTATGCACTGTTAGCGGCGGGTCAAATTGATCTAGTGATTGAGGCCTCGTTGAACTCATACGATATTCAAGGTCCTATTGGATTAATTCACGGGGCAGGCGGCATTGTCACCGATTGGCAAGGCGGCCCAGCCCATAATGGTGGTCGAGCCCTTGCTGCAGCAAACCCTGAAATCCAAGCGGAAGCGTTGGCAATTTTGAGAGAATTCCCATGACCGAAGTTCTAATCCAAAATGCGGATACGATCCTAACCATGGACGACGCACGCCGAGAGTTAAGCGGTGCAGACGTTTTTATCCGTGACGGTCAAATCGTTGAGGTTGGGCATGGTCTGAGGACAACTGGCGAAGTTATCAACGCTGTGGGATGCGTAGTCACACCTGGCTTGGTGAACACACACCATCACTTGTACCAGACGCTGACACGCGCGGTTCCGGGTGGCCAAGACGCGTTGTTATTTGGCTGGCTGCAAACGCTTTATCCAATTTGGTCACACTTTACGCCCGATCATATGTTCACGTCGGCCCAAGTGGGGTTGGCGGAGTTGGCGTTGTCAGGCTGCACGTTAAGTTCTGACCATTTATATTTATACCCCAACGGTTCACGGCTTGAGGACACAATCCACGCCGCAGCCGAGTTGGGGATTCGTTTCCAACCCACACGCGGCGCAATGAGCATCGGTGAAAGCGATGGTGGGCTTCCACCTGACAGCTTGGTTGAGCAGGAAGGTGCCATTCTAGAAGATTGCATTCGCGTTATTGATGGGTTCCACGACGCCTCCGCGGCTTCGATGTGTCGCGTTGGTGTGGCCCCTTGTTCGCCGTTTTCCGTCAGTACGGAATTGATGCGCGATGCTGCGATCTTGGCGCGTGACAAGGGCGTGATGATGCACACCCATCTGGCTGAAAACGATGAGGACATCGCCTATAGTCTTGAGAAATTTGGCAAACGCCCCGGGCAATATGCCGAAGACTTGGGTTGGACTGGCCCCGATGTATGGCACGCGCATTGCGTCAAACTGGACGCCGAAGAAATTGCGATGTTTGCGCGCACGAAAACGGGTGTTGCACATTGCCCGTGTTCCAATTGCCGTTTGGGTAGTGGCATTGCGCCGTTGCGTGGGATGTATGATGCGGGTGTTCCTGTTGGTCTGGGCGTTGATGGATCAGCCAGCAATGATGTTGGCAATCTGATTGCAGAAGCCCGTCAAGCGATGTTGTTGCAGCGTGTCGCGCTTGGGGCGGATGCGATGAGCGCACGTACCGCACTTGAGATCGCAACACGTGGTGGAGCGGATGTTCTGGGACGTCCTGAATGCGGTCGGTTGGCTGTGGGCTGTCGCGGTGACGTGGCAATCTGGGACACAACAGGTATTGAAAGCGCTGGATCGTGGGATCGTGCGGCATTGTTGTTGGCGGGGCCAACTAAGGTGAGGCATCTTATTGTCGAGGGACGCCAAATTGTGCGGGACGGTCAGGTCACAACAATTGATTTGAATGCAGTCATAAAGCGTCAAAACAAGTTGGCACATGCTTTGAAGGATCAGCTATGAAGTATCTGTTTGTAGTGATTTTGCTTTCGTTTTCCATCGGAAGCCCCGCTTTTTCTGATCCTGCAGCAACGCTGATCATCAACGAAATCCGCAAAGAGAAACGTCGCAAGGCAATTCGCTATTCCCCACAGCTTGAGGCAGTTGCAGCTGCACATGCCAATGACATGGCAAGCCAAGGCTATTTTAGCCACACCGGCGCAAACGGATCATCCATCGGGGATCGCACAACCGCGCAAGGGTACAAGTGGTGCTTTGTAGCAGAAAATATCGCGCGTGGTCAGCAAAGCCTTGAAGAGGTGATGGCGGGCTGGAAAACATCCAAAGGGCACTACAAGAACATGACCCATAAAAAGGCGGGTGAATTTGGCCTGGCCCGTGGACCTGACAACTATTGGGTTATGGTTCTTGCTGCACCTTGTTAATTAGCTGCCCTTGCACCCAAACATCTGCAATTGCGCGGTCATCTCCCATCATTAGCGTTGGGAAGATAGCCTCCCACACATCGGTCGCCCGCGTGCTGCGTTGTGCAATGGCAGGGGTGGACGCCAGATCAAGAATACAAAGGTCTGCGTCATTGCCAACTTTCAAAGAACCAATGTGGTCTTGCAAATGAAGGCTTCGGGCTGATCCAGCAGTCGCCAGCCAAAGCAACTGACTGGCATGTAGGGCGACACCACGAAGTTGGGCAATTTCATAGGCTGCTGCCATCGTGCGCAGCATTGAAAATGATGACCCACCACCTGTGTCGGTTGCCAGTCCCACTGGGATTGAGCGTGCTTTCATCGCGGCCATGTCAAACAGACCTGAACCGATGAAGGTGTTTGAAGTCGGGCAATGCACCACCGCGCCCCCCACTTCGGACAGGCGGTCCATTTCGCGTGGTTCCATGTGGATCGAGTGACCGTAGATGCCGCGCTCCCCGAGAAGGCCATATGCCTCATAGGTGTCTAGATAATCACGGGCGTCAGGGTACATCCCTTTGGCCCATTCGATTTCATCAACTTGTTCGCTTAGGTGCGTTTGCATCAATACTTCGGGCCGCTTCGCCCATAGTGCGCCCAAGGTCTCAAGTTGTTCAACGGTCGAGGTGGGGGAAAAACGAGGTGTGATCGCGTAATGGGCACGCTCAACGCCATGCCACTTCTCAATCAATGCGAGGCTATCATCATATGCCGACTGTGCAGTATCGCGCAGCCCATCGGGCGCATTTCTGTCCATGCAGGTTTTACCCGCAACAACCCGTTGGCCACGCGCAAGCGCGGCTTCAAATATTGCGTCCACGCTTTCGGGGTGGATGGTTGCATAAGAGCAAACGGTGGTTGTCCCGTTGGACAGCGTCAGGTCCAGATAACGCCCTGCGATTTCAGCCGCGTACGCTGGATCCCCAAACCGCATTTCTTCTGGGAAGGTATAGGTGTTGAGCCAATCAATCAGACGTTTGCCCCAACTCGCGATGATCCCGGTCTGTGGGTAATGGACATGCGCGTCGACAAACCCGGGCAGAATAAGCTTTTCACCGTATTGCGTCACTTGCGCGTCTGGATGTGTGGCCTGCAACGTGGCCGCATTGCCTATGGCTTCAATCACGCCGTCTCGGATCAAGACACCACCGGAGCTGTTAACGTGAACAGCGTCTTGCCATGCCCCTACAAAGGGGTCGCCAGAATAGGTCAAAACCTGACCGCAAAGTAATTTTTGATTTGTCATGGACCATACCTAATCCGGCTGGGTCATACGGTAAATGATATTTCGCAAGCGCATCCCATTGTCACTATCTCGCCCCCCGCATATGGTTTGATCAACATGAGCGAAAACACCCAAATATCCGCCGAAGGGCCAGAGAACGTACGTGAAGACGATGCGTATCTGCTGAACCGTAAAAACGTCAGTGCGATCCTGTATGCTGTGGATATTGAGGATAAGGCTAAGCTTAGCGAGCTGATGGACCCTCTGCACGCCGCTGATATTGCTGACCTTTTGGAGCAGATCAATGCGTTTGATCGCTCGCGTTTGATCCGTCTGTACGATCGTGAGTTTGACGGTGACATTCTGTCAGAGCTGGATGAGAGCATCCGGGAAGAGGTTATTGGGGTCCTGACGCCTCAAGTGTTGGCCGAAGCCGTGCGCGACTTGGACAGTGACGATGTTGTGGATCTGGTCGAAGACCTGCGTGAAACGCAGCAAGAGGCGATCCTTGAGGTTCTTGAAGACGTTGATCGTGCAGCGGTTGAACAAGCCCTAAGCTATCCTGAGTTCTCAGCTGGTCGATTGATGCAGCGCGAGGTCGTTATGGCCCCAGAGCATTGGACTGTAGGCGAGGCGATTGATTATTTGCGCGGCTCCGATCCAGATGCCTTGCCTGATCAATTCTATCATCTTGTGTTGGTTGATCCGCGCCTGCATCCGATTGGTAATGTTACGCTAGGTAAGATTATGCGTTCAAAGCGTGAGGTTTTACTTACCTCGATCGTTGAGGACGTGTTCCAAATCATTCCTGCGGATCAGGATGAAGGTGACGTCGCCTATGCCTTTAACCAATACCACCTAATTTCTGCCCCCGTTGTTGATGGCGAGGGCCGATTGATCGGTCTGATTACCATTGATGATGCGATGGCTGTTCTGGATGACGAGCACGAAGAAGACATCATGCGTCTAGCGGGTGTTGGTGAGGGATCGCTGTCTGACCGCGTCATTGAGACAACTAAACAGCGTATGCCATGGTTGGCGGTTAACTTGATCACTTCGATTGCCGCCTCGATGGTGATTGCGCAATTTGAAATGGCGATCACACAAATCGTGGCCTTGGCGGTGTTGATGCCTATTGTGGCATCCATGGGCGGCAATGCTGGAACGCAGTCTTTGACCGTTGCAGTGCGTGCGATTGCAACTAAGGATTTGACCAGTGCGAACGTTTGGCGCGTTTTGCGTCGTGAAGTGTTGGTTGGACTGGTAAATGGTTTGATCTTTGCCATTGTGATGGCAGTGGTTGGAATTATTTGGTTTGGCTCCCCGATGCTGGGGGCTGTGATCGCTGCGGCGATGGTTGTGAATATGGTTGTTGCCGGTTTTGCGGGCACGGTAATTCCTGTGCTGCTAGAACGCTGGGGCATTGACCCTGCGCTTGCGTCGGGTGCGTTTGTGACAACGGTGACTGACATCGTTGGCTTCTTTGCATTCCTTGGTCTTGCTGCGATGATATTGCTATGAACGACCTTGCTCAGATCAAAGCGGCGGCGCGCAAAGCTGGCTTTGCACGCCGCAAAGCTGCGTTTGATGAACAATCTGGTGGAGCGGCTGGGCACTTATCTGCCTTGTTGGCTGGATATCGCGGTGTCCCGATGTCTGGTTACATGCCGATACGCACTGAAATTGATCCATTGCCTGCGATGGCCGAAGCGGCGGCTTATGGCCATGTTGGGGTTCCGGTCATTGTTGAAGCGGACCATCCTTTGCTGTTTTCACGCTGGGAACCGGATGCTGAATTAAAAGACGGACCATTTGGTGCGCGCATACCAGTGCTGGATGATTTTTTTGAACCAGAGATCGTGATTGTGCCGCTTGTTTCATTTGACCGTGACGGGGGGCGTTTAGGTTATGGCGGTGGGTTCTATGATCGCACGCTTGAAATCTTGCGGGCGAAACGGGCGACTTTGGCCATTGGATTTGCATTCTCTGGGCAGGAAGCCGCAGGTTTGCCTTTGGAACCTACAGATCAGCCCCTTGATATGATCGTGACCGAAACGGGGATAATCACACCAAAACGGATGTGATTTGATCACGATACAATTCTGGCGAGTTAATAAATAGATCAATTCAGGTCGGCAGTGTGAATCCCTCTTGCCCCAGCGGCTTTGCCCGCCTAACCCATACTCCATGAAAATATTGTTCCTTGGGGATGTGATGGGCCGCGCCGGGCGCCGCGCCATTTCTGAAAAATTGCCTCGCTTGCGTGAAGAATGGAAACTGGATTTTGTCGTTGTGAACGGCGAAAATGCGACGGGTGGCATGGGGCTGTCAGGCGCACATGCCAAGTTGATTTTGGAAGCTGGCGCAGATTGCATCACGCTTGGCGATCACGCCTTTGACCAAAAAGATATGCTTCAGTTTATCGAACATGAACCGCGCGTAATCCGTCCGCTGAATTTTTCCAGAGCGTCACCCGGCAAAGGTGCACGTTTGTTTACCGCCAATAACGGCCGCAAAGTGCTAGTCGCACAAGCGCTTGGTCAGGTGTTCATGAAACGCCCATTCGACGACCCATTTTCAGCGATTGAACCTGTGTTTAAGACCCACCCACTTGGTGGTCAGGCCGATGCAATCATTGTTGATTTCCACTGCGAAGCGACATCTGAAAAGATGGCGATGGGGCATTGGTGTGATGGACGCGCCAGCTTGATGGTCGGGACACACACGCACGTGCCAACCAGCGATGCGATGATCATGCAAAAAGGTATGGGGTATCTGACGGACGCGGGTATGTGCGGGGACTATAACTCAGTCATTGGTATGGAAAAATCCGAACCGCTGCGCCGCTTTATCACTGGTATGCCCAAAGAACGGTTTACACCTGCTGCTGGCGACGCGACCCTATCAGGTGTCTACATCGAGACGGACGATAGAACTGGTAAGGCGACGCGCATTGAAATGGTCCGCCAAGGTGGTGCGCTGTCTCAAGCGGGCCCAAAGGGCTAGATGAACCAACGCCAACTTCTTGGGTATAGCCTTGTCCTGATCATTTTAGGGATGGGTTGGAGCTTTACCCAACCGATGTCCAAGTTGGCTGTGAGCGAAGGCTATCAACCTTTTGGCCTGATATTTTGGCAGGCGGCTATTGGGGCGGCCCTGTTGGCGGTCGTTAGTTTGATCCGTGGTAAAGGTCTGCCCTTGGGGCCTGCGCAGTTGCGGGTCTATTTGATTATCGCACTAATAGGCACCGTGATCCCCAATTCTGCGACTTATCAAGCTGCGGTGCATCTGCCCTCAGGTATCTTATCCATCCTGCTTTCTATGGTTCCCATTTTTGCCTTTCCTGTTGCACTTGCCCTTGGCAATGACCGGTTTGAGGCGCGCCGTTTGGGCGGGCTGTTCCTTGGTTTGGCCGGTGTCATGATGATTGTTCTTCCCTCTGCCAGTATCCCTCAAATGGGATCTGCTTTTTGGGTGATGATCGCGCTGATAGGTGGCGCGTGCTACGCATGTGAGGGCAATTACGTCGCTAAATGGGGTACTGCAGGGATGGATTCAATCCAAGTTCTACTGGGTGCATCATTGGTTGGAGCTATTATTTCGCTGCCTCTGGCGTTGGCCACGGGGCAGTGGATCAACCCGATGCCGCCCTACGGTATTCCGGATTATGCACATATCTTAGGCTCTTTGATTCATGTGATGGTTTACGCTGGTTACGTATGGCTGGTGGGGCGCACGGGGCCCGTTTTTGCGGTGCAGGTCAGTTATCTTGTGACGGTCTTTGGCGTGTTTTGGGCCAAGGTCATTTTGAACGAAACTTATGTGCCGCAAGTTTGGCTGGCGCTTTTGGCGATGTTGGCGGGGATGTATTTGGTACAGCCGCGCAAGCCAAGTGAACCGGTTGCGCCGAGTGTTTCGATGGATCAAACTGGTCTCAACTAAAATAGGTAGCTCCATGGCATTCTTTGAGTTCTCGCAAACCGGTAGCGCAATTCTAACCCTCACTGTTGTTGCGATCATGTTCATCCTGTTTTTACGCGAAACCTTCCCCACAGAAGTTGTCGCAATCACAGGCGCGGCTTTGCTTCTAGGGTTAGGGTTGTTGCCATATGAAGATGCCCTTCAGGCGCTTTCAAACCCAGCGCCTTGGACCATTGCCGCGATGTTCATCATTATGGGGGCGTTGGTGCGCACTGGTGCACTAGAGGCATTCACAGGGCAGGCGGACCGGATTGCGCAAACCAATCCCGCCTTGGCTATTGTGTTGCTGATGACCTTTGTCGTGCTGTCATCAGCAATTGTGTCGAACACGCCTGTTGTGGTTGTGATGATCCCTGTGTTTGTTCAGCTTGCCAAGACTATGGGCATTGCCTCGTCTAAGATGCTAATCCCGCTGAGCTACGCCGCGATTTTGGGTGGGACACTGACTTTGATCGGGACATCGACCAACTTGTTGGTTGATGGTGTCGCCCGTGCCCAAGGGTTGGCTGGATTTACGATTTTCGAGGTTACGCCGCTGGGTATTATCCTTGTGATTTGGGGCATGATCTATTTACGCTTTGTCGCACCGATGTTGTTGCCGGATCGCGAAAGCATGACGGACTTGTTGTCCGATAGGTCCCGCATGAAGTTCTTTACCGAAGCGGTCATTCCCCCCGAATCCAACTTGATCGGTCGCGAAGTCACTGGCGTTCAATTGTTCAAACGCGAAGGTGTGCGCTTGATCGATGTTATTCGTGGCGATCGGTCTTTACGCCGCAATCTTCAGGGTGTTGAGCTGGCCGTGGGTGACCGCGTCGTTTTGCGAACCCAAATTACTGAACTGTTGTCACTGCAGCGAAACAAAGAACTAAAGCGTGTTGACCAAGTTTCTGCGGTGGAGACCACAACCGTTGAGGCATTGATTACACCCGGTTGTAAAATGATTGGCCGTTCATTGGGGTCACTGCGCCTACGCCGTCGGTTCGCGGTTTATCCATTGGCTGTTCATCGCCGTAACCAGAATATTGGGCGTCAGTTGGACGATTTGATTGTTAAAGTGGGCGACACCCTTTTGCTAGAAGGTGCGCCTGCGGATATTCAACGTCTGTCGATTGAGATGGAAATGGTTGACGTGTCCAAACCGTCTGCGCGTGCGTTTCGTCGAAGCCACGCGCCGCTCGTTATTGCGGCGCTTATTGGGCTGGTGACCTTGGCAGCACTTGGTGTCGCACCAATCTTCTTGCTATCGATCCTAGCGGTTTCGTTTGTTTTGATCACACGCTGCATAGATGCGGAAGAAGCGTTTTCCTTTGTGGATGGCCGTCTTCTGGCGCTAATTTTTTCGATGCTTGCCATTGGTGCGGCACTTGAGGCATCGGGTGCCGTTGCACTGATCGTGAATGCAATTGCGCCGGCACTGGGCAATTTGCCGCCCTTCCTCATTATCTGGGCTATCTATTTATTGACCTCAGTGTTGACTGAATTGGTTAGCAACAATGCAGTGGCCGTCGTGGTGACACCCATCGCTATTGGGTTGGCCACAGCCCTTGGGATTGACCCGCGTCCGCTTGTTGTGGCGGTTATGGTTGCGGCCTCTGCCAGTTTTGCCACGCCAATCGGGTATCAAACCAATATGTTGGTTTACGGTCCGGGTGGCTATAAATTCACAGACTTTATGCGCGTTGGTATTCCCTTGAACCTTAGCATCGGAGTTCTAGCATCAGCGGTTATTCCAATTCTTTGGCCCTTGTGACTTTGCCCTATAGTGACCTAAGATTACGAAATCACTTTGATCCCATTTTTCACCCGAGGTTTTACACATGAAACAAGTTATCAAAGAAACGACAGACGAAGACCTGATCAAACAATTCCTTGAGAAAGGTGGCAAAGTCAGTCGCGGCAAAACCAAACCAATGCCAAGTGATCTGGGCATCAGCAACAACAGCTGGGGCAACAAGATGACGAAGGAAGAAAAGGCCGTTGTGAAGGCTGCTGAAGTGGCTGCAAAAGCGAAGAAGTAGTTCAATCTTTTGTAGCTGCAGTATTGGAATATGTTTTGGGGCCTTCGGGCCCCTTAAGTTTTTCGGTACCAAAATACAAAGGGTGCCGCCACGATATACATCAAGATGCCATAAACTGCTGATGGCAGTCCCATGTCAGAGAACCCATCTGATTGGGTCGAGATGATCGAGGCCAACGCAATACCAACTGTAGCGTTTTGCAAGCCTACTTCGATCGAAATGGATTTCACTTCATTCCGCTCCAGTCCTGAAAATTTCGCAACGAAAAAGCCCATGATCAGAAGTGATAGGCCGAGCGCAATTAAGATCGGACCTAATGTAGCGAAGTTGTCCATGAAAGTCTGCCAGCCGCTGATTAGCGCAGCAACGACAATCAAGGCGAACAGTGCAACACCAATGAGTGAGAAAGCTGGTTCAACACGGATTGAAAAGGCGGGTTTAAAATGTCGGATGGCCATCCCGAGGAGTACTGGCAATGTTGTGATGACAAAAACAGCCAGCGCAAGGCCCGTTATCGTAACTTCTGGTGCTTCAGCACCCATAAAGTGAATCACGGACCAAGCAGCAACAAATGGCACTGTCAGAATGCTAAGAAGGCTGACGACTGCGGTTAAAGAGACCGACAGCGCGACATCCCCTTTCGCAACTTTTGCGATGATATTAGTAGTAGCACCACCTGGGCAAAGCGACAGTAACATGACGCCAGCAGCCAATTCACTCGTTATGCCAAATGCTAAGATCAACAGGTAAGCTATTAAAGGCACAAATACGATTTGCGCACCTGCACCAAGGCCGAATGCATGTGGGCGCTTCAAAACGCGTTTGAAATCATTGAGTGTTAGTCCAATGCCGAGTGACAACATGATGATCACCAACGACAGCGGCAAAGCCACATTTACAAAAGTATTCACTTAAAATTTCCAACTCAAATAACTTATGTAATAAGTTATCAGCGCAGTCTTGCAAGTAAAGTTTCTACTTTTGCGTGTTATAGCGGCCAGAATACAAGAATTGCGGGGATCGAAACGGCGACGATTATAATCTCAAGTGGAAGGCCCATACGCCAATAATCACCGAAGGAATATCCGCCTGGACCCAAAATAAGCGTGTTATTCTTGTGCCCAATAGGTGTGAGGAATGCAGAAGATGCCGCAACCGCCACAGCCATTAAGAATGGGTCGGGTGACACACCAAGGGACTGTGCCATCTGAATGCCAACGGGCGCTGCAACGATTGTGGTCGCTGTGTTGTTCAAAACATCTGATAGAGTCATCGTAACGATCATCAGAACAGTCAGAACCGCCCATGCCGGCATACCAGCTGTCCATCCCAACAATGCACCAGAGATCAGCTCAGTCCCACCAGATGTTTCAAGCGCAGCACCAAGGGGGATCATCGAGCCTAACAAAACGACAACGGGCCATTCGATGTGTGTGTATAGTTCAGACAACGGCACGATGCGTGTTAGAACGTAGGCAATCACGACAAGGCCCAAAGCGACAGGTAGATAGATAAGGCCAAGGCTTGCGGCGATAACTGCCCCTGCAAACATACCAATTGCCAGCCAAACTTTGCTATTCTCTGTTACGGCCAGACCGCGGTCAGCAAGCGGTAAACATCCCAACCAATCCGTCACGTCATGGCCACGATTACGAGGGACTAACAGCAACAAAATGTCGCCCGGTTGAATCGGTGTTTTGCGAACCTGATTTTTAATGCGGGTATCGCCACGTGAAATGCCCATCAACACAGCACTTTGGCGCCAGGCTAGGCCGACGGCTTCTGCTGTTCGGTCCACCAAACGGCTGGTATCTTTGACCACGACTTCGATGATCTCGACGCCTTCACCGGCGGCGTTAAGGCGTTCTGTGCGTTCAGTGTCTGAAAGTGCCAAATTGAGTGATGTTCGGAATTCATCCAACGCATCAGGCGTTGCCTCAAGTACAAGCGCATCGCCTGCTTTCAGCGCGGTGTTGCGTGCTTGGCCATAGTGACGCTTCCCATCACGAATAAGGCCAAGGATGGCAACGTCAGTTTTATCAGCTTCGGGCTCAAGTTCTGAGAGGCGTTTGCCAATATGCTTACTGTCCTCTGGAACAGTCAATTCGGCAATATATTCAGCTAGATCGTCTGATGTGGACGAACTTTCATCACGCGGCGGGATTAAGCGCCAACCGACCAAAGCCACGAATGTCATGCCTGCAATGGCTGCGATACCGCCAACGGGGGCAAAGTCAAACATCTTGAACGGCGCACCAAGGCTTTCTTCGCGGATAGCAGCGATGATGATATTGGGTGGGGTACCGATCAATGTCACCATGCCACCAAGGATCGTAGCAAAGCTTAGAGGCATAAGAGACAGGCCCGGACTGCGACCAGCCTTGCGTGCAGTTTGAACGTCAACGGGCATCAAAAGGGCCAATGCGGCAACGTTGTTCATGAAGGCGGATAGGATACCACCAATCGCGCCCATCAAGGTGATGTGAGCCCCAAGTGATCGGCTCGCATCGACAAGAGTGCGCGTGATCAAGAACACAGCGCCAGAACGAACCAGTCCTGCGGAAACAACAAGGACAAGAGCGACCACCAAGGTTGCAGGATGCCCAAAGCCTGCAAAGGCGTCTTTTTGGGGTACGACCCCAAGGACAACCCCGACCATCAGGGCCGAAAAGGCAACGATGTCATAACGAAAACGACCCCACAATAACAGGCCAAAGACCGCGCCAAAGAGAGAGAATAATATGATTTGATCTGTGCTCATGCTCTGACTCTATGCGCTGTATCTGTCAGGGGCCAGTGCCATTTAGGGGGAATTCGCCTCTCTATTGTGACGCTGGTTTCACTTGATCTGCGCTGTGGGCTTGCTCTTGGACCGTGACGTGCCCTATAGAAATGTCCAAACATAATTACCTAATCAACGCTGGAGGCTCCTATGGCAGGCCACTCAAAATGGGCTAATATTCAACACCGTAAAGGTCGTCAGGATAAATTGCGCGCCAAGCTATTTTCGAAAATGGCAAAAGAGATCACTGTGGCTGCCAAAATGGGCGACCCTGATCCAGACAAAAACCCACGTCTTCGCATGGCTGTTAAAGAAGCTAAATCCAGCTCTGTGCCCAAAGAGGTGATTGATCGCGCCATCAAAAAATCCCAAGTGGGTGAGGGCGAAGATTACGAAGAAATCCGTTATGAGGGCTATGGTCCAAATGGCGTTGCTGTGATCGTTGAAGCGATGACAGATAACCGCAACCGCACGGCATCCACAGTGCGCTCTACATTCTCGAAATGTGGTGGCAACTTGGGTGAAACGGGCAGTGTTGGTTTCATGTTCGACCGCAAAGGTGCGGTTGAATATCCAGCGACTGTTGGCGATGCGGACACTGTGATGATGGCTGCTATTGAAGCGGGCGCTGAGGATGTTGAATCATCAGAAGATGGCCACACCGTTTGGTGTGCCGACACAGACCTGAACGAAGTCTCAAATGCGCTTGAGGCTGAACTGGGTGAGTCTTCTTCAACCAAATTGGTTTGGAAGCCGACCATCTCTACAGAGATGGACCTAGAGGGCATGGAGAAACTGATGCGCCTTATCGATGCGCTGGAAGATGATGATGACGTGCAACGCGTTACATCGAACTTTGAAGCCAGCGACGAGGTTATGGAGCAGCTTTAAGCGCTTTGTCCCGCAACTGATTTTTACAACGCCGTTCCTTTCAGGGGCGGCGTTTTTCGTTTGATTGTGCTTTGAGCAATTGGGCGATAGCAATGCTGCAATAAGTATTCGGAACTCCTGCATGTATCTCACTTTTCTCCAAGGCTTTGTTCTTAGCATCACATTGATCCTCGCGATCGGTGCTCAAAATGCGTTTGTCTTGCGCCAAGGGCTGCGTGGGGCGCATATCTTTTGGGTGTGTTTGGTGTGCGGTGTTATTGATGCGGTGCTGATCTTGGCAGGGATCACCGGTTTTGGGGCGCTTGCGCAATTACTGCCATGGTTTGAAACCGCGATGCGCTATGGCGGAGCTGCGTTTTTACTATGGTATGGTTGGACGAATGCGGTCTCTGCATGGAAAGGTGGTAGCTCTCTTGAAGCGGCCGATGGGGCGGAACAATCGCTGAAAAGCACGCTGGCTACATTGGTTGCCCTGTCTTTGCTGAACCCGCATGTTTACTTGGATACGGTTGTGCTGATCGGTTCAATCTCTGCGCAATATGAGGACCGTGTCAGCTTTGGCTTTGGTGCAGTTACCGCCAGTATTACGTTCTTCTTTGCCCTTGGGTATGGGGCACGATTGTTACGCCCGATCTTTTCCAACCCACGGGCATGGCAGATTTCGGATGCTCTGATCGCGCTGACGATGTGGGCCATTGCAATCAAACTGGTTTTCTTTTGATACCTTGTGATTGTCTGCACTTTGAGTGTTGATAGCGGCATGATGAAATCAAATCCCTCGCGCCACCGTGCAGGCATCTTTTGGATGTTTGTGACAGGCCTATGCTTTGTCGCTGTTACGGCATTGGTGAAACATATGGGCAGTCGCGTGCCACCAGCTGAGGCTGCGTTTTTGCGGTATTTGTTGGGTTTGGTGTTCCTGTTGCCAATGTTGAAGGACTTGCGCGAGGCCCAATTAACGCCCCGTCAGTGGAAGTTGTTTGGAATGCGCGGTATGTTTCACGCTGGCGCAGTGATTTTGTGGTTTTACGCCATGACCCGCATTCCGATCGCTGAAGTGACCGCGATGAACTACCTTTCACCTGTATATGTGACGATTGGTGCCGCAATATTTTTGGGAGAAAAATTAGCGATGCGTAGGATCGTTGCGATCCTGATTGCATTGTTTGGCGCCGCAATCATTTTGCGCCCGGGGTTTCGGGAAGTGTCATCCGGACATTTGGCGATGCTGGTAACTGCGATTGTATTTGCGGGGTCTTATCTCACGGCCAAGATAATGGCAGGCGAAGTCAAGCCGACCGTGGTCGTTGCTATGTTGTCCATTTTTGTGCCTATCGGGCTGGCTCCATTTGCGATTGCTGTTTGGGTAACGCCCTCCCTCAACGACCTGATGCTATTATTCTGTGTCGCTAGCTTTGCCACAGCGGGCCATTACACGATGACCTTGGCGTTTGCCGCAGCGCCGGTGACCGTTACGCAGCCCATTACATTCCTGCAATTGGTTTGGGCGGTGTTATTGGGGGCAATTGTTTTCGGCGAACCTGTGGATATTTGGGTGGTGTTTGGTGGCGTTGTAATTCTGGCATCTGTCACTTTCATCACATGGCGCGAAGCAGTGATGAAGCGCAGTCCTGTGACCCCCGTTGTGCATGAGACAAAGGTGTAAGATTTTTATTGATTGACGAGTCAATCAAACGCTGATTACGATCACACCTAATATATTAGGGGATTGTGAATGCCTAAAGTTGGAATGGAACCGATCCGACGCTCTGCATTGGTGCAGGCGACGATTGCTGAAATCGGCGCTGCTGGGAACTTGGAAGTGACCGTTGGGCAAATTGCTAAACGGGCAGGGATGTCGACCGCGCTTGCGCACCACTATTTTGGCGGCAAGGATCAGATTTTCTTGGCTGCGATGCGCCACATTTTGCGCGAGTTTGGAACCGAGGTTTTACAAGCCTTAGGTCAAGCAACCACGCCTTTCGCGCGTGCCAGTGCGATTATCCGATCCAGTTTCGCACCGTCTTGTTTCGCGCCTGCAACGATCAGCGCGTGGATGACTTTGTACGCACAGTCGCAAAGCAGCGTAGAAACCAAACGGCTGTTAAAGCTGTATCAGCGCCGCCTGCACTCGAACCTCACCCATGCTTTGCGCCCCATTTCCAAACATCCAGAACGGGATGCGCACACCTTGGCTGCATTAATTGACGGGCTCTATCTGCGGGCTGCTTTGTCCAGTGCCTGCGACCCCAAAGATGCATGTGATGCCGCGCTGCAAACCCTTCAAACCTTGATCGAGAGCAACCAATGAGCAAGCCGAACATACTGATTTTTATGGTCGATCAATTGAACGGCACGCTGTTCCCTGATGGACCGGCTGAATGGCTACATGCGCCAAATCTGAAAAAACTGGCAGCGCGGTCAACCCGTTTTAAAAACGCATACACGGCGTCACCTTTGTGTGCTCCGGGGCGTGCTGCGTTCATGTCTGGGCAATTGCCTTCTGACACTGGCGTGTATGATAATGCGGCTGAATTTATATCGTCCATCCCTACCTATGCACACCACCTGCGCCGTGCAGGTTATCAAACCTGCCTGTCTGGCAAGATGCATTTTGTTGGCCCGGATCAGATGCACGGGTTTGAGGAACGATTAACCACAGACATTTATCCTGCCGATTTTGGGTGGACCCCTGATTATCGCAAACCGGGTGAGCGGATTGATTGGTGGTATCACAACATGGGCTCGGTCACGGGCTCTGGCGTTGCTGAAATTTCCAACCAAATGGAATACGATGACGAAGTTGCATATCACGCAACCCGTAAGGTTTATGACTATGCACGCAGCAAAGATGAACGTCCGTGGTGCATGACTGTCAGCTTTACCCATCCCCATGATCCCTACGTCGCTCGCAAAAAATATTGGGATTTGTATGAGGATTGTGAACATCTGCTGCCTACTGTTCCAGCAATGGATTATGATGATCACGACACCCATTCTAAACGCATCTTTGATGCAAACGACTGGCGTAGTTTTGATATCTCAGAGGACGATATCAAACGGTCTCGCCGTGCCTATTTTGCCAACATCAGCTATCTTGATGATAAAATTGGTGAGGTGATGGAAGCGGTCGAAGCAACGCGCCAAGAGACGATTATTATGTTTGTTTCCGATCATGGCGACATGCTGGGCGAACGCGGGCTGTGGTTTAAGATGTCCTTCTTTGAGGGATCGGCGCGGGTTCCGATGATGATCTGTGCGCCAGATATGGAACCGGGCTTGATCACCACGCCAGTGTCCAACATCGATGTCTGCCCAACCCTGTGCGATCTTGCTGGCGTTGATATGTCAGAGGTTGAACCTTGGACCACAGGCCAAAGCGTCAAGCCAATGGGGCAGGGCGTCGAACGCACCGAACCCGTTGCGATCGAGTATGCGGCAGAGGCGTCGTATGCGCCGATGGTGTCACTGCGGTACGGAAAGTGGAAATACAACCGTTGCAAGTTAGACGCTGATCAGTTGTTTGATCTGGATGCAGACCCGCATGAATTGACCAACCTTGCAGAGGTTGCAGAACACCAAGGAACTTTAACGCAGCTGCGTGCAAAATCTGAAGCCCGCTGGGACTTGGATAAGTTTGATGCAGATGTCCGCGCAAGCCAAGCCCGTCGTTGGGTCGTTTACGAAGCACTGCGCGAAGGCGGCTATTATCCTTGGGATTACCAGCCACTTCAAAAAGCATCTGAGCGCTACATGCGCAATCACATGGACCTAAACAACGTCGAAGACGACGCCCGATACCCACGCGGGGAATAGCGCTGCGGCCTACATCCCTTACCCCAATTTTTTGCGCCGGAGGCGAACGATACTATGAGCTACCCAACACAACCAACAGCCAGCCACTTTATCAATGGTCAATATGTCGAGGATACAGCTGGTACCCCAATCGACGTGATCTATCCTGCAACGGGTGAAAAGATCGCGACCGTTTATTCCGCGACCCCTGCAATCATTGCGCAAGCGTTGGATGCGGCAAAATCGGCCCAAGCGGCGTGGGCTAAAATGTCGGGAACAGAACGCGGTCGTATTCTACGTCGTGCGGCGGACATCATGCGCGAACGCAACCATGACCTAAGCGTCCTTGAGACGTTTGACACGGGTAAACCGTACCAAGAAACCATCGCGGTTGATGCCACATCTGGTGCAGATGCGCTTGAATACTTTGGTGGCATGGCAGCGACACTCACAGGTGAGCACATTCAGTTGGGTGAAGACTGGGTTTATACACGCCGTGAGGCTTTGGGCGTTTGTGTGGGTATCGGTGCCTGGAATTATCCAACGCAGATTGCCTGCTGGAAAGGCGCGCCTGCGTTGGCATGTGGCAACTCTATGGTGTTCAAACCATCTGAAACCACACCGCTTTGCGCCCTAAAGGTTGCGGAAATTTTGGTCGAAGCAGGTCTGCCTGCAGGTATTTATAATGTCATCCAAGGCTTGGGTGATGTCGGTGCTGCATTGGTTACTGATGATCGGGTCGACAAGGTGTCGTTGACTGGCTCTGTGCCGACTGGCAAAAAGGTTTATGCAGCAGCGGCTGCGGGTATTAAGCATGTTACGATGGAATTGGGCGGCAAGTCCCCGATGATCGTCTTTGAAGATGCAGACATCGAAAATGCTGTGGGTGGTGCCATCTTGGGGAATTTCTATTCCTCTGGTCAGGTCTGTTCAAACGGAACCCGCGTATTCGTTCATAAATCAATCAAAGAAGCATTTCTAAAACGTCTGTCTGAGCGTCTTGATACAGCTGTGATTGGTGATCCTCAAATTGAGGAAACCAATTTTGGTCCGATGGTCAGTGAACGCCAACTAAAGATTGCATTGGGGTATGTCGAGAAAGGCAAAGCAGAGGGGGCGCGTCTGGTTTATGGCGGCAACCGTTTGGACCGTGACGGGTTCTATATGCAGCCGACTGTCTTTGCGGATGTCAAAGATGACATGGTCATCGCGCGTGAAGAAATCTTTGGCCCTGTGATGGCCGTTCTTGATTTCGAGGATGAAGATGATGTGATGACCCGTGCCAATGACACCGAATTTGGTTTGGCTGCAGGTGTGTTCACCAAGGACCTATCCCGTGGGCACCGCGTTGCGGCGAATTTTGAGGCAGGTACTTGTTTCATCAATTCCTATAACGATGCACCGGTCGAAGCCCCGTTTGGCGGTTCGAAAAACTCTGGTGTTGGGCGCGAAAACTCAAAGGCTGCTATCAATTACTATTCACAGCTAAAGTCGGTCTATGTGCGCATGGGCGATGTTGAGGCACCGTTCTAATGGCTGAAATGCAAGCTGATTACGTCATCGTCGGGGCCGGCAGCGCGGGTTGCGCGATGGCCTATCGATTGGCTGAGGCGGGAGAGTCCGTTTTGGTCATCGAACATGGCGGCACAGATATAGGGCCGTTGATCCAAATGCCTGCTGCGCTGTCATACCCGATGAACATGAAGATGTATGATTGGGGGTATGAGTCCGAGCCCGAGCCACATTTGGAAGGTCGCCGTTTGGCGTGCCCAAGGGGTAAGGTCATCGGTGGATCATCATCGATCAACGGGATGGTATACGTGCGTGGGCACGCCAAGGACTTTGATCATTGGGCCGAAAGTGGTGCTGACGGTTGGTCTTATGCAGACGTGCTACCATACTACAAACGCATGGAAACGTGGGACGATAATGGTCATGGCGGCGATCCTGAATGGCGTGGCAAAAACGGCCCTATGCATGTGACGCGGGGGCCACGTAAGAACCCCTTGTTCAAGGCCTTTGTCGAGGCAGGCAAGCAAGCAGGCTATGAGGCGACGTCTGATTATAACGGTGAGAAACAAGAGGGCTTTGGCCCGATGGAACAGACCGTTTATAAGGGGCGTCGTTGGTCCGCTGCCAATGCATATCTGCGCCCTGCGCTAGAGCAAGACAACTGCAACCTCATGAATGGCTTGGTTGAAAAGGTCATTATTAAGGATGGCCGCGCGACGGGCGTTGCCCTTTCGGGCGGAAAGACGGTCACCGCAAACCGCGAAGTTATCATTGCGGCCTCTGCCATCAACTCACCCAAAATCTTGATGTTGTCTGGTATTGGTCCTGCTGATCACCTTAAGGACAACGGTATCGAAGTGGTGGCTGATCGCCGGGGCGTTGGGCAAAATCTGCAAGATCACCTTGAACTGTACATGCAGATGTCGGCCAGCAAACCAATCACGTTGTACAAGCATTGGAACATATTCTCCAAGGCGTGGATCGGTGCACAATGGCTGTTCTTTAAGACAGGCCTTGGCGCCTCAAATCAGTTCGAAAGCTGTGCGTTTATTCGGTCAAAACCTGGTGTCGACTACCCAGATATTCAGTATCACTTCTTACCCATTGCGGTGCGCTATGATGGCCAAGCGGCAGCAGAAGGGCATGGGTTTCAGGCCCACACTGGCCCTATGCGTTCGGTATCACGTGGTGCGGTCACGTTGCGGTCAAGCGATCCTGCGGATGATCCAAAGATCCTGTTCAACTATATGTCTGACCCGTCTGATTGGGAGGACTTCCGCAGGTGCATCCGCCTTACGCGCGAGATATTTGCCCAAGACGCGTTTAAGCCGTTTGTGAAGGGTGAAATACAACCGGGTGCGGATGTGCAAACTGATGAAGAGCTGAACGCGTTCATTTCGGAGCATGTGGAAAGCGCATACCATCCTTGTGGCACTTGTCGCATGGGGCGGCGGGATGATCCAAATGCAGTTGTCGATCCCACAGGCCAAGTTATTGGCGTTGAGGGATTGCGGGTTGCGGACAGCAGCATTTTCCCACGCATTACCAACGGCAACTTGAATGGCCCATCAATTATGGTCGGCGAAAAGATGTCGGATCACATTTTGGGCCTTGATCCGCTGGCGCGTTCGAATGATGAGCCGTGGCTGCACCCGAATTGGGAAACTGAACAGCGGTAAGTGCGTTAACACTTTGGTAACCTTTATTACCAAACCCGCTTGAATTGATGAACGGCAACCCGCATCTCTTAACATATGTTAAGATTTTGCGCGTTGTGCGTTTTCATCCTTGTTCCCTCATTCTCACATGCCGATTTTTCAGGCCGTGTGAACGTCATTGATGGTGATACCATCGACGTGGGCGATGTCCGCGTACGTATCCACGGGATCGACGCACCAGAGAAAGCGCAAACCTGCCAATCTGAACAGAACCTAAAGTGGGCCTGTGGAGAATGGGTTAACCAACAGGTCCGTGTCCGTCTTCAGGGACAAAGGGCAACCTGTAAACGTGTTGATACTGACAAATATGGGCGGGCCGTCGCGACCTGTTTTGTCAACGGAGAAGACATTGGGCGTGCCCTGGTCTCAGACGGATTGGCCTTTGCCTATCGTAGGTATTCGATGGCTTATGATCTGGATGAAAAAGGGGCGGCAGTGAATGATCGCGGGTTACACAGCAGCCGCGTCCAAAACCCTGCGCAATATCGCAAGACCCGTGCAAAAGGGCGCATCCCGCCGGATCGTAATTGTGCTATCAAGGGTAACATTTCCTCAAGTGGCAAACGGATTTACCACGTTGCTGGGCAACGATTTTATGAACAGACAGGTATTAACACCAATAAGGGCGAGCGGTGGTTCTGTAGCGTGGATGAGGCGATTAAGGTCGGTTGGCGCAGGGCACGTCGTTAGTCGACGCCGTAGGGCAGCACATCGCGCGTGTCGGTATCCACGAGCAACTTTCGCTCTAGCGGGGGCACAGAGCGTTGATGGCACGTTTTGCGTTCGCATATTCGGCATGAAATGCCGATGGGTTCAAATGCGTCAGCGCGGCTAAGGTCCATGCCATCTGCATAGACAAGTGAACCCGCGTGCTCGACCTCACATCCCAAAGCGATCGCAAAGCGGCGAACCGGAGCGCCGTATCGTCCAGCAGGCTTTGAAACGTCGCGTGCCAAACTGATATAGCGTGCGCCGTCTGGAGTTTCAGCCAGTTGGCGCAAGAATTGTGCGGGCAATTCGAACGCGCGGTGAACGTTCCACAGCGGACATGCGCCGCCGAAGCGTGCAAATTGTAGGCGTGTTGCAGAGTGGCGTTTTGTGATCGTTCCAGCCTGATCAACGCGTACAAAGAAGAATGGAATGCCTTTGGAGCCCGGGCGTTGCAGGGTCGAGAGGCGGTGTGCAACCTGTTCGATTGAGGCCCCGAATTGGCCCGCTAAAAGCTCAACGTCATGCCTGCATTCATTCGCCGCAGTTAGGAATTGTGTGTAGGGCATAAGAGCTGCGCCGGCAAAGTAGTTGGCAAGACCGATCTTAGCGATGCCACGGGCCTCTGACGTTTGGAAGCGGGCGAGATCAAGGGTGGCCTCGAGCAATGCATTCTGGCGGATCAACGCGACCTGTAGCAAGATTTGGAAGGTCTGTGTTTCTGTGACGCTGCGGTTGGAAATGCGCAAAACCTTGGTGCTGGGATCGTAGCTGCGAACCCTGTCATTATTGGTGAATTCAACCTTCACACCAACTTTTTGTAGGGTCGCAACGGCGGCCGCGCGCACGTCACCGGCACCTTCAAGCGAGCTAGAAAAATGTTCAGCCACACGGTCCACTGAGTCTATGTAGTTGTCGCAATAATGAAAGAAGTCGCGGACCTCTTCCCACGGGCTGGGACGGGTGCGTGCATCTTCGCGGCCCAATGCTTCATCAAGGGAGGCAAGCCGTTCGTGGGTTTGTCGATAGCTTTGGTGGAGCTGAATAAATGCGCGGGCAAAGGCTGGAGCGTTGGATGCCGCAAGGCGTAGATCAGCGATTGGCGGCATGTCTGCGGTGAAGACGGGATCTGACAGTGCTTCCTTTAAGTCGCTGACCAACCGTTCGCTGTCACCGATGCTAAGTTCGGTTACATCAAGGCCAAACTCACGTGCGAGTGCCACCACGACAGAGGTGCTGACGGGCCGGTTATTGTTTTCCATTTGATTTAGATAGGGCAGGGAAACGCCCAACTTAGCGGCAAAGTCCTTTTGCGTCAGGCCGATGCGCGTGCGCAGTTCGCGTAATTTTGCGCCTGCGTAGATTTTTTGGGTCGCCATACGAGTACCTTTGCAACTTTGCACTTAGCTAATCGTAGCTTTGCAAAGTGAGATGCGCAAGATATCCTAAGGTTTAGTCCTTCGCGAGGCGTGCTTCACGACGATACACTGATAGGATCGCAAGAACTGCAGAGATGGACGTAAACATCATGATCAGGATCAGTGGGTAGGCACCTGTTTCGGGTTTGAGCAAGAACACTGCTAGCGATGCAAGGCCTGCGCCGCCACCAATCATGATCGCTCCGCCTAAACCTGATGCTGTACCTGCGAGATGTGGGCGTACCGATAGCATGCCTGCAGTTGCGTTTGGGATCACCATCCCGTTGCCAAGACCAACGAAGGTCATAAGGCCAAAGAAAGTCACGGCAGAGCCAAGGCCAACCAGGAACAATATCAGCATCAAGACGGTACCAGCGGTCACTGCGATTGCACCCCACAGGATCAGTTTGTTTACACCCAAACGTTTGGCGTTACGGCCCGTGTACCAGTTGCCGACGAAATACCCGACGGCAGGAGCGCCAAAGAAGATGCCAACCCATTTGGGTGACATGCCGAATACGTCTGAACCAACAAAGGGCCCTCCTCCTAGGTAGGCGAAGAAAGCACCTGAGCTGAAAGCAGAGGCAAGGCAGTATCCCCAGAAGCGTTTGGATTTGAGCAGCTCTGGGTATTCTCTGAATTGCTCTGACAGGGTCAATCCTGATGGTTTGGCGGTTTCGCCAAGGTCGCGCCAAACAAGTGCAAATAGGGCTGCACCGATTAACAGGAACGCCCAGAAGATTGCATGCCAGCCAAAGAATTCGTCTAAGATGCCGCCGATTGCGGGACTGATCATAGGAACAACGGCCATACCCATTGTGACATAAGCAAGCATTGAGGCGGATTGTTCTTGGTCGAATGAATCGCGAATGATTGCGCGGCTTAAAACCATGCAAACAGCAATGGCGGCCTGAACCATGCGAAAGAATAGAAACATGCTGATACTGGTCGAATATATGCAGCCAATAGTGGCCAGAAGGAAAGCTGCGATTCCGCTTAGTATGACTGGGCGGCGACCAAAACGATCGGAAATCGGGCCGATAAAGATTTGTAAAACAGCACTTACAATCAGAAACAAAGGCACTGACAGCGCCATAACCCCATTTGAAACGCCAAAATATTGCGACATTTGTGGGAGGCTTGGCAAAAACATGTTCATGACCATTGCTGACATGCCTGCCAGAACGATCAACGTGAATATATGCGGCGGAGTTTTGCGATCCATAAAGCGGATCGTGGGTTTGTTTTCCATGTGAAAGAGGTATGTAGCTTGTTAAGTGATGTCCAGCAGGGGCGTGACAATCGGTGTTCGTTTTGCAACTTTGCAGTTTGCAGAAATTGATCTGAATAGTATTTGCAAATATTCCGAATGTCTCTTTGGTCTGGGTGTAAGCCTTGATACACTAGTGGAAATTCGCAAGCGGGGCTGAAGATGAAAGATATCCTTACAGAGCTGAATGATCGTCGCGAGGCTGCGCGCCTTGGTGGCGGTCAGAAACGTATTGATGCACAGCATGGACGTGGCAAGCTAACAGCGCGCGAGCGCATCGATTTGCTGTTGGACGAGGGGTCGTTTGAAGAGTTCGATATGTTCGTCAGCCATCGTTGCACTGATTTTGGCATGGAAAATCAAAAGCCTGCGGGTGATGGTGTTGTTACGGGGTGGGGCACAATCAATGGCCGCATGGTCTATGTCTTCTCCCAGGATTTCACAGTGTTTGGCGGTTCATTGTCTGAAACCCACGCTCAGAAAATCTGCAAGATCCAAGATATGGCAATCCAAAATGGTGCACCCATCATTGGCATCAACGACTCTGGCGGTGCGCGAATCCAAGAAGGTGTTGCGTCGCTTGCGGGCTATGCCGAAGTGTTTCAACGCAATGTCTTGGCCTCAGGCGTCGTTCCGCAAATCAGTTTGATCATGGGACCTTGTGCTGGGGGGGCTGTATATTCTCCTGCGATGACAGATTTTATCTTCATGGTAAAAGACACGTCTTATATGTTCGTAACGGGACCGGACGTTGTTAAAACAGTCACCAACGAAGTTGTCACGGCTGAGGAGTTGGGCGGTGCATCGACCCATACCAAAAAGTCATCCGTGGCCGATGGTGCGTTTGAGAATGATGTTGAGGCATTGGCTGAAGTGCGCCGCCTCGTCGATTTCCTGCCGTTGTCGAACCGTGAGAAGCCACCGGTTCGCCCGTTCTTTGATGAACCAGGCCGTGTTGAGTTGTCCCTTGATACGTTGATCCCCGAGAACGCGAATACGCCCTACGACATGAAAGAGCTTATTCATAAGCTCGCCGATGAGGGGGATTTTTACGAAATTCAGGAGGATTTTGCTAAGAATATCCTGACCGGTTTCATTCGTCTAGAAGGCAGTACAGTTGGCGTTGTCGCCAACCAACCGATGATTTTGGCTGGCTGCTTGGATATCGATAGCTCACGCAAAGCGGCGCGTTTCGTACGTTTCTGCGATGCTTTTGAGATCCCAATCCTTACACTCGTAGACGTCCCGGGCTTCTTGCCTGGCACCAGCCAAGAATACGGTGGCGTGATTAAGCACGGTGCTAAGTTGTTGTTCGCTTACGGTGAAGCAACAGTGCCTAAGGTCACTGTTATTACACGTAAAGCTTACGGCGGGGCCTATGACGTAATGTCATCCAAACACCTGCGTGGCGACTTTAACTATGCGTGGCCAACGGCGGAAATCGCAGTGATGGGTGCCAAAGGCGCGACTGAGATTATTCACCGCGCTGATCTGGGTGACCCAGACAAAATCGCCGCGCATGCCGCTGAGTATGAAGAACGTTTTGCCAACCCATTTGTGGCGGCTGAACGTGGCTTTATCGATGAAGTTATTCAACCGCGCTCAACACGCAAACGCGTAAGCCGTGCGTTTGCATCGCTTCGCGGCAAGTCACAGAAGAATCCGTGGAAAAAACACGATAATATCCCGCTCTGATCGATGAAAAAAGGCTGGCATATCATGAAGGATGAGGGGCAGGTGACGGTATCACGTCAGCTTCCGGCTCGTTTCGATGTCTCTGCAAATACGCAGTTGGCGGGTGGCAATGCTGTGCGTATCGCGATGCAAGTGCGCCAAGATATGTGGCGTACGCTACAGGGGTTGCGGGGCTTTTCGCCTGTTGTTCGGGTAACGCCCGTTAATGGTGCTTTGAACATTGAGGCGGGTGGTCGTGTGATGGGTAATGTGGCCTCAACTTTGGAAGCCGATATTCAAACGGTTTTGGAAAATCCTAAAAATCGTGCGCGCTGGTTGAAATGCGCAGGATATCAACGATTTAAGGGTGCTGTATAATGTCGGTATTACGTCGGTATTGCGTCGGTGCGATTGCGGTCACATTCGTTCACAGCCTTCCGCTCTATGCAACTGTGCAAGAGGTGCCATCAGGTCAGTCAGTCACGCTGCACGAAGTGCTGGTCGATATGGTTAACGGTGAGAACTGGCTGCGCTTTCGTTTTGTTGCGCCGTCAATCGGAGCGGATAAGGGTAAAGTCAGTCATGATGACGCTGCCAAAGATATCGAACATCTGTGCGCGGCTGTCGCCGTGCCCTATATCGCTGAATATGATCTGAAAAGTGATTTGGTTGTCGTCTCAATGGCGGATCAAAAAACTAAATTTGGTGAAACGAACCCTGACGCGACACAGTTTTTCGAAGCATTTCGCGTCCAAAATGACATCTGTATCTGGGAGGCTTTTTGATGCAACCACAAGATGTTGCGACAGAGGCATTGCCCAAAGTCCGTTATGAGGCTTTCGAGTCACAAGTCCGCCGATTAGAACTGAGCGGATATATTTCAAACAAGGATTCCACTATGTTGCCTGCAGGGATTTCCCAAGAACCCCTTACCTCAAGTAAAGGTGCGTCGACACATTCCGTGTCAAAGCCCCAATTTAAAAGTGACAGGAGACTTAGATGTCAAAGAGCATCAAACTATTGGCAACATTCGGCTTTATCGCTGTCGTTGCTGCCTGTGCGCGCGAGCAGCAGGTCGAAGAATTTGTCGTCATTGACCCAGCCCCGATTTCGGTTGAGCCAGTGCACACAGGCAAATACAAGTAATACACTTACGGGGCGGGCGTTTTCGCCCACCCCGACCACACCCCTAAACGATGGCCAAATGGCAGGGGGGGCAGCATCATGCTGAAACATCGCGGTTTCCCGGGCCGTCTTCGGGGCACAGATTTCCAATTCACACTACGTCGTGCGAACCCCAAAGGGGCGACACCATTGGCGCGACGCGAACGCAAGAATGATCGCAAACCGGCTGACCGTCGTGCGGATGCGGGTTTCATGGAAGCGTTGTGGGAACAGTTCGGTGAACATCCGTTTGAGCGTGGCAATCTAGATGCAGGGCGGTTGTCTTGGTTGTTCGGTCGTGAGGTCATTCCGGCTGACGATACCTTTGATCCGGAAGACTATGACGCATTGCTCGTCATAGACGTGAACATTGCGCGCGCAAGTTTCCCAGAAGCGATCGGGGAATAGGCGCAATGGTGCTGCAACCTGCCATAAACCAGCAAAGCTTAGCCGATTTTCGCGCTTTGAATATGTGTGGGTTGGCGGGATGGGCATTGGCGTGCAACCCTAGTTGCACACAGCCTGTGCCCAGAAGCCACTCACGTGAGTGCACAAGTTTGCGTACCCCTTCCCCTTATGGGCAGCTCAAGTGCTTTAGCCTTGAGTTGCCCAGTTTTTTTGGCCGTAACGCATTGATATGGCGTGTTTTTGCCGAAATCAGCATGTGCTGTACTTCTGCGTTACAGGGCGTTGCGACCCTGTCATCTGTTTCTTCGAATGAGGAAATAGGAGAACAGAGATGTCGATTAAACTATACATCGCCGCGATTGGGGTCAGTGCAACCCCTGCCGGTTGTGGAAGTACAGGAACAAACCAAGCCTTGTATGGCGGGGCAGCGGGTGCAGGTTTGGCTATCGTTGCGGACGCTGACCCGATCAAAGGTTTGGTCATCGGTGCGGCAGGAAACTTCTTTTATTGCCAAATCAATCCAAAAAAATGCAACTAATCCGTGTGATGTTTCACGGCAACGACTTTCAATCTTAAGTTTACGTGATGTTAACCCGCGTCAGGTTGTGCTACCGATAACTCAATGGGCGAGAACAGCCCTGTTGAGAGGTAGTTATTATGAAACGAGTGATCTGCATTTTTGCAGTGTCAGCAGTTTTGCTGGCCGGTGCATTTACAAAGCACGAGGAAGCATCCAGTCGCGGAGAGATTTCGCTATTGGGTCCTCTGACCGCCGAGTAACACAAAATTGCCTTCGGGCATATTCTAAAAATTTGAATGCATTGACCGTCCCGCTTTTGTGGGGCGGGTTTTTGCGTTTTCCGATCCCCTTCCAGTCCCGCCACCTTCAAAAGGACATCACATGTTCAACAAAATCCTGATCGCCAACCGTGGCGAGATCGCCTGCCGTGTTATCAAAACTGCCCGCAAAATGGGTATTGGCACTGTCGCCATCTATTCCGATGCCGATAAGCAGGCTTTGCATGTGCAAATGGCCGATGAAGCAATCCACATTGGCCCACCGCCAGCCAACCAGTCCTACATTGTTATTGATAAGGTGATGGAAGCGGTCAAAACCTCGGGTGCCCAAGCGGTGCATCCAGGGTATGGTTTCTTGTCTGAGAACTCCAAATTCGCCAAGGCCTTGGCGGCTGAAGGCGTGGCCTTTGTTGGCCCCCCAGTTGGCGCGATTGAGAAGATGGGGGACAAGATCACCTCTAAGAAGATCGCCCAAGACGCTGGTGTTTCTACGGTCCCCGGTTACATGGGTTTGATCGAGGACGCGGACGACGCGGTCAAAATTTCCAATCAGGTTGGTTATCCTGTGATGATCAAGGCCTCTGCCGGTGGTGGTGGTAAGGGTATGCGCATTGCGTGGAATGATGTGGAGGCCCGTGAGGGGTTCCAGTCGTCGAAGAATGAGGCGGCGAACTCTTTTGGCGATGATCGCATTTTCATCGAGAAATTCATCACCCAGCCACGCCACATCGAAATTCAAATTCTGTGCGACAGCCACGGGAACGGTATCTATTTGGGCGAACGCGAGTGTTCTATTCAGCGCCGTCAGCAAAAGGTTGTTGAAGAAGCACCATCCCCGTTTTTGGATGAGAAAACTCGCCGTGCGATGGGCGAGCAGGCTGTGGCATTGGCCCAAGCCGTTGACTACGCATCGGCTGGTACGGTTGAGTTTATCGTTGATGGCGACAAGAACTTCTTCTTTCTTGAGATGAACACACGTTTGCAGGTGGAACACCCTGTGACCGAATTGATCACCGGCGTTGATTTGGTTGAACAGATGATCCGCGTCGCCAATGGCGAGGCGCTGACAATTTCCCAAGGCGACGTACAGTTGAATGGCTGGGCGATTGAAAACCGCCTGTATGCAGAAGATCCGTATCGCGGCTTCCTGCCGTCTATTGGTCGCTTGACGCGTTACCGTCCACCTGCGGAACAAGCGGCGGGTCCGTTGCTGGACAACGATAAATGGCAGGGCGATGCAGCGGCTGGTCCTGTCGCGATCCGCAATGACACCGGCGTTTATGAAGGTGGCGAGATCAGCATGTATTACGATCCGATGATCGCCAAGCTGTGCACATGGGCCCCAACCCGCGACGAGGCGGTCGAAGCGATGCGCGTGGCGCTGGACAGCTTTGAGGTTGAGGGTATTGGCCACAACTTGCCTTTCCTATCTGCCGTTATGGATCACCCGATCTTTATGGCCGGCGAGATGACAACTGCCTTTATCGAAGAACAATATCCTGACGGTTTTCAAGGCGTTGAACTGCCAGAGATAGATCTGAGACGTATCGCTGCAGCATGTGCAGCAATGCACCGCGTTGCCGAAATTCGTCGCACTCGCGTCTCGGGTCGTATGGACAATCACGAACGCAAGGTGGGTACCGATTGGAACGTGGCTTTGCAGGGTGCATCTATGGATGTGGTGATCGACGCAGATCACGACGGGTCTAATGTCACCTTTGCGGATGGCACTACAATGCGCGTTTCAGGTGATTGGACGCCGGGCGATCAACTGGCAAAGATGACGGTAGATGGTACACCGCTTATTCTCAAAGTGGGTAAGATCAGCGGTGGCTTCCGCATTCGTACACGTGGTGCGGATATGAAGGTTCACGTGCGCACAGAGCGTCAGGCCGAGCTTGCGCGCTTGATGCCAGAAAAAGTTGCACCTGATACGTCCAAACTGTTGTTGTGCCCAATGCCGGGTCTGGTTGTTAAATTGAACGTCGAGGAAGGCGAGGTGGTCGAGGAGGGCCAAGCGCTGTGTACCATCGAAGCAATGAAGATGGAAAACATCCTAAAGGCTGAGAAAAAGGGCACTGTGTCCAAGATTAACGCCAGCGCAGGTGACAGCCTTGCAGTGGACGAAATCATTATGGAATTCGAATAAGCAATGGACCGTGCAAACGCCACTTCGCGAGAAATGATAGGGTGGGGTCAGCCTTCGCTGGCCTCACGCTTTTTCTCGCGTAATTCGCGTTTGCGCAAAGGCATTTTGTCGATGCTTCGGGTAATTTCGCGAACGTCCCATGGGAACGGTTTGCGCAGTTTCACACCGCCATCTTTGCCGATTATAGCTAACATGAAGCCACGCGGACGTAGCTTTAGCCGCAATTCGGATTTCGCGCTGGGGTCTGTATCTGTCAACACAACCACGTCGCGTTCCTCTAGATCGTGCAGTTTTGCCATCAGCAATTCGATCTGTTCAGTGTACCGCGGATCTGCATCGCTGTCGGCAAAGACGACGATGGGTCGCTTTTTCCATACAAATTGGTTCAAATCTGTTTCTGCAGTCTGCGAAAATACGACATTCGCTGTCACTTCCATGGCGTCTTCGGCCATTGCGTGGCCGGCAAATAAAGCTGCTATAACAACGGGTAATATGTGTTTCATGAGCACTCCTGTTACGATCAACATAGTACCTTTATCGGCGATTACGACCCGCCAAAGGTGCAAATGTTGCGTTAAAGCGTTTGAAACGAGTGTAATGCCATGACTGCTGTGATCCTCGCATCATGGCCGAACGGGGCGGCCTTTTGGAATAGAGCAGGCCGTTTCATGGACGTTATTTTACATCTCGGGTCACACAGGACCGGCAGTACGACTTTCCAAAGCTATATGCGGCGGTCTCATTTGGAACTTTCCAACCGCCAGATCGGTTATTGGGGGCCACAGCGCACGCTGCAGGGGTTGTTTGCAGGCGTCGTACCTTCGTCTTCGATGGGGCACGTTCCAAAGATGCAAGCACGCGCTGTTGGGCGTGTTCAAATGCAAATGGGATCCGCGGCGCAATCTGGTGTACGCAAATTGTTGGTCAGCGACGAGAACATGATTGGGTCGGTGCGTCATAACCTACGCAAGCGAGCGCTTTATCCTGCGATTGGCCAACGAATGGCCCAATATGCGCAGGCTTTTGAAGGTCATTTGAAGCGGGTTGTGCTGAATATTCGGGCACATGATTTGTATTGGGCGTCGTCGATTGCTTACGGTATCGGGCGTGGGCATTGCGTTTTGCCGGCAAAGGCCTTGGACGAAGTCGCACGTGCAAGTCGTACATGGCGTGATGTTATTACCGATCTGGCCTGTGCATTGCCTGACACCGAAATTCGCGTGGTTCCTTTTGAACGCTATCAGGGACGTCCTGATCAGATGCTGAAGGGATGCATCGATGAAGTTGGGCCAAGCAACAAAGGCGAAGAGTGGCTAAATCGCGCGCCAACCCTAACCGCGCTGCGGGCAATATTATCAGAACGTGGCGATATAGCGGGTTTGTGTGCGCTCGGTTCTCAGAAGAGCACACGGCGTTGGATACCATTTGACCAAACACAAAACGCGCAATTGCGTGAAGCATATGCTGACGACATGCACTGGCTTATTTCAGGTGCTGATGGGTTGGCAATACTGACAGAGGACACGGACCACTCCGGAACGGGAAACATCCCGCAGTTTGGCCCATTTGAAAGAGGACAACGACATGACAAGCAAGAAAGACACTTGGCGGGGCATCGCTGAAAGCGAACTTCGCGGCCGGCCAGTAGACGACCTGACATGGAAAACCCTTGAGGGGATCGATGTACAGCCGATCTATACCGAAGAAGATCTTGAAGGCGTTGATCATTTGGGCACGATTCCGGGGGCCGCACCATTTACGCGCGGCGTGAAGGCAACGATGTATGCGGGGCGTCCGTGGACCATCCGCCAATATGCGGGTTTCTCAACTGCAGAAGAATCGAACGCCTTTTATCGCCGTGCTTTGGATGCGGGTCAGCAGGGTGTTTCAGTTGCCTTTGATCTGGCCACTCACCGTGGGTACGACAGTGATCATGAACGTGTGGTTGGCGACGTCGGCAAAGCTGGTGTTGCGATTGACAGCGTTGAAGATATGAAAATTCTGTTCGACGGCATTCCGCTGGATAAAGTGTCCGTTTCTATGACGATGAATGGCGCGGTTATTCCAATCTTGGCCAGCTTCATTGTTGCGGGTGAAGAGCAAGGGCATGACAAATCTGTGCTGGCGGGAACCATTCAGAATGATATTCTGAAGGAATTCATGGTGCGTAACACCTATATTTATCCGCCAGAGCCGTCGATGCGGATCATTGCTGACATCATTGAATTTACCGCAAACGAGATGCCGAAATTCAACTCAATTTCGATCTCTGGTTATCACATGCAGGAGGCCGGCGCGAACTTGGTTCAAGAGCTGGCGTTCACGTTGGCCGATGGGCGCGAGTATGTCCGCACGGCGATCGCCGCAGGTATGGACGTGGATAAATTCGCGCCGCGCCTTAGCTTTTTCTTCGCGATCGGCATGAACTTTTTCATGGAAGCGTCCAAGTTGCGTGCAGCGCGTTTGCTGTGGCATCGCATCATGTCAGAGTTTGAGCCAAAGAACCCGAAGTCATCCATGTTACGCACCCACTGCCAAACTTCTGGCGTATCGTTGCAAGAACAGGACCCATACAACAATGTGGTGCGCACTGCATACGAGGCTATGGCTGCGGCCCTTGGCGGCACGCAATCCTTGCACACCAATGCGTTGGATGAAGCTATTGCTTTGCCGACTGATTTTTCAGCCCGTATCGCCCGCAACACCCAGTTGATCCTGCAAGAAGAGACAGGCGTGACCAATGTGGTCGATCCATTGGCAGGTTCCTATTACGTTGAGAAGTTGACCCATGATCTGGCAGAAGAAGCATGGAAGCTGATCGAAGAGGTCGAGGCATTGGGTGGAATGACCAAGGCCGTCGCGTCAGGCATGCCTAAGCTGCGTATCGAAGAAGCCGCAGCGACCCGTCAGGCCAAAATTGATCGTGGCACTGAAGTGATCGTAGGCGTGAACAAATACCGTTTGGATAAAGAAGACCCAATCGATATTATGGATATCGATAATGACGCGGTTCGTACAAGCCAAATTACTCGCCTCAACAGCATTCGCGCCAGCCGTGATACCGCTGCATGTGAGGCAGCCTTGGCTGAAGTGACACGTCGCGCCGGTGAGGGTGGCAACTTGCTAGAAGCCGCTATTGATGCAGCACGTGCACGGGCTTCAGTTGGGGAAATTAGTACAGCAATGGAAGAAGTGTTCGGACGTCACCGCGCTGAAGTCAAAATGTTGTCCGGTGTTTACGGTGCGGCTTATGAGGGTGATGCTGGTTTCGCCGCAATCCAGAAGTCTGTTGAGGATTTTGCTGAAGTCGAAGGACGTCGCCCACGCATGCTGGTCGTGAAAATGGGCCAGGATGGGCATGACCGCGGTGCAAAAGTTATTGCAACCGCGTTTGCTGACATCGGTTTTGATGTGGATGTAGGTCCGCTGTTTCAAACGCCTGCAGAAGCCGCACAGGACGCTGTTGATAACGATGTGCACGTGATCGGGATCAGTTCCCAAGCTGCGGGTCACAAGACGCTGGCGCCACAATTGGTAAAGGCCCTGAAGGATGCTGGCGCAGAGGATATCATCGTAATCTGTGGCGGTGTTATTCCGCAACAAGATTATCAATATCTGTATGATAATGGGGTTAAGGCGATCTTTGGACCGGGGACAAATATTCCGGATGCTGCGCAAGATATCCTTGAGATCATTCGTAAAACCCGGCCCTAAAGGGCAGACGAGGGGTGATCTGAAAAGGGGCAGCCAATGGCTGCCCCTTTTTGTTTATGCAGATGCGGGTGCATCATCTTAGGGTGATTGGCGCGAGGCCAGCATCAACGCTGTGTAACCTAAGATACCGGATACAATCGAACCGCTTAGCACGCCCAAGCGAACTTGGTTCATCATTTCAGCGTCTGCAAAGCTAAGGCCACCAATGAATAGGGACATTGTGAAGCCGACCCCAGCCAAGCAAGAGATGCCGTAGATGTGCAATGCAGTCGCCCCATGTGGCATCTTGGCGATGCCTGTTTTGACCATCAACATTGTTAGACCAAATACACCAACCTGTTTCCCGACGATCAGGCCTAGTGCGATGCCCAATGGAAGAGGGGCCAGTAGATCATTGAAGGTCATACCTTTCAGGACAACGCCTGCGTTCGCGAAAGCGAAAATCGGGATGATGAGGTATAGGACATAAGGTGTCAGGCCATTCTCAAGAGAATGCAATGGCGACTTGCCCCATTTGTCTTTGAGCGGAATGCAGAACGCGGTGACGACCCCAGCCAGTGTTGCGTGAACCCCAGACTTAAGAACGAAGTACCACATGATCGCGCCCAAAAGCAGGGCAGGGGCGATACGGTGCGCACCTTTGATATTGAGCCATAGCAAGCCCGCCAATGGAAGTAATGCAAGGAATAGGTAATCTACCTTCAGTTCTGCCGTATAGAACAAGGCGATGATAATGATTGCGCCAAGGTCATCCAAAATTGCCAGTGTTAGCAAGAATACCTTGAGTGATGCAGGGGCGCGGCTGCCCACAAGTGCGAGGATACCCAGCGCAAATGCGATGTCGGTTGCTGCTGGGATGGCCCAACCGCTAATATTTTCAACGATGTTCCAGTTGAAGAGAACGAAAACCAACGCTGGTAGGGCCATGCCGCCGATGGCTGCAACGCCCGGCAAAATGATGTCGCTTGGGTTCTTGAGTTTGCCCTCGAGAATTTCGCGCTTTAGTTCCAAACCGATCAGGAAGAAGAAGATCGCCATAAGGCCGTCGTTGATCCACAAAATGAGTGGTTTAGAAAGGCCTTCGCCGTTGATCAGAACAGAGAACTTTGCGCCAAGTACGGATTCATAAAGGCCTGACAATGCAGAGTTGGCAACGATCATCGCTGCCAATGCTGACAGCATAAGCAGGATCCCTCCCGATGCTTCATGGCTAAAAAACCGGTCGAGGGCTCGTAAAAACATTAAATCGCTCCAAAATTGTCAGGTATTATAGTGCAGATAAGATTTTGCCCCTCGAAATCAATGTAAATTCCTGCAAAACTACTCTTATTCTTGGATTATTTTCGCAATGCATAGCAATGAGGCGATCCCATGCTGCTAGATCATTTGGCGGTGTCCGGCGAGACACTTGAACAGGCCCAGTCCTATGTCGAAGATGCCTTGGGGGTTTCGATGCAGTCAGGTGGCGAACATGCTGTTTTTCATACGCATAATAAGCTGATGGGATTGGACGATGGGTTGTATTTGGAAGCGATTGCGATCAATCCTGACGCCCCTAATCCTGACCGCCCAAGGTGGTTTGATCTCGACCGTTTTTCAGGCAGCCCGCGCTTGAGCAATTGGATTTGTCGCAGTGATGCGCTTGAGGAAGATATAGCGTTGTTGCCAGAAGGCATTGGTGAAGCAGTCGCATTGCAGCGCGGTGATCTGCGTTGGCAGATGGTTGTGCCAGCGAGCGGAGTTTTGCCTTTCAACAATCAATGCCCTGCCTTGATCCAATGGCAGACGGCGAAACATCCCGCAGAAATGTTACCACCCTCAGGCTGTCGTATGCGCCGCCTAGTTATTGCGCACCCACAGGCAAAAGAGTTGGAGACTGCGGTGAAAAAGGCGCTGACGGACGTTCGTGTTGTGTTTGAGGTTGGGTCCCAAGATTTGATGGCAGAATTTGATACGCCGCATGGGATACGACGGTTGTGATCCGGTCGGCCGTTATCGCTGATGCGCACACGATCACTGCGCTATGGAACGATCTAATTCGTGAGACAGCCGTTACCTTTACCACTGAACTGAAAGTATGCGGTGACGTTGAAGCTATAATAATGGATCCTGAGCGGAGTGTCTTGATCTGTGAGCAAGAGGGCGTGTTTGTGGGTTTTGCGTTGTTTGGGGCGTTTCGTGGCGGTCCAGGTTATGTGCATACAGTCGAGCACTCAATCTACCTTGTGCCAGCGGCGCAGGGCAAAGGATTGGGGCGGGCGTTGATGGATGCCCTTGTGAGTGCTGCCATGACGCTTGGCCATCATGCGATGATCGGGGCCATTAGTGGCGGGAATGCCAACGCGGTCGCGTTTCATGAAAAATGTGGGTTCAAGCAGGCAGGCCACTTGCCTGAAGTTGGTCGTAAAAATGGCGTCTGGCATGATTTGATATTAATGCACTTAATTCTAGAAACGCCCACTGACACTTCTGAACGCAAAGGATAGGGTGGCGCTATGTCTATATGGTCCCGTATCGCTGAAGCTCTTGCTGCCCTCACTTCTGGGGAGACCTTGTGGTCGGTTTTTGACAAGCTGCGTAGCCCGCCTGAACGCTCAGTCGCATTTGCGATTGCTGTGATTGCATTGGGTGCAAAAATGGCAAAAGCGGATGGGCATGTCACACGTGACGAGGTCACGGCCTTTCGTGAAGTTTTTGATATTGCAAGCCAAGACGAAGCTGGGGCCGCCCGTGTTTTCAACTTGGCACGCACAGATGTTGCGGGTTTTGAAAGCTATGCGACCCGTATTCACACGATGTTCCATGAAGATCCGCATACACTAAAGGATTTGATGGAAGGTTTGTTCCACATTGCGATGGCGGATGGATTTTATCACCCGAACGAGAATGCATTTTTAGAACGTGTGGCTGAGATTTTCGAAGTTTCGGCTGGCGAATTCAAAGCCTTAAGAGCACGTTTTGTGCCTGACGCGGAACAAGATCCTTATGCCGTATTGGGGCTGAACCCAGACATGTCATTTGATGACATGCGCAAAGTATGGCGACAGCTTGTACGTGACAATCACCCCGATGCGATGGTTGCACGCGGCATCCCTGAAGAGGCCGTATTGTTGGCGGAGAAACGTATGATCGATATCAACCGCGCTTGGGATGACATTAGAAAAGAACACGCATAATGCGCATTGCAACATATAATATCGAATGGATGGACCGTTTGTTCGACAACGACGGGGCACTTTTGAATGACGGTGGATGGTCGTCACGGCACAAGGTGACACGCAAGGAACAAACCGATGCCTTGGGCGTTGTCTTTAAGGCAATGGACGCCGACGCGGTCATGATCATCGAGGCACCGGATCAAGGGAAACGTCGCGATGCCGCTTTGGCGCTTGAAACGTTTGCTGCGCGGTTTGGATTGCGAGCCCGCAAAGCCGCCATTGGTTTCGCCAATGACACGCAGCAAGAGATTGCGATGTTGTATGATCCGGACGCAATGACTGTGCGCCATGATCCGAAGGGCGATGATCTGGGCGAAACGGGTGGCCGCAATGCACCGCGTTTTGATAGCGCGTTTCGTATTGATTTGGATGTCGATGACGTCGAGGACTTGGTTACGTTTTCAAAACCACCCTTGGAATTGGCCGTTAAAACCAAGGCTGGATTTGATCTGCACCTTATCGGTGCACACTTGAAATCAAAGGCCGCCCATGGTGCGCGCAATCGTGATGAAGTCATGCGCTTTTCCATCGCCAATCGCCGCAAACAATTGGCGCAGGCGATTTGGTTACGTCAAAGGATCACAGATCATTTGGATCAGGGCACGCCTTTGATTGTTATGGGTGATATGAATGATGGCCCAGGACTGGACGAATACGAACATCTGTTTGGTCGTTCCTCAGTCGAAGTACTGTTGGGGGACAAAGGCGTGCCAAAGCTGATTGAACCGCATGCACAGATTGCATTGTCACGCCGTTTGGCAGCTACGCCAACAACATCGCGGTTCTTTGTTAAACACCACAAACGGTTTTTGCAGGCCTTGTTAGACTACATCATGGTGTCGCCCGATCTTGAAAAACGCAATGCATCATGGCGTATATGGCATCCTTTGGATGATCCGAAATGTTGGGATACGCCCAAACTGCGCGATGCGCTGGTTACGGCGTCAGACCATTTTCCGGTAACTTTGGACATCGACGTTTAAGTTGCGATCAATCCTTGCGGGTTTTCACAACCAATTCGGCCTGCAATGAGGACGCTAGGGATTTCAAACGTACCTCGGCGACTTCGCCAAATAAGGGCAATGCATCGCGCGTCAGGCGCAGTTCTAATATCCGTTTCTTAGGGTACCATTTGAACGTGGCCCGTTCGGCGCCTTTCTCCATCCAGAGCATGGCACCAAAACGCATGGCTTTGCCCAGAACCTCAGCCTCTAACTGGGTCTTTTCGTCAACCAGTGTGTACAGCTCTTCGAACCGTGTGCCTTCGCGGGTGTTGGAGTAGCGGTGCAGTAATGCCAGCCCAAGGAATATACGTTCGTGGTGATTCAGGCCGCCAAGATTGGCGCGGGTCGCATTATCAAAACAGACCTCTGCGCGGTAATCTGGATGTGCACGCCAACTGACGTCGTGCAGCAAGCAGGCCGCTTTGACCAAGCGTTTGCGCGTTTCGGGTGCTGATTTGAACAGAGGCAAAACGAAGTCATAAAGAGATTTGCCAAATCCGGGCATGCGGGCGTCTTTGTTTTCGGCGAAACGTGATGCCTCAATCAATGGATCGCGGTCACGCAATCTTTGGGGCATTTGCTCATAAAGTAGCCCTTCGCGGATACCATAGCTGCTGATGGCGATATCTGTGGGTTTGAATGCTTTGACGAGTTGCTTGAGAACCATGGCTGCTAAGGGGACCAAGATCATGCGGGCGGATGATATGCCACAAGCGCTGCGCAACTCTTCGATGTCAGCCTCAGCAATGTATTTTGCGGTGCGTGACACATGAGCCGGGGTCATCCGGTATTCGTGCAAAACATGTAGCGGATAGCCCCGACGGTGCATATCGATGCGCGCAATCGCACGCCAGCTTCCGCCAACTAAGAAAAGGCGATCACGTTGTGCGCCCATTTGCTCAACAAGGCTCGCCACGGTTTCTTTGATGTGTGCCTTGCGTCCTTTGTGCCCACCACTAAGCCCTTGAAGTTTCAACGGGCCAAGGTTGGATGTTACACGTTTGCCAACACGTCCTTCTGATATCTCAGCCAATTCCATCGAAGAGCCGCCAATATCGCAAATCAAACCATAAGCACCTGGCCAGCCAAGCAACACGCCTTGTGCTGAAAGCCGCGCCTCTTCTTTGCCATCAATTACCCAGATGCGCAGGCCAGTATGTTGCAGTACATCAGCACAGAATGTTGGACCGTCTTGGGCGTCACGCACCGCAGCTGTTGCCACAACAGTTAGTTCGGACAGGCCCATTCCATCGGCAAGATGTTTGAACCGGATCATTGCGGCCAGCGCACGGTCGCGGCCCTTTGGATTTAGGTTGCCCGTTTCAGACACGCCAGCGCCCAAGGCACACATGATTTTTTCGTTATAAAAGTATGCGGGACTACGTGCCGCGCCATCAAACACAACCATCCGCACGGAGTTTGACCCAACATCCACAACGCCAACGCGTGATAGGGCGCGCGTACTGGGATCATCAAAAAGGGAAAGCCCGAATGAGCCTGTTTCGTCAGCAGTGGTTCCTGTTTTCACGTCCGGTTTTCCCTATCAGGGTGTGCAATCAATTGTGCGCCGTTCGGTTATGCGCGGTAAAGTTAGAAATTAATTGGGCTTTGGTGGTTCGTTCTTCGTGTGGGTCAATTTTGGAACATCGGATGCACCCGCAGATCCACGCCCTGACAGCGATGGGTTTTCCATAAAGAAGCGGTGGCAGTTGAATTCGAAGGTGCCTTCATCAACGGGTGGTCGATTAAAGCTGCCATCAGGTGCCATAACCCAACTTTGGGTCACGTCTGCGAGGTTTGCTGCCATGATTTGGGACACGATTTGCGCCTTAACTGTGCCGTTTGTTATTTCGACCAATGTCTCCACGCGGCGGTTCAAGTTGCGACTCATCCAGTCAGCAGAGGATATGAACACCTTTGCTTTTTTGTGGGGCAGGCCGTGGCCGTGGCCAAAGCAAACAATACGCGAATGCTCAAGAAAACGTCCGACGATTGATTTAACTCGGATGTTTTCAGAGAGACCCTTGATGCCAGGACGCAGGCCACAAATGCCGCGCACGACAAGGCTGATTTTCACGCCGTCTTGGGACGCTGCATACAGAGCATCGATGATTTCCTTTTCAATCAGGCTATTCATCTTTGCCCAGATCTCAGCGGGGCGCCCCGCGCGTGCGTGTTCCGCCTCTGCTGCGATCATTTCGAGCAGGCGGGTTTTTAGGTTGGCGGGCGAAATCGCAAGGTTGCTCAGGTTTTCGGGCGGGGCATAGCCTGACAGATAGTTAAACACCTTGGTTGCGTCACGGCCCAATTTTGCATCGCATGTAAAGAGCGATAGATCGGTGTAGATACGCGCGGTGATCGGGTGATAGTTGCCGGTGCCGTAGTGGGTATAAGTCACCAGTTCACTGCCTTCGCGGCGCACAACAGTGCTGATCTTTGCATGGGTTTTTAGATCGATAAATCCGTATACAACATGCGCACCTGCGCGCTCCAAACGGCGTGATTGGCGGATATTGGCGGCCTCGTCAAAGCGCGCCTTTAGCTCAACCAATGCGGTGACAGACTTGCCATCTTCGGCGGCTTCACACAGCGCTTCGACAATCGGGGACCGCTTGGATGTGCGGTAAAGCGTTTGCTTGATCGCAACTACATTTGGATCGCGTGCAGCTTGCTGCAAGAAACGAACAACCATATCAAAGGTTTCGTAAGGGTGATGCAGAAGCATGTCTTTTTGACGAATAGCGGCGAACATGTCGCCCTCAAAATCGGTTACGCGCTCAGGCACGCGTGGCTTGAAAGAGGGCCATAAAAGATCGGGGCGTTCGTCTAGCACCAATTCGCTTAGGTCATCGACGCCAATCATGCCGTCGATCTCGATCAGTTCTTCGTCGCCCACGCCCAGTTCGGCCATAACGACGGATTTGAGCTTTTGCGGCGCACCAGCCGAAATGTTAATCCGAACAACCTGACCGCGTTTGCGGCGTTTCAGCGCGACTTCAAACTCGCGCACCAAATCTTCGGCTTCGTCTTCTACCTCTAGATCGCTGTCCCTTAGGACGCGGAATTCAAAGTGACCTTTGAGTTCATATCCTGGGAACAGCCCAGAGATATTAAGGACGAGCAGTGCTTCAAGCGGTAAAAATCTGTGACCTTTGGCGCTGGGTATTGAAATGAAACGGTCGATCTGTGCCGGAATTGGTAATAGGGCCTGCAAGTTACGTTTGTCACGTTTGCGCTGCAGTTGTAGCGCCAGCGCATAACCCGTGTTTGGGATGAACGGAAAGGGATGAGCCGGATCAATCGCCAAAGGCGAGAGCACGGCAAACACTTGGCTTAAGAAGAAATCCTTGAGAAATACGCGGTCATCATCGGTTAAATCGTCAAGTTGCAGGATCGTAATGTCCTGCGTTTCCATTTCTTTGTGCAATTCACCAAGAACGCGCTGTTGCGTGTACATCAGATCACGCGCGTTTTCGTCGATCAGTTTCAATTGTTCTGCAGGGGACAGCCCATCGATGCCCGGCGTCACGTTACCTGCGCGCGCCAATTCACGCAGACCTGCGACGCGAACGGTGTAAAATTCGTCTAGGTTATCTGCGCTGATTGAAAGAAAACGAAGTCGTTCGAGCAGTGGGACACGTTGGTTTTCGGCTTCTTGAAGGACGCGCCAATTGAAACCAAGCCAGCTTAGCTCACGATTATAGAACCTATCTGCACTGGATGGATCCAAATCAGGGAGGTGCGTTGGCGCATCAAAGGGCGCTTTTAGGAAATCAGCGTGTGACATAGGGTTTTGTTAACACTCAACTATGACGTTTAAGTAGCGATTATTGCGCCGTTTATCCCAAGTTGTCCAGCACTTGCGAGGCAAGTGCGCGTGTCAGCGGTTTGTGACGCGCAAGGCTATGACCATCCATTGCGCAAACAACGTCCCGTGCTGCTGCAAATGACCGATCAATGCGCAGGACCAAATATGGGATAACATCAGGACGGGGCATGAGCTGACGGTCGCTGAATTGTTTGGCAATTACGGCACCCAGTAGCGTATCGTCAGGGGCTTCAAGGGTCGCAACGCCCGCTGCGTCAATCCGGCTTTGTAGATCAGGGAGGCTGAGTCCCCAATGGTTCGGTGTGCCTGTGCCAGTCATTAGCAAGGGATGTTTGTTCATGCGCATTAAGTTGTGCAGGTGAAACAGCTCGGTTTGAGCGTCGGAGTTTGCAGCTATGTTTGGGACGTCCTCAACGACAACAACCGTTTGCGCAAGGGTGGGAATATCAGCATCTGAAAGATCCATAGCGGAGACAATTTGCCCATCGTGCGTGCCCGCCCAAACATGAGATAGGTGAGTTTTTCCTGAACCTTCAGGACCACATAAAATGAGTTTTCCGCCTTCCCAGTTTTGGGATGATTCCATCATCGCGACTGCCAATGCATTACTGGGCGCAATCATGAAGTCGTCGCGTCCGAGGGCTGGCACAACGGGTAAATCAAAACTAAGTTGTTGGTTCATGCGTCGTCGGACTCTCGGCTGTTCCCTTTGTAGAGCAGGCTGGTGTTGTACTGTCCTATTGCAAAGCGGATGATTACACCAATTGCAGCTGCCAAAGGCACGGCGACAAGTAGACCTACGAAACCAAAGACTGTTCCGAACACTGACAAAGACAAAAGTAACCAAACAGGATGCAGGCCAACGCTGTTGCCGACAAGTTTCGGGGTCAGATAGTTGCCCTCGATTACTTGTCCAATAACAAAGACGATCGCGACAAGGCCAATGCGCATCCAATCGGTTGAATATGTGATGATGCCATCTGTTGTAACCTCAACACCGTTCCAGAACTGGAACAGGGCAAGCCCGATGGCTAATACGCCGCCTATAAGTGAGCCAAGGTATGGAATGAAGGTAATTAGACCTGCGATAAAGCCAACGACCAGACCAAATTGCAGACCGACAATCATCAACGCAAAAGCGTAGTATGTTCCAAGGATCAGGCAAACGGTGCCCATGCCGCGAATAAATGCGGCTAAGGTTTGATCGATTTGTTTGGCAAGTGTGCGAATGATGGGTGCGTGGTCGCGGGGCATCAGTTCGTCGATGCGGGCGATCATGTTGTCCCAATCTAATAATAAATAGACCGACACTACAGGTACGATGACGAACAGTGTAATGATGCTGATCAAAGATGCTGCTGAGCTGAGGGCCGTATTCAGCAATGTGCCACCTCTGCTTTTGATCGTCTCCCCGACACTGTACAAGGTTTGGCTAAGAGGCGATGTTTCGTCGAGCAACGCAGGGAAGCGTTCCGTGAGCATCATCCCTAGGTCGGTCGCATATTGCGGTGCGCTGGCAAAAAGCGATGTAGTTTGGTGGATCAGTGTCGGGATCACCAGTAACGCGACCAATACAAAGATAAGAATGGCCGTTAGCGTAATTGTGGCTGTCGCCAAAACACGACTGGCGCCAAGGTCTTCAAGGCGGTCGGCAACTGGATCAAGGAAATAGGCAACAGCTGCGCCAAGGACGAAGGGAAGAAGCACGTCACCCAAGACCCAAAGTAGGATAAACAGAATTGCGGCAGTGAGGCCCCAATATTTTAGTTGATCGCGTACTGGCAGGCCCATCTTTGGCTCCTCATAAGTCCGCATCACAAATCGCGCGTTTGAGTGAAATATTCAAGGGCAGACGTAAAAAGGCCCCGCGATGCAGGGCCTTTGGTCACATTTAAGTTTTGTTTAGTGACAGGCTGGGCGTGTGCCTGGCAGAAGTACTTTGTCGATTACGTGGATCACGCCGTTGTCGGCTTTGATGTTTGCAACCACAACTGTTGCCATTTCACCGGTTCCATCAGCGATTGTCACGCCGTCTGCACCTTTGGTGATGCACAAACGCTCGGAAGCTAAAATGGGTTTGAAATAGTTGGAACCTGTTGGGATCGCTTCGGCTGTTAGGTTGCGATCATCTACATGGTACAAAAGGATGTTTGTTAGGTCGCCCTTATTTTCTGGTTTTAATAATGTTTCCACTGTTCCTGCAGGCAATGCTGCGAAAGCATCGTTGAGCGGGGCGAAGACAGTGAATGGACCGGGCCCCTGAAGCGTTTCGACGAGTCCGGCCGCGGAGACGGCGGCAACCAGTGTTGTGAAACGATCATCACCTGATGCGATTTCAACGATGTTAGCGGCCTGAGCTGCGGTACCAAGTGTCAGTGTTGCAGCGGTTATGGCTGCCAAATTGCGCAAAGTATTCATTGTAAAAACCTTCCATGTTTTCATCCAAGCCTCATGACTTGTTGAAAGAGATACGCCATTGTTTGTGCGATGGATCATGTCGCTCGCGGTTGTGTGATCACAGGTTTCAATCGCTTGATTTGGGTGGTTTATGAGCTAGTTCAATAAGGCTGTATTCAGTTGTTTTAGGGTCTTTGCCCCCGACGCTGCGCGTCTCCCCCAGAGTTTTTCTGGCAAGATGAAGTTGGCGAGATTGCTGGGACGTAACAGGGGCGTTGCGAGGGCTGGCCGTTTGGCTTAATCAGGCAATAACTGTTATTTGAGGAGCCACGCGATGCGTTTGAGCCGTTATTTTCTGCCCGTTCTAAAGGAAAACCCTGCTGAGGCGCAGATTGTTAGCCACCGGTTGATGCTGCGTGCAGGCATGATCAAGCAATCAAGTGCCGGGATTTATTCCTGGTTGCCGCTTGGTTTCAAAGTTCTGCGCAAAATTGAGAACATTGTGCACGAAGAACAGCAGCGCGCTGGGCATATGCCGATGTTGATGCCGACCATTCAATCTGCTGACCTTTGGCGCGAGAGTGGTCGCTATGATGATTACGGCGAAGAAATGCTGCGGATCAAAGACCGCAATGATCGTGATATGTTGTTCACACCAACAGCAGAAGAAATGATCACTGACATTTTCCGTTCGCATGTTGGCAGCTACAAAGACTTGCCTTTAACCATGTACCAAATCCAGTGGAAATTCCGCGATGAACGTCGTCCACGTTTTGGCGTGATGCGTGGCCGTGAATTCTATATGAAAGACGGTTACAACTTTGATCTGACCAAAGAGGATGCGTTGCACGCCTATAATCGTCACTTGGTTAGCTATCTGCGCACCTATGAACGTATGGGTTTGCAAGCGATCCCAATGCGTGCGGACTCTGGCCCAATCGGTGGTGATGATACGCATGAATTCTTGGTTTTGGCTGAAACAGGTGAATCTGAGGTATTCTACGATAGCGCAGTGACTGACCTGACGTTTGGGGACCGCGACATCGACTATGATAATGTCGAGCAATGTGCGGCCGTGATGGAAGAATTCACAACCAAATACGCCCGTACGGACGAAACGCACGATGAAGCGCTGTTTAATGAGGTTCCTGAGGACCGTCGCATGACGGCACGCGGTATCGAAGTAGGTCAGATTTTCTACTTTGGCACTAAGTATTCGGAAGCGATGAAGGCCACAGTTCAAGGCCCTGATGGTAAGCCCGTACCAGTTCACATGGGATCACACGGTATCGGTGTAAGCCGTCTTTTGGGTGCAATCATTGAAGCCAGCCACGATGATAAAGGTATTATTTGGCCAGAAGGCGTCACGCCGTATCACTGTGGTATTGTGAACCTGAAGCAGGGTGACGAAGAAGCAGATGCAGCTTGTGATGCGCTATATAAGTCGTTGACTGCCCTTGGTTTGGAACCCCTTTACGATGACCGTAAAGAGCGCGCTGGTGGCAAGTTCGCAACTATGGATCTGATTGGTTTGCCTTGGCGCATTACGGTTGGTCCTCGTGGCTTGAAGAATGGTGTTGTCGAGCTGACCTCGCGCCGAACCGGTGAGAGTGAAGAGATGACGCCAGAATTGGCAGTGCAGAAGATCGCAGAAATCTACGCGGCGCTATAGCTCAAGAAAGGGAGGTGCTGCGATGATCGTTCGTGCAATCACGCTTGCTGGTGGCTTGGCCGTCGGTGCTTGCACCTCCCAATTTCCTGAGTTCAGTCAGCAATACGCGCAACGGTTGGGCGGAGCCGTTGACGCACTGAGCGAGGTCGTTGCAGATTTCGACACTTCTGCAGCCGCAGAAGGACTGTCGCGTTCTGAAGCGCTAGAGCAGATGACCGGAGCCGATTTTATCGAACGGCGTCGCGCCGATATGGAACGTACTTTTGACCGTCATGCGATTTTGACTGAAGATTTGAGGTTATTGGCTGAAGCTGGTCCATTCATGCGGGCCTATCACGCGGCCCGCTTTACCGATGGCGATGTGGCAAGTGCGGCATGGGATGCGTTTCAGCCTGCTGTCCCGCTCAACCTGACGGGCGCAATCTTTGCTGGTTTTGGCTTTTTCGTTGGCTTGATCACAATGAGTAGTCTTTTGGCGGTTATTCGCTGGCCGTTTCGCCGACGCACGGCTTGACCACAGCGTACAAACGACACAGGTTGTCTGTAACTGAGCATACCAAACAAGAAAGAGCCTAAAATGGCCAATACGCCTAAACCCTTTGCACCTTTCGAGTGGATGATTGCCTGGCGCTATCTGCGCGCGCGCCGCGCTGAAGGTGGCGTAAGCGTTATGACAGTCATAAGTTTGGTTGGGATCACACTGGCGGTATTCGCATTGATTGTGACCCTTGCAGTGCGGTCGGGATTTCGCGCTGAGTTTGTTGATACAATCCTTGGATCAAATGCGCATGTCACCGTCTATAATATGGGCGAGGTTCTAGACAGCGGCCAAATTGATCGCACGATCAAAGACTATACCGCTATGGCGGAACGTGTGGCTGAAGTTGACGGTGTTATTCGTGTGGCCCCGCTAGTACGCGCGCAGGCGATGGCGAATTTGCGTCAATCGAACTCGGGCATTGAGATTTATGGTATCTCTGCGGCAGACCTTTTGACAATCCCGCGGATTGCCAACCCCGAAACTTCATATGGCGATATCGCGCGCTTTGACCAAGGCATTGCGATCGGGTCAGGCGTTGCGCGTGAATTGGGTGCAAGCGTTGGGGACAAAATCAAGATCATCTCGCCCAACGGCGTCAAGACTGCGTTTGGGACAAGCCCACGGGTCAATGCCTATGAGGTTGTTTATGTGTTTAGCGCCGGGCGCTACGATATTGATCGGACGCGGGCCTATTTGCCAATTCAGGATGCACAGGCGTTTTTTAATCGTGAAGGCGGTGCAACCGAACTGGAAGTCATGGTCGAAGACCCAGAAGAGATTGATGGTTTGATACCTCAAATTATTGCCGCTGCAGGCGATCGGGCTTTGCCCTTCACGTGGTTAGAAGCCTCTGGCGGGTTCCTGCGTGCGCTTGAGGTTGAGGACAATGTGATGTTCGTCATCTTATCTATCTTAGTTTTGATCGCTGCGATGAACATCGTGAGTGGTTTGATTATGTTGGTGAAGAACAAGGGACGCGATATTGGGATATTGCGTACTATGGGTCTAAGCGAAGGTTCGGTTTTACGGGTGTTCTTCATCTGTGGTGCTTTCACTGGGATCATTGGCACCGCCTTGGGGGTGTTATTTGGCTGTTTGTTTGCGATTTATATCGATCCGATTTTCAGTACGGTAAACTGGCTGATGGGGGGCGGTGTTTGGGATCCTGCAATTCGCGGGATTTATGCTTTACCGGCGGAACTACACTTTGCAGATGTCATGTCAGCGGTCGCTTTGTCCCTTGGCTTGTCATTCATTGTAACGATCTTTCCAGCGAGACGTGCAGCCCGAATGAATCCTGTGGAGGCTTTGCGTTATGAGTGATCTAGTTCTTGAGCTGAGCGGGATAAGTAAAACCTACAATGTTGGTTTACCCAATGAGGTGCAGGTTTTGCGTGGCGTGGACCTAAAGGTCAAAGCCGGTGAAGTTGTTGCTTTGGTTGCCCCGTCTGGAGCAGGCAAATCCACGTTGCTTCATATGGCTGGTCTATTGGACACGCCTGATGCGGGTGATGTCACTTTTGGTGGTCAAAACATGCAAGGTCTGAACGACGCGAAACGCACAGGGCTTCGCCGAGATGACATTGGTTTTGTTTATCAATTCCACCATTTGCTGCCTGAATTTACAGCACTTGAGAATATCGTGTTGCCGCAACTTGCTGCCGGCATTGGACGCAAAGCAGCACATGAACGTGCGCTTGATCTGCTTGGCCGTGTCGGTGTGGCAGAGCGTGCAGATCACCGCCCTGCGGCGTTGTCAGGGGGCGAAGCGCAGCGCGTTGCGTTTTGTCGTGCCCTCGCAAACGGCCCACGATTGCTTTTAGGGGATGAACCAACTGGCAACCTTGACCCGACCACCTCTGATCAGGTCTTTGGTGCGTTGATGGAGTTGGTGCGTTCAACAGGGCTGGCAGCCGTTATAGCGACACATAACTTGGAATTGGCCGCTCGCATGGACCGGATCGTGCGATTAGATGCTGGCGTTTTGCGCAACTAACCTCATATTCAATCTGAATCTAAAAACCGCAATACCCATGGAGAATGCGCGATGCCACATGTTACCCTAGATGAAATTGAACGTGTTGTCCTTGCCGCGTTACTTGAACATGGCGCAGACGCATTCCCTGCGGCGGAAGTTGCGCGTGCGGTGCGCAAAGCTGAGGCGCATGGGAACCGTATTTGCGGGCTGTACTATCTAGAAAGCTATTGTCAGCAATTGCGCACTGGTCGAGTGAAAGGGAACGCATCCCCTGTGGTTTCCGCCCCGCGTCCGGCAACAATTCATGTCGATGCGCAACTTGGCTTTGCACAACCTGCGTTTGCTTATGGCCTTGTACCTGCGCTGGATGCTGCACGTCAGTTTGGGACTGCGACGCTGGCCATTGGTCATGCACATACCTGCACGTCTTTGGGGTATTTTACTGAACAGGTGGCACGTGCCGGCTTCATTTGTTTTGGCCTGACGAACGCATCACCTATCGTTGCCCCCCCAGGCGGTAAGACGCGCGTCATAGGCACAAACCCAATCGCGTTTTCTGTGCCTGACGGGCAGGGCGGGTTGGCGATGCAGTTTGACCAATCCACGACAACCGTTGCATTGGGCAAAATTACTATGGCCAAAGCAGCTGGTACCTCAATTCCTGAAGGGTGGGCCGTTGATATAGACGGCAATCCAACGACGGATCCAGAAGCCGCATTGACCGGTTCGTTGGTTTCGATGGGCGGGTACAAAGGTTGGGGCTTGGGTCTGATGGCTGAAATTTTGGCTGCTGGTATGACGGGCTCTACCCTTAGCCAAGACGTGAAACCACTGAAGGCACCCGAAGGCCCGCATCACGACTTGGGTCAGTATTATATGATCATCGACCCTAGTGTATCTGATGGATTTACGGACCGATTGGCCCGTATAGCAGAGGCAATCAGCGAAGACGAAGGCGCGCGTATGCCGGGCCAAGGGCGCACGGAAAGCGATCCCGTTGACGTCCCAGACGCAGTCTGGGCGCAGGCGATGGAACTGTCAGGCTTGGACGCGTCCTAAGTTACGCAAAATTGGCTGACCTATGCGAGTTGGGTCAGCCAAACACCCGCAGCCATTAAGGCGATGCCTGAAGCGCGCGCCAACCCAAGAGGTGAGACCTGCGCGCCGAAAAGGCCAAAGTGGTCGATGGCAGCCGCGCTAATCAATTGCCCAAGTAAGACGAAGAAGACGGCGTTTCCGACCCCAAAATGTGGGGCGATGTAGGTTATGGTCAGCACATAAAACGCAACGAAAGCGCCTGCTAAAAACAGATGTTTGGGGGCGGACAGCAATCGGTTGAACCCTTCGGTTCCCGTTGCGACCATAACGACAAGACTGATGCTGAGCGCCACAAGGAACAGGATAACGGCGGCTGTAGCGGGCGACCCGATATACTTGCCCAACGCTGCGTTCAGGCCAGCCAGAAGTGGAATGCCGATCCCAGCCAACAACATCGTCAGAGCGTACTGTGTCATCGCGATCTCCTTTTCGAAACCAGTCCACAGATGTAATTTGACTGAGTGCCAGACTAGAGGACCACATCATGTTTGGGGAAATGCGCGTGCCGCCCCTTAGTTCGTAATGTTACGATATTGTAGGCACTGCGCAAGCGATCTGTTGGGAACAGGGGGGTGTTGAAGGGTTGTAGGCGTCTGATCAATGACCAGATGGTTGAGTTGTATGACCGCGTGCCGTTGAACTCACGGGTGGTTATATATCCGACGAGTGTGACCTAGCGCCCATTTTGCGGACGCGTTAGCCGGCAGCATGTTGCGCAGCAACGTGTGAGAGGCGGGGCCAGATGCGAGTGGTACATATCGGAACGTAGGGCGGGGATTTCCCCGCCTTTTTTCGTTTTGATTATACGCGGGGTTGGCGGGGTGAACGCCGCCTAACGGGTTAGGGATGCGGTGATGTAGGGTGGGTGTAACCCACCGTTTGCCCCATCGTTTAACCGACGGTTTGTGATGATTGTTGATGTTGGGGTGTGGTGGGTTTCACCCACCCTACGGTGCTATTGAAGTATTATGTCGGTCAATAGACGCAAACCATTTGGTTGGGATATGGCCCACAACCCGAGACCCGCTGGCAAGAGATAGCTAACGACGATTTCTGCCGAAAATGTAAGAAACCGAAAGCGACTTATACGCTTTGATGTGTACGAGTTCATTTCATGGGTTTGTTCAACACTCATTCTATTCCGGTCTCCATCGGGCCCATCTTGATATTGATCAGGAGCGTTCCAAAGTTGTTCCAAGTTGAGGCTCTCGTGGTTGTGCTTTCGATTTATTTTGTCCGACCTTCTTTCAGCCAATAAATCTGAAAAACCTGGTGACGCTCGAAGAAAAAAACGACGAGTAAAATGAAAACGGAAATCTGGCCGACTGCGACGAGGCGCTCCTGTTCGAAAACCACTTCAAGACCAAACAAGCCGAATTTCGTAGAGGTAAAAGTTAAGTTAGCGACAATAAACGTAATTAAACTCGCAGAGTACAAGGCGCGTCGAGCTGACTTACTATTGGATAAGTCAGGGGTGAAATTGAATGGCTTTAAATCATCCCCCACCTAAACATCCAACTCCTCAACAAACCGCGCGTTCTCTTGAATGTACTGATAGCGCATCTCGGGTTTCTTACCCATCAGGCGCTCGACCAGATCATCCGTTTCGCCCGGCTCATCATCGTCAATTGTGACGCGGATCAGCTTGCGTGTGGCGGGGTTCATTGTGGTGTCTTTCAGATCCTTGGCGTCCATTTCACCCAGTCCCTTAAACCGCGACAGGTCAATCCGCCCCTTGCCACCGATGCCTTTTTCAAGCCACTTGTCCTTTTCCGCTTCATCAATACAGTAGACCCGTTTGGCCCCCTGCGTGATGCGGAACAAGGGTGGGCAGGCAAGGTACAGGTGCCCTGCGTCGATCATGGGCCGCATTTGGGTGAAGAAGAACGTCATCAACAGCGCTGCGATGTGCGCGCCGTCGACGTCCGCATCGGTCATGATGATGATCTTGTCATAGCGCAGGTCATCAACGTTGAATTTGCTGCCCAACTGGACGCCAAGCGCTTGGGTTAGGTCAGAGATTTCGGCGTTGCTGCCCAGTTTTGAAGAGGCAGCGCCCAGAACGTTTAGGATTTTACCACGCAGCGGCAACAATGCTTGGGTCTTGCGATCGCGTGCCATTTTGGCAGAACCGCCCGCAGAGTCCCCTTCCACGATGAACAACTCGGTCCCTTCGCGGGTTTTGGATGAACAGTCTGTCAGTTTACCAGGCAGGCGCAGTTTGGCGGTTGCTGTCTTGCGCGAAGTTTCTTTTTCTTGACGCCGTTTCAGCCGCTCTTCGGCGCGCAGCACTAGGAAGTCGAGGATCGCACCAGCGGATTTGGTGTCTGCCGCCAACCAGTTGTCAAAGTGGTCACGAACCGAGTTTTCGACCATGCGCTGTGCATCAACGGTGGCAAGGCGGTCTTTGGTTTGGCCCACGAACTCAGGTTCGCGGATAAAACAGGAAACAAGGGCACCCGCACCTGTGGTTAGGTCTTCGCGTGTGATTGTGCTGGCTTTTTTGTTGTTCACCAGTTCGCCGTAAGCCTTGACCCCTTTGAGGATCGCGGCCCAAAAGCCTGCCTCATGCGTGCCGCCCTCAGGCGTTGGAACAGTGTTACAATAAGACTGAATAAATCCGTCGCGGGCAGGGGTCCAGTTGATGGCCCACTCGACCTTGCCCGGAACCTTGAATTTTTCAAAGGATACAGTGCCCGCAAATGGGGCTTCGGCGTATGTGGTTGCACCCTTAAGGGATTCAGACAGGTAATCTGCCAAACCGCCGGGGAAGTGAAACTTTGCCTCTTGCGGTGTTTCGCCGTCGTTTTGCGAAGTTTTCCAACGGATTTCCACGCCTGAGAACAGGTATGCTTTTGAGCGTGCCATTTTGAACAGGCGTGCAGGTTTTAGCGTGAGCGACCCAAAGATGTCAGCATCGGGGTGAAAGGTCACAGCTGTGCCACGGCGATTTGGAGCGGCACCGATTTTGGCCAATTTGCCCTGTGGGACGCCGCGCGAGAACTCCATCGCGAACAATTCTTTGTTGCGTGCTACTTCGACCCTTAGATGATCGGACAGGGCGTTCACAACGGATGAGCCAACACCGTGCAAACCGCCAGACGTTTCATAGCTGTCGCCCGAGAATTTACCGCCCGCGTTCAGCGTACAGAAGATAATTTCGAGCGCTGATTTTTCTGGGTCCTTGGGGTGGGGCCCCGTTGGAATGCCGCGTCCGTTGTCGCGCACAGACACGTGACCGTTTTCGTGTAGTTCCACTTCGATCCAAGTGGCATGGCCTGCAACGGCTTCGTCCATCGAGTTGTCGATGATTTCCGCAACCATGTGGTGCAGTGCACGATCGTCTTTACCACCGATATACATCCCTGGGCGCAGGCGTACGTGCTCCATATCTTCCAAAATTTGGATGGAGGACGCATCATAATCGTCAGGGCTGGCTGTTGAACCGGAAAGAAGATCGCTGGACATGGGCATGCTCGGAATTATTGATTTTGATTGAGCAGCAGTATGTCAGAGCATGACGGGTTGGGAAAGACGCCATCGTTGCTTCATTGTGCCAAAGTCACAGGTTGATTGTGGTAGGTTGGTTAGCCGCGTGTGCGTGACGCGTATAGCGCAAAGATTGCGGCCAATATGATCGACATTGCGCTGCCTAAGACGATGGATGGGATGCCGGCGTTAAGTGCTGGGATAGTGGCAACGAACGCGCCAATGCCAGATGCCAAGAACAGTACTGTGGCCTGATCACGGCGCATCAACATAAAAATGGCACCTATTAGGCCTGCAATGACTGATACCCCAAATGCTATAAACGCGTATGTTGGACGTGTTTCGATGTAGCTTTGATATTCTGGTGGTAAAGTCGCGATCCCAGCAGGACTGATTTGTTGCATGAAATTGATGCAGCCCATTGCGTTCCAAAGAAGGGCGATGATCCCGATAGTCCAAAACGCAATTCTTGATGCTTTTGATGCAGTGCTCATATTGCGGCCCTTTAATTTCCAGTGTTGGGAAACTGTAGGGGCGCACTGCCGCTCTGTCTATCTTCATTGCTCGAAATTGTGGGTGGACTAGGGGATGTCAAAGTCATTCCCAATGACCCAATCGATAATGGCATCTGCCACCTCGACCGGTTTTTGGTGGAGAATCCAATGATCGGCATCTCCAATTTCGACGCGCTTTAGTCGGGCGCAGTGGTCTTCCAACCCTTGGGTGGTTTGTGGCAACAATGCCGTATCGTTCATTCCCCAGATAAGCAGGTGGTCACAGTGTACCTTTAGCTTTTCCACGGGCAAGGCTGGTAGATCGTCAATGGGGACACCCACATCTGCGACATTCAAGGGCGAAGCGCGGTACCAGTTTGTCATGCCACGCAAGCGACCTTCGCGCCCCCATTCGGTCTTGTAGGCCTCTAGCCGTTCGCCAATCAGCCATCGAGTGTCCATCGTGGCTGAAAAAAGACGGGTCATTTTGGCGAAGTCATCTGCGGCCAATGCTTCAGGGGATGTGTTGGATTTGATGATGTTGATGTATTGGGACGCTTCAGATTGAGCACTGCCCTTGGCCAACTCCCTTTGGAACGGAACTGGGTGCACGCCATTAGCAATGATAAGACGATTCACATGCTCGGGATGGAACATGGCAATTCCGTAGGCCACGCTGGCACCCCAATCATGGCCCATAACGGCGACTTGGCCGCCTCCCACTAGATCGGTGTTGATCAAGGCGACGATGTCGCTGACCAGCTTTGACAACGTGTACTCGCCGACATCAGAGGGTGCCCAACTTTGGCCATAGCCGCGTTGGTCGGGTGCGATGCAGTGAAACATTCCAGATAATTCAGGTGCCAGATCATCCCAAGCTCCAGAGTATTCAGGAAAGCCATGCAGCAGGATCAATTTGGGAAGATGAGGCTGCCCCCAAGAGCGCACAAAAAAATCGTGGCCGTTGAGAGAAAGCGAATGTGTTTGCATGGTTGGTTTTTCCCGACTTGGGTAGCGAAGTACTTTGCCTTTGGGCTTGGCTCTATTGCGCGCAGCATGATTGAAACTGTTTTGGTTTTTTCGACAGAAACTCTGATGTTCTTCGTTCTAATAAGAACATAGAAAAAATCTGAGGTCCAACATGCTTTCACGTCTTTCATTTTTAAACCGATATGGGGTGTGGGCTCTCTTCGCTTTGCCGGGTGGATTTATGTTGGGGGCCGCCCTTGCATCTGATGATCCACGCATATTTCATGAATTGGTACACCCAACTGGAGAGTTTTCAGCGCGCTTCCTAATTGTCGCAATGATGGCGACCCCGTTGGCAATGTTGCTCCGCGGATGGCGTGGCCCAATTTGGCTTAAGAAAAATCGCCGTTACTTGGGTGTCGCTTCATTTGGCTATGCGGCGCTTCATACTTTGTTTTACGTGATTGATAAGGGATCAATGGCGGGCGTTATTAACGAAATTTCGCGCTTTTATATTTGGACTGGTTGGATCGCATTCGTGATTTTTGTGCCGTTGGCCACTACATCGACCGACTATTTTGTTCGAATTATGGGGCCGTGGTGGAAGACCTTGCAACGTTGGACCTATGGCGCTGCGGTTCTGACCTTGTTGCATTGGGCGGCCCTGCACAATTGGGAACACCCAACGTCTGCAATCGTGCACTTCCTGCCTTTGACTCTACTAGAGTCCTACCGTGTCTGGTATTGGTACATCAAACCAAAGGCGCGTGCTGTTGCGGAGTAAGCGGCTCGCTTCAGGATAATAATTGTCTGGGTACACGTTTCTGGATTGCCTTGTCAGCATGCCTAGTTAAGGCTTGCTACATGCGTTCAAAAATCATGTCATATCCCGCTCACGCGAAAGCAGTCGCTACCCTTGGCTTGCCATTGGTCGGTGGACACTTAGCACAGATCACGATTGGCGTGACGGACACTGTCATGTTGGGGTGGTACGGTGTTGATGCGCTTGCCGCGGTAACATTAGCCGCCAGCTACTTCTTCGTTCTTTTCATTATGGGGGCAGGGTTCGCTTTTGCCGTCATGCCGATGGTGGCAACTTTTGACGCCGAAGAAGACGAAATCAGCATTCGGCGCGTGGCACGGATGGGGCTGTGGCTGTCAATTGCGTACTCCATTGTCATCATGCCATTCATGTTTTGGTCCGAAGCGCTGTTTTTGTTGATGGGGCAAGAACCATCAGTAGCTGCGGATGGACAACGGTATTTGCGCATAGCTGGATATGGGATGTTCCCTTGGTTGATCGCAATGGTCATTAAAAGTTATTTGTCGGCCCTTGAACGCACACAAGTTGTGTTCTGGATTGCTGTACTTGCAACGGTTTGCAACGGTTTGATTAACTATGCTTTGATATTCGGCAAATGGGGCGCTCCTGAAATGGGTATCCAAGGGGCTGCCGTAGCATCACTTTTGACGCATACGGTCGGAATGATCGGCATCGTTTTTTACGCAGCTTTTATCTTCCCGCAACACCAATTGTTCGTCCGGGTTTGGCGGGCTGACTGGGAAATGATGGTACGCGTGTTTCGCTTGGGTGTACCTATCGGTTTCACCGGGCTTTCGGAGACTGGCTTGTTCGCAGCAACAGCTGTGATGATGGGCTGGTTTGGTACCATTCCATTAGCGGCCCATGGCATTGCGCTTCAATGCGCGAGTATAACGTTTATGCTACATCTTGGGATCAGCAATGTGGCCACTATTCGTGCAGGCAATGCCTTTGGGCGCGGTGATCGGAACCATCTGGCAAGAGGGGCGTATGTCGTCTTTGGTATGTCCTTGGTTGCTGCATTGCTGACAATAATTGGGTTCTTACTTTGGCCTGAACCGCTGGTTCTTGTCTTTTTACAGTCTGGTGAACCCGCACGGGATCAGATTGTTGCCATTGGCGTTGTTTTGTTGGCAATGGCTGCGTTGTTTCAGCTGGTGGATGGGGCGCAAGCAATCGCACTTGGGCTCTTACGCGGCGTCCAGGATACAACGGTGCCTATGTATATGGCTGCATTCAGCTATTGGGTGATCGGCATGCCATGTTCATATATCTTTGGTTTTGTGCTGGAATATGAGGGGGTAGGCGTTTGGATTGGATTGGTTGTGGGACTAGCCAGTGCTGCTGTCTTGCTCAGTGTGCGCTTTTGGTCGGTTATCCTTGGTCGTGTTGGAGCTGTGTCTGAGGTTAACTAAGCTGAAACCTTAGCCCTTCATCAAGCGATCTGCTTTTTTACGGACCAATGTGCTGCGCAAATCGTGCATTGCGAGAAGTAAAGCGTCCGTGACAGAGTCTAGCTGATCAGCAGACGCCTTTGATTGAACCCACTGCGTTGTGAGGTTCAGATAATCGACTGCCCGATGGATGTCGTCCATATCACGGTTTGCAAGGATGGCTGCGCGTTCCTCCATCCATTCGTGGATTCGTTCTAGATCATCTTCAGATAATCTGCGCTCGCCATGTGGTTTGATTTCGCCGTTGCGCATGTTGATGATGGCAATTTGATCCATCTCAATGCGCCGCTGGCGATTTTCCGTGTCGACACGGAACACAGCGGCTCCGTTTTCACGAACGCGGAAATAATAGTTGGGCAATTCACCAGACATGCTTCTTCCATGTTATCTCAACACTGCGCAGAATTTTATTATGCGGGCACATGCTTCTTTTAGCGCTTCGTCAGAGGTAGCATAGCTAACCCTGAAATTTGGCGACAGTCCGAATGCTGCACCAAAAACGATAGCGACACCAGTGTCATTCAGTAAAGCGGTGGCGAAAGCTTCATCATTGACGATTTTGACCCCTTCAGGTGTGGTTTTTCCGATAAGGCCAGCAATCGAAGGGTACACATAGAATGCGCCATCTGGTGTCGGGCATGTTATTCCGTCAGCCTGATTTAGCATCTCGACGACGATATCGCGACGACGTACAAAAGCGGCGTTGTTCTCTGCAATAAAATCGTGCGACCCGTTTAACGCTTCGACTGCAGCGAACTGGCTAATTGAACATGGGTTTGATGTGCTTTGCGACTGAACTTTGCGCATTGCTGCGATCAACTCAACGGGGCCCGCGGCATACCCAATACGCCAGCCTGTCATTGCGTAGGCTTTTGACACACCGTTTACCGTTAGTGTTCTGTCATACAGGCGTGGTTCAACTTCGGCTGGGGTGCAAAATTGAAAGTCACCAAAGGTTAGATGTTCGTACATATCGTCCGTCATTACCCAAACGTGGGGGTGGCGCATCAATACATCCGTTAGCTCCTTTAACTCGTCCCAAGTATATCCAGCGCCCGTTGGGTTGGATGGGGAGTTGAAGAGAAACCATTTCGTGCTAGGCGTAATCGCAGCCTCAAGTTGGTCAGCAGTCAGTTTGAAACCTGTTTGCAAAGAGGCTTCGGCTACAACTGGCGTGCCACCTGCTAACAGCACCATATCTGGATAGCTAACCCAGTAAGGCGCTGGAATAATAACTTCATCGCCTTTATTCAGGGTTGCCATAAATGCGTTGTAAAGGACTTGTTTGCCACCAGAACTCACGGACACTTGGGAAGGTAGGTAATCAAGGTTGTTATCGCGCTTAAACTTGGCGCAAATTGCTTGCTTCAACTCTGGAATTCCGTCCACTGCGGTGTACTTGGTTTTACCAGAGATGATCGCGGCAATGCCTGCGTCTTTGATATGCTGAGGAGTGTCAAAATCGGGTTCCCCCGCACCTAGACCAATTACATCGTGTCCGGCGGCTTTAAGTTCGGCAGCTTTGTTTGTGACGGCAATTGTTGGCGACGGTTTGACGCGGTCCAGAGTATCAGAGAGCAGTTTCATTGTGATCTCAGCCTTATAGGTTTAAATAAGACTTCAATAGGCGTGCTAATCAAACCGATCAAGCTGCATTAACGGGAAATGTTCCCGATAAAGGATATCAATATGTCGAACCCACAAGACGAAACATCTGATTGGTACAGTCAGGATGCTGCAACCTTTGGGGATCGCGTAGCTGCGGCACGTGAGCAATCTGGTCTGACCCAAAAGGATCTTGCGCGCCGATTGGGTGTTCGCACAAGCACCGTACGAAACTGGGAAGACGATTTGTCTGAACCGCGTGCGAACCGTTTGTCTATGATGGCAGGCTTGTTGAATGTTTCGATGATGTGGCTGATCAACGGCAAGGGTGAAGGCATGGACTCCCCTCCTGATACGGGTGAAGTAACGCCTGATATGCGGGCAATTCTGAACGAGCTACGTGAAATGCGCGCAGATATGGTTGCGCGCGCGGAACAAATGGCGCGTTTGGAGAAACGTTTGCGTCTTGTTATGTCGGAGAGTGGTGAATGACTGAGCTTCCAGAACACCGCATTAAGCGCCTTGTTATGCGTTCTATGCGTCGCGGAATCAAAGAGATGGACATTATTCTATCGGCGTATGCCACAGAAAATTTGGTAAAGATGGATGAAACAGCTATCAGGTTGTATGATCGATTGCTCGATGAAAATGACCAAGATCTTTATCAATGGGTGACGGGTCAGGTTGCTGCGCCGGAAAGATTTGGACAAATGATTGCTGAGATTTCCGTGCAAATGCAGGGCATAAAGGCCTAATTTTCTGAGTTTAACGTGTTATTGGTGAATTTGGCTCAGTTTGCAGTGAGAGAGCAGATTGAGTCGGAGACATAAATGAGCATTCAAGACCCTATGGCCCAGTCCATGAGTATGGCCCAAAATAAGGGCTTTATGGGCGGTTACGTAGAGGCGCTGTCGTTGGTTGAACGATTGCACCGATTGTTATTAGACGTCATCAAAGATGAATTTGAACGAGTTGGCGTTTTAGAGATTAACGCAGTTCAGGCCATGTTGTTGTTCAACATCGGAGATAATGAAGTGACTGCGGGAGAGCTTAAAAGCCGTGGTTATTACCAAGGCAGCAACGTCAGCTATAACCTTAAGAAACTTGTCGAAATGGGTTATATGCATCACCAGAGATGCGAAATTGATCGTCGATCAGTTCGCGTTAAATTGACAGACCAAGGTCGCCAAGTACGCAGCGTCGTTACAGAACTGTTTGAACGCCACGCAGGCGGGTTGCAAAGCCGGGGTGTCCTTGGCCACGAAGGGCTCGAGACGATTACATCTTCTTTGAAACGAGTTGAGCGGTACTGGACTGATCAAATCCGTTATATTTATTGAGTTTTGCGATTTTGGCCTTTGCTGGATCGACGGAGGGACCCCAATAAAAACCATCACTTGCGCACGCAATGCAGTCGTTTTCTAGGTTTTAACTAGCCTGCGTTGATGATGGGGCGCAGGCTAGGTGGGGTGAGTTGTTTGGCAAGGCTACCAGCTGCCAGAATTTCCCATGCTGGCCCATGGTTCAGCAGGGGCCAAGCTGTCGCCTGCTTGAAGCAATTCGATGGATACGTTGTCTGGGGTGCGAACGAACGCCATATGGCCATCGCGTGGTGGACGGTTAATAGTGACCCCATTGTCCATCAAAATTCGGCAGGTCGCATAGATGTCATCTACTGCGTAGGCTAGGTGACCAAAATGACGACTGTCTGACGGCAAACCATCATCGCCGTCCCAATTGTAGGTGAGTTCGACGGGACAGTCTTCATCCCCAGGTGCGGCCATGAAAATCAGTGAAAAACGCCCTTCTTCACTTTCGTGACGGCGAGTTTCAGTCATGCCGAGCAACTCAAAAAAAGAGATTGTTTTTTCAAGGTTAGCGACGCGGATCATCGTATGGAGGTATTTCAGAGGCATCGTGCAATCCTTTGCGTTGTTTAGCCATAAAGTATCACGGGTTACGAAGGATACCAGACGCCTCTTAGAATTTTGACTGAATTCCTAGGGAAACCGATAGTTCCTTACTGTTAAAACGACTGATATTGGATGATTTTTTTCCGGTTCGAATTTGAACCGAGGGCACAAAACCGGCAAAATCCATTTTGCTGAACACCATAGTTAGGTCGCCGTAAACGGAAGTGTCGGTGCGTCCGCCTTCAACTGGCCTGATAGTCGTAAAGCTATCATAATGTGTGTAACCAATAGAGACACCTGTACTTAAGTTAACGGATGCTAGTGGTTTGCCAAAACTGTAGCTTAAGTTTGCAACTGCGGATTGGTTTGAGATGTTTACCTTGTCGCTGGCGGTATCTTGCAAGTTGATACCTAATCTAAATTGATCCCCATTTTTAACGCGGTACTGCAACGTGGCTGAGACTTGCGAACGGGTCAAATCATTGAGGGAAGAAAATTCGGACCAACGCTTTTCTAAGGTTGTGCCCAATTTCAACCGAGTTTGGCGACTGAGTTTGAAAGTAGGGCTAAAGCCAACTTGTCCAAAGCTGTAGCTTTCGTTTCCGCCTGACCATGTTTTTCCAAGCTTCGATGAAAGCGTGGCAACTTTGTTTGGCTTGCCCAATGAAAACCGATGGTTGATGCCAAAGTCGACATATGTGCTGCGCAGGTCGGAATTTTCGAGCTGGGGTGAGAACGGGTCAGACGCCATAAGTGCACGTGCTTCCGAAGATAGAAAAACATTTCGAACATATAATCGCGTGGTCAACTCTGTGCGCGAGTTTTGATTTTGACCCAGTCGATATTTGAGTTGCAAGTCGGTTGTTGCGACGATGCCAGAAAGCGCTCTGCTTGCAGCGTTGATGTATCCGAGTTGTGGGATGCCATTGACTAAATTAGTGGCGGATCCGGTCCCGTTGTTAACGTTGTCAGAAGGGGAGGTCGAGACGCTTATGTTTAGGTTCAGTGGATTATTTGTGCGGATTTTTTTAAATTCTCTTGCCAGCTGTTGGGCGCTTCGATCATCAGGTTCATGATTGGCCGCGCGGCGTAGCCAATATTGAGCGGCATTGTAACGGTTTTGGCTGAATGCCAGTGCTCCAGCATTGCGCGCGGTGGCAAAGGAAGCTTCTTTTCCCTTGCTATGTTTATATGCCAGCCTTGCCGCAGCTTTTGCCAGTTTCGGATTGCCAAGCTGTGAATGTGCCTGCAGTAATATTGAATAGGCATGTGGGTCGTGCTCGTCAGCCAACAATAAGCCCATCGAAAGTTGACGAGCGATCTCAAAATCCCCTGCCCGCAATGCATGAATTGCAACCTTGCGGGCATCGCTAATCGACAACCTAACGGGTGTTGTTTGCGTATCGGCAGCCGCAGTACTTACAGTAGTTAACCAAATTGCAACTAGGGTCGCAAACAGCTGTTTTGGGAAAACTCTGTGTCGCAGCAGCGAGGTTAGGGCAAGGCGTTTGTACATATATCGCCGGTATCCCCGACCTCGCAAATGTCTAAAACAAACACACCGTATTCGATTTCATCCTCAAAAGTGGTTTCGAAATCTTCAAACCGAGTTCCCCCTGCCAATGCTTGGCCCGAGTCACCACCGATAATCCCAGCGAAGTCGCCAATATCGAGCAACTTGCCCTGGTTCTGTACTTTCCCAGCAAATGAGCCGTCCGCAGCCAAGACTCCTTCAACAAGCGCAATTTCTGGATAACCGAAGAACCCGACGGTGTCGTCAGCCGTTTCGTCAGCCCTAAACACACCTGTTCTATTATAAATTTGGCCTTCAACGGACATGTCGTTTAGGTCTACGTTCACGAATATTAGGCCGCGAACATAAGCACTTTGCCTCGGTACATCTATGTCTTCGTCAATGGGGCCGACAATTGGCAAAAGGTCTGTATTTGGACCCGAAAAATTAATCCCAGCAGCATAAGTACCATGATATGTAACATCAAACCGAGTGTCTGGCGCAGTTGGCGCAACGTAATCGCCATTGCGCTCATAATAAGTGCCCGCAAAAAATTTGTTAAACTGGCCTCCTGTCATAACAACGCCAGCTTGTAGGCCGGCGCGACTTGCAACAAAGGCTGTGGAATGCCGCCCTAATGCATCATTCTGACGCGTAAAGGTCGTGTAACCATTTACAAATGCTGAATAGGTATTTCCGTCCGATGTTGTGATCGTTTGCTGTCCATCCACAACATGGCGATAGGCATTGACTGCGGAGGTGCCATCCTGGGTTAAACCCGTAACGGTCAAGGTCTTGTCTGTTGCGTTATAAGAGAGGCTGTCTAAGTCGCTGGCAATGAGGACGGGAATACCGGCCGCCGAAACTTCTGTTTCCGAATCGGGGTCGATCGTCGTCGCGGGGTCATTTGCATCAAATGAGGTGGTGAATGGATTTGTTCCATCGCCGCCACACGCGCCAACGATCAGCGCCAAAGCGCAAACGCTTGAAAATCTTTTCATACTGCCGAACCTCTTCTGGGTCTCGAAATAACTGCCTATTAATCTTTAGATCGACTTGTGCGAGTGGAAAGTCAACGTTCACGTAGCATTCTGGGGTATTTCTAACGCCCAACCGTGACTAAATAACGACCATGATATAGCGGTTCAAAAATCCTGTGGCGCTAGATAAGGTGGTCGCTGTTAGATTCTGTATCTTTGCCTAAATCGCAAAGTCAAAGCGCCGGAGACCCGCATGAAACAATACCACGCCGCATTGCGCGAGATTTTGGAACTTGGTGAGGTCACAACTGACCGCACCGGCACAGGGACAACGTCGCATTTCGGGATGCAGATGCGCTATCCACTGGCCGATGGCTTCCCTTTGGTCACAACGAAAAAAGTGCACCTTAAGTCGATCATTCATGAACTCTTGTGGTTCCTGTCAGGCGATACAAACATCAGATATCTCAAGGAAAATGGTGTGCGTATTTGGGATGAGTGGGCTGATGAAAATGGTGACCTTGGTCCGGTTTATGGCAAACAATGGCGTGCATTCCCTGCATTCAGTGAACGTGGTTCCGTTGACCAAATTGAAGAGCTGATTGCCAACATCAAAGCGACTCCTGACAGCCGCCGTCTGATCGTGTCCGCGTGGAATCCTGGCGAGATTGGCGAGATGGCGCTACCTCCGTGTCACACAATGTGGCAAGTCAAAATTATTGGCCGAAAGATGCACCTACAGCTGTATCAGCGTTCGGCCGACATGTTTCTTGGTGTTCCGTTTAACATCGCGTCGTATGCGTTGCTTCTGCAAATGTTGGCCCATGTGACAGGCTATGAGGCCGGCGATTTCATCCATACCCTGGGCGACGCTCATGTCTACTCAAACCATATGGATCAGGTCGAATTGCAATTGTCGCGTACTCCGAAAGCTCTACCCAAGATGCATATCAAGCGGGAAGTACAATCTATCTTTGACTTCAAGTTTGAGGACTTCGAGCTCAATGGATATGACCCGGATCCTTTGATCAAGGGTGAGGTGGCAGTATGATCACCTTGATTGCAGCACGCGCCCGTGGAAACGTGATTGGCAAAGATGGTGATATGCCATGGCATCTGCCTGAAGATTTGAAATATTTCATGCGCGAAACTATGGGCGGTGCGATGATCATGGGACGCAACACGTGGAACAGCCTTCCAAATGCGCCACTGAAAAATCGGTTGAACATCGTGGTGACGTCCAAGGGATGCGCAGCAGAGCATTGCGTAGCGTCTGTGGACGAAGCGCTCGCGCTTGCGACCACGCTTGGCTATCACCGGATCTATGGCGTAGGCGGGGCAGGGATATATACTGCGATGTTACCATTGGCAGATCGGCTGTGCCTGACTGAAGTTAACTTAGTGGTGGATGACGCCGATACGTTCTTTCCATCCTTTGATGGGGCCGAATGGAGACTTAACACGCAGACTGAGATCAGAACGGATGAGCCGCGGTGTATTGCAGGGGAATGGGTCCGTGCCTGAGTTCCCGATGCTTTTGCGAAATTAAGCATGCCGGTAATCGCGGTGCTTAACCGGATATCTCCGCGATGATTTGTACTGAAAGTCCAAAACCTCTTACCAACCACCTGATTCATATACGTAACAGCAGTCGCTAAATACGAGAAAACGCTAGACTTGGGTTGTATTCATCAGGCAATACTCGACACATATTTAGTGGCATTTGTCCGAAAATGAGGGAAGATATGCGTTTTAAAATGATTTTGGCGGCGGGTTGTGGCCTTTTGATGTCGGGCACAGCGCCTACATTCGCACAGGACTATACATCCGTTTCAGTCACACAAATTGTCGTGACAAACGTGACGGTAACAAGCGGCAGTTACGCTGCACAAGCGTCTTCCCAAGGGGCTAAAATTTATCCCCACCACGGTGAGAATTTTTGCCCTGCAGGTCTTCAGCCAGTGACAATTTCTGGTGTTGTATGTTGCGGAGTGCCAAACCAAAATATGTCTTATCAGCAGGCGATGATGACACCTGCACCGCGCAAAGTAGTGCAGCAGCGTGTTATTAGACGCCAAGCTGCTTGCAAAGTTGGTACAAAAGGCTGCACTTACGATTGATCTAAGGATCATCCAACCGAATTTTGAAAACCGGAGCTTTGGAAACTTAAGCGCCGGTTTTTTCTTTAAAGAGGTGTGATGTCACTTGCCATTTGGCGGCCATCACGACCGTCGACGAGGCCAAAGCTGACTTTCTGATTGTCGCTTAGGCCTGTCAGCCCTGATTGTTCAATAGCTGAGCTGTGGACAAATACATCGCTTCCTCCATCATCAGGTGCAATAAATCCAAATCCTTTGGTGGTGTTGAACCATTTTACGGTACCATTTGGCATATCTAACGCCTCCTTGTGTTCAATAGTTACCCAAGTGCTTTTCTCTTGGTTAGGTAATCTGGGCGATAAAACCCACCCACTCCCTGGTTGTATATTTTGTCCGAATGGATGTTAAATCAAGAAAAACTGCGTGATATTTGGGTGAGATCAATCTAAGTGAAGGGAATGATTGGGGAATTTCATGAAAATTTTTGGCCTAAAGAACTGCGATACCTGCCGTAAAGCACTGAAAGCGTTGGAGCAATCTGAACTTGTTGATGTTCGCGCTGATGGTGTGCCTGCCGAAGTTATGAAATTGGCGTTCGCCCAATTTGGCGACGCATTGTTGAACACGCGCTCAACCACTTGGCGTGGATTGTCTGAAGACGAGCGCTTAGGTGCGCCCTTGGATTTGATCGCACAGCATCCGGCGTTAATGAAGCGTCCGCTGATTGTGGATGGCGATAAGATGTATTTGGGTTGGACGAAGGATGTACAGGCGGTTTTGTTGGAATGAAACGTTTTTTGGTTGTGGGCTGCTTTGCGGACAAAGCGACATTTAAAGTTGGATCAATCTCAGCCTGATATTGAGAATTTGTTGACGTGTCGTTTTCACTAGATAGACTGAGATCTTTCGGGTCGAGAATAATCCAAGGATTAAGAATGCAACGAATGGACTGGCAAGATTGCAGGAAGGCATTCTATTTGGATGGTAGTCTGAGAGACATTTACGTCCGAAACACGACGGCCGCTGATTGGGATGTATTTTTAGACGCGGTTTCTTCCAAGATAACCGCTACGTTTGTAGATGGAGAGCCGCATCCTCTACCTACACAAGCATCAGAAATATTTGAAATAGAAAATAAGAAATCCTTCTTGCTTGAGATACTTTTAGGCCAAGTAAAGATAAAATGCCATTTTTTCACAGAGCAAGAAATTGAGCTGAGTATCGACCCATCGGAGGTAACGTCTCAAGCAGAACTCAATGCCGTTGTCGATGTTCTTACCATAATCGGATGCGCCTTAGGCAGAGACGTTATATTGACTGACGAAAATTGTCCAACCTCCGTCTGGTTTATCTTTGATGCCAGCAAAGCCGATGTGCGTTTCGTAGCCGAATAATTGATCCATCGAAAGTTATTCTAGGGCTCGTTGCCGACTTTCGCTTAAGCCATCATTTATAGCTAAGGGTACGAGGCAATTGAAACGCCCCGCTAGAAAATCAGCGGGGCGCTTTGGGTTTTTGGGTAGGGATTAGCGCAAATCTGGCGGTGTTGATTCAACAGCCAATGCAGCTTTGACATCATCAAATGTCTGAACCGATGTCTGTTTCTCACCCAGTCGACGTACCGTTACCGTACGTTCTTCGACTTCACGTGCGCCAACTGCTAAGATCACAGGCACTTTTCCAACCGAGTGTTCACGGACCTTATAGTTGATCTTTTCATTGCGAACGTCGGCTTCTGCACGCACACCCGAAGCATTTAGGGCAGCCACAACTTCGTGCACATAATCGTCCGCATCCGAGATGATGGATGCCACAACAACCTGACGTGGGGCCAACCAGAACGGTAACTTACCAGCGTGTTCTTCGATCAAAATACCAATGAAGCGTTCGAACGATCCCAGTGTTGCGCGGTGCAACATGAATGGCTGGTGCTTGTTACCATCTTGGCCAACGTATGACGCATCAAGGCGTTCTGGCATGTTGCTGTCGACCTGCAATGTACCGCACTGCCAGTCACGCCCGATCGCATCGGTCAACACGAACTCAAGCTTAGGGCCGTAAAACGCGCCTTCGCCTTCTTGGATATCGTATTCGTATCCTGCCGCCTTACACGCGTTACCCAGTGCTGTCTCCAACTGGTCCCAGATTGCATCAGAACCAATCCGCTTTTCAGGGCGGGTGGACAATTTGATGGCCCAGTTGGTGAAGCCCAATTCGGCATAGATTTCAGACAAGAACTCAATAAAGATCTTAGTCTCTGTTTCGATTTGCTCTTCAGTACAGAAAATATGCCCGTCATCTTGGGTGAACCCACGTACCCGCATGATACCATGCAACGCACCTGATGGCTCATAACGGTTGCATGATCCAAATTCAGCCATGCGGAGAGGTAAATCGCGGTAGGATTTCATACCTTGGTTGAAGACCTGAACGTGGCATGGGCAGTTCATAGGTTTCAGCGCGTTGACTGTTTTTTCACGCGCATGATCTTCGTCCACTTCAACGATGAACATGTTCTCTTGGTAGCTTTCCCAGTGACCGGATTTTTCCCACAGCTGACGATTCACTACTTGTGGTGTGTTCACCTCAACATAGCCGCCTGCGCGCTGACGGCGGCGCATATAGTCTTGTAACTCTGTATAGATGCGCCAGCCGTTCGGGTGCCAGAACACTTGGCCCGGGGCTTCTTCTTGCATGTGGAACAGATCCATCTCGCGGCCCAGCTTGCGGTGGTCACGTTTGGCCGCTTCTTCCAACATGTTCAGGTGGGCCTTCAGCTTTTCCTTACCAGTGAAGGCCACGCCGTAGATGCGTTGCAGCATCTCGCGGTCGCTATCGCCGCGCCAGTAGGCACCCGCGATGGACATCAGTTTGAAGCCGTCACCGGGCACTTGGCCGGTGTGTTGCAAGTGTGGGCCACGGCATAGGTCCTGCCATTCGCCGTGCCAATACATGCGCAGCGGTTCATCCCCTGGGATGCCCTCAATCAGCTCGACCTTATATGGCTCACCGCGATCCTCGTAGTATTTGATCGCAACATCGCGCTCCCATACTTCGGTGCGCACGGCGTCGCGTTTGTTGATGATTTCCTTCATCTTCTTTTCGATCGTGATCAGGTCTTCAGGCGTAAATGACTCTTTGCGGTCAAAGTCATAGTACCAACCGTTTTTGATCACAGGACCGATGGTCACTTTGGTATCGGGCCAAATCTCTTGCACCGCGCGGGCCATAATGTGGGCCAGATCGTGGCGCACAAGTTCATTGGCTTGCTCATCGTCTTGCATGGTGTGCAGAGCGATGGTGGCGTTCTCATTGATTGGCCATTGCAGGTCCCAATGTTCGCCGTTCACTGTAGCGCTGATGGCTTTTTTAGCGAGGGATTTTGAAATGCTTTCGGCAACTGCTGCTGCTGTGATGCCAGCTTCATATTCGCGTGCATTGCCGTCGGGAAAGGTAAGGGAGACTGATGCCATTTGGGCACTCCTCGTCAGTTTGGCGCCTACGAAACGCCCGGTTGCGGGTTATATGGTTCCCCGCTCTTTTGCCCAAAGCGTCGGGAGGGGTCAAGGCCGAGGGGATGATCAAATCGGACTTCGTGTTTACGGGACACATTTCGGATTGCGTCAGGCCGTCTGCGTGTCGCATTATCCACCGGAATTCAGGGGGCCCGTCATGTCAGAACCACAGTACTTAAACACGCCGCAAGGCCGCCGCATCGGATATCACCGGTCAGAAGGGGCTGGCCCGTGGCTTGTCTTCTTGGGTGGTTTGAAGTCTGACATGGAAGGCACGAAAGCGATCCATCTCGAGGCGTGGGCTCGTGCGCGAGGACAAGCGTTCTTGCGGTTCGATTATTCTGGCCATGGCATCAGTTCTGGCACCTTTGAAACGGGATGCATAGGTGATTGGGCTGAGGATACCTTTGCTGCGATCGATGCTTTGACAGAGGGCAAGGTGGTTTTGGTGGGCTCCAGTATGGGGGGCTGGCAATCACTGTTGTTTGCGCGTGACCACACTGACCGCATGGCCGGGTTGGTGACGATTGCAGCGGCGCCAGATTTTACAGAAGACGGGTATTGGGCATCGTTTGGCGATTCACAGAAGGCTGCACTCGAGGCAGATGGGCAGATCGAGTTACCCTCTGACTATATGGAACCTTACATTATTACCAAAAGATTGATCGAGGATGGGCGTAACCAGTTGGTGATGCGCAGTCCATTGGATCTGCCGTTTCCGGTGCGTATGCTTCAGGGCACCGCCGATACCGCCGTCAGCACGGATTGTGCGGTGAAGTTGCAAGAACACGCCACCAGCCAAGACATGCGCCTGACGTTGATCAAAGACGCAGATCACCGGTTCTCAGATGGACCGTGTTTGGGGGTGATTGAACGCGCAGTGCTTGAAGTTATGGGAGAAGCAGAATGAGAACGGTTGGCAAGTTCATTGGGCGCATCTTGCTTGCCCTGATCGTGGTGGGGATCACAATGTGGTTTTTGGGACCCTACGAAGATACATCGTTTGAAACCACTTTTGACCAAAGCCTATTGGACAATGGCGTTGGCGCATATTTCAAAAGCCAAGAAATCCCGATACTCAATATCCGTGAGAATAGTGAAAAGCGCGTAATTTGGGCTGGTGATGAGGACGCTAAGACGCCGCTATCAGTGGTTTATCTACACGGTTTTTCGGCCAGCTCCCAAGAAATTCGTCCAGTGCCCGACGATGTTGCATCGTCACTTGGTGCCAACCTTATTTATACGCGTTTTCAGGGTCACGGGCGCGATAGCGCCGCGATGGCTGAAGGAACTGTTAAGGGCTGGATGGCCGACGTTGTTGAGGCTTTGGCTGTCGCGCGTCGTGTTGGGGATAAGGTTTTGATCCTATCCACCTCAACAGGTGGAACATTGACAGCATTGGCATTGCATAAACCTGAATTGTAAAAGGACGTTGTGGGCGTCGTTTTCGTTTCGCCCAATTTTGGTGTTAATAATCCCGCCGCTCCAATGCTAACTCTGCCTGCTGCGCGGTATTGGTTGCCTTTCCTGGTTGGAAAAACACGCTCGTTTGAGCCGCGCAATGAAGCTCAAGCGCTTCACTGGACCACAAACTATCCCAGCACAGCTGTTTTTCCGATGGCTGCGTCAGTCAAAGCAGCAATTGCATTGGATTATTTCGATGTGAAAATCCCAGCATTGTTCCACTATGCAAAAGGCGACAAAGTTGTGCGTGCAGACGTAACACAACGGATCTCCGCACAGTGGGGTGGCGACGTAACCACCGTGAGACCAGAATTGGGTGCAGGGGACGATCCATCCCAGCACGTTATTGCCGGCGATATAATCTCCCCGGGTCAAACGGCGCGCAGCGTTACGGCGATCCTTGAATGGTATGGAGAGTTATGATGATGCAACAACGCGTTAGCTTGATCACTTTGGGCGTAAAAAACATGGCCCAATCGGCTGCCTTTTACGAGGCGTTGGGATGGGCACGTGTTGATAGCCCTGACGGTGTTATTGCATTCGATCTCATTGGGCAAACCTTGGGGCTGTATCCGCTGGATGCTTTGGCCAAAGATTTGGGGCTGCCTGTTGAGACATTGGGCACCGGTCGTATGACGCTTGGATACAATGTTGCAGAGAAAGCTGAAGTTGCTGCAATTATAACGAAAGCCGAAGCTGCGGGTGGTGCAGTCCTTAAGCCAGCGCAGGACGTTTTCTGGGGCGGGCATCATGGATACATTGCAGACCCAGAGGGGCATATTTGGGAAATAGCACATAATCCGTTTAGCCCGTTGGGGCCGAACGGTGAATTTCAATGGAACGGTGCCGCCTAATGCGCCAGCCGCGCAGTATGTGGAGCTTGGAAACCTTTGGTCGGCAACGACTGTCTCAACACTTTTACATGCGCGACTTTATGTATTCAGAGATTAACGGCTTTCATGGTGTGCCGAATGTGCCGACGCAGCCCGACCTTATTTTGGAAAACGGCCGGCAATTTTGCACCCAACTTTTGGATCCGCTGGAGGAAACATTTGGACGAATTGCCCTACGTTCAGGATATCGTTCACCAAAATTGAATGCATACGGCAATGAGAACAATCTAAACTGCGCGCGCAATGACAATCCTACTGAATGCCACATCTGGGACTTGAATGCCGGTGATCAAGCTGTTGCAGGGGCCACGGTCGTCGTGCCCTGGTTCGCGGATCAATATGACCAGGGGCGTGATTGGCAGGATTTGGCATGGTGGGTCCACGACCATATTCCATATTCTGAAATGTGGTTTTTCCCCAAGCTAGCAGCATTTAATTTGGTTTGGCGTCCAACACCGCAACGCACGATCTCAAGTTACATCGCCCCGCGTGGTATGTTGCTGCGCTCTGGGGAAAAGGCCGTTGAAACATTGCTTCTACGTCGTAAACGATACGCAGATTTCCCAGTCTTTCGGGGAATACTCTATCCGTGAAGCAATATGCGTCGCAACCTATAGGTACTGGCACAAAATGTAGCTTCTACGTTGACGGGAAGGCTCTAAACTAGGATTATCTTTCTAAATTCATCTGGGGGATGACCTATGAAACGATTCTTAACAGCGGCAGCGCTGACATTATCTGTGTTTGCGATGCCAGCTTTCGCGCAATCTTGCGGTGGTACTTATGTGGTTAAACGTGGTGAAAGCCTGTCTTTGATCGCTGACCGTCAATACAAAGACGTAGGTAAGTGGACCGCGATCCATTCAGCAAACCTCAGTCTTATCGGCGAGAATCCGAATGCATTGCGTGCTGGCATGAAATTGCGCCTTAGCTGCATCGACGGTTTCCCTGTCGGCCTTGAAGGCGGAGCACAAGCCGTGGTTGCAACTGAAGCTGCGGTAGCACCCGCACCGCGTGCAGCACCAAGTGGTCGTAAACTTGAGCAAACTTTGAATGTTGTAACGGGCAGTGACTTTGCCCCATTCGTATATCCCGGTTTGGATAACGACGGTCTTGTGACTGAAATTGTTGTACGTTCGATGAAGGCCTCTACTGCTGCGGAAAACTATAAACTGCACTGGGTCAACGATTGGGCCTCGCATCTTGATCCGCTGCTCAGCAACGCGATGATGGATATGGGCTTCCCTTGGAGTTTGCCTGATTGTTCGAAACGTCCAGATTATTTCCGCTGTTCTGATTACTTGCACTCTGAATCCCTTTTTGAATTCTTGGTGCCGTTGTTCGTGAATAAGAACAATCCGATCCCATTTGCCCAAGACGACGATATGATCGGTCGTACGCTTTGTCGTCCAGCAGGCTATTACATCTTTGATCTGGATCGTCCCGATCGCCTTTGGGTGACGGAGAAAAAAATCACGTTGAAACGCCCACAGTCTGTGCGTGAATGTTTCCAAATGTTGGTCGATGGAGAAGTTGATGGCGTGACGCTGAATGAATTCACTGGTCGTTCAATGATGAACACAATGAACATCAAGGACACTGTTGAGATCAATCAAGGGCGCCCAATTGCGATCACTGGGCTGCATATGTTGGTCAGTAAAGATCACCCAAATGCAGAAGCAGTAATCGAAATCTTTAATAAAGGTCTGCAAGAGATCAAAGATGCCGGCGATTATCAGTCTATCGTTGATCGTCACATGACAAACATCTGGGCAGATTTCTGATGAAAATATATCCACTCTTGGCTGCAGCTGTGCTTCAGTTTGGATTGGCTGGGGGCGCGTGGGCCTGTCAGCCGAACTATACTGTCAAAGACGGTGACACGCTGTTTACGATTGCTGAAGCCCAATTAGGTGACCTAACGAAATGGTCGTTGATCTTTTACAACAACCCTGAACTTCAGGGAGGCAGTCTGTTGGATGTTGCCGTCGGAAAAGAGCTGGTAATCCCATGTCCTGCGGGCAGTGTCGTTGTCGAAGCAGACCCAACGCCGCTGCAGCAAGTGGATGCAGAGCTTACGCTTGTGACGGGCTCTAATTATGCACCCTTCACCGACCGGGGATGGCCTGGCAACGGTATGGTGACCGAACTGGTCAACGCAGCTTTTGAAGAAACGCCTGAACCAGTGAGCTTTGCAATCGTTTGGGAAGATGACTGGTCTCAGCACCTCAATCCCATGCTGGAAGAAAAAGTCGTTGATATGGGGTTCCCGTGGTATCGCCCAAATTGTGAAGCCAACCCCACGCAGTATCGTTGTGCGAACTTCCATTTCTCGGACCCTTTATTGGATCTTGTCATGTTGTTCTTTGTAACCTCAGATGACCCGATGAAGTTTGAGACGGACAACGATGTGTTTGGTAAGAACATTTGCCGACCTAAGGGCTTTTTGACCTATGACTTGGATCAGGGTGGCCGCAACTGGTTGGCTGATGAATTGATCACATTGACAGTCGGGTCCACAGCAGAAGCCTGTTTCGATTTGTTGTTGGATGGAAAGGTTGATGCGGTTTCAGTGAACGAATTTTTGGGAACCGAAATCACTTACAATCGTGGCCTAAATGATCAAGTGTCCGCGTTGCCCAAACCGGTTTCTATTCAGGGTCTTCATGTCGTGATCTCAAAACGTCACTGGCGAGGTACAACACACCTTTACCGTTTTAACGCGGGCCTAGCAGCACTGAAGCAATCGGATCGCTACAATGAAATTGTAAGCCGTCATCTCAATTACTTTTGGGAGCGATTGAAAGGCTGAAATATGCCAACGCCTGCTTGCTCATTTTGGGCAGGCAGGCCATTGTGCCCCAATATTGAAAAGTCGTTGGGCGGACACGTAGAGTGATGCAGTTTTTGATCGATCATGTGGTAGGCAAACATGGCTGAACCGTTGGTTTTCCTGCCTGGGATGATGTGCGATGCACGCCTCTTTGGCCCACAAATTGCGGAATTGTCAGCGGACACATGTGTCACTGTTGCGCCGATCACCCAAGGTGAGCGGGTTGAAGAAATTGCATCTAATCTGCTCGATCAACTTCCAGCGCGCTTTGCTCTTGCTGGCCTTAGCATGGGCGGTATCATTGCGATGGAGTTGCTGCGTCGGGCCCCGGACCGGATCACGCGAATTGCATTGATGGGGACCAATCCCCTCGCTGAAACGCCACCCGCAGCTGCAGAACGTGAACCACAAATTGTTGGTGTACGCACTGGCCGTCTAGAACAGGTGATGCGCAAGAAATTGGAAACGCAGCACTTTGCACCAGGTCCGCAGCGTAATGATGTTTGCGAGCTGGTCGTCGACATGGCGTTAACCCTTGGTGGAGAAACATTCGTACGCCAGTCACGTGCGCTACAACGCAGGCGTGATCAGCAGGGCACATTGCGTAAATGCAAAGTTCCAACGCTCGTTTTATGTGGGGCGCACGACCAGATTTGCCCAGTTAAACGGCATACCTTCATGGCAGAACTTATCCCGTTCGCTGAACTTGTCGTCCTTGAAAACGCGGGTCACTTTATGACGCTTGATGATCCTGCTGCAACAACAGCTGCGATACGCGAATGGATGAAGCAGCCTTTAGTTTTGCGTTGAACGGCTGTTTAAAATCCAAGTCGATCGCGCATGCTATACCAAGTCATTGCAAGGCTCAGCAGTGGTGTGCGCAGCGATGCTCCGCCTGGGAACGGATATGTGGGGATACGTGACATCGTATCAAAACCATCTGTTTCACCTTCAATAGCCATAGCCATCAATTGTCCCGCATGCGTCGCCGTTCCAACGCCGTGTCCTGAATAACCCGACGCGCTTAGCACATTGGGGGCCAATCGTGTTAGGTATGGCAGGCGCTTCATCGTAATCGCAAGTGTGCCACCCCATGCGTAATCAATGCGAACATCACTCAAGTGTGGAAATATCTCAGTCATCGGTTTGCGGACTTTAGCGGCTAGGTCTTTGGGGAATTTGTAGCCATAACTTTCACCGCCACCAAACAACAGGCGACCATCATGACTAAGGCGGAAATAGTTAACCACAAACCGTCCGTCAGCTATTGCGACGTCCTCCGTCAGAATTCGCTTTGTCTCGTCTCCAAGCGGTTCAGTCGCGGCAATGAAATTGTTGATTGGCATAACGCGGGCCGCCACTTTGGGCGCAAGGCCGCCAAGATAGCCATTGGCAGCAAGTATGATGTGATCCGACGTGATCGTACCGTTTGACGTTGTAACCGTACAGGGCGGGCCATAATCAATGGTTTGGGCGCGCGTGCCCTCATAGATGCGCACACCGGCAGCGATGGCCGCCTTGGCCAGGCCAATCGAGAGGCGAAGGGGGTGCAAATGGGCTGCGTCACGGTCCATAAGGCCACCCACATAGTCAGGTGATGGGCAAAGTTTATGCATTGCGGCTGCGTCGAGTGGCTGAATTGCATACCCATATTTGTGATCCATATGCTCTGCATATTGATGCAGTTCATCGACATCGCTTTTCGTTGATGCAGACCATGCAATTCCAGGGCGCAAGTAGCAGTCAATGTTGTGTTCTTTAATCAACCCTTTGACCAGCGCCTTTGAATCTTGGCCAAGCTCCCAAAGCTTAAGCGCGTCATCATCGCCTAACATCTTTTCCAAATAAGGTTGTTCAACCCGCTGCCCGCTGCCCAATTGCCCCCCATTGCGGCCCGATGCTCCAAATCCAACGCGCTGCGCATCGATCAACACAACGTCACGTCCAGCCTGCGCCAAATGCAGGGCAGCGGACAGCCCCGTAAATCCTGCGCCTATGACACAGACGTCCGCGCGGGTATCACCTTCAAGTGGAGAGCAAGGCGGCAAGGCGTCAGTCGTCGCAGCATACCAGCTTTGAGGATAAGACCCAGGGATGTCGTTGGCATCAAGTAGGTTCATGTTAGCAACCTAGACGTTCAGCAATAGATGCTCGCGTTCCCAAGGGGAGATAACTTGCAAGAATTCATCGTATTCCGCACGCTTCACAATGGAATAAACACGTGCAAAATCGACACCCAAAACTTCATGCAGCCCAGTTGCTTCTTCGAACAGATCCAATGCTTCGCCCAAGACACGTGGAATGTCCTCAGCGCCATCATAAGCATCGCCCTTAAACTGTTTGTCGGGCCGCTTTTCTTCCAGCAGTCCCAAATAACCACAGGCTAGAGATGCCGCGATGCAAAGGTATGGGTTACAGTCCATGCCAGCCAATCGGTTTTCAACGCGGCGGGCTTCGGGGGAAGAGAGTGGAATGCGAATACCAGTTGTGCGGTTGTCACGCGCCCATTCCAAATTGATGGGGGCCGCGTGGTCTTTCACATATCGGCGATAGCTGTTCACATAAGGGGCCATCACAGCCAATGCGGATGGCATGTGGTTTTGTAGGCCCGCGATAAAGTGGAAGAAAGCATCGGTTTCGCCGCCCTGAGGGCCGGAGAAGATGTTGTTACCTGTCTCAATATCCAGGATCGAGTGGTGGATGTGCATGGCAGAACCAGGTTCATCCGCAATCGGCTTGGCCATGAAGGTTGCATAACAATCGTGGCGCAATGCAGCCTCGCGGATTAAGCGTTTGAAGTAAAATACTTCGTCAGCCAATTTTACAGGATCACCGTGCAACAGGTTGATTTCAAGTTGACCCGCGCCGCCTTCTTGCGTGATGCCATCAATCTCAAAACCTTGCGCTTCTGCAAAGTCATAAATGTCGTCGATAACAGGGCCGAACTCATCCACCGCAGTCATGGAGTATGCTTGACGCGCTGCCGCGGGGCGACCGGAACGGCCCATCATTGGGCGGATTTCTTGGGCGGGATCAATGTTACGTGCCACAAGGAAGAATTCCATTTCAGGGGCCACGACAGGCTCCCAGCCTTTGTCGCGGTACATTTTCACAACGCGTTTCAAGACGTTGCGCGGAGAGAATGGAACGGGTTCTCCGTTGCGATCAAAGGCGTCATGGATCACTTGAAGCGTCCAATCACCGGTCCACGGTGCTGCAGTTGCAGTGGACATGTCGGGACGCAAAATCATGTCTTTTTCGATGAATCCCTCATCACCAGCGGCTTCGCCCCATCCGCCTGTGATGGTTTGGTAAAAGATACTGTCCGGCAAATGAAACGAGTCTTGGCGCATGAATTTCTTGGCAGGCACCGCTTTACCACGTGCGATGCCAGGTAGGTCAGAAATAATACACTCTACTTCGTCTAGACGGCGGTCTTTTAGGTACTCTTGCGCAGCTTCGGGCAGGGTGCCATTCCAGTTCGTGGCCATCAGGCCCTCTCTTTCATAAAAAAGTCAGCCATTTTTTTGCCGATTTCGGCATTGTTGTTGGCGGCAGATAATTGGCGTTTGGCATGTTCAACGCGATCAACTTCGACTGCCCCGCTCTTGTATTGGATCAGCCCATCGATCGCGGGGCTTTCGAATTCTGGATGCGGCTGCATTGTCCAAATTTGATCACCGTAAGCCAAAGCAGCATGCGCGCAAAACGAGGAGGAACCTATTGTTTCAGCGCCTTTTGGAGGCTGTATAACTTGGTCTTGATGCCATGCGTTTAACGCAAATTTTTGACCTTTCATGTCATACTCGACGCGGCCAACTGACCAACCTTGATCAAATTTTGCGACGGTCCCGCCCAAAGCTTGGGCAATGATTTGATGACCAAAGCATATACCAATCAATGGCTTGCCCGATGCATGTATCGCGCGGATTAATTCTTCAAGAGGGGGGATAAACGCATGATCCTCATAAGCGCCGTGCTTAGAGCCACTGATTAACCAGCCATCAACATCGTCTAAATTGTGAGGAAATTCCATATCAACAACGCTGAAGGTTTCCAGATCAAAATCATGCCCGTGTCCCGCTAGCAGGCGGCTGTACAACGCATTATAATCACCAAGTTCTGATTGCAGCTCTGGAACAAAATGGCCCGCTTGGAGTAGTCCGATTTTCATAAAGCACACCTTAGTTTTTTTTACCCTACTGCAAGGGATTAGGGCGCGGCAAGCGTCCTTAGACACGTTCCAGCAAGGCGCGCCAATGTGTTGAGGCAGGCATCTGTTCAAACTTTTCAATTTCTTGGCGTTTACAGCGCACAAGGTTGCCAATCAGCATTTGATCAAAGATACGTGAAATCAGTGGATCGCTTGCAAACATATCGGTTGCAGCCGTCCAATCTGCCGCGAGGCGAGGTAAGTCGTCAACGTTATAAGCGTTCCCGACGATTGGTTCGCTTGGTTCCAATTCATCTTTGATACCAATCATCGCGGCACCTAATACTGCGCTTAGCAAAAGGTAGGGATTGATATCTCCACCAGCGGTGCGGTGCTCGATCCGGCGTGCGCCATTTGGACCACCGGGAATACGGATCGCTACGGTGCGGTTATCATATCCCCATGCGGCAGCGGTGGGCGCGTGGGCTCCATCAACCAATCGATCATACGAATTTTCGAAAGGGGCAAAGATCAAACTGCTGGCGGGCATTGCGGCCAAACATCCTGCTACAGCGTGGCGCATAGTATCAGTGCCTTCGGGGCCGCCATTGTCAAAGACGTTGTTCCCTTCACTATCCAAGACCGAAAAATGGACATGCATGCCATTGCCAGAGTCATCCAAATAGGGTTTCGCCATAAATGTTGCGGCCATGCCATGCTTGCGGGCCAAGCCGCGCACCAGTGATTTGAACAGCCACGCATTATCTGCCGCCTCTAACGCAGGGCCATGGCGCATGGTGATTTCGAATTGCCCTATACCAGCCTCTGATGTGGCTGTTTCAGCGGGAATACCCATCGCTGCAGCCCCTGCGTAAAGATCGTCAAAGAAAGCAGCAAAAGTGTCAATTTGAGACACAGACAATACTTCGCCACCGTCAAGGGGCACACCATTTCGTGGATCAGCTGGCGGTGTGGGCGCATCGCCTTTGTCATCAACAAGTGTGAATTCCATCTCAGTTGCTGCAATTACTTGCCACCCGCGAGCGTCATAATCAGCCAGAACGCGTGCCAAAGCGTGACGCGGATCGCCAGCAAAAGGTGTTCCATCTTCATTGCTCAACGTTACAGGAACAATTGCGGAAGGTGTTTCTAGCCAAGGGACGGGGCAAGGTGCGCGGTCTGTTGGGAACAACATTCCGTCTGCATCTCCACTTTCAAAAACAAGCGGGCTGCCGACAATATCCGTACCCCACAAATCAACATCGAGTGCGGAAAATGGCAGACGGACTGATCCGGTTGGTAACTTGTCAGCATACGAACCGGGAACAACCTTACCACGCATTTGGCCGTTCAGGTCACATGCAACGACTCGGAAGGTTTGAAGATCAGCTAAGTTCATTGTTCAGGTCCCAAATTCGATTTTCCTAGCGTGCATTCAGCGAATACAAAGCAGGATTTGTCTTATCGTATAAGATTGGGACGAATGCGCAATCGTTGGCGTGTGTTTGCTGGCAGATGGCGGTTCAAGCGACGGTTCACGATACTGAACAGGCCAATCACGCAGAGCGTTAGGAGAATGAAATAACCAGCCAAAATCGGATACGGAATGAAGGGATTGAACGTCTTGTCCGCAAAGTAGCTTGCGTAATAAAGCGCATCGCCGCGTTGTTGCCATGCAGGGAACCCACTGAAGAAAACCAAAGTGGTTGCGTGAAACAAAAAGATCGCCTCATTCGTATAGGCAGGCCATGCAAGACGTAGCATTGTTGGCCATATGACGCGTTTGAAACGGGTCCAGCCTGAAAGGCCATATGCATCAGCAGCCTCAATATCACCTTTGGGAATAGAGCGCAGAGCACCATAAAAGATTTCTGCGGTGTAGGCCGATGTATTGAAAAACAAGACAACTAACGCGCCCAACCATGCGGCCGTAAATGGCGCGAAAATTGGAAAGACGGTTTTTAATTTCAGGAACAGAAAGTACCCAAAGAAGAATTGGATGAACAGTGGGGAACCGCGAAACAGGAAGATGAACCATTCAGATGGTTTACGTATCACCTTGATATTTGATGCTTTTCCAAGAGCCAGCAATGTCGCGAAACCGAACCCTGCAATCAAGGCAAGGACGCCGAAGTAAACGTTCCAAATCATACCAGAGCCGATGAGGGTGAACTGTTCGCACAATGTGAAGTCTTCACGAGGGAGCAAGCGTTTACCGATCCCGATGGCCCGCAAGCCATAGTCCGTTATCGTTTGTACACAGGCGTTCATATTGTACCCGCCTTGCGCTGTGCTTCACCAGCGGTAGTTGCTTGGCCACGTGTAAGGCGTGCCATTAAGCGCTCGAGTGTGATTTCAGAGACGCGAGTGAAAATGAGATAGAAAACAAGTAAGGCAAGGAAATACCACATGCGCCAATCACCGTGCGGGTAGTCAGTGAAGCGGGATGTCTTGATACCGCCAAGTTCACGGGCCCAGTAAACGATGTCTTGGATACCGAGCAGAAACAACAACGGTGTTGCTTTGATCAAAACCATCCATAGGTTGGAAAGGCCGGGCAGGGCATAGACCCACATCTGCGGGACAAGAATGCGCCAAAACGTTTGGCGCGATGTCATGCCATAGCTTTCGCCCGTTTCGATCTGGCCACGTGGGACTGCAGCCATGGCACCTTGAATAACATTGGCGGCAAAAGCACCAAAGACAATCGCGAAGGTGAAGACAGCTATGGCGAAACCATAGCTTTCGTGGACCCATTGTGGCGCGTTGCCCAGTGGCATTTTTGCGGCCTGACAAACAACAAAGTCACTACCTTGGCGGATTGGTTCGACCCAGTCGGGACAAAGAACATGGTGGCGAGTGGCCTCAATGACTTGATCCAAAGCGATTACAAAAAATAGAAAAAAGGCTATATCTGGCACGCCGCGCACGACGGCGACGTAGCCACGACCAAGCCACGAGATAGGTGCAATACGGGAACGGGCAGCAGATGCGCCGGCAAACCCGAATGCAAGAGCAGTGGGGGCCGTGATCCCCAGTAGCAATAGAACAGTAAGCACGGACCAATAGATCGACATGTGTTTGCCGGTGGTCAGATAGCAGGCCATCCATTGCCAGTCAGGCAAGAGGCTGGGGTCTGTGCAAAAACTGAAAATGGGGAGACCTCATTGAGGGCGGAATTTGAGTTTATTTAGTAAGATGAAGGGAGAAGCGCATTTGCCTCCCCCTTCACAGATCGATTGGTTAACTTAGAATTGTTCGCCAACTTCCCATTTAGCGATCAACGCATTCAATGTGCCGTCGTCTTTCATGGATTGGATGGCTGCGTCGAACTTGCCTTTCAGCTCGCCGTCGCTTTCACGTAGGCCCATGCCAACGCCGCCACCGATCAATTCTTTTTGATCAAGCAATTGCAGATCGCCATCTTCGTCAGCGATTGGCGCAAGATAAGCGTTGTCTGCTAGAACCGCATCTGCTTCACCATTTTTAACAGCCGCAACTGTTTCTTCTGGTGTTGCGAATTCAACCAATGTCGCGCCGGACGCCGCAACGAATGACGCTTGGATTGTGCCAGTTTGTGCAGCAATGACGCCACCTGTGATGTCGGCATCTGCTGATGCAACCAAGTAGCTGGATGGGTCTGGCTGTGTGTAGTTTTGCGTAAAGTCGATCACTTCGTCACGCTCATCAGTGATGGACATGCCAGCGATGATTGTGTCGTAGTTGCCGGAAACGAGGTTCGGGATAATGCTGTCCCATTCGTTTGTGACCCACTCACAAGTCAATTCAGCGCGCAAGCAAAGCTCATCGCCCAACTCGCGCTCAAAGCCGTCAACTTCGCCGGCATCGTTGATGAAGTTATATGGAGGGTATGCGCCCTCTGTGCCCATGCGCACAACCGCGTGGCCGTCTGCCATTGCCATGCCAGCAGTTACTGCAAGAGCTGCAGTCGTAAGGATAAGGTTTTTCATGTGTAGTACTCCCATTAGGTGGTTTTGTAATTTCATTACGCAGGTTGGGTTGCCGAAAGGAAACCCTGGAGGCGTTCGGATTTGGGCGAGCCAAATAGGTCTTTGGGCGCGCCTTGTTCTTCGATCAGCCCTTTGTGAAGGAACACAACGTGATCCGATACATCAGCAGCTAATTTCATATCATGAGTAACGATCATCATTGTGCGTCCCTCAGCTGCAAGGTCCTTGATGACTTTGATTACCTCTTGCTCTAACTCTGGATCGAGGGCCGAGGTGGGCTCGTCAAACAACAATGCTTCTGGTTCCATGCACAGTCCACGGGCGATGGCCGCGCGTTGTTGCTGGCCGCCAGATAGTTGGGCAGGGTAGGCGTCACATTTGTCCCCGATGCCAACCTTTTCCAGATAACGACGGGCGGAGTGCTCCACTTCATCGCGGTCGCGTTTCAGAACCGTTAGTGGAGCTTCCATCACGTTTTGTAGGATGCTCATGTGCGCCCACAGGTTAAACTGCTGGAACACCATCGATAGGTTGGTGCGAATGCGCAGAACTTGGGCGTTGTCCGCGGGACGGCGATTGTGGCCGGTGCCACGCCAAGTGACGGGTTCGCCCTTGAATAGGATTTCGCCCTGTTGGCTGTCTTCCAATAGGTTGCAGCAACGCAAAAGGGTCGATTTTCCAGAGCCAGATGATCCAATTAACGACACAACATCTCCACGTTTAGCGGTGATATCAACGCCCTTTAAGACCTCCAGATTGCCGTAAGCTTTATGAAGGTTCTGGATCTGGATAACTGGGTGGTCGGCGTGCGTCACGGTTTGGAGTAACCTTGTTGTTTTTACGAAGTTTATAAAGCGGTAAAATCCTAAGATTCGCAACTTACAAACGCAACGCAGAGACGGAAACCTTTTGAAAACGGAGGTGACGCGGCGGAAACAGTTACGGTGCGGTTGGCAATGGCATTTCCAGATACGCGCTTGGCGAAAGCCGAACCAGCCCTTTGAGGTGCAGTGTTTCGCGTGCCGCTGTGGGTAAGGATTTGATTGCACTTTCAACTGCATTTGCGATTGTACCGGCGTCTTGGGGCATGGATGTGATGTAGGGCAAAGCGGGCGTTGGCAGGGTTCTATCTAGCACACGAATCTTGTCCGTTACCTCAGGAATATTGACGCGCAACATCTCCCACGTCAGCCCATCAATCGCTGCGAAATCTGCCCCACCAGTGGCCACCGCTTGCGCCGACGCTTTGTGGCTGCCCGTGCAAGGGCCTGTTTCGAATGAAACATTGGCTTGCTTTAGATGCGCTTGGGGTGCGGCCCATCCAGATTGGGATAGCCCCTCATTATAGGCCATGCTCTGGCCCTTGAGTGATTTTACATCCCCGATGGTTGAGGCTGACGAGACAACAATAACGCTGTTGTAATGGCCCGCAGGGCAACCAACCAGTCCATAGTCCGGGGTGCCGATCAGCTGAACCTTGTCATGCAGACCTGCACGAAACGGCAATCCACAGGTTTGAGAGAATACCAACTCAGAGCTTTGCCAAATGTCCCATGGGTCTCTGTCGTGGGTCAGCTCGGTAGGGCCATAGCCAAGCTGCTCGCGGATCAGGGACCAAAGTAACGTGTTTGCGGCGCGGGTGTGGGGGTAGTCATACATCCCAAGGGATGCAATTCCGCTTTGGATCAAGGTGTTACCCGTTGACGCGCTAATGCGCTGTCGCGGTCTGATACTCCCAAAAGGTTAGCAACCAAACGTAAAACTGTGTCTTCTTCTTGGCTGCGTTCACCATCTGCAAGGGCGACTTGCCACAAGGCTTCAATCACGCCGACGCGATCTTCATAATCAACGGCTTCTTTGATCGCACGGGTGAAACGCACCGTATCTGGAGCTTCGGTTTCTAACTGTTCGGCGTCATTGCGCAGTGCCTTGCTATAGGCGTGATCAAGCCCGTAACGCGCTGCGGTGATTGCATCAATGCGCGCCATTTCTTCGGCGTCATATTGACCGTCAGTGCGCGCAACGCGCACAAGTAACGCTGTCAAGGCTAGCCTTGCATCGTGGTCAGGCAATTTGGTTGGGGCGGGAGCGGTCAAACGCTTAAGGAAATCTGCAAACATAATATTGATATAGCGTTTGTCAGACGCTACGCCAATGGGCCTAGCCCAAATAGCCTTCAACAATCACCATATTCGCCTCAGAAATGGGTGCGCGAATGGCCTTAGCCGCTTGATATTCTTCGCTTTCGTAACAGGCCAACGCATCTGCGTAGCATGGGAACTCGATGACCACGGTGCGTGGGCTCCATGCGCCTTCAGGATTTTTCTGCTCGCCACCTCGAACTAGGAATTTGCCACCAAATTTGGCCAAAGGCGCGGCGTTGGCTTGGCGATAAATGTCATAGGTTTCAGGGTCATGTACGGTTGCGTGGGCGATCCAAAATCCTTTGGCAGTCATCTGAGTTCCTTTGGTTAAAGTGGTGCGAAAACCTTTGTGAGGTGTTTGGCTGTGGTGTCTGTGCCGTATGGTGCATTGATAATAAACATACCGGACCCAATCATGCCATGCCCTTGTTTTGCTGGGGTAAATCGAACTTCATGGCGCATTGCGTCTGGGTGAACCTCTTCCAGCATTCTCAACATAGTGGTGTGTGATCCGTCCATCAAAATCGGATACCAAAGGGCAATAATGCCCACGTTCCAAGACCGCGCATAACGTCGGATGTGGCCGGGGATCAGATCGTAATCGGTCTTAATTTCATAGCTCGGATCGATCAACATCATGCCGCGACGCGGGGTCGGGGGGAGGAGGCTGTGGGCGGTGGCGAAGCCGTCGCGGTTGTGGCAACTGACGGGGTAGGGCGACATGGCGTAATCGAGCGCTGCGTGTTCGCCCGGATGCAATTCGCATAGGTGAATTTTGTCTGTCTCGCGCAACAGTGTGGCGGCGATCAGCGGGGAACCCGGATAAGCGGTTTTACCATGGGTTTCAGTGGTTTGCGCCAACACATCGCCATAAGCCGTGCCCTTAAATTTGTCGCGCAAAAGGCCGACGCCTTTGGCGGCTTCACCTGTTTTGAGGGCCTCATCGGCGTCCAGATCATAGACAGCTCGACCAGCGTGGGTTTCAAAGTAGGTGAAGGGTTTGTCCTTGGCCGTTAAGTACTTCAACATGCTGGATAAAAGAGCATGTTTGTGAACGTCGGCGAGGTTGCCCGCGTGATATATGTGTTGATAACTAAGCATAGGGGGTTATGGGGCCAAGTGAGGGCGGGGCGCAACGGTAAACGGGGCGTTCGCCGCGATTGCGGGGGCGCAATGTGCAGAATGGGGTGTGTTCTGTACAGTTTGAGCGCACCAAATTGCGCCCAGATCAACGGGATTTCACTTAACTGCACAGATCACAGGGCAATCTGTACAGTTCAGCGCCGCAACCCCACTTAAACAATTGTTAAACACCGCCACGTGTTAAGGTTTGAAAACGGGCAATAACCTTTGGTTAGGAAATGCACGGAACGGATAGGGGCACTTCGCGATTGACGACCCCAGCTGGTGACCCTAGAGACCCCATTCGTTTGATCAATTCGGGGACTGCATCATGACCACTCAAACCCACACATTGGGCATTGATTTTGGCACCTCCAACACGGCGGCAGGATACGCGGTGGATGGTAAACCCAAGCTGGTCAAACTGGCAGGGGATCAAACCACGATGCCCACCACATTCTTTTTCGATTTCGACAACCGCAAAACGCTGATCGGGGAACCCGCGAACCAAGCGCTTCTTGACGGTTTGGACGGGCGTTTCATGCGCGCGCTCAAACGCGTTTTGGGCACCACCCTGATGCATGAGAAACGCCAAGTGCTGAACAAGCGCGTGACCTTTGTTGATATCATCGCGGGGTTCCTGCGCGAGGTTAAGGTGCGGGCAGAAGCCGACACGGGCCTGACATTTGACAACGTCATTTCAGGACGCCCCGTTGTGTTTCACGGCGCGGGCGATCCACGCGAACAGCAGGCCGAAGATGACCTGCGCGCCTGCTACATCGCGGCGGGATTCAAAGAGGTGTCGTTCATGGACGAACCTGAGGCGGCGGCGATTGCCAGCGGTGCGTTGGAACAATCAGGCGAAGTGGGCCTGATCGTTGATATCGGTGGCGGTACATCTGACTTTTCGCTGTTTCGCTCTGGTGAAAACGGCGTTGATATTTTGGCCAACCACGGTGTGCGCGTGGGCGGGACGGACTTTGACCGCGCCATCAATATTGATCGCGTCATGCCACTGCTGGGCAAGGGCGGCACATTGCGCAAATGGATCGGTGAGGGATCATCGCCCATTCCCCATTCGATTTTCAACGACATGGCCACATGGGAAAAAATCCCGTTCCTATACACGGCACAGAACCGCCGTTTGGTTGAGGAAATGCTGACGCTTGCGCATGAACCGGACAAGCTGGGGCGCATGGCATCGGTGCTGGAAGACGAGTTGGGGCACGAGCTGTCCTTTGCCGTGGAGCAGGGCAAGATCGCCGCCAACTCTGGCGATACGGATGCGGTGATTTCACTGGGCCTGATCGAGCGCGGATTGTCCGCCCATTTGGGCACGGATGATTTGGGCGTGATTTTGGATGAATACTCCAAGGCGCTGCACGGCGGCGCGGTGGAAACCCTGCGCTTGGCAGGATTGGACGCGGGCGACGTGCAGCGCGTGATCTACGTGGGTGGGTCGAGTTTGCTGACGCTTGTGTCTGACACGATGAAGACGCAGTTTCCCGAAGCGGAGCACTCGTTTACGGAGGTGTTCACAGCGGTGACGGACGGGTTGGCGATTGCGTCTGGGCGGGGGTGATGTGGCTAAACGAAAAGTCCGGTTTGAGCTCGATCTAACCGATGCTGTGTCTGTGCCGAACGGCTGCGTTCCTGTAAGCAACTGTTCCAACTGACTGTCTGCCCAGTTAGCATGCTAAACGTGAATACATCGCAATAGACGAGAACAAAGAGGCTGTCCGAAGATGACGTTCGATATGCTCCCCAATAAAGTTAACAGAGAGCCATCCTTAATGGCTGCAACTTTGTGGCCAGAGTGTGGGAGCTCATTTGAACTAAACATATTTTATGAGAGGTATGAATCTTGCGGAGGGGAAGTTGGAGAATCTTTCATTTTCCTTTGGTCTGCTCAAGAAATCGCAGAGTATGAGTCTCTCAGAGCCGAATTGTATCCCGCAACTTGGAAGATATTTGGTGGCGATGGCGGCGGCACGTATTTTGGCTTTAGCAACGATAAAAATAAACGACACTTTTTCTCCTGTGACCCTATCGATCCAAAGGGAAGTGTAACTTGGTTGGGAGAGTGGCCGGAATTCATTCAACGTGTAAGCAAAGCTAAGTATGTTTGACTTCAGCAACGATGAAGTACAAAGCAGTCATTGATTCTCGCGCCTTAAACGGCAGCAAAGTTCGCCCACCTGACATAGATCTTGCTCTCGGGCTGTTCAAAACAACCTAAACCACCAGCAATTCCGCCAAGGCGCTGCGTTGCCGCGTCACGTCTTCCAATGTGACGCCGTCGAGGTGGGCGAAAAAGGCCTCTTGCGCCTGAGCCAATGGGCCGCGCAGGCCGCAGACGGGTAGGATCAGGCAGGACTTGTTGCTTCCGAAACATTCCGCCACGGGATCGCCGCGTTTCATGGATCGCACGACATGTCCCACGCTGATTTGATCAGCGGGCCGCGCAATGCTCAGCCCGCCGTTGCGTCCACGCACTGATTTGGCGAACCCCTCGCTGACCAGCTGTGTCGCCACTTTGGACAGGTGGTTTTCGGACAACCCGAAGGTTGTCGCGATCTGGGAGGTCGGCACGCGATTGGGCGCATGGACGGCCAGCGTCATAAGGATCCGTAGGGCGTAATCAGTGAACTTGTCTAATTGCATGTTTCTTAATTAGCATTTGCAATGCGCATTTAAAAGGGTTAGTTAATGCGCATTGAAAATACGGATTAAGGAAATTGTTATGTCAATCGCTCAAGCAATCTTATGGCCGGGTACAAAAGTCTGCATGCATTTCGGGATCGATCCTGAGGGTGAGGGCAGTCTGGTGCGCTGGATGATCAACACGCTGGTCTATTTGTTCGTGAGCCTTGCGTTTGTGTGGCTGATCGCGGTGTGACAGGCGTCCCGCGTCTTTTGGTGACGCAGGCGCAGATTGCCCGCGTTGTTGCGGTGTTTTATGCGGGTGTTCGGGGGCATTCCCAGTTGGGGCCGGTTTTTGGCGCGCATGTCACGGATTGGCCATCGCATGAGGAAAAGATCGTGCGGTTTTGGTCTAATGCGCTTTTGTCGCATCGTGGGTATGACGGCAATCCGATGGCGGTGCACCGTGCGGCGGGGAACGTGAAGGCCGAGCATTTCGCGGTTTGGCTGGCGATGTTTGATGCCGCGTTGAAGCAGGAGCTGCCTGCTGATTTGGCTGGGGCGTGGTCTGTCCTTGCGCACCGGATTGGACGTGGGTTGCGGTTTGGTTTGGAGCCTGCATGCGGCAGTGGTGGGGTGCCGAAGCTTTGAGTGTGTTTGTTGGTTTATAGCCAAGCTTGTAGCGCGCATCATGTTGTCGGAAACCGTAGCGGGTTACAGAAATTCCTGAATGTCGCGCATGATTAGATAGACCATGTAACCGACCAGCAAAACAACGCATAACAAGGCCAAAGCGGTCTTTTTCGGGAACTTCATCCGTGGCCGTGCTTCTTTGTCCGCGCGCAACCAACGCGCCAGATCAAACAACAGTTTTGCCAACCAAATGATGATCACTGCAAACTGTAGCCAAACAAATATGCCGTAGGGCATCACCGTCAGCCTGATCACCCAACTTAAAATGAAAAATATGAGAAAACCCAATGCACTGGCGGGCAACGTTGATGGTTTCAAATCGGGGGTGTTGTTCATAGATGATACCCTAGCGTGCAACAACGCGATGGCACAAGCAGACAGCATGATGGCCTTAGTAGACTTTGAGCCCAAACCCGTTCATCGTTGTTTGAACACTCAAAATGGGCGGACCGTGGGAATGGACAATTGAGGCATTATTTTACGGCCGGCCTGATATGCTTTGGTGTTCTTTGCGCTGGCCATGCGCAGGCAGGGTGTCCTCAGGGGCAAGACGCATTCACGTCATGCCAGATTGAGGGCAAAGACAAAGAAGTCTTTGTGTGCTTTGATGATGAGATCGCGACTTATCGCTATGGGCCAAAAGCGGGCGCTGCTGATCTGTTTCTATCGGAAACCATCAGGGACGTGGATTTTGTGCCTTGGTCAGGTTTAGGAAAGACGATCTACGAAAACGTTACGTTTTATAACGGCGATTACAGCTATGACGTTTTCGGTGGGTTTGACCGACCGTTTTCTGAGGAAGAGATGTTACTTCCAATCAGGCGTTTTGGGGGGATCGACGTTGCAAAGAACGGGGAACACCTCGCAAGGATAGAATGTGTTCCAGATACCGTGACTTACGGTTTTGGTGGCGGGATATATGACGCCAAAGTGGCGTTGGGTCTTGAGTGGGACGATTACACAGCGACGTGGAGGCCCAGCCCAAATCACCCAATGGCTGAACCTGCGCGCGGTCCTATCTTGAAAATGGGCACCGAACTAAACGGATTTGAGGATTGTCTGCCGCTCAAGGAACATAAGCTGTTCGGAATACATTTGGGTTATCAGGTTGGGCAGCTTGGTAAACTTGTCCCCCCAGTGGTGGGGCAACCAATCCCAGGACGCGGCCCTGAATTTGAACGCTTCATGTATGACGGTCTTAGAATGAATACATTCCAAAGTAAGATTATCGAAATGTTTGCCACGACGCCGTTTTGGGAAATGCCATCTGGCATAAAGGTCGGGTCAACACGCGGTGAGGTAATCGCCATTTTGGGACGCGTTCCAAATGGGGATGTCGCTACAGCCCGCACATTTGGGGCACGGGTTTGCACGGATGGTGAAGATGGTGGTTTCGGACCCTATGTGGTGATTGAGTTTGGCCATGACAAGCGTGTGCAAGCTATCAATTTGGCGGCGTCCTCTCCTTAACCTGTTGGTAAAAGGGTGGCGACGTCGAGCGCGTGATTTGCGTGGGCGGGACGAGTTTTCTAACGCTGGTGTCGGACACGATGAAGGCGCAGTTTCTGGAGGCTGAGCACTCGTTTACGGAGGTGTTCACGGCGGTGACGGACGGATTGGCGATTGCGTCTGGGCGGGGATAGGTGAGCTTTTCGAAGGAAGGTATGTCTCCGATTTCGAAGGTGATATTAACTGTTTCGGCTCCTTTAGCGCGGGTAACTAGATGATTTTGTTATGGTTGCAATTCGGCATTTCGGTGCTAGGGTTTGAGAGATTATAGGGTTAGGTATTTGTCAAATGTCCAAGGTGTCTGTGAAGAAAGTCCGTGGAGCATTCGTAATAGAGATTCCGAGTGAACAACTGGATAGATCGTCGCTCAACGAACTCGAGCGCATGTCTAAAAGCGAACCGAATAAAAAGTGGTTTCCGAGTGCGGGTTCATTGATTGGGTTCGTATATATAGGTGGGGCATTTTCTGCAGCATTGTTTCTTTACTTTTTCGTAGGTGGGAACTGATATGTGGCAGTTCGTAGCTTTTGCTGCCTTGTGTTTAGCATTTTGGGATGGTGCCACCACAGTTATGGGAGTGGTTAACATTTTTGGTAACAACGTGTTCGGGTTGAGCACTGGTGTTTTCGGTGCTCTAGGAACGTTTGCGATAATTTATATAACGGACAAAGAGGAAATTAACATTGGTGGACACGGTGCCGTGCTTGGCTTCTTTTTGTTTATTGTCGTCCTTTTTGATTTTTATACGTCTTTTCAAGGCAACTTATATTTAGCCGAATATGCTAGTGTACCTACGGATTATAGGGCTAGCATTATGAGTGGCTTTTTATGTCTTTGTATGGTTGCCTCGCCGGTAATCCTTCGGCGGGCTATTCGGAAAATATCGTTAGATACCCTTTAGAAAACAAATCTGTAGGGCTATCGAATTGAGCTTGATTAATTGATCTGAGGTTTTCGCCTATTTTCGAGCTCCGTATCCAAGTGAGGTGTTCCTAAGGGCCCCCTCTCGCCATCCCCATGAACCTCATATAAACACCCCGTATGTCAGATATAAAAACACTCTTTGTCACCCGTCTTTACCGCGCTCAATTGTCTGAAATGGGCAAGGCTGTGGATCGCGACGAACTTGAAAACTCTTGCTGGTCCATCGCCAATGACGATGAAGCAGGCCAAGAATGGTGCGAGGAGAACGGCTTTCCTGGCTATACCAGTTATGCCTCTTTGACCGACCTTGGCTGGCGCTTTCCTATCTTTGCCGATTTAATCAAGGTTTTGGACAAGCACGTGGCTGCCTTTGTCAAAGATCTGGATTTTGATCTGGATGATAAGAAGATCACGTTGGATTCATTGTGGATCAACATTCTGCCCCAAGGTGGCGTGCATACATCCCATATTCATCCGCACAGCGTGATCAGCGGCACGACCTATGTGAACATGCCCACCGACACCAGCGCGATCAAATTTGAAGACCCCCGTTCCGCCATGATGATGGCCGCGCCGGTGCGCAAAAAGGATGCCCGCGACGAGATGCGCAGCTTCTTTTACGTGGCTCCTGATGTGGGCGATGTGTTGTTATGGGAAAGCTGGCTGCGTCACGAGGTGCCGGTGAACATGGCCGAAGACGAGCGGATCAGCATTAGCTTTAACTATGGTTGGGGTTAAGTGCTGACCACGTAGCATTTACTGGTTTTGCCATTTTCTGATTTATAGCTGCGAAATCCCATGGCTTCATAGTAGGCCAACCCTTCGGGGTTCGTGTCCCCGATTGTTGCATCTATTTTCTGTAGCTTTGCGTTGATCGCTGCGGCTTTGGTCGAGGCGAACAGCGCTTTGCCGACACCGCGCCGAGCGGCGTGGGGGCTGACGTGGGTTCCGATGATGCCCCAGCCCGGTGTGACCCCGTAGATATTGTCGATGCTGGCGTGTTTCAGGATTTGCAGGCCAAGCAAAGTGCCGTCGTGGTCCTGCGCGACTGTGCACAAGATGTAATCTGGATGCGCTATGTAATTGTTGCTGACATAGTCTTCATCACTGGGCATTGTGCGTTTGCCAAGGGCGCTTAGCTCTTGTAAAAAAGCGCTTAGGCCTTTGGCATCTTCTGGTTTTGCTTCACGGATCAACACAATTTAAAACCTTTCTGCACGTAGCACTTCGCAGTCGCTTATGGTGACGACGCCGATGTGGCGTTCGATCACGTCTGATAGGCTTTCTAACAGCTTTGGCAACCGATCAGGGTGCACAACGCAGATCACTTGCACCATTCCCCCTGCGCGTCCCACTTGTCCTTCGCGGCTCCATGGGCCGGACCGCCCTGATCCACCAAGGACCGGTACGATGGTGAACCCTGTCACGTCCGCGGCCTCAAGCGTCGTGCGCAGGCGGCGTTCCATTGGTGCCTCGATAATGATGGCGACGCGTTTGGCTGGATGGGTTTGCATTGGCTTATCCTCCGGTCATGGCTGTGGCGAGGCCAAGGTAAAGTGGCAGGCCAAGCGTTAGGTTGAATGGGAATGTGATGCCCAGCGATAGGGTCAGGTAAACGCTGGGGTTGGCTTCGGGCACAGCGACGCGCATGGCGGCTGGTACAGCGATGTAGGAGGCGGAGGCTGACAGCACCATGAACAGGAACACGCCGCCTGTGGACAGCCCAAGGACCATGCCGACCACGACACCCACGAGTGAGCCAACGATGGGCATTAAGATGCCAAAGGCAACAAGGCCGAGCGATATGATGCCACGGCTTTCGCGTAATCCACGGCCCGCGATCAGCCCCATATCCAGCAGGAAGAGGCACAAGACGCCCTTGAACGGGGCAACAATGAACGCTTCGATCTCTTTCAGTCCTTCGGGGCCAGTGACCATCCCGATGATGAAGGCACCAACCAGCAAAACGATCGACCCGTTCAGCATGATTTCACGCCATAGGGTTGCGTCCATGCGGGCCTCGGATTTAGAACCTGTGCTGATCAACCAAAGGGCGGATAGGATCGCGGGGGCTTCCATCGCGGCGGCGACGGCAACCATGTAGCCCTCGGATTCCATTCCAAGGCTCTCAAGGACCGAGGTCGCCGCCACAAAGGTCACGATTGAGATCGAACCGTAGTGTCCCGCGACGGCAGCGGCGTTGGTGCGGTCCAGTTTGGTCATGACGCGCAACATACCGAAGGCGATTATTGGCAGGGCGGCGGATAGGAAAATACCAGCAATCAGGCTGGTCCCAATGGCCAGATCAATACCGTGTAGGGAAACGCTTACCCCACCCTTAAATCCAATGGCGAAAAGCAGGTAGATCGACAGGAATTTAGCGGCTGCTTCGGGAATACTAAGGTCTGATCGGGCGAGGGATGCGAACAATCCAAGGGCAAAAGCCAGAATAAGGGGTGAGCCAAGGTTGGCCAGCGCGAGATCAAGATAATTCATAAATGGGCCCCGATAAATGCATTACCGAAGGATATGGGGTGGGGGCTTCAGGATACAATTGGATTCGGTAATAAATGCGCATTGTTTCGCGGATTTACATAGTTTTGTTCCCCTAGGTTAAGGCTTCTGTAGGGCGTGCAGCAGTGGAGTTGTTTTTATAACACGGCGCGAACATTCCTTTGAGGAATGCGAAAGCCACGCTATTTCCCTTCTTGGGCCGTTTTTGGGCCACATTTTCAGGGCATTAGATAATGAACAAAGTACCGTTTCAGTGCTAAAGGAAGTGTCCAAATTCTGACAGTAGAATAGGTCAAAAGATAACAGCGCTGATCGCCGGGTAAAGTTGATATTAAAGGGAAAAAGTGAAATAAAATTACTCTCTGACGCGGCGATGGATGAAGTCGCAACTTAAGTTGATAACCGAATTTGAACCAGGTCGTTATGTAAAAGTCTCGTGTTAAAGAGTGCCCCAACCCTCAGAGCGCTTACTTTCATTCTACTCAATGTGACAGAGCACTAAGCTCTGCGCATTTTCGCTGAGCGCATGTGTGCGTATCTAATTCAAGTGATCTTAAGCTTTAGGTCGCAGTCTACACCTAAATGGAGGGCACCGGAATGGCATTTACATACGAACTGACCGGCGCAAGCGGCAGCTTTACTGCTGGTGGTACGACTGTAAATTATACTGCTTCTGCAGTGGGCGGTGCTTTAGACACTTACGGTGCTGGTTACGGCGACATTGATGGCACCAACTATTGGCTGGGCAATGGTTCCGAAAGCCCTGAAACCTACACTTACACTTTCGACCAAACAATTTCTGGGTTCCAAATTAATGTAAATGCCCAGAATGTCGTCGAAAATATTGATTTTCTGATCAACGGCGTTGATGTCAATCTGAACACCTTGATTGCCAACGGACAAGTTACAGTCGTCGCAACAGGCAATGGTACGATCAATGGCGTTGGCGACCTTGTCGGCGATGATGTCAATGTTGAAAACAGTACTATCCTGCAGTTCAATATGCCGATTGATACAATCGCGCTTGCGACAACGGGCTCCGGTGGCAATGGCGCGTTGGTTGAAATCCGTGCAAGTGATGCATTAGCCCAAGACGGTATTGTTGAAGGCACGACAGGCAATGACCTAATAAATGTTGCCTATACTGGCGATCCAGATGGGGACATGGTCGACAACAACGATGCGGTTTCTGGTGTAGGTGTTGCTAACGAAGATAGCATTATTGGCGGTGGTGGCAACGATACTATTTACGGGGGTGCTGACGACGACACGATCGAAGGTGACGGCACATTGCCTGCAGGTGGTGTCATAGTCAGCGATGGGGATGACCTTATTTATGCCGAAGGCGGCAACGATACAGTTTCCGGTGGCGGTGGCGCTGATAGCATCTTTGGCGGTGCAGGATCTGATTCTGTGTCTGGTGATGGTGGCGATGATAGTATTTCAGGTGGTAGTGGTGATGACACTATTTCAGGTGGCAATAGCTCTGACACCCTAAACGGTGACAACGGCGTCGATATTATTAATGGTGACTCCGGCAGTGATTTTATTACTGCTGGCGTCGGCGATGTTGCGGATGGGGGCCTTGGTGCTGACACCTTCACCTTAGATTTTACGCAAACTAGTAGCTCTAGTTCTAATATTGTTACGATTGATGGTGATACCGGCACAGGCCCTGGTAACACAGATTACGATACCCTCGATTTAACGGGACTGGGTGAGTTTACCCTTACCGAAACAACTGACGCCGATGGTGACTCAACCAGTGGTACCGCAACATTTGATAGCGGGCAGGTTGTAAACTTTAGTGAAATCGAAAATTTAATCACTTGCTTTACGCCTGGTTGCCTTATTCAAACAGACCGTGGTGAAGTAGCGGTCGAAACGCTGAAGGTCGGTGATCTGGTCAAAACCCTTGACCGTGGCATGCAGCCAATCCGCTGGATTGGATGCCGCAAACTGGATGCTATTGATCTGACGGTGGCACCAAAATTACGTCCAATCCGTATTTCTGAAGGTGCCATGGGCAATGGATTCCCTAAGCGCGATCTTGAGTTATCTCCACAACATCGCGTCCTTATGTCCTCGAAAATCATAAAGCGGATGTTTGAAACTGACGAAGTCTTAGTTCCAGTGAAAAAGCTGGTTGAGATTGAAGGCATTGATGTCGTGGATTGTGCAATTGGTACAACATACTTTCATCTGCTGTTCGATCACCATGAAATCGTTTACGCAAACGGGTTACCATCAGAGAGCCTATATCTTGGACCGCAGGCGTTGAAATCGATCTCAGCAGAAGCGAGAAGTGAGGTTGTGGCATTGTTCCCCGAAATCCTTGATCGAGATTTCCTTCAAGTTGAGGCCAGGCCTTTTCTTGAAAGAGGTAACACTATCAAGAGGATGGTTATGCGGCATGCGAAAAACAACCAGTCCTTCGCGGTGGAACGCTGGTAGTTTATTCGAGCGTAAACCCGTAGTTGCCATCCAATATACACTGGCTTCAAATGCGCTGACGTAATGATTGGCTCATGATGTGCCAGCTCTTTATGTCGTCGAGCTAAATGGCGGTATGGTTTCCAGAGCAAAATAAATCACAGCCACAAAATGGGTTAACCCGTCACGGGAATAGAGGTGCGTTGATCGCATCGTTGATCAACCGATAGACGATGCCCTTGCCAAGGTCATGTGCAGATCTGCCGTTTTGATTGCCAGATTGTTGTCGCTGTATCTTCGTTCTAGACAGGTTCGCTATCACGTGCATACCGTCCCTCAACGTTAGTTTCAGGGAGCAAATCCACATGTCAGGCGAAACAAATTTGGATGAGTTGATCCGCTCATTGTCCGCAGTTTTGGTTGAAGGCCTTTATGTCTTTACCACCATAAAAGCCCCCCAAGACCTGATGGGCATTGTCCCACGCATGACTTTTGGTGAGGCTGAGGGCACCACCTATATTTTGCTCAAGTCAGAGGCAGAGCAATTGGGGCTGGCGTATGAATTTCCATGCCGGATGATTACGCTGAATATCCATTCGTCCCTGGAGGCCGTTGGGTTTATGGCCCGCATTGCGACGGAGTTGGCCAAGCATGACATGGGCGTTAATCCAGTGTCGGGCTTTTTCCACGATCACCTGTTTGTCCCTGATGGGCACGAGCAGGATGCGATGACTGTGTTGATGGAGATGTCAAAGCGCTGAACCGTGTCTTTGAATGTAGAAAAGGCCCGCAATTTGCGGGCCTTTAATTGTTTATACCAAACGGGAGTTTTCTTTCGCGGCCCGTACAAAGTCCTTGAACAAGGGGTGTGGGGCGAAGGGTTTGGATTTAAGTTCTGGATGGAACTGCACACCAATGAACCATGGGTGGTCTGGCCATTCGATGATTTCTGGCAGCGATCCATCTGGTGACATGCCTGAGAATACCATGCCCGCATCTTCGAGCTGTTTGCGGTATTTCACATCCACCTCATAGCGGTGGCGGTGGCGTTCATCGATAGATGTGGTGCCGTAGATTTCGGCGACCTTGCTGCCCTCAACAAGCGTGGCGTCATAGGCGCCAAGGCGCATGGTGCCACCTTTGTCGTCGCCGACTTTGCGGCTGACTTTGGCGTTGCCCTGCACCCATTCTTTGAGGTGGTAAACCACTGGCTCAAAGCGTTTGTTGCCTGCTTCGTGGTCAAATTCTTCGGAACCGGCTGAAGTGATGCCTGCCACGTTGCGCGCAGCCTCGATCACGGCCATTTGCATGCCCAGACAGATACCGAAATACGGGATGTTACGTTCACGGGCAAATTGCGCCGCTTTGATTTTGCCCTCAGTTCCGCGTTCACCAAAGCCACCAGGGACTAGGATCGCGTGGAACCCTTCGAGGTGCGGTGCGACGTCTTCGGATTTGTCAAAGACCTCGGCGTCGACCCATTTCACGTTAACCTTAACGCGATTGGCCATGCCGCCGTGTGTCAGCGCCTCTTTGAAGGACTTATAAGCGTCTTCAAGTTGGGTGTATTTACCAACGATTGCGATTGTCACTTCGCCCTCTGGCTGGTTCACGCGTTGAGACACATCGCGCCAAACCGTCAGGTCAGGTTTTGGGGCAGGGGAGATATCAAAGGCATCCAGCACAGCCTGATCCAGCCCTTGAGCGTGATAGGCAAGTGGTGCGTCATAGATGGTATCAAGGTCGTAAGCGGCCACAACCGCCTCTTTGCGCACGTTACAGAACAGCGCGATTTTCTCGCGTTCCTTTTCAGGAATTGGGTGTTCCGAACGGCAGACCAAAATGTCAGGTGCGATCCCGATGGATTGCAATTCTTTGACCGAGTGCTGTGTCGGTTTGGTTTTCAATTCACCAGAGGCCGCAAGGTATGGCAGCAGTGTCAGGTGCATAAAGATGGATTGCCCGCGTGGCAGGTCGTGGTTGAACTGGCGGATCGCTTCAAAGAACGGCAGTCCTTCGATGTCGCCCACAGTTCCGCCGATTTCGCACAGCATGAAGTCAACTTCGTCATTGCCTACGTGCAAGAATTCTTTGATTTCGTTGGTGACGTGGGGCACAACTTGGATCGTTTTACCCAAATAATCGCCACGGCGCTCTTTTTCCAAAACGGTAGAATAGATGCGGCCAGAGCTGACAGAGTCCGTGTTGCGCGCAGGAACACCAGTGAAGCGTTCGTAGTGGCCCAGATCAAGATCGGTTTCGGCCCCATCGTCGGTCACAAACACTTCGCCGTGTTCAAACGGGGACATCGTGCCCGGATCGACGTTTAAGTATGGATCAAGTTTGCGCAGACGTACGGAAAAGCCGCGGGCTTGAAGCAGCGCACCAAGGGCAGCAGAGGCAAGGCCTTTGCCAAGTGAAGACACAACACCGCCGGTGATGAAAATATAGCGCGCCATTTAAGGACTCTCCCGTCGTATTATTGGGGTGTGATAGGCCACCAGAATCGCCTGTGAAATTCACAGTACCACGGGAGTTAAGCCTAACAGGATTCGGGTGGATAAGGCAAGGGACCCGCAACATGATGTTGCGGGAATTTCCGTCACCTCAAGGTATAGATATTAGTCAGCAGATGGGACCAGTGGAGCGTTTTCGCCTTCAGCTGGTGGCAGTAGGCTGCCGTCACCTGTTGGCAACGCGGCTGGCGTGCTGTTTTCAGTTGGCGCGGCACCACCTACGCGGTCCAAAACAGACGCGCCGGATGATTTTTGTGCTGCGATGATCGTCAATGAGATCGAAGTGATGATAAAACCAATGGCCAAGATCCATGTGACTTTGCCAAGTGCAGTCGCAGCAGAGCGCCCGCCTTGTGCGCCGCCACCGCCGCCACCCATACCAAGGCCACCGCCTTCAGAACGTTGCATCAACACGATGGCGATAAGGCCAAGTGCAAGAATTAGGTGGATGATGAGAACAACGTTTTCCATGAATGATGGGCCTGTGATTAATCTAAGGTTCTGAGGCTATCTATTGTTTTGGTGCGCCTGTCGCAAGAGGGGATTGCACTTCGTCGCTCCGGCGTGCAACTTTGAGGGGAAGTAGTGGTTTCAAGGGTGCCTATTATGAAGTCGAGTAAGCTGTGGCGCCAGCTAGATGGTGTTTTCTGCGGGGCCGTTTACGCAGGTATGATCGGGTTGATGGGCATTGGGGAAAATGTTCCTGTGGCGGATGATCTATTGCTGCGAATGTTCTTTGGTTTTGCCTTGGGTGTTTGTGCCAAGCCGGCTTTGGATGGAACAGCTATTGAACAGGCTTCTGACGCCCCACCACGCTTCGGGAAGGTGCAATTGGGTGTGGTTCATGGCTCGAATTGGGCGATACTTATGATCCTAGCGTTTTGGCCGATCGTGCCTTCTAAGGTGGTGGTTTGGTCCCTTATCGGCGTTTTCTTTGGGGCAATCATGGCGAAAATGCACAAGGCAGAAACCATTGATCCCCATAGTTTGGAATTGTATGACTTAGACAAGAATTTCTTTGCAAATTACCATCCTCTTTGGCGGGTCGCTCTGAGTATCGGCACGGCTGTCTTTTATCTCGGGTTAATATTCTTGATGGCGGGCAACGAAGGGAAATCCCCATATTTGGTTCTCGGCATAATCGTTGCTTTGTCGAATAAGGGTGCGCCCTATTTGTTTGTTAGTCGGTGGCAAAGTACTTTCCAGTTTATAGTTGGTTCTGCCGCGATTTTAGCAGGCTACTTGGCGACTTAAGACCCAGCCATATTGTTGAAAACCTTACCTTGAACGCGACAGGACACGATTAGCAGACGTGCTAAACGTGAAATGACCGAATTCGCGACGCTAATGCGCTGGACAGAACGCACTGCGCCTTGCATGATCCCAAAATGCCTCATGACCACGCTGATCACGATCACCCGCACACGTTGTTGCCTTCAGACCCTGCTTTGCGGGTGAAGGCGCTTGAAACCATTCTGACCCAAAAAGGTCTGATTGACCCTGCGGCCTTGGATGAAATCATCGAAACCTACGAGACCAAGATTGGGCCGCGCAACGGCGCCAGTGTGGTTGCGAAGGCTTGGACCGACCCTGCCTTTAAGGCTGCATTGCTAAAGGATGCCACCGCTGTTGTGTCTGAGATGGGATATTACGGGCGCCAAGGCGAACATATGATCGTGGTTGAGAACACGGACGAGGTGCACAACATCGTCGTGTGCACATTGTGCAGCTGCTATCCGTGGCCGTTGCTGGGCATTCCGCCCACGTGGTACAAATCAGATGCCTACCGCGCCCGCGCTGTGCGCGAGCCGCGCAAAGTTTTGGCCGAATTTGGCGTGACCTTGCCCAGCGATATGGCGGTACGCGTTTGGGATTCTACGGCTGAGACCCGTTATCTGGTCCTGCCCCAACGTCCTAAGGGCACGGATGGAATGGACGAGGCCGCGTTGATGGACCTGATCAGCCGCGACAGTATGATCGGTACAGGATTGGCGAGCGCACCATGAGCCGCGTTCACGATATGGGGGGCCGCTTTGGCGATGGTGCCATTGTGCCAGAGGCCGAAGATGATCCCGTTTTCCACGAAGACTGGCATGGGCGCGCATTGGCTGTGACCTTGGCCGCGGGTGCTTTGGGCAAATGGAATATCGACATCAGCCGTCATGGCCGCGAATGCCTGCCGCCTGTCGATTATGCATCCATGTCTTATTACGAGAAATGGATGGCTGGATTGGCGGGTCTGTTGGTGGATGCCGAGGTGCTAACCCGCGAAGAGTTGGCACAGGGCTGTGCCATTGGATCAAGTGATCTGACGGAAAAGCGGATGGATGCGGATAAGGTTGCTGGAGTTCTGGCCTCTGGTGGTCCTGCGGATCGTCCCAGCGATGTGCCTGTTGCCTATAGCGTTGGCGACATGGTTCGCACCCGCAAGATCAATGGCAATCGCCATGTGAATGGCGGGCATACGCGCCTGCCGTCTTACGCGGTTGGCGCAGTGGGCCGTATCGTGATGATCCACGGCACACATATTTTGCCTGACAGCAGTGCGCACCGGTTGGGTGATGCGGCTGAACCACTTTACGCTGTTGCCTTTGCCGCGTCTGAATTGTGGGCAAACCCCGAGCACCCCAAAGACGAGGTCGTCTTGGATCTGTGGCAAAGCTATCTAAGTGCCGCCACATGAGCGCCCCTGAACCTGTATTTGAGGCCCCGTGGCACGCGCAGTTGTTTGCCCTGACGGTTCACCTGAATGAGGCCGGGAGTTTTGCGTGGCCGGATTGGGCAGATCGCTTTAGCACGACCCTGAAACGTCACGGCGTGGATAAAGACCTGAACGGTGGCGACGATTACTTTAACGCATGGCTTGAGACGTTAGAGGCCTATTTGTCTGAGACAGGGGCCGCGTTGCCACAAGACGTCGCTCAAATGCGTGATGCGTGGGAGCAGGCCTATCTGTCTACGCCTCACGGTGAACCGGTTTCACTGGGATAACGCCCCTAGCTGTCCACATCATCCATGTCTGCCTGCCCTGAGAGGGCGCGACGCACGTGGCTCCAACTAAGGCCGACCCCCAAGACGAGGGAGAGGGCCAATAAGCCCAGCCACACGTTCAGCCCTGTGTTGTCGAGGCTAAGAACGCCAAAATCATAGAGCACCCATAACAAGGCCCCAACAAGGGCGAGCACCAGCAACATGCCAAAGCCGCCAATTGAGCGTAGCGTGGCGCGCAAATAGATGATGTAGCCGATCAACAGCAGCAAACCCGCCAGAACCATCAGCGAAACGGGACGTTCGCCCTGTGTCATCACCCATTTCACATAATTAAATGATGTCGGATTATAGGTCGCTGCAAGCAGTGCAAAAGCCGTAAGCCAACGTAAAACAAACCACATTTAACACATTCCTCAAATCGTTTTATGGTGAAATGAACATCATGGATTGAAGAGAAACACAAGAATCGGGTTTCACCCAAGCCAACTGCCGTCTATATGGTCGCGGGTTTGCATGAAAAAAGGACCGCATCATGGCCAATGTAGTAGTTGTCGGAGCTCAATGGGGCGACGAAGGAAAAGGCAAGATCGTCGATTGGCTTTCTGAACGCGCTGATGTCATCGCGCGTTTTCAGGGCGGTCACAATGCAGGGCATACCTTGGTCATTGATGGTAAGGTTTACAAACTGCACGCGCTGCCATCTGGCGTGGTGCGTGGCGGTAAGTTATCCGTCATTGGCAACGGGGTTGTTTTGGACCCATGGCACCTGATGAAAGAGATTGCGACGGTCGAAGCACAGGGCGTTGTGATTAACCCAGAAAACCTAATGATTGCGGAAAACACGCCGCTGATCCTCCCGATCCATGGTGAGTTGGATCGCGTGCGTGAAGAGGCCGCATCCAAAGGCACCAAGATTGGTACGACTGGTCGCGGTATTGGCCCAGCCTATGAAGACAAAGTGGGCCGCCGTGCGATCCGCGTTGCCGATTTGGCGGATGCAGCGACTTTGGAAGCACGTGTTGATCGTGCTTTGCAGCACCACAACCCACTGCGCAAAGGTCTTGGGGTCGAAGAAATCGACCGCGACGCGTTGTTGGCGCAGTTGCAAGAAATTGCACCAAAGATTTTGCCTTATGCGGCACCTGTTTGGAAAGTTTTGGCTGAAAAGCGCAAAGCCGGTAAACGGATTTTATTTGAAGGTGCGCAGGGCGCATTGCTGGATATCGATTTTGGGACCTACCCGTTTGTCACCAGCTCCAATGTGATTGCAGGGCAGGCGGCCACCGGCGTTGGCCTTGGCCCGACAGCGATTGATTACGTACTGGGCATCGTGAAAGCCTATACAACCCGCGTGGGTGAAGGGCCTTTCCCGACTGAGTTGGAAGACGCTGATGGTCAACGCCTTGGCGAACGCGGTCATGAATTTGGCACCACGACGGGCCGCAAGCGTCGTTGTGGTTGGTTTGACGCAGCATTGTTGCGCCAAACATGTGCGACCTCGGGTATCACAGGCATCTGTTTGACAAAGCTGGACGTTTTGGACGGTTTTGAGACGCTGAAAATTTGTGTTGGGTATGATTTGGACGGTGAGCGTCTGGATTATTTACCAACTGCGGCGGATGCACAGGCGCGTTGCAAACCTATCTATGAAGAAATGGATGGGTGGTCTGAAAGCACTGAGGGCGCACGCTCTTGGGCGCAGCTTCCTGCGCAGGCAATCAAATATGTGCGTCGTGTCGAAGAACTTATCGAATGTCCGGTTGCGTTGGTATCCACATCGCCAGAGCGCGAAGATACGATCCTTGTCACTGACCCGTTTGCTGACTGATGGCGCTTAGCTACAAAGCACGTCGCCGCTGGTCTTTGGTGGTCCTTTTGCTAGGACTGCCAGCCTACATCATCATGGCTGTATGGCTGATGTCGTTCTTTGAAGAACGCCCCAGCACCTTGGTCGAGGTCTTGATTTATCTTGGTCTTGGGGTGTTATGGGCCTTCCCTTTGAAGGCGATCTTTAAGGGCGTGGGGCAGGCTGATCCTGATCAGCGCGACTAAATCCACGGCCTAAGGCCCGCCATCCGATTATTCCCAAGACCAATGCCGCTGCACTTGCTGTGAAAATCGGCAGGTTCAGCGCATTGCTGCGTCCGATGATCGGTTCGCCGTAACGCACGATCAGGCCTGATAAGATCAGGCCCAAGGGCATCATTCCCCATGCGAGCAGGCGATAAAGGCTGTTGACCCGTCCCAACATCGCGTCTGGAATTGTGCGTTGGCGGTAAGAGACGGAGACCGTGTTCCATGTCAGCCCCGCGAATTGAGACAGGCCGATTGCGCAGGTAAGCGTAATCCAATTCGGCGCAAGTGCCATGACTAAATAGATGGGTGCTGATACGGCAAGGCTGATTTGCACAGTAAGCTTGGGGCCTAGGCGGTTTACAATCCGCTCTGCCACAAAGCCTGCGCAGACACCGCCGAATGCGCCGCCGACCAAAAGCAGGCCATAGGCGGTTGCCCCGAAGTTCAGGTTCTCTTGGACGTGCAGCACGAGCGCAATGGCTGACATTTGAAAAAGTAGGTTCCAGAAACCTGTGAGCAAAGCCAAGGTGCGCAAAAGGGGGGAGGACTTGAGGAAGTGATATGCCTCTCGCAATTCGCCCTTCCAATTTGGTGCCGTATTGGCGGGTTTCGGTTTAAAGCTGCCTTTGAGGGAGATGACGCAGACCAAGGCGACCGCGTAGGCGATGCTGTTCAGCGCAAAGGGTGCGGGGGCGAAGGCCGCGATTAGGAAGGCACCGACCGCGGGGCCGACAAGGGAGTTACCGATCAATTCCACGCTCCACAATCGCCCGTTGGCCCGTTCCAGAGCAGAGTGTTCTACCAGACTTGGCAGCATGGTTTGTGCGGCGTTGTCGCGGAACACTTCTGCGCCACCGACCAAAAGGGCTGTGAACATAAGCACATAGAAGACTGTAGGCTGGGCAAGGCCGGTTTTGGGAGCATCCGCAAGCGGCAGGGCCTGCCAAATCACGATGGTGGCGATGGCGAAGGCCACGGCCCGAATGACATCCATCCACATGATCAGTTTGCGCCGATCAACGCGGTCCGTAATGATGCCTGCAGGAATAGCAAAGATGAACCACGGCAGACGCAGGGCCACTGGCATCAACGCAATCAGGAATGGATCACGGGTAAGAAGCGAGGCCATCCATGCCCATGCAACAACGGCGATCCCATCGGCCAGATTGGTTAGACCGGAAGCCGCGACAAAGCGGTTGAAGGATTGGTTGGACACCGGTGCACTCCTGCGGTCATTGGCCCTGAGTGTGAGTCGGTGCGCGATGCAAGGTCAAGTTGAAAGTTGGCGCGCAAACGAAAGAGGGCGGCACCTGATGGTACCGCCCTCTTTGAAATATGGTGGTTAACTCAACCTGCTTCGCGTTCGTCGGGGCGGAAACCGATTTCATTGGTGACAGTAAAACGGCCACCCTTGGTCTTTTCGATTTTGCCAGCGCGCAGCAATTGGCCGAAAGTGCGTAGGCCGTCTTCACGGTTGAAATTCTGTTTCTCAACTGTGCGCACTTGTTGCATCAATTGTGGTCGCGAGAACTGATCGTGACCGTGAACGAATGACAAGTAAGCGGCCGCAGCTTCTAGAAGCTCTGGCAATTCGGTGACGCCCATTTCTTCTGCAAACTCTACAAATGTGCCGCCCACTTCGTTTGTTTGTTCAACTTCAACCACTTTGGCCACGCGGCGTGGGCGAATGGGTGTACTTGCTGCTGGTGCAATTTCGTCGACGCGTTGTTCAGCAACCAATTTCAAGGGTGCTGGGCGTTCAATTGCTACAGGGCGGCTTGTTTTTGCTGCAGATACTGGGCGGCGTGGTTTTACAACGGTCGCTAGATCGCTGCGGTATGCACCTTCTTCTTCTTCAGCTGTTGGATCGGCTAGGCCAGAATCCGCGTTCTTTTGGGCGACGGCAGCACGCAAATGAGCGAATGCATCACGGCTTTGCTTGCCTTCTTCTTCGTCCATGTGCTGATCAGCTTCGGCCATCAGGCGGGACAGGTCATCGCCTTCATGGTCGTCGATGGAACGCAGGGCTTCGATGCCCGGAGTTTTTTCGTCTTCGAATGTTTCGTCTTCGAACAGTGTTTCGGCATCGTCAGCTTCTGCTTCCGCAGCCGCCAAATCACGTGCCAATTCGTCTTCTTCAGATGCAGAAAGCGTGCTGCCGATCTCTTCCAAGTTGCCCTCAGCAATAGCGGCTTCAAGATCTGCGCGTTTGACCTTGATCACACGGGCGACGCGACGTGGTGCAACTGCAACCTCTTCTTCGTCTGCGTCGTCTAGTGATGCTTCGTCGTCATTGTAGGTGGTGTCGTCGAAAAGGTTCTCTTCAACGGCAGCTTCAACTGGTGCGATTTCCTTGGCGACTGGTTCAATTTTTGCCGTATCGTCGTCGTCGTCGTCAGCAGCAAGGCGCGCCAAGATATCTGACAGGTCGTCTCCATCATCTTCCAACGGTTTGATTTCTGCTAGTGCTTCCGCCGCATCATCAACTGCGCTGGCTTCCAAGATGTCTGCGAGCGCGCTGGCTTTAACGTCTTCTTGAGTTTCAGTTTCGACAGCCTCAAGGATGCTGGGCCCGTCTTCTTCAGTGTCTACGCTGAAGCTTGAGATATCAAAATCGTCAGTGTGAGACGTTGGCGCAACTTCTTCTTCGGTGTCGAAATCATCCGCATGCTGGTCTTCTGAGAAGTCAGCGTCGTCGGCTGCGTGATCGGCTTGGGACACAACGGCGCGGATGCGCTGAAGTTTAGCCGCAATGCTGTCGTCTTGGGCAAGTGGTGCAGATATTTCTTCTACTGGCTCTGCAATCACTACTTCAGTCGCGTTTACCTCTGGATCTGAAAAGAAGGCATCGGCTTCTGGCATCTCTGCTGCAAGATTGCGTGGTGCAGGTGCTACGTCAGCAGCTTTTGCTGCTGCGGCTTCGATCGCTAGGCGATCAGCGTCAGCTTGCTCAGCGGCTTCTGCTTCTGCTGTGGCAAGGCGTTCTGCTTCTTGGTTGGCTTCCTCTAGGCGAGCAGCTTTGGCAGATGCCAGCGCTTTCGCTTCTGCCTCTGCTTCGATGCGTGCAGTTTCAGCGGCTGCTTCAGCTTGTGCTTGGGCGGCGCGTGCTGCTTCGGCTACGATCATTGCTTCGGCTTGTGGGTTTGTTTGAGGCGCAAGCATTGTCGCACTCGGTGCCTGATCAACTTCTGCCAGATCATGGGCGCTGAGAACCAGCTTACCTTCATGCTCGCGCACTTCGACGCGGCGGGAAACTTCTTTTTGGGCGATACGTGTCAGCATCTCTGCGTCAGGCTGTGGAGGTTCCGCGCCAAAGTATCTGTCGTCAGATGCAAGATCGCGGAAGTATTCAGCGATGGCCTTCATTGTACCAAATGAATCGTCGAAGCCCTCCAAGGTGCAGGAAAACGTCCCATAGGATACTGTTAAAATTTTGTTGTTACTCATCATCGGTTACGTCCTCTGCGCTTTTGCAGCTTGTTGTTTAGCGTGGTACCTAGGGCGAAAGCAGCCCGATTCTGTGTCTATCATGGTATCATTTCATGGCGAGAATGTGGTGGAACTTCAATAAATGCGTGTATTTGCATCTAAATGACGTCAGTTTTTCAAAGTAATCGCCCAGTTACAATTGTAGGTGGTGGCGATGTCGGTCCTGAGGACTTAAATCTTGCCCTCAGTATCGCACCAAGCTGCATAGCGGCAGATGGTGGTTCAATTGTGGCGCTGGCCGCTGGGATCCAATTGGAAGCGGTGATCGGTGATTTTGATTCTTTGAACGCTTCGGTCTTGGCGCAAATTCCTGTTGAGCGGCAGCACCATATCCCTGAACAGGACAGCAATGACTTTGATAAATGCCTGCGAAATGTAGAGACGCCAGTTGTTGTTGGCGTGGGATTTTTGGGCGGGCGTGTGGATCACCAGATGGCTGCGATGCACACCTTAGTTGTGCGCGCTGATTGTCCTTGTGTTTTGTTGGGCCCACATGAAATTGTGTTTCACTGCCCTGCAGAGATTGAATTGCCGACCAGAGTTGGGGATATTGTATCGCTATTTCCCATGGCTGAGGTGACAGGTACCTCCGTTGGCTTGGAATGGCCGATTGATGGGCTGGCTTTGGCACCGGGTGAACGGGTTGGAACGTCCAACTGTGCGACTGGTGTCATTCAGCTGAAGATGTCAGCGCGGGGCATGTTGTGCATCTTGCCCCGCCGGATGCTCGCAGATGTTACGCAGGTTCTGGCGTCGCTGCCAGATCACGTGAAATGGCCCGCTCGCGTAAAATGATATAGACGCCTGCGGCCACTGTGATTGCGATGCCAATGGCAGCCATTCCATTTGGTAAATCCTGAAAGACCCAAAAGCCGATGACAGTTGCAATTGGGATTTCCAAATATTGCATTGGGGCCAAGGTTGCTGAGGGTGCATACCGCAAGGACCATGTCATCAACAGATGCGCCATCGTGCCAAGGGCACCAATCGCCCATAACATGGTCCACTCAAATGCTGAGGGTGCCATCAGGGTCAACGCATCAATGCCAGAGCTTGTTGTGATCGCCAGAAGGGGCACCATAATGCAAACCGCCATGACACCGCTGACTGCCTGGAGTCCAATCGGATTGGTTTCTTTGGCGATTTTGCGGGTGATTAACATGAAGAATGAGAAGTTTAGGGCGACAACCAATGGAAGCAGGGCTGGCCAGCCTACTTCGGCAAAACTGGGTTGTACGACCAGAAGGGTACCGACAAAGCCAACGCTGCAGGCGATTAGACGACGGGCACCTACTTCTTCGCCCAGCACATATTTACCAAGCAGCAGCATAATGAACGGCATGACAAAGGCAATCGCGACGGCATCGGCCAGTGGAAGATATTGCAGGGCGGTAAACATCGCGCCAATGCCGAAGATATGAAGGACCGTTCTAAGGAAGGCGAGTTGAAGAACCCGACCGCTCATGCGCCACGCCAGTTTGGTGGCCCAGACCATCGGGATTAGGATGATCGCTTGCACTGCAAAGCGTACGACGAGCAATTGGCCGAGTGGAACTGTCTCACCTAGGATCTTGGCAACTGCGTCACCCATTGGGGCAAGAACGCAAAAACCAAGCATAAGCAGAATTCCGAGGAGGGGTTTATCTTGTGTCATATCATCACGTTAGGCGGCGTACTTTTTGAAAGCAACGTACAGGTTGCGTATAAACTGCCCTTGTTTGGGGCTTGATTGCCGCTAATTGGCGTCACAAATTGTTGGAAGTGTCGCTGCTTTGACGCTCGCGTGCCAATATGTACAGGCCAGAGGATATGATGATCGCAACACCCAGCAGAGTTGTGGGTGTTGGCACATCACCAAAAATAGCGATCCCGAATATCGTGGCGGTTACGATTTCTAGATATTGTAGAGGGGCAAGGGTGCTTGCAGGCGCTTTGGCCATGGCGAACCCGATCAGCAGATGCGCGAGGGTTGCCATGACCCCGACCCCGATCATCATCTGAACGGCAAAGGCGCTGGGCCACGCAGGATCGAGGCCTGCAATGTTTGAGCCGTCCGCGAACCATAGGACGGGGACGGATAAAACCACGGCTGCAATGGCTGTGTAGGATTGCATAGCGAGTGGATGCATCTTTTGCGCCATTTGCCGCGTGAGGATCATGTAGACGGCAAAGCACGCGGCTGTTCCCAACGGCAACAATGCGACGGCGCCTGTGTTGGCAAAGCTTGGGCGGATTACAAACAGTGCGCCGATAAAGCCGATGAGACAGGCGATGATCCTGCGCGGTCCTACGGTTTCTTTCAGTATCACAGCCCCAAGAAGGGTTAGGATAAAGGGCTCGACAAAGAACACGGCGATTGCGTCTGCGATGGGCATAGAACGCAACGCGGTAAAAAACAGTCCTGTCGCAACCATAATCAGAGTGGCGCGCAGCAGATGTAACACCACCTCTTGTCTGTTGGGGAGGTGAAGTACGGCCATGAAGGCGGCGATTGGCAGCAGAAGGCTGGATTGCATGATGAACCGCGCGGCCGTCACTTGGGCCACAGGGATTTCATGGGGCACCAGTTTGGCAAAGACGTCGATACCGGGCGCGATCATTGCACCGGATGCCATCAGCAACACGCCTGTGAGGGTTGCGTTTGCGGGTTTCATCAGCAGTTGGGGACGTTGACGGCCAAGCCACCAAGAGAGGTTTCTTTGTATTTGGCGGACATGTCCTCGCCCGTTTGGCGCATGGTTTCGATGCAGGCATCTAGGGGCACAAGATGTGTCCCATCACCCCGCAGCGCGAGGGAGGCGGCAGAGACCGCTTTGATCGCGCCAAGTCCGTTGCGTTCGATACAAGGGACCTGCACCAAACCTTTGACGGGATCGCATGTCATACCAAGGTGATGTTCAAGCGCGATTTCAGCCGCGTTTTCGACCTGTTCGGGTGATCCGCCCATTACAGCACATAGGGCTGCAGCGGACATGGCTGCGGCAGACCCCACTTCGGCCTGACACCCCGCTTCGGCTCCAGAGATTGAGGCGTTGTATTTCACAAGACCCCCAATGGCGGCGGCGGTCAGCAGGAAATCTTCGATATGGGATTCCGATGCGCCCGGTACGTGGTCTAGGTAATAGCGCAGAGTGGCTGGCAACACGCCTGCGGCCCCGTTTGTTGGGGCGGTGACAACTTGACCACCAGCGGCGTTTTCCTCGTTTACGGCCATGGCGTAGACGCTCATCCAGTCATTGATGGTGTGGGGCGCTTGTTGGTTCATGCCTCGTTCAGCCAACAATGCGTCATGAATGCCTTTGGCGCGGCGTTTCACGTTCAGGCCACCAGGTAGGATGCCATCGGTTTCAAGGCCGCGGTTAATGCAGTCGTTCATCACTTGCCACAAACGCGCGGAACCTGTCTTAAGGTTGGCCGCACCGCCACGGGCTTCTTCATTGCTGCGCTTCATCGCGGCGATGGTTTTGCCAGAGGCGTTGGACATCTTCAGCATTTCGGCGGCGGATTTGAACGGAAAGGGCACAGGAGCCCCTTCATCAGTGGCTTTGCCTGCGGCCAATTCCTGTTCCGTCATGACAAAGCCGCCACCGATGGAATAGAACACTTGGCTAAGGGTCACGTCGCCCTGTTTGTCCGTTGCCATCAGGATCATACCATTGGCGTGACCATCTAGCTGTGTGTCATAATCAAAGATCAGATCGGTCTTTGGGTTGAAGTTCAGCGTTGGTAGGTCTGCGGGGGTGAGTGTGTTCGTCTCGCGCATGGCCGTGAGAACCGCATCAGCCTTATCATTGTCGTAGGTGTCAGGCAGAAAGCCAGCAAGGCCAAGGATCGTGGCGCGGTCCGTTGCGTGGCCCACGCCAGTGAAGGCCAAGGATCCGTGCAGGGACGCCTTAACACCTGCAAATTCAAACGGTGAGGTGCGCATCATGTCAAGAAAACGGGCGGCGGCTACCATCGGTCCCATCGTGTGGGAAGAGGACGGTCCAATGCCGACTTTGAACATCTCGAAAACGGATAGAAACATTAGATCGGGCTTCCTTCAGGAGGGTTTGGTGCTGCAGGGTTTGTGAACGGGGTTGCGTTCATGCCCTCTGCTTGGATCAATGAATGGACGGGCGCGAGTGTTTCCAAGCGCTGACACATGTCGTGGAGGGCTGGGTAGTTGGCTAAGCTGTGCCAACTGCGGTCATAATCTTGTGGGTAAATGGCGGGCCAGCGCAATGTGGCCGCGATGTAAAAATCCAAAGCGCTGGGCGTTTGCCCGCCGCACCATGCGTGCCCTTGGGCCACAAGGCCATCGAGTTGGGTGTGATATCGAGCCAAAGCGTTCGCTGCGTTTGCGCGCAAAGTACTTTGGTGAATGTGGTCCGCGCCAATGAATTGATCAGGATAAAACAACATACGCAGGGCAGAGTGCACGGTGTTGGATACAAAGAACAACCATTTCAGGAAATCCGCACGCTCAGCACTGTCTGGGGCAGGGCCCAAGCCGCCGTGGCGATCGGCCAGCCAAAGCAGAATAGCGCCTGTTTCAAAGATGGGTCCATGATCCGTTTCCAGCGTTGGGATCAAGCCATTGGGGTTCAGGGCCATGTAGGCATCAGACCGTTGCGCCGCTTGGCTACGGTCCACGAGGGCGCAGTGATAGGGCGCGCCAACGTGTTCCAGCGCAAGGCGGATCACAAGGGATGCGTTATCAGGGGCGTAGTGCAGGACATAGCTCATGCCTTAATGAATAGGGCAGATGGTCCTATAGGTCTTTCCGAAAACGACATTTCAAAGTGAAGAGGGGACGTGACCCATTTTTACGATGCATTTGTGCGGGATTAAGGGGGTGCTTTCTTCTCGCACCTTAGCCTGCACTTTTGTATAAGGTGCGCAGTAAGTGGGGAGTCGCAGCTATGGCCGGAGAATTGTCACCAATCGACAAGGCAAAATTTGTTGCTGCCAAACGGGCTGCGCAATACGTCGAGGACGGCATGCGCGTTGGATTAGGCACCGGATCAACCGCTGCGTGGTTGGTGCGTTGTTTGGGTGAAAACGTACGCAATGATGGCCTGCGGATTAAAGGTGTTCCCACATCGACCCGCATTGCTGAATTGGCGCGCGAAGTTGGACTTGATATTATCTCGTTGGATGAAGCCAAATGGTTAGACATCACGATTGATGGTGCAGATGAGTTTGACGGCGACCTAAATCTGATCAAAGGTGGTGGTGGTTCATTGCTACAAGAGAAGATTGTGGCGACGGCATCTGATCAAATGATTGTTATCGCGGACATCGGCAAAGAGGTCGAATCCTTGGGCAATTTTCCATTGCCAATCGAGGTCATTCCCTTTGGATGGCAGACCACCCAAGCGCTGGTCGAAGAAACCCTTATTTCTATGGATGTTTTGGGCCGTCAGTCGACGCTGCGCATGAATGGACATCGCCCGTTTATCACGGATGAGGGTAACCATATTCTGGACCTTCATTTGAACCGTATTGGGAATCCACGTCAGTTGGCGATGGTGATAAATCAAATGCCGGGTGTGGTTGAAAACGGACTGTTTATTGATATCTGTGATGCAGTCGTAATCGGCTTCGGCGATGGCCGTGTCGAGATACGTGATATTAATGCGGGGACGGTCGAAACAGACCGTCTTGATTTCGTCGAAACAGACAACCTGTTTAGCGATCTTTCATAACAAGGACTAAGCCCATGGCGTTCGACTACGATCTTTTTGTTATTGGTGGCGGCTCTGGCGGCGTACGTGCAGCCCGTGTTGCAGCTGGTGAACATGGTGCGAAAGTCGCATTGGCAGAAGAGGATCGTTACGGCGGCACCTGCGTTATTCGCGGCTGTGTTCCCAAAAAGCTGATGGTATTTGCATCAGGCTATAGCGGTGTTGAGGCGGAAGCTGGAGCATATGGTTGGGATATCACTTTGGGTGATTTCAACTGGGACCGCTTTAAAGGGTCTTTGCACGCTGAATTGGATCGCCTTGAGGCCATCTATCGCCGCTTGCTTGCCAACTCTGGCGTTGAGACATTCGATGCACGCGCAACTGTCAAAGACGCGCACACCGTCGCCTTGTCCACGGGTGAAGAGAAGACAGCCAGGCATATTTTGGTCGCTGTGGGTGGTCGCCCGACACGTCCCAACATTCCAAATGCGGATTTGGGTATCGTGTCTGATGATTTGTTCGATCTGCCAGAACTGCCAAAAAAGATGCTGATTATCGGTGGCGGTTACATCGCGTCTGAATTTGCAGGCGTCATGAATGGTTTGGGCGTTTCGGTGACACAGTATTACCGTGGCGAGCAAATTTTGCGTGGCTTTGACAATGAGGCGCGTACATTGATTGCGGACCAAATGGTCGAAAAAGGCATCGATCTACAATTGGGCACGAACATCGCAGAGATGGAAAAACGTGACGGTGGGGTCTGGGTTAAGTCGACCACCGGCGTCGAAACCATTTTCGATCAGGTTTTGTTCGCAACGGGCCGCAAACCAAACACGGATGGATTGGGCATTGAAGAAGCTGGCGGCGCGCTGGGCCGTGGTGGTGAAATCGTTGTGGATGAGTATAGCCAAACCGGTGTCCCATCGATCTATGCGATTGGCGATGTGACCAACCGTGTGAACCTTACACCTGTTGCGATCCGCGAAGGCATGGCCTTTGTTCAGACGGTGTTCAACGCCAACCCAACACCTGTCGATCACGATGTGATCCCATCCGCGATCTTTACGCAGCCTGAAATGGGTACCGTTGGATTGTCTGAGGAAGCAGCAGCTGAGATTGAACCGATTGAAGTTTATGCGACGACATTCAAACCAATGCAGTCCTCATTCGCAGGCAAACCTGATCGCGTTATGATGAAACTGATCGTGTCCCAAGCAACGCGCGTTGTCTTGGGCTGCCATATCGTTGCACCGAATGCGGGCGAGATGATCCAATTGGCAGGTATTGCGGTCAAAATGGGCGCTACAAAAGAAGATTTCGACCGGACGGTTGCGGTTCACCCCACAATGTCTGAAGAAATGGTAACAATGAAAACACCGACACGTAAAACATAGAGACACATGGCTTGATTTTTTGACCTGAAAGCACAGGTATAGATCAAGATTAAAGTTTCTAAATTTAAGGAATGACGCGAAAATGGCTGGCAATACAGGCGGCCCCTGGGGGGGCGGCGGCAATTCGGGCGGTAACAACGGCGGCAGCAATGGCGGCGGAAACCGTGGGGACAACGGCAATAACGGTGGCGGGCGCAAGCCGGGCAACGATGGGCCACAAATCCCAGAGATTGATGAGCTGGTCAAAAAAGGCCAAGAGCAACTGCGCGTCCTAATGGGCGGCCGTGGTGGCACTGGCGGCGGCAACGGCGCTGACAATGGCGGCGGTGGCGGTCCTGCACTGACACGCGGCACAGTCGGCCTTGGTCTTTTGGCAGCTGCAGTATTGTGGGGAATGACCAGCTTTTACACTGTTCGCCCTGAACAACAGTCTATCGAATTGTTCCTTGGTGAATTCTCAGACATCGGTACTGAAGGTCTGAACTTTGCCCCTTGGCCACTGGTCAAGGCCGAAGTGTTTGATGTCACAACCAACCGCACCGAGACAATTGGTGTTGCGCGGACGTCTGGCAATGACGGCTTGATGCTGACAACGGACGAAAACATCGTAGACATCGATTTCGAAGTTGTTTGGAACGTCAAAAATGCACGTGATTTCAAATTCTCGCTACGCTCTCCTGAATCTTCAGTGATTGCGATTTCTGAGGCAGCGATGCGTGAAGTTATCGCTGAATCCGAATTGGCTCCGATTTTGAACCGCGACCGTGCCAGCGTTGAAGTCGACGTGCGCGAATTGATCCAACTTACTTTGGACAACCGCCAAACAGGTATCAACATTCTGCGTGTGAACGTTAAGAAGGTCGATCCACCAAGCCAAACAGTACGTATGGTCGATGCAAACGGTAACGTAACAACCGTTTCTGTTGTGGATGCGTTCCGTGATGTTCAGGCCGCAGAACAAGAGCGCGACCGCTTAGAGCGTCAAGCGGATGCATATGCAAACCAGAAAACTGCGGAAGCCCGTGGTGAATCTGCGCAATTGCTTGAAGCTGCCGAAGGCTATCGCGCCCGTGTGGTCAATGACGCTGTTGGTGAAGCCAGCCGTTTCTTGGCTGTTTTGAACGAATATCAAGCGGCCCCTGAAGTGACCCGCAAACGTCTTTATCTTGAGACGATGGAAAAGGTTTTGGGCAATGTGGACAAGATCATTCTTGAAAATAATGCTGATGGCGGGCAGGGCGTTGTTCCCTACCTTCCTCTGAATGAATTGCGTAAAAATGGAGGGTCAAACTAATGCGTAACTCTAGCTATTTGATCCCTGTCGTTGTTATCGCAATCGCAGGTATCCTTTCATCGATCTTTATTGTGGACGAGCGCGAAAAAGTGCTGGTTCTGCGTTTTGGTCAAATCAAACAAGAGATTACTGAACCTGGCCTGGGCTTTAAAATTCCATTGCTGGACGAAGTTGCACGTTACGAAGACCGTATCCTGACTATGGAAACGGAATTGATCGAGGTCACACCGGCCGATGATCGTCGTCTAGAAGTCGATGCGTTTGTTTTGTACCGTATCACTAACGTGAAACAGTTCCGTCAAGCGCTTGGCGGTGGTGGTGAACGTGAAGCTGAAGTGCAGTTGCGCGGTATTCTAGACTCGCAAATTCGTGCTGTTTTGGGTTCTGAAGGTGTGACGTCTAACACCATCCTATCCCCAGAGCGTGCGGAATTGATGAACCTGATCCGTGATCAATCTGACTCGCGTGCTAAGGCACTGGGTCTTTCCATCGTTGATGTACGTCTTCGTCAAACCAACTTGCCAGAGCAAAACTTTGCCGCGACTTTGCAGCGGATGATTGCGGAACGTGAGCGTGAGGCAACGGATGAACGTGCGCGTGGTCGTGAGGCTGCACAACGTGTTACGGCGCTTGCGGATCGTACGTATGAGGAAATCTTATCTGAAGCGCGCCGTGACGCACGTATCGCTGAAGGTGAAGCTGATGCGGCACGTAACAAAATATTTGCGGAAGCATATGGTCAGGATCAAGAGTTCTTTGAATTCTACCGTTCTTTGACCGCCTATGAGACTGCAATCACTGGTAAAAACACATCGATGGTTATGTCGCCTGACAGCGAATTCTTTAACTATTTCAAGAGTGATCAAGGCGCTGCGTCAAAGTGATTGCGTTGATCTTATTGGCCATTGGTTTGGTCATGATAGTAGAGGGGCTGGCATATGTGCTGGCCCCTTCTCTCATTGAACAGGTCCTTGAGATCCTGCGCAGTTTGCCCGAAGCCTCCCGCCGCCAAATGGGCGGATTGGTCTTGGTGTTTGGTTTGCTGTTGGTGTGGGGCGCATTTCAATTGGGCGTGAGCCTGTAAATACGGCCAAACAGGTTCAAATGTTTCAATGCATCCCCCTTTGCTTCACTGTTTCTTGAGAATTACTTGAAAGCACCGCGTCCGCGCACCATGTTTTAGGTTGTAGTCTGCATACCCTAGATGCAGGCTGTATGTGACGCGTATTGATGCGCAAAATGGCCCGAAGTGGCCCGTACTTACAGGAGACGATAAATGCAGCCCAAAGCGGTAGCCTTGTCGAAAGAAATGAAACCTCTCATTCAAATGCGTGGCCTATGGCTGGGCCTGTTGACGACTGCGCTGGTTCTTGCGCAGGTCATGATGGCCAACGCCCGTCCCGAAAGCTTGGCCCCATTGGCCGAACAGATCAGCCCATCCGTGGTGAACATTACAACCTCAACTGTTGTTGAGCGCCCAACGGGCCCGCAAGGCATCGTGCCTGAAGGGTCTCCTTTGGAAGACCTGTTTAACAACAGCCCCCAAGGTGAGGGCAGCCCACGCTCGCGCCGGTCTTCTGCTTTGGGTTCAGGTTTTGTCATCTCTGAAGATGGATATGTTGTAACCAACAATCACGTCATCGAAGGCGCGGATGAAATCCTGATCGAGTTCTTTTCTGGTGAAGAATTGCCTGCGAAAGTTATTGGCACAGACCCGAAAACTGACATCGCATTGCTCAAAGTCGAAACAGATCAACCACTGCCGTTTGTTCCGTTTGGCAACAGCGACGAGTCGCGTGTTGGCGACTGGGTAATCGCAATGGGCAATCCGCTGGGCCAAGGCTTTTCGGTTTCGGCCGGTATCGTTTCAGCGCGCAACCGTGCCCTTAGTGGTACATATGACGACTACATCCAAACGGATGCAGCGATAAATCGCGGTAACTCTGGCGGTCCATTGTTCAACATGGACGGTGAAGTGATTGGCGTGAACACGGCGATCTTGTCACCTAATGGTGGTTCCATCGGCATCGGTTTTTCTATGGCGTCCAACGTCGTAACCCGTGTTGTTGATCAATTGCGCGAGTTTGGTGAGACCCGTCGCGGTTGGTTGGGTGTTCGTATTCAAGACCTGACAGACGATTTGGCTGAAGGGTTTGGTTTGGACAGCACAAAAGGTGCGTTGGTGAATTCTGTTCAAGAAGGTCCTGCCAAAGAAGGCGGCATGCTGGACGGCGACATCATTGTTAGCTTTGATGGCAAGCCAGTCGCTGACACACGTGGCCTTGTGCGCACGGTTGCCAACAGCCCGGTCGGTGAATCTGTTCGCGTGATTGTTTTACGTGAAGGTAAATCGATCACTTTGAATGTTACATTGGGTCGTCGCGAGGATGCAGAGAAAGCAGTTCAAACCTCTGCTGTGGAACCTGAAGAAGCACCATCTCCTGTGACTAAAGATGTTTTGGGTCTGACGCTTAGCGTCCTGACAGATGAGTTGCGTGAGCAATTGAGCCTTGATGCAGACCAAGAGGGTTTGGTGGTCACGGATGTCGATGATACGGCTGAAGCCTATGAAAAAGGCCTACGCGCAGGTGATGTGATCACCGAAGCGGGTCAGGAAAAGATCACCAGCATCGAGGATCTGGATACACGATTGGCAGAGGTCAAAGACGCAGGGCGCAAATCACTGTTGTTGCTGGTACGCCGTGCAGGTGATCCGCGTTTTGTCGCGCTAAGTCTTGCTGATTAAGCGGATCAAACGACTGCGAAAAGGCATCCTTCGGGGTGCCTTTTTTGTTAGGTCAATCCACGGTGCGGGGGACAGCGACCAACCCCAATACCCGCGCTGATGCGACGGTTAGATTCCCGCTTTCAAAGCCGCCTTGCTGGAACTTGCGAATGGCGCGGCGGGTCTTGTCGTCCATCAAACCAGTCACTTTACCACGATATGCCCCACGCAGGCTGAGTGCGCGTTGCAGGCTTGCGACAAAATCATCTGTCATCAAATTTGGACAAACGGTTTCATACCACGTTTCTGCGCGTTGCTGGACGATCTCTTGGACGTCCTCTTTTTTGTAGACGGCGGGCTGCTGAATGCGTCCATCTGTGCTGACCTGTGCGGGTTGCAAAAGCACTTCGCGGCGCACGGTTTCGATGATCGCAGGTGAAATCGTTTTACCCCAGCAGGTGCCGGCTGCCGCACCATCTGGCGCGTCTGGAGCGAACCCAATGATTTGAAGCGAACGCGGGGAGGGCGTGCCAATGTTTGGCATGTCACAACCGACCAAAGCACAAAGTGCCACGGCCATTAGCGGTAAGTTTCGTTTGGTCATAGTTTCTGCCTGTGCGTTCTTTTTTACCCTGATAATGGGTTTTTGTGATGCTGCCTAGCGCTTGAAACTTTTGGCCCTGATTGGTGTCTAAAACGCGCTCATCAAGCGATCCACGAAAAAGGGGCTGGTCTTGAGCATAGGCGCTGGGTAGACAGTTTCAAACGTTTTTGAAGGGGACCGAAATGGCCAAAATCACTTACATCGAACACAGTGGCAAAGAGCACGTTGTTGAAGTTGCCAACGGCATGACCGTCATGGAAGGCGCACGCGACAACAATATTCCAGGTATCGAAGCCGATTGCGGCGGCGCATGTGCCTGCTCCACCTGCCACGTTTATGTGGATGCATCATGGGTTGAGAAGGTTCCAGCCAAGGACGACATGGAAACCGACATGTTGGATTTCGCATATGAGCCTGACGAGAAACTGTCACGCCTGACCTGCCAACTGAAGGTCACAGCTGACCTTGATGGCTTGATCGTCAAGATGCCAGAAAAGCAAATCTAATGTTGAACGGGGCGCGGCGTCTGTCGTTCTGCGCGTTGCTGCGCCCCATTCGCCGCGCGCTGCTGGTCGCGTGTTTGTTGCCATTGGCCCATGTGGCTGCTGCGCAAACGATCACCAGTGCAGCCTATACTGATCCAACAACGCGTTATGCGCATGGCATCCTTGGCGATGCGATTGAGCATGGGTCACTTGTGATCACGCTTAGTAACGCCAAGACAGTTACAATCACGCTACCCCAGTCAGATGTTTTTGAAGACACCGCGCCGCGCCTATTGGATGTGGACGGGGATGGATCACCTGAAGTTGTTGTGGTGCAAAGCAATGCGCGACTTGGTGCAAAGCTGGCCATCTACGACGAAACTGGATTGGTTGCTGCCACGCCAAATATCGGGCGTTCAAACCGTTGGCTTGCCCCTCTTGGGGCCGCGGATTTAGACGGTGATGGGTTGATTGAACTGGCCTATATTGACCGCCCACATCTTGCCAAGACTTTGATGATTTGGCGGTTTGAAGGTGGCGAATTACGCTTTGTTAGTGAGTTGGCGGGCTACACGAACCACCGCATTGGTGAACGCGACATCGCGGGCGGTATTCGCGCCTGTAACGGTGTGCCTGAAATGATCGTTGCGCGGGCTGATTGGTCTGAGATGGCTGCGATCACCTTTGACGGCAAAGGTTTCGTGGCAAAGACGATTGGTCAAGATACATCCCGACCTGTCTTTGCCACTGCGATGCCCTGTGACGATTGAGGCGTCGGCCTTAACCTAGCGCACGCCACCCGATGTCACGGCGACAAAAACCATCGGCCCAATCGATCTTATCAACCATTGCATAGGCGCGTTGTTGTGCTTCGACCAAGCTGTCACCACGTGCCGTCACGTTCAAAACGCGCCCGCCGTTTGCAACGATCATACCGTCACGTTCAGCGGTGCCTGCGTGGAACACCATATTCATGCTGTCGCTTTGCAATGCGTCCAAGCCACCGATAACGGTGCCTTTTTCATAAGTATCTGGATAGCCTTTGGCAGCCAGCACGACCGTAACCGCGTGATCATCTGCCCAGTTTGGTTTGACTTCATCCAAGCGGCCCTCTGAGGCTGCGATCAAGAGGTCCAGAACCTGCGCGCCCAAGCGCATCATGAGCACCTGACATTCAGGGTCACCAAAGCGCACGTTGTATTCCACCAAACGCGGTTGGCCGTTTTCGATCATCAGGCCAGCATAAAGGATCCCTTGATAAGGCGTGCCGCGACGCACCATCTCTGCCATTGTGGGGCGGATGATTTCATCAATGGCTTTTTGTGCAATCGCATCTGTAAGCACTGGGGCAGGGGAATAGGCACCCATGCCGCCTGTGTTTGGCCCGGTGTCGCCGTCGCCAACCCGTTTGTGGTCTTGGGCGGTGCCAATCGGCAGCACGTTTTCGCCGTCACAAAGGATAAAGTAGGAGGCTTCTTCGCCCGTCATGAATTCCTCAATCACCACTTCAGCGCCGGCTTCGCCGAATGAGCCATCAAACATGTCATCAATTGCAGCTACGGCCTGATCCACAGTTTCAGCGATAATCACGCCTTTGCCTGCAGCCAAACCGTCAGCTTTGACCACGATTGGTGCGCCTTGGGTTTGAACGTAGGCCTTTGCGGCCTCAGCATCAGTAAAGTGACCGTAGGCAGCTGTTGGTGCGGATGCAGCGTCACAGATGGCTTTGGTGAAGGCCTTGGATGCTTCAAGTTCTGCGGCTGCTTTGGAGGGTCCAAAGACCAAGATGCCAGCGTCGCGCAATTGATCGGCAACGCCTGCGGCTAATGGGGCTTCTGGTCCGATGACCACGAAATCGATGGCTTGTTCTTGAACGAACTCAAGAACAGCGGTGCCGCTCATTACGTCAAAATCGGCACATTCAGCCAATTGAGCGATTCCTGCGTTGCCAGGTGCCACGATCAGACGGTCACATTTAGGGTTTTGTTTGATAGCCCATGCTAGGGAATGTTCGCGTCCACCGCCGCCGAGGATAAGAATATTCATGATGATGCTCCTGATGTGCTTGGCCTTAGAGTTGGGGCGTTCTAAGCTGTGCGGGACTAGAGGTAAAGAAGACTATGATGGACTTATTGGATGACCCTGTTGAAGGTGTGAATTCTCCTGAATTCAGCGTGACCGAACTTTCGGGTGCGATCAAACGCGTGATCGAGGGTGAATTCAGCCATGTACGGATCAAAGGCGAGGTGGGGCGCGTGTCGCGTCCGCGCTCCGGGCACATCTATCTGGACCTGAAAGACGACAAATCCGTCATCAATGGTGTGATCTGGAAAGGCGTTGCTGGGCGATTGCAAACCCAACCCGAAGAGGGAATGGAAGTTGTTGCAACGGGTCGTGTGACCACCTTTGGCGGGCAATCCAAATACCAGATTGTGATTGAGGACATTAAACCAGCGGGTATGGGCGCGTTGATGGCGCTGCTGGAAAAGCGCAAAACAATGTTAAGCGCGGAAGGCCTGTTTGAGGAATCGCGCAAACGCGCCTTGCCCTATCTGCCCGAAGTGATTGGTGTTGTGACGTCGCCGTCAGGTGCGGTTATCCGCGATATTTTACACCGTCTGCGCGATCGCTTCCCGCGCAAGGTACTGATTTGGCCTGTTGCTGTGCAGGGTGCCAAATGTGCGCCCGAAGTGGTGCGCGCGATTGAGGGGTTCAATGCCTTGCAGGTTGGCGGCGCAATGCCGCGACCTGATTTGTTGATCGTGGCGCGTGGTGGTGGATCTGTTGAAGACCTGTGGGGGTTCAACGAGGAAAGTGTGGCCCGCGCTGCTGCGGCCTCAAACATCCCGCTGATTTCTGCGGTGGGGCATGAAACCGATACAACGTTGATCGATTTCGTATCGGACAAGCGTGCGCCAACCCCGACAGCGGCTGCTGAACTGGCTGTACCTGTGCGGATTGAGTTGATGGCGTGGTTGGATCAGCAAAGCGCGCGTATGACCACCTCGCTTAGCGGTGGATTGCAGCGTCGTTCCCAAAGGTTGCGTGACCTGTCACGGGCACTGCCGCGATTGGAAACGCTGCTAGATGGTCCGCGCCAGCGTTTGGACACGACCGGAGCCCGTCTTGGCCCTGCTTTGATGAGCGGTGTGCAGCGGCGCAAAGTGCGGCTGTCTGAGGCGGCAGGCGGACTGCGTCCGGCTGCAATGCAGCGGATGATTGGGAATGAACGCCGGCGTCTGGATGCGTTGTCAGCGCGCATGGGGCCCGCATTGGAGCGCTGCGCGTCAATCGATCAGCGCCGCCAAGCCGTGGCTGCAATGGCCCAACGGGTGGCGGATGCAGGGCAGCAACGCGTGAACGCGGCCCGCAACAAGATCGAGGCGATGGATCGCTTGCGCCTGACACTGGGGTATGAGGCGACATTGTCGCGTGGTTACGCTGTGGTGCGCGGTGATGGCGATGTTGTTACAACGAAGAAGGCAGCGGGCAAAGCGCAGGAGTTGGAAATCCAATTCGCGGATGGCCGTATCGTTGTGGGGGGCAAGGCGGCACCGACCCGCAAGGCTGCGTCAAAACCAACAGATCAAGGATCACTGTTTTAATCAGAGGTCTTAGCCAACGTGGAACAATGTATCGAACAAGCGTGGGTCAACGCTGGCGTTTGCGAATGTATCCCCTTGGGTCAGGATTGATACCGCGTCATGGCTGTGCAAGCTTTCTTGATGGCTGGCAACAACGCGGAAATCGCTGATACGTTTGTCGGCAAGCAGTTGCTCACAAAAAAGCCTTGCAGCGTCTTCAACAAAGATTGGGTTGGCGGCGTTCAATTCTGCAAAGGCTTGTTCATCTTCGCGTTTCACCATCACTTGCGTTTCGGTTGGAACTGCACGGCGACACGCCTCTATCAGGTCCTCGAACCACATTGTTTTTGTGCCGGGTGTCATAACCGCTGAAATGCGTGCAACTGAACGTTGGGAATGTGGTGTCGCCAATTGTCCGCGTGTCTCACGGGCGTGTTCGGCCAGCTCAAGTGAACAAGGGCAGGTGGAGGAATAAACATAATCCAGATGCATGATCTTTTGGCGCACGCCGTCTTTTTCCACCAGCTCAAGCGCGATGTCATAGTATTGGTAGCCAGACAAACCAGAGCGCAGGCTTTGAATTTTCATCGGATAGCTAAAGCGCATTTGGATACGCGCATCAAAGCTTTCTAGATCGGTTTTGTAATCCTCAAGGGCCGCTTCGATCACTTTGAAGCTGAACGCCTCTTCGGAGTGTTTGTAAAACGAGCGCATGATGCGGGACATGTTGATGCCCTTTTTATCCGCCTCAAGGCTGACAGACCCCGTAACAGAGGTCTGCAAGATAATCGGGTCGCCATTGCGTGTTTGATAATGGATCGGTAGGCGAAAGTTTGAGATGCCAACGTGCTGGATTTGTTGTTTTGCGCCTTTGATCAGGCTGGATGGTCCATTCTGCAGATCAGGAAGCGTCGCCTTATAGGCCGCATCAACTTTGAAATCGGCGGGGTATTCGCGGCATAGTTCGGGGGGGGCGCTGCGGTTTGGCAGATCGATCAGGCCAGCGACAGACGGATCAAGGGCGTCAATCTCGGATTGGGTCGCCGCGGATGCCCATTGGCGCAGCACATCAAGGGCTGCTTTGGCATCGTCGTGTTCGGGTATTGATTGTGACTTGGGCGAATGAATGTTCATTGAGTAGCCCCCCTTTTTTGCGTCTGTACTGAATACATAGGGTGCTGTGGGTCTGTTTGCCAATCGACAAACGCAAAATTGCCTATTTGAGCCTGTGCAGGAGGGTTTTTGGACCCTCCCGCGTCGGTTTTGCGACTTGGACTGTCGTGCTTACTGCGCAGCCTCAATAGCCTGCAAGATGTCAGCAATCAGATCGTCAGTATCCTCAATCCCGATTGAGATTCGGACAAGGCCATCGGTGATTCCCAACAGGACCTTTTGATCCTGTGGCAAGCGTTGGTGTGTAGTCGTGGCTGGGTGCGTCAGGATAGTTTTTGCATCACCTAGGTTGTTGGAGATGATCGCAATCTTGGCCGCGTTCAGGAACTTGAATGAAGCTTCGCGCCCACCTTTGAGTTCAATGGCGAGCATAGTGCCGCCTTTGCCCATCTGTTCTGCAACCAATGCAGATTGTGGGTGATCAGTTAGGCCCGGATAAATAACGCGCTCCAACGCGACATGTCCTTGAAGACGTGTTGCCAATGCGTGTGCGGTTGTCGTTTGTGCACGAACGCGTAGGTCCATTGTCTCTAAGCCTTTGAGGTGCAGCCAGGCGGTGAACGGCGACATAGAGCCGCCTGTGTGTTTCATGTAAGGTTCAAGCGTACCGCGGATGTAGTCGCGGCTGCCCAAGACGATGCCGCCCAATGCGCGGCCTTGGCCGTCGATGTGTTTTGTTGTGGAATACACAACAACATCGGCACCTTGGGCAAAGGCGTTTGAATAAACTGGGGTTGCGAATACATTATCGACAACAACCAACGCGCCATTTGCGTGGGCAATCTCAGATACAGATTTAATGTCGATCACTTCGAGTGTTGGGTTGGACATGGATTCAAAGAACACGACATCCGTTTCAGATGTGATCGCCTGTTTCCATTCATCCAGATTGGTGCCGTCAACAAAGGTTATGTCAACGCCATAGCGTGTTAGGATGTTTTCGAGCACATAAAGACATGACCCAAATAGGGCGCGTGAGGACACAACTTTGTCGCCCGCCTTGAGCATAGACATCAGGGCACCAGAAACCGCAGCCATTCCAGACGCTGTGGCAAAGCTGTCTTCGGCACCTTCAAGGGCGGCAACGCGGTCTTCGAACATTTTAACTGTCGGGTTGCCGTAACGTGCGTAGATAAATTCGTCTGGACCGGCTTCTTCAAAGCGTGCGGCGGCGTCTTCGGCGGTGTCGTACACGAACCCTTGGGTTAAAAAGATTGCCTCTGACACTTCGCCGTATTGGCTGCGGCGGGTGCCGGCATGTACGGCTTTGGTCCGTGGGTTCCATTCATCAGTCATAGTCTTCTCCATGGGCCTGAAAATGGGTTGGCCACAAAAAACCCCCGAACGCATGGTCAAGCGAAGGGAGGCTTCATCCTGACCTTTTAGCGGTACTTGTTTAACGTGGCCCGCAATCCGGTAACAAATCGCCACGGTGTTGATCTACGCCCCAGTGGGGCGAAGGTCAAGTTTAGCAGGGGACAATCACAGCAATGTTAGCTTTTGTCGCTGCTTTCTTCATCGGTGCTGTAGGTCTGGAGCAACTTGCTTTGGGTCATGAAGAACCCGAACATTGCCAGCGTTAGGCCGAAGGTTTTGAAGTAGACCCACGTTTCTGTGCTGGATGTACGCCAGATCAATTCGTTCAAAATGGCGAGGCCAAAGAAGAAGATCATCAAGCGTTTGGTCAGGATCATCCAACCTGCGTCTTGCAATGGCATCATACCTTCCATGACGTATTGCAGGTATGAGCTGCCGCGCAGCAATCCAAACCCCAATGTCGCGCCAAAGAGGAGATAGATCATCGTTGGCTTCATCTTGATGAAACGATCATCATTCAGCCAAACAGTCATACCACCAAAGAGTACAACCATCACCAGCGTGGCGATTTGCATTCTGGATAGTTTCCCTGTCAGGAACCAAAGCAGGCCAGTTGTCGCAATCAGCAAGAGAACAAAACCAGCTGTCACAAGGATGAAACCGTCGTATTCGGTGCCTGAGATTGTGTAGACGTTGTCCTTCATGCGCATGTAGGCGACGAAAAACAGAACAATTGGGCCCATTTCAAGCAATAGCTTAACGAACGGATTGATTTCTTTTCCAGATGGTTCTGTGCTCATGTCTGCTCCCGTTGCGGCATTAACCGCCCATTTCAACTATAACGGCACCTAACGCGATCAGCGCCATCAGTGCAATGCGGCGTGGGCCAACTGTTTCTTTTAGCACCAGCCAGCCGATCAATGCGGCAAAGACGGTGGATGTCTCGCGAAGGACGGCCGCCTCGCCAACTTTGTCCAAGCGTGTGGCCATCATGATTGACCCAAAGCTAAGGAATGCGATGAGTCCGCCCGCAAATCCACGCAACATCAGCGGTGGAAGGGCAGGAGGGTTTTCCATTTTGAGCCAGCGGCGGATGGCGATTGGCGGCATTGTGATCCCATCAATCATGAAGAACCATGCCAAAAATGTGAAGGGATTGGCCGTCGCGCGAATGCCGTAGGCGTCATAGGTGGTGTAAAGTGCCACGAACAACCCTGTCAGTACCGCAAGCCCAAGTGCTGCGTGCAGGGTGTCACGCTCTGCACTAAGGTATTTCAGGTTGTAGATGGCGAGCCCGAAAATACCCGCCATCAATGTGGCAACACCCAACCATTGTATAAGTGTGAAGCTTTCGGAAAAGACAAAATATGCGCCGATGACTGCGAACAATGGGCCTGTGCCACGCACAACGGGGTAAACCACTGTGTAAGCCCCTTTGGTGTAGGCCCAAGCCTGCAACAGTTTGTAGATGACATGGATGACCCAAACGATAGCAAAGATCGGCCACATGTGGGGTTCGGGCCAAGGCACCACAAACAATGCAAAGGGCGCAGCCATGATGCCATAGCTGAAATCGATAGCGCCGCGTGTGAGCCACGGGTCGTGCCGTCCTTTTTGCAGTGCGCCAAAAACGGCGTGCAGAAATGCAGCAAGTATCGCGAGGTAAAGAGCAACTTGATGGCCCGTTTGCGTGCCCTCAATGCTGATCAACCATTCGGTCATTCGATGTGCGCACCTGTGAGGGCAGCGGCGAATTCTTCGGGATCGAATGGGGAAAGGTCATCGATTTGTTCGCCCACGCCAATTGCGTGGATGGGCAGGCCGAACTTATCAGCGAGTGAAACAAGCACACCGCCTTTGGCTGTGCCATCCAGTTTGGTCATGACTAGGCCAGAAACATCAGACACTTCTTGGAATACCTTAACTTGGTTCACGGCATTTTGCCCTGTGGTGGCATCCAGAACCAACAAGGTGTTGTGCGGTGCTGTTTCGTCTTTTTTGCGAATGACGCGTACGATTTTTTCCAGCTCTTCCATGAGGTCGCCGCGGTTTTGAAGGCGTCCTGCGGTATCGATCAACAGTAGGTCTGCGCCGTCTTCATGCGCTTTGGTCATCGCATCAAACGCAAGGCTGGCAGGATCTGAGCCTTCGGGCGCGGTTAAAACAGGAACACCTGCGCGTTCGCCCCACACCTGTAATTGTTCGACTGCGGCCGCGCGAAATGTATCACCCGCAGCGATAACAACGTTCTTACCGGCGGCGCGGAATTGGCTGGCCAGCTTGCCGATTGTTGTGGTTTTGCCTGATCCATTCACACCAACAACCAAAACCACCTGTGGCGTCTTTGGGTAGATCGGCAATGGACGGGCGACGGGTTCCATAATGCGGGCGATTTCAGCGGCAAGAAGCGATTTGATCTCGTCCACTGACAGCTTTTTTCCCATGCGGTCTTCGGCCATGTTGGCTGTGACACGCAGGGCCGTATCAACGCCCATATCTGTAGAAATCAGCAATTCTTCGAGTTGTTCGAGCATCTCGTCGTCGAGAACACGGCGGACAACCTCTTTGGATTCGCCTTGGCCAAATATGCGACCCAATATGCCTGATTTTTTAGCTGTGGGTGCAGGTTCGGGGGCAGGTGATAGTGCAGGGGCAGGTGCCGCTTCTACTGGCGCAACTGGTGGCGTTTCAACAACGGGTTCCGGTGCGGGCTCTTCGATCTCAGGTTCTGGAACAACTTCGACAGTGGGCGCAACTACGACTTCAATTTCAGGCTCAACCACGTCTTGAGGAGGTGCAGGCGTTTCGACAACAACAGCTTCTTCAGCGCTGTTATCTTGAACGATCGCCTCTAGCCCTTCATCTATCTTTGCAGATGATTTAAATAAACGGTCTTTGAGTTTACTGAAAAACGCCATTTTACTTCCGATACTTGTTTCACATCACCTAATACGGCGAGAGCGCTATGAAAAGAGATCAGATGAAACGAACTCTGTATGCAAGCGTTATTGCAGGGTTTTGTGCGATGATCCCTGGTGTTTTGCTGGCCAATGCCCCGGGAACCATGTGCAGTTTGGCCCAATCAGGGCAAGTTGATTGTATTCGCCCCGATCATTTCACCTATGATTTGTGCCAGCAAATCGAGAATGTCAGCCGCAATAACGGCATTGATCCGGGTTTTTCGCGCGTTTGCTGTGGCAAGAAAGCCGATTTGATCCAAACGCACTGAGCCACGCAGGGGCACAAGGGATTGCGCAATTCATGCCTCAAACGGCCAAATTACGTGGCCTCCCTGACAGCTATAATCCAGCCCAAGCGATTGAGCGATCCGCCAACTATTTGGGCGAGCTGCAGCGTACCTATGGCAATGCTGGTCTAGCGGCTGTTGCCTATAATGGGGGCGAAGGGCGCGCGAACGGGTTCACGAAAGAGGGAAAAGGGCTGGCCAGTGAGACAGTGAACTATGTGCCGATCATCACGGGGTTAAGTGCTGAACGTTGGCGTGATGATCCACCAAGGGTGCATGATTTTCGCCTAGATGGGGACAGGCCATTTTTGCAAAGCTGTTTGAACCTTGCCAAAGATCGCAGATTAACCAAATTGTCGCCACCGGGCCCCAAGCACAAAGCGTGGGGCGTGCAGCTGGCATTTGGGCGCACAAAATCCGAGGCAAAGGCGAAGGTTGCGCGATTGCGCAGCAGTTGCCGTGCGTTGGTGAAGTCAGAAAAGACGCACTATTTGTCGATCAAATCGCGGGTGCAGGGCAAACCGGCCTACGTTATGGCGCGCATTGGGCGAAACACAAAAGATGCTGCAACCACCCTATGCCGCAAAATCAGCAGCAGAGGGTGTTCGTGCAAGGTTTATAAGAACAAGGTCGATTAGATCTCGTCTGCAAAGTGCTGCATTGTCAGCTTGATCGGGTTTGGTGCTGCCTGTCCTAGACCGCAGATAGAGGCATCTGTCATTGCCGTGCACAGTTCGGTCAACAGCGGCTGATCCCATGTTTCGGATTGCATCAGCTGCACCGCTTTTCCACACCCAACGCGGCAGGGTGTGCATTGCCCACAGCTTTCGTCTTCAAAGAAACGCAGCATATTCAGGGCCGCATCACGGGCGCGATCCTTTTGGGACAAGACAACAACGGCAGCAGAACCAATGAAGGTGCCGTGTGGTTGTAGTGTGTCGAAATCAAGCGGGATGTCGTTCATCGACGCAGGCAACAGACCGGATGACGGGCCACCCGGTTGATAGGCTTTGAATTCATGCCCATCCGCCATGCCACCAGCGGCGGCAATGATGTCAGTGATGGTTGAACCTGCGGGCAACAAGTAAACGCCGCCCTTTGCCACGCGACCAGAAACGGAGTAGCTGCGCAAACCTTTGCGGCCATTCAATTCGGTTGTGTTCAGGCATTCTGGACCTTCGCGGCAAATTTTCGCGATCCAGTACAGTGTTTCGACGTTGTGTACCAAGGTGGGTTGGCCGAAAATACCAACTTGCGCCACGAACGGTGGGCGGTGACGTGGCATACCACGTTTGCCTTCAATGCTTTCGATCATCGCGGATTCTTCACCGCAGATATAGGCACCAGCACCGCGGCGCAGTTCGATATAACCCGCGTCAACTATGCCGGAGTCTTCGAGTGCTTTGATTTCGCGCGCCAAGATTTCCAAGACAGCGGGGTATTCATCACGCATGTAGATATAGGCGCGATCTGCCTCAACGGCCCACGCTGCGATCAGCATGCCCTCTAAGAACAGATGCGGTGTGCGTTCTAGGTAGTAGCGATCTTTAAACGTGCCTGGTTCGCCTTCATCGCCGTTCACGGCGATATAGCGCGGTCCTGCGTTGCCACGTACAAAGCCCCATTTGGTGCCTGACGGGAAACCCGCACCACCAAGGCCGCGCAAACCGCTTTCCTTGATCTTGGCCTGAACGTCTTCCCAATTGCCGTTTGCACGCAGGTCTTTGAGGGCTGCATAACCCCCTTCAGCCGCGTAGTCGGCATGGGTTTCGTATGTTGGGATATGGGCGTGGGTGTCATCAGCTGCGATGGCCGCCTCGACTTTTTCGAACGTCGCGTTGTCGATGTGGTTGTGGCCGATTTCCAAAACAGGCGCGGTGTCACAACGGCCCATGCAAGGGGCGCGCAGGACGCGGACCTCTTCTGGGTTCAGACCGTCCTCAAGGGCAGATTTCAGTGCCTGTGCACCAGCAAGTTCGCATGACAGTGAATCACAGACACGGATTGTCAGGGCAGGCGGAGGAGTGTCGGCTTCTTTGACCACATCAAAGTGAGCGTAAAAGGTGGCGACTTCGTAGACTTCGGCCATGGACATGCGCATTTCTTCGGCCAACGCTCGAAGGTGCGCCGCGCTGAGGTGGCCATAGGTATCTTGGATCTTGTGCAGGTGTTCGATTAACAAATCCGCACGGCGTGGTTCTGTGCCAAGCAATACTTTGACTTCGTCCCATGCCTGATCAGTCAATTGACGGCCTTTGGTGTGGTGACGCCCTTTGCCTTTGCCAGATTTCCAAACGCCATCGCCGTGTTTTTTCGATGTATCAGTGGCCATGTGCTGTCTCCGCATGCAAAGTCGATCAAGAATTGATGGTTTGGTAGCAGGATTTGTTCTGATGATTACCCTCAAAAACGACAGTTCAGGGTGGGTTTCAGATCACTTGGCGGTGGCTTTGTCGTGAATGGGCTGCAAGGTTTCCTAAAGTGAACGGCAGGCCGGGGTGTTTTCATTGCTTAATGTCAAGAACCGAGGTCTAAAAGGCGTACAAATAATTGAGAGCTATTAGAATATGCGCCCGATGATAATCTTTGCATTTGCAAGCCTTTTTCCAGCGCTACTGCTGGTTCTAGCCTGTGTATTTGGTGGCGTATTGCCATTGGCCAGTGCCTTTAGCATTACGGTTTTGGTTTTCATTTTGGATCGAATTACAAACGCCGAACCCAGCGAGATTTCTAACGAGAACGGACATAGTTTGTCGCTGTTGATTGGTGTTGCTCATTTCGTCGTTTTGGCGACGTGTGTTTGGGGCATCGCACAAGCAGGCCACTTGTCGACGTTGGACCGGCTTCTTATTTTTATCAGTGCCGGGCTTTGGTTTGGCCAAGTCTCAAACTCGAACGCACATGAGTTGATCCATAGATCTTCACGCGGGCCACGCACGTTGGGAGTCGCGATTTATTGCTCGCTCTTGTTTGGACACCATGCAAGCGCCCATCCCAAAGTGCATCATGTTCACGCTGCGACGGATCGTGATCCAAATTCTGCGCGATCTGGCGAAGGTTTCTATCGCTTTTTAATACGGGCATGGTTGGGTGGTTTTCATGAGGGGCTGGTGGCCGAAAACACTGCACGTGCGGGTGCAAAGCAAGTACTGTTACGTTGGTCTCATCCCTATGTTGGATACACAGCAGGCGGGATTTTGACCGTTTCGGCCTCTTTGGTCATCGGCGGGTTTACAGGGCTAGGTGCGCTGCTGGCCATTGCAGCCTATGCGCAGATCCAGTTGTTTCTGTCCGATTACGTCCAGCACTATGGCCTTCGTCGTAAGATGCTGGAAAGCGGCCGTTTTGAACCTATCGGCCCAAACCATTCATGGAATGCGCCACATTGGTATTCCAGCGCGATGATGTTGAATGCGCCGCGCCATTCTGATCACCACACACGGCCAAGCCGCAGCTTTCCATCCTTGGAGTTGGATGAAAGCACAATGCCAATACTGCCCCAACCGTTGCCTGTGATGGCTTGTTTGGCCTTGGTGCCAAATATCTGGCGCAGGGTTATGGACCGCCGTGTGGCAAAGTGGATGGCCCTGTAGATGATGCGTTTTTACAGGCTGATATTACGGATTTCACTATCGTTTTTTGTTTTGAGTGGCGGTGGCGCAAATGCTGACACTATGACCGCATCGGAGTTTGACGCTTATACCAAAGGTAAAACGCTTTTCTTTGGTCAAACAGGAAAACCATATGGGGCAGAACGATATCTGAAAAATCGTCGGGTTCAGTGGTCATTTTTGGATGGCATCTGCAAGGATGGTTATTGGTATGAAGAGGCAGGCGAGATTTGCTTTATTTATGAAGATAAAAACACGCCTCAATGTTGGACATTTGAAGAAGGCCCCAGTGGTTTGATTGCGCGTTTTAGCAGTGATCCTCAGAAAGTTGACCTGTATGAAGCGCAAAATTCGGATCAGGAAATGATCTGTTTAGGGCCTCAAGTAGGGGTTTAAGTAGCGCACGTTTTTTGCCCCCCACGCAGCCCCTCACTAAGTGAGCAGCGGCTATGCGCATTCAGCATTGGTAACTCAGAGCGGTACATTTTAGTTGGACCACACGGGACGGGCCCGTCATTCGAAGATTTCGAAAAGGTTACAAAATGTCAGTACAATCTACAAACGCGCCAATCTATTTTGGTGGCTTTACAGCAGCAATTTCGTCTTTTTTTGTAAAGATGATCGAAAATAGCGCGATGGCACGTTCTGCTGAAGTGCGTAGCGAACAAATTGCAGCTTTGAACGCAAAATCAGATGCTGAACTCGCAGCTATGCGTCTTAACCGAAGCGACATCGCTCTGCATGTGTTCCGCGATCGTTTGTACATCTAAGACAGTGCAAATCTACCACTCGCGGTATTGACAGTGGACGCGGGTCGGGCCAACGCTGCGGCTATGTTTGACCTACGACCAGTTGGATACGTGATAGGCCTTTTGGTCACTATGCTTGGCTTTGCCATGCTGCTTCCTTTGGTTGTGGATTTGGGCGAAGGACTAGGCCACTGGCCCGCCTTTGCCAAAAGCGCGATGATTACCATTTTAGTTGGTGGTATCTTGTCGCTCAGCTGCGCGAATGCGGTGCGTCAAGGGCTGACAATTCAGCAAACCTTTATTCTGACAACTGGCGTTTGGTTGATGCTGCCTATTTTTGGGGCGCTCCCATTCGTATTTGGTGCCACCGAAGCACGCTATGTAGACGCATTTTTCGAGGCAATGTCAGGGCTTACGACCACAGGTTCAACCGTGTTCTATGGTTTGGAAACGCTGCCTAAGGGCTTGTTGTTGTGGCGGGGTATCCTCCAATGGTTAGGCGGCATTGGTATCATTGTTGTGGCCATGGTATTCTTGCCAGAGTTGCGCGTTGGTGGGATGCAAATCTTCCGATCCGAAGGTTTTGATACCTTGGGGAAAATCCTTCCGCGTGCCACTGAAATTGCAAGCCGAATTTCCGTTATCTATGTTGGCCTAACAGCAGTCTGTGCAATCTTTTACATGGGGTTCGGTATGGACCCCTTTGACGGAACTGTTCACGCGCTGACCACTGTTTCTACGGGTGGATTTTCGACTTACGACGCTTCATTTGGGGCATTCTCTGGTCCGATGGAGTATGTTGCAACGGTCTTTATGATCCTCGCCGCACTTCCTTTTGTACGCTACGTACAATTGCTGAATGGCAGCGCGTTGCCCTTGTGGCGTGACCCACAGATCCGCGCGTTCCTCGTGGTTATTGCGTTTGCAGCTGGGGTTGTCGCGATAACACTTATGACAATTTTTCCGCACAACCCAGAACAAGCTGTTCGCGAAGCATTGTTTAATATCACCTCAATCATCTCGGGTACGGGCTACGCCAGTGTGGATTACATGGGTTGGGGATCTTTCGTTATCTCGATCTTCTTTTTTGTGGGATTGATTGGTGGCTGCGCGGGATCGACTGCCTGTTCGGTCAAGATATTCCGCTATCAATTGCTATTCGCATCGATCCGCGCACAATTGCGTAAAACACGTAGCCCGCATGGTATCTTCACGCCTCGCTATGCAGGGCGACCTGTTGGCGATGATGTATTAAGTTCGGTTATCTCCTTCTTTACATTTTTTGTGGTGACGCTGGGTGTTTTAGCGGTCGCATTGGGCATGACTGGTTTGGATTTTGTCACTTCGGTCTCTGGGGCCGCGTCCGCACTTGCAAACATCGGCCCAGGCCTTGGTGATCAAATCGGACCCGCGGGTAATTTCTCGAGCTTGAATGACACCGCCAAATGGTTGCTTGCAGCCGGAATGCTGATTGGTCGGCTAGAGTTGATGGTCGTTTACGCTCTGCTTACCGTTCATTTTTGGAGGGCCTAGATGTCCAAGCTATCAAACACGCTGTCCCGTCCTCTTGGGGCGCAAATTTCTCACATGTTGAAGGATCGCGGAGTTGATGTAATCTTTGGGATACCCGGCGTGCACAATCAAGAAATGTATCGTGGCATTGAAGAGGCTGGGATCACCCATGTTTTAGCACGTCATGAACAGGGCGCTGGTTTTATGGCCGACGGCTATGCCCGTGCTTCGGGCAAACCAGGCGTGGCCTATGTGATTACTGGCCCGGGTCTGTGCAATATCATGACGCCAATGGGGCAGGCCTATTCAGACTCTGTTTCAATGCTGGTAATTTCATCGTGTTTGGATGAAGTTTCTGCGAGGAAGGGCCAACTTCACCAAATGAAAGATCAACGGGCTGCGGCTGAGACCGTTTGTGATTGGTCTAATGAAGCTGGATCGGCCGATGCTGCGTATACCTTAATCGATCGCGCCTTTGCAGAATTCCAAAATGCGCGTCCACGCCCTAAACACATTCAGGTACCCATTGCCCTACTAGAAGGGCAGGCTGCTCCTGTCGCTCGCAATTTGAGTTTGCCAAGCAATAAAAACGCCGATGGAGACGTTATTCAAGACGTCTTCACTCGGTTGCTCTACGCACAGTACCCACTGATTATTCTAGGCGGTGGCGTTGCAAAGGGTGAATGCGATGGTGTTGCAAAAGCGATGCGAACCATCGGTGCCGCCAGTATGGTTAGCACTGCAGGTCGTGGATTGGTCGATCCTGTTGACCCATTCACATTTGGTGCTTGTTTAGCGCGCCCTAGCAGTGCCGAGGTCGCAGCGAAGGCTGATTTGGTTGTCGTGGTCGGTTGCGAACTTGCGGAGGTTGATCTTTGGCGCAGCAAACTTGGACACGCAGCACCTTTGATCCGTGTGGACATGGACGAGAGTGTGGGTGCAGAAGACCCCAAAACATCGATGTTTGTGCAATCAGACGGTGCAAGTTTTATTCTGGCTTTGGCAGATCAGTTTGACGAACCTCTGAATACAGAATGGAACGCTGACAATGTTACGATGTGGCGTGCGCGTTGGCGTTCTGAAGTAATTTCGGAACGGCCAAACATTGCTCCAGTCATTGAGGTGCTCAAAGCTGCAGTACCAGAAGACACGATGATCTATTCAGATATGACACAATTGGCCTACGCGGCAGTTGAGTTGTGGGACATGGCCTTGCCAAAGCACTGGCATCATCCTTCTGGGTTTGGAACCCTTGGCTATGCCACGCCAGCTGCGATTGGTGGGGCCATTGCGCGTCCAAACAAGCCGACTATGGCCATCATTGGTGACTACGGATTTCATTACACCATGGCTGAGCTAGGTGTCGCCGTTGAATTGGGCCTAAGCATACCCATCGTTCTGTGGGACAACGCGAAATTGGGTGAAATAGAAGACAGCATGACTGCGGCCCAGATCGCGCCTAATGCTGTTATCGCGCACAATCCTGACTTTTGTAAACTTGCAGAAGCGTTTGGCGCACATACAACTGCACCAGAAAATTTGATTGAGTTGCACAAGGCAGTTCAATCAGCATTCAATGCCGATGGACCAACCCTAATTTACGTAACACCCAAAATCTTGGCCTGACTTGTCTTCATCTTACCAGACAAACTCTGGGGTTTGGGGTAAAGCCCCAAGGTGTTATCTCCAGCAACTGACCAGAACAGTCATGCTGCGTGCCGCTGCAGAAATGTCTTCTGCGGCCATCTGTTCTGTTGAATTGGCAGTTTGGCTTGATTTCCCTGCATCACGCAATGCTGCCTGAACAGTTTCACGATCTAGCGAAAAGGCAACGTCAGCCGGCAATTGTGGGCCAGTCGATAGTGCTGGAAGCAACATGCCCAACACACCACCAGTTAGATCCAAAATTGGACCGCCGGCATCGCCAGCCAGAGCGGTTAGCGCCATACGGTTCAGGTATTCCTCGCCGCGCAAACCGCGTAGATCAGACAACGTTCCGTAGGTGACTGAAGGAGAGTCCAATACACCTTCATAGCTGTAACCCGCCACTGCTATTTCAGTGTTTAACCGCGGTGTTTGCGCGCTGAATGCTGCAACGTTCAAAGGAGCTAACGCCTCATTTGGTGTCAAAACCGCTACGCCATTGTTTGATGTTGAAACCAAGGTGGCCTCATATAAATCGTCAATGGTAATGCGGGCGCAGCTGTCGACAGCGTCTGTTGTCGTGACAACAGTGCCGCGGCTATCGATATAAAACCCTGAACGGGAAACCGCAGGCTTGCGAACTTCAAGGCCAGAAACCAAATCGATGGCTTGATCCTCATCAGACCCTGCTGTTGGGTCCAAAACTGCATCTAACCGGACCAAACTTTTGTCCATTTCACCAATCAAACGACGGCGGCGTTCTTCGTCACCAGCAGGCCACATCAAGGTGAAACCTTTAATTTGCCCGTTGGCCAAGCTAACACGAGTTTCACTCACCATGGTGGCGTTTTCACCGATTAAGACAAAGCTGTTCTTTTTACGCTCACGCGGGCCGTCCAGTGGAACCGCTTCTAGCGTCTGCATGATGTCGTAGAGACCATAGAGCGTGTTTTGATCACCAGGCTGGCTGACAAGTAAAATGCGCGCACCGGTGTCACCCACAGACTTATACTGAGCAAAAGGTGACTCATATTTTTCAAATGCAACTTCGAGCGTTGGGAGTTTAATTTCGATCCCGGCAGCGTCATCTCGAACAACCTCGAGGCCCAGGCCATCAAGGATCGAGTTGTATTTTTTCAAAAGTTCAGCACGTTGTGTGGTCGTTAAAATTCCGGTAATATCATAGCCATTTGCTTCTTGCCATGCAGCCATCGAATTACGTGTGCCACGACCGAACGACCCATCAATTGCTGCGCTGTAAAAACCAGCCCACTGTAACAGACGTTGCAAATCTTTCTTTTCTTCACGGCTCAGTGCACGCTCGCTACGCTGCGCTTCGGCAGGTGTTTCGCCAGCGGGTTCAGCAAGCTCAACCTCAATAACGGGTGTTGGCTCCGCTGTTGGTGTTTCGTTAGTATCTACTATTTGTGTCTCAGCTTCGATCGGTGCAGGCGCTACCTCAAGGTCTAGGATATTTACTCCAACCGGCCAAAACTGTTGGCGCAGGTTTGAGGATTCTGCGATGAATGCATCGCGTGGGATTAGTCCGTCGCGGCGATAAGACAGCAACGCCGTCTCAGCATCCACTCGTGTGTAAGGGCCTAATGCAACACCATACCAACCGCCGCCAAGAGCAAAGCCATTAACATCTTCTAGAATTTCAGCATAGCCACGCGCAGCTTCTGTGCCCGCACGTAAACTAGATTGAGCCTCAATTTGAATCCATACGACTTCATCGGCTGATTGCGCTGCCGCCGGCATTGCCCAAGCCCACAGTACCAAAGTTAGAGAAAGGAGATTAGGCATAACTTTGTGAATCATCGTGCCGGATACCTTGCAATCATTAAGTTTCGGTCAAATAAGCAGGAATTCGCTGCAATTGCCATAAGCTAAGTGACATAAAAAGAATGCTTCGGGTGCAATTGACCACAGTTGTTGAGGGGCTTAGGTAAGACGCGGCTTACAATGCCGATATCACCGGCGAATTGAACCGCATTTCGACACAGTCAGGACATGTCCATGAACAGCACAACACCTCGATCCTTTCAGGAAATCATCCTGCGTCTTCAAGGGTATTGGGCCTCTAAAGGCTGTGCTATCTTACAGCCATATGACATGGAAGTTGGGGCAGGGACATTCCACCCAGCGACAACACTACGCAGCTTGGGGTCCAACCCATGGGCGGCCGCATATGTGCAGCCCTCGCGCCGTCCAACAGACGGGCGCTATGGTGAAAACCCGAACCGCCTGCAGCATTATTATCAATACCAAGTGCTGATCAAACCCAGCCCACCCAATTTGCAAGAATTGTATCTAGGATCCCTTGCTGCCATCGGCGTCGACATGGACCTTCACGACATTCGTTTTGTTGAGGACGATTGGGAAAGCCCAACCCTTGGGGCGTGGGGCCTTGGATGGGAAATCTGGTGTGATGGCATGGAAGTTTCACAGTTCACTTATTTCCAACAAGTCGGCGGCCATGACTGCACGCCTGTGTCCGGCGAGTTGACATACGGTCTTGAACGCCTCGCGATGTACATTCTTGAGTGTGACCACGTGATGGACATGCCCTTCAATGATCCTGATGCACCGATCCCGTTGAAATACGGCGATATTTTCAAACAAACCGAAGAAGAATATTCGCGCTGGAACTTTGATGTTGCCAACACCGAAGTGTTGTTGCGCCATTTTGAGGAGGCTGAAGTTGAATGTCAGGCCATCCTGTCGCAAGCCTTTGACGATCCGAAGACTGGCAAACGTATCATCATGGCACACCCTGCCTATGACCAATGCATCAAAGCCAGCCACATCTTCAACTTGTTGGATGCGCGCGGCGTAATTTCTGTCACTGAGCGTCAGGCATACATTGGTCGTGTCCGTTCGCTTTCTAAACAATGCGCAGATGCATTTATCCAAACCCGCGCTGGCGGCTTTATCGAGGCGGTGGAATAATGGGAAAGTTTTTAGCAGTGTTGTTACTTGGAAGTGCCGTAATTGCAGGGGCATCTATGTATTACCTGCAGGTTTATGGCCTGTATGACGAAGTCGAAACCAGAGATGTTCAACTTGTTTCGGTTGTGGATGACCTGCCGGAAACGATCAGCTTTGATAACTTCCAAGCCATCGATTCACAAAGTTCTCCAATTCGCTATCGCGCATGTTTCACAACAGACCTTAGCATATCGTTGCTAAGCGAAACCTATGTTGGTTTGGAAAAAGCGTCCCCGCGCAACGCTCCAAAATGGTTCGACTGCTTTGATGCAGCCGCAATCGGTGCAGAGCTGGCGGCGGGAACAGCTGTTCCATTCCTTGGTCAGAAGAATGTCCACTTCGGCGTTGACCGCATCGTTGCCATCACGGACGACGGACGCGGCTATATTTGGCACGACCTCAATGACTGCGGCGACAAGGCCTATGATGGCACGATTGTTGGCGAAGAATGCCCAGGACGGGAAGCAACAGAATGACTGATCTATTAATTGAACTTTTCTCCGAGGAAATTCCGGCCCGTATGCAGACACGTGCCGCCAATGACCTGAAAAAGCTGGTCACTGATGGTATGGTGGAGGCTGGATTGACCTACGCTTCTGCCGCCGCGTTCAGCACGCCGCGCCGCCTAACGCTGACGGTTGAAGGTATGCTTGATGCGTCGCCAACAACTGTCGAAGAACGCAAAGGTCCAAAGGCCGATGCCCCTGAAAAAGCGATTGAGGGTTTCTTGCGCGGTGCAGGTTTGACCCGCGACGATCTTGAAGAACGAGAAACGCCTAAAGGTAACATCTTTTTCGCCAAGAATACGAAAGAGGGACGACCGGCCGCCGATATCGTGGCGGAGGTTCTAGAGCGCACAATCCGCAATTTCCCATGGCCGAAATCCATGCGTTGGGGCAACGGCACGTTGAAATGGGCGCGCCCGCTGCACTCAATTCTATGCATCACCAGCTCTGAAGAGGGCGCAACAGTTGTGCCACTTGAGGTCGATGGGATCATCTCTGGGAATACGACCCATGGCCACCGTTTCCTGTCTCCTGACAGCATAACGGTGAACAACTTTGATGACTACACCAGCAAACTGAAATCGGCCCATGTGGTGCTTGATGCCCAAGAACGGGCAGACGCGATTTGGAACGACGCGACCAATCAGGCTTTTGCGACTGGTTTTGAAGTTGTCAAAGACGCGGGCCTTTTGGCCGAGGTGGCAGGCCTTGTTGAATGGCCAGTTGTTTTGATGGGTGAGATTGGTGAGGACTTCTTGGTGCTACCAGCCGAAGTGCTGCAGACATCAATGCGTGAACATCAAAAATTCTTCTCGGTACGCAACGCCAAAACGGGCCGTATTGAGCGCTTCATTACAGTGGCAAATCGCACGACGGCTGACAACGGTGCTACGATCCTTGCGGGCAATCAAAAGGTATTGTCGGCTCGTTTGGCAGATGCAAAATTCTTCTGGGAAAACGACCTTCGCGTTGCGAAGTCTGATATGAATGTTTGGTTGAAGTCGCTTGAAAACGTTACATTCCACAACAAGCTTGGCACCCAAGCTGAGTTGGTGAACCGCATGGCGACGTTAGCGCGTGAGTTGGCTCCGGCAGTTGGGGCAGACCCCGATATGGCCGAAAAAGCTGCGCGTTTGGCCAAAGCAGACCTTAGTTCCGAAATGGTTTATGAATTCCCTGAACTTCAAGGGCTTATGGGGCGCTATTACATTGAAGCTTCAGGTGAGGATGCTCAAGTCGCAGCCGCTGCTGAGGAACACTATGCACCACTTGGACCCTCTGATGACGTACCAACAGCTCCGGTTTCAATAGCAGTATCGCTCGCTGAAAAGCTTGAAAAGCTCAATGGATTTTGGTCCATCGATGAAAAGCCAACGGGTTCAAAAGATCCCTTCGCATTACGCCGCGCGGCACTTGGCATAATTCGAATTGTGATAGAAAACGATCTTGCACTGTCTTTGAATGCCGTGATGCCAACGGAGCATGCAGATAGCCTTCTTTCGTTCTTCCACGATCGTCTTAAAGTATACCTAAAAGATCAAGGCATTCGCCACGACATCATTGATGCCTGCATTGCAATGGACGGCAATGACGACATTAACCTTTTGGTGAAACGTGCACGGGCCTTATCTGAAACGCTGAAAACAGATGATGGTGAAAACCTGATCCAAGGGTTCAAACGTGCCAACAATATTTTGTCTCAAGCGGAAGCTGCGGACGGGGTTGAATACTCTTACGGTGCCGATGTGAAATTTGCAGAAACAGATGAGGAGCGTACCTTATTTGGTGCCCTTGATACGTCTGAGGCAACAATCAAACTTGCAATGGAGGCACAAGACTTCGCATCTACTATGTCTGCAATGGCAACGCTTCGCACGCCTATCGACACCTTCTTTGAGGCAGTACAGATTAACTCTGATAACCCGACGGTGCGCCGCAATCGCCTTAACCTTCTCAGTCGTATCCGTACGGTTTGCTCTTCGGTTGCGGATCTAACCAAAATCGAAGGCTGATCTCGCTTCGTCTTACCAAATAAACTCCGGGGGAGCGGCCCGTAGGGACGTGGGGGCTGGCCCCCTTGTTTTCTGCTCCTCCGGCATGCGCTAAATCCTTGCTCGCCTAGGATTTAAGCCTATGCTGCCATTGAAACCGGTAGGTGCTGCAATGCAGAATAATCCAGATACAACACTTGTTACGCAAACAGCCAAAATGGCGGCGTCCACGCATGGTGGCCGTGCAAAATGCTTGCAGCGATTGATCCGTCTTGACCTGCCAGTGCCCAAAACGGTGGCGCTTAGTTTTTCGGCGGTCTCTAAAATTGCCAATGGTGAATTGCCAGATATTGAGGCCGTTCTTTCCCAGTTTCCGAAAGACGCACTTTTGTGCGTGCGCCCATCCTCTGAGGATGCGGATTGGGGTGGCCCCAGCGCTGTACTCAATATCGGGATGAACGATTCTTCCTATGCGGACTTGTGCGCTCAACTAGGGACAGAGGGCGCAACTGCGATTTACACTCGGTTTGTTCAGTCTTATGCAATTAACGTTGCACGTCTTGATCCAGATATGTTTGACGATGTTGTCGCATCAGGTCCCGAAGGATTGTCAGAAACATTGCGTGCGTATGAAGCTGAAACAGATGAGAAATTCCCCTCCGACGTCGGTACACAACTCGCCGCTGTGCTGCGATCGATGGCACGTGCATGGGATGGGACATCTGCGCGCCTGCTTCGCCAAGGCAAAGGTGCACCTGCGGGTGCCGGTCTTGGTCTCGTGGTGCAACAAATGGCTTTTGGGGTAGGCAAGCATCAAAGCGGCTCTGGAATGTTCCAACTGGTCAATAGCGATACGGGCCAGCCACAAATTACGGGTCGCTATCTGCGCCAAAGCCAAGGCCTAGAAGCGCTGTTCCACGATGCTGAAGCAATGTACCTCACTCGTGACCCACGCGGCCCATCCTTTGAGGAACTGGAACCAGAGCTGTTTGAAACGCTCAAAGCCCATGCCGCCTTGAGCCGTGTGCGCCTGCGTGAAGAGATGCAACTCGAGTTCACGGTTGATAACGGCAAGCTCAATATTTTGGACGGGATCCGTGTGACCAGATCATCACGCGCGGCTGTTCGTATCGCGGTCAGTTTAGCCAACGATAAGATCATCCCTCGTCAAGAAGCCTTGATGCGCGTTGAGCCGCTTTCGCTTAACGAATTGCTGCATCGCCAAGTTGATAGCGATGCGCTGCGTGATGTCGTTGGTCACGGCATTGCGGCCAGCCCGGGTGCCGCTACAGGCAAGCTTGTTTTCACAGCTGCTGATGCCCAAGCGCACGCTGCACGTGAAGAGGATTGTATTCTTGTGCGCCGTGAAACGTCACCCGAAGATATTCGTGGAATGCATGCCGCACGCGCCGTTTTGACAGAACGGGGCGGGGTCACAAGTCATGCTGCAGTCATCGGGCGCGGCATTGGTTTGCCTTGTGTCGTTGGCGTGTCGAACATTCGGTTCGTGCCAAGCAAGAAACAGCTTATTTTGGCAGATGGCCGCATTCTTGAAGAGGGTGAGGTCGTCACAGTTGATGGCACGTCCGGGCAGGTTTTGTTGGGGGCTGTCGCGATGCAAGAAGCAGCACTTGATGACGCATTCCAAACCTTGATGGAATGGGCAGATGAAGAGCGCGACATTGGTATTCGTGCCAATGCGGATACGCCTGCTGATGCTCAAACTGCGCGTAACTTCAACGCTCAAGGCATCGGTCTGTGCCGCACAGAACATATGTTTTTTGAGGCAAGCCGTCTGACAGTGATGCGCGAGATGATCTTTGCAGAAACATCAAAAGACCGTCGCGCTGTACTTGAGCGCCTGTTGCCGATGCAACGCGAAGATTTTACCGAACTGTTTCGTATTATGCAGGGACAACCGGTTTCGATCCGCCTGTTCGATCCACCCTTGCATGAATTCCTTCCAGCAGATCGCAATGGTCAGCGCGAACTGGCTGAAGCCCTTGATCTACCATTGTCAGACGTTACGCGCCGTATCGAAGCGATGCGTGAATATAACCCCATGCTGGGTCTGCGTGGGGTGCGCCTTGGTGTGACTGTCCCAGAGATTTATGAAATGCAGGCGCGGGCGATTTTCGAAGCGACGATTGTGGCCAGCCGTGATGGCGCATCGATTGTGCCGGAAATCATGATTCCGCTCGTCAGCGCAAAGCGCGAAGTTGAGTTGGTCAAAACCCGCGTCGATGGGATTGCTGCCGCTGTTCGTGTCGAACAGGATGCAGATTTCGATTATCGGTTGGGTGTTATGGTTGAAACCCCTCGCGCCGCTTTGCGCGCCGGCGATATTGCGCAGCACTGTGCCTTCCTTAGTTTTGGGACCAATGACCTTACGCAGATGACATATGGTCTTAGCCGTGATGACGCAGGTCGATTTATGTCAGACTACGTTCAGCAAGAGGTGTTTGCCGAAGATCCGTTTCACACACTTGATATCGACGGAGTGGGCGAGTTGCTTAAATTGGGTGCAGAGCGTGGTCGAAAGACCCAACCGAATATGACTTTGTCGATTTGCGGCGAACACGGCGGCAACCCCGAATCAATCGCTTTTTGCCGAGAGGCCGGGTTTGACTACGTTTCGTGTTCCCCCTTCCGTGTTCCGGTCGCTCGATTGGCAGCGGCGCAGTTGGCGATCAAAGACAAGACAGGGTAGGGGTAAGAATAGGTTTCCGCTACATCCTGTTATCGGCCTGATATTCACTATTGGTTAATTGGATACCTCTAAGTTGCTGACGTAAGGTTAACTGGACGAACTGCACTAAACACACTAGTTGGCTGGCATCGAAGCAACTTTGGAGCGCCGAATGCGGGCCGCAATATTCTTTTCAATTTTATTGGCTGTGTTTGCGCCAATGACAGTGACGGCAAATGAGAAGCAGGCAAATGCGCTGCATAAAACAGAAACGCGTGGAATTTCGTCGCTCGCCCCTGCACGTCTAGAAGATATGATTACTGCCTCTGTTGCTGCGAGTGGTATTGAGTTTTCCACCTCTTGGTTGGACAAGCAGGCGGTTGCCAAAGGTGACGCGAATTGGAGGTGTCTTTCAGAGGCGCTTTATTTTGAGGCGCGCGGTGAAACCGTCAGAGGTCAATTTGCTGTTGCTGAGGTTATTATGAACCGTGTCGCACATTCGCGCTTCCCCAGCTCACTGTGTGGCGTGATCAATCAGGGTACTGGAAAGAAATTCCGATGCCAGTTCAGTTATACATGTGATGGTAAGGCCGAAAATGTATCTGAACCGCGTTCTTACGCACGTGTTTCAAAAGTTGCACGTGCTGTAATCGATGGCCGCGTGCCCAAGCTGACCAATGGCGCAACGCATTATCATACAACGGCGGTTAGCCCGAGTTGGTCACGCGTGTACACCAAAACAGCGCGTATCGGCGTACACATCTTTTATCGCCATAACGTAAGGTCTGCTTCTAACTGATCACTCCGGACAAGCTGGGACGCTTTTGCACCCTAGCCTGACGTAAAGTGCACTGGTATAGGCCGAGGGCGAGCCTAAAAGGGCTCTACCCACCAGCCTGACCAAAAGGGTTTGACCTTATGAGTTCTGAAGTGCATCTTGCCTTTGCCCATCCGTCTGAGCGTTCCGACGCCGTGACAACAGCCATTCCATTGGATAGAATTTCCCTTCGCGATCATATCGTTGATGTTGAGATTGGTGCCTTTCAGGCCGAGCGCGGCGTCACGCAACGCATCAGCTTTAACATCGTTGTTGAGGTGTTGCCTTTGACGGGGCCAATTGATGACGATGTCGATCGTATTCTCAGCTATGATAAAGTCACTGAAGCAATCGCTTTCGAATTGGCCGATGAACGTCTCAATCTGTTAGAAACATTGGCTGAAAATGTTGCAGATCGGATTCTTTTAGAACCTCAAGCGATGCGCACGTTTGTACGCATCGAAAAATTGGATCGTGGTGCAGGTGCGCTTGGTGTTGAGATTGTTCGTGCGCGCGGTGACGTGACCGTCGAGCAGATTGAGCCAGAAGATGCTTTGCGTCCGCAGTTGGTTTTCCTGTCCAATGAGGCCATTTCGTCGCCGCATTTCAAGGCTTGGGTCGATCAATTGCAAGCCAATGATCAGCCGTTGATTTTGTGTGTTGGCCCTGCAGAAACGGATCGCCCACAAACGGGTCACACAATGACGCAACGCCGTGTCGATTTGCTAGCGATTGAACAAAACGCATGGGTTGTTGCTTCGTGTGATGAACGCTGCGTTGTTGTCGAAACACGCACGGAATTAGAATGGGCGATGCGCAACGACCAAATTTGCGTTTGGGCTCCGTCCAAGCTTGTTCTTGATGCTGTAGATGGTCCTTCTGCGCAATTGAACGATCCCGTTGAGTTAGCAGCGTGGTTTGCATCGACGTTTGACGCTCAAGAGATGATCGTGATTGGAGCAGACTTGCCTGCGAATACCCAAGTACCCTCACGGGCTGTGGGCCCAGATCAAGCCGTGCTTTAAAGCTATGACACGCTACATCCGCCCACTTGTTCAGTTCGGCCCAGCACGACCACAAGGCGCATATACGCTCGCAGGTGGTTGGTGTTGGTTCACACATGTTGAAGTTCTGTCGCGTGTGGATTCAGCAATCGTGCTATCAGCTTCAAATCTTGAGAAAGAGGAACTTGAAGCCCTCACAGCTGCCCGCACTCCGATAGCAGAGCTTTCTTTCGACGTCCCACGTTTGATGGGTATCTTGAATGTGACACCTGACAGTTTCTCAGATGGTGGCCGTCACCAGACGCCTCATGATGCAGTCAAAGAAGCTATGAAAATGGTCGCGAAGGGTGCTGACCTTATTGATATCGGAGGCGAGTCCACACGACCGGGTGCAGTAACGGTTACGCCTGAAGATGAAATCGAGAGGACAGCACCAGCTATCAAAGCGATACGCGACGTAGGCGTTGTTACACCTATCTCAATTGATACCCGCAAAGCGAGTGTGGGGCATGCAGCGATCGCTGCTGGTGCTGATATCGTGAACGATGTTTCTGGATTTACTTATGATCCTGCCCTTGCAGTATCGTGTTTGAAGACGGGAACACCTGTTTGTGTCATGCATGCACAGGGCGACCCTGCCACAATGCAGGACGAACCGTACTACGAAGATGTTTTGCTGGATGTATATGATTTTTTAAAAATCCAGATCGAGGGGTTGGTTTCACTCGGAATTCCACGTCACTCGATAATTGCAGATCCTGGTATCGGATTCGGGAAAAACCAAACGCATAATCTTAAACTGATGAACCGTATCAGCCTTTTTCACAGTCTTGGTGTCCCAGTTTTGTTGGGCGCATCCCGTAAAAGGTTTATCGGTACTATTGGTAATGAACCGATTGCAGATCGTCGTGCAGCCGGTTCGGTTGGCGTTGCGCTTGCTGCAATTGCGCAAGGTGTGCAATTAATACGTGCGCATGATATCGCTGAGCATAAGCAGGCTATTGCGCTATGGCAGGCCAGCGTGACACAAGACCTAAGTGAAATTGGGTAAGAACTAGATAATGACGAAGCTATTTGGAACCGACGGTGTGCGTGGCACAGCGAACATGTATCCTATGACCGCCGAAATGGCATTGCGCATTGGCGCGGCTGTTGGGCGTTATTTTAAACGAGAGGCTAAAGGTGTACACCGCGTTGTTATCGGCAAAGATACACGTCTTTCTGGATATATGTTTGAAAGCGCTTTGACTGCTGGTTTGACCAGTACAGGTATGAATGTGCTTTTGCTTGGGCCAGCCCCAACACCTGCTGTTGGATTGCTAACACGTTCAATGCGTGCCGATCTTGGTGTGATGATTTCAGCTAGCCACAATCCTGCAATCGACAATGGAATTAAATTCTTTGGTCCAGACGGCTTCAAACTGTCGGATGCTGCAGAAGCTGAGATCGAAGCGTTGGTGGCCGGTGGTGTTGAGCTTATCGAGCCTGAGCAGATCGGTCGCGCTAAACGCGTTGACGATGGCCGCTTCCGATATATCGAACGTCTCAAGTCCTCTTTCCCACTACAGACCCGTCTTGATGGTTTGAAAATAGTTGTGGATTGCGCGAATGGTGCCGCACACAGGGTCGCGCCAGATGCATTGTGGGAACTAGGCGCTACCGTCATTCCTGTCGGTAACAATCCTAATGGCACAAATATCAACGAAGGTTGTGGATCGACGCACCCGCAGATGGCCGCAGAAACGGTTGTTGCCCATGGTGCTGATCTGGGTGTCTGCCTTGATGGGGATGCCGATCGCGTGATCCTTGTTGATGAGAACGGCAAAGTTGGTGACGGTGACCAGTTTATGGCTCTCATGGCGTCTCGTTGGGCCGCAGAGGAGCGCCTAAAAGGGAATGCCTTGGTGGCAACAGTTATGTCCAACCTAGGGCTTGAGCGCCATCTCCAGGGGCAGGGAATTAATCTTGAGCGCACAGCTGTTGGTGATCGCCACGTTGTTGAACGTATGCGCAGTGGTGGCTTTAATCTTGGTGGTGAGCAATCAGGCCATATCGTTATGACAGATCATGCCACAACTGGTGATGGGCTTATGGCTGGGTTGCAATTTATGGCTGAGATGATCCGCAGTGGGAAGCCAGCAAGTGAATTGCTCAACTCCTTTGAAGCGGTTCCTCAATTGCTAAAGAACGTACGTTATAGCGCAGATCAAACGCCTCTGGACGATCCCAAAGTTATCGCAGCTATAGCGCAATCTGAAGCGGACTTAGTCGGGAATGGCCGTTTGCTTATCCGTAAATCGGGCACTGAGCCTTTGGTTCGTGTGATGGCAGAGTCCGAGGACGAGGGCATTTTGAACCAAGCAGTTGATAGCATCGTTGCTGCTGTTGAAGATGCAGTTTCGTAATCGGGCTAACTGAAATTGAATTAGCGTAAGCTGTTTATCTTCTAAACAGCTTACGAAACGCACCGTATTGCGACAATCCAACGCCTGCCAAAATCAACACCATTGCCATGATCAATGAGGCAGGCAGAGGTTCGCCCAAAAGCAAGGCCCCTAACACGACGGACCAAACGGGCACTTGGTAGTTTGTGATAGACATGAACACTGGCCCTGCAGAGCGGATAACCAGTGTACGCAAGAAATTTGCAGCAGCCGTTGGAATTAAACCCAAAAGGACGATCACGATCATTGTCTTAGTGGATGGCATAGGTGGAAAACCTTCCACGATCAGCGCAATTGGAATGACGATTGCAGCAGACATGATTAGCAGCACGGTAGACAATCCAATGGTGTCAACGGCAGGCAAGCGACGCATCATGATTGAATTAACCCCGTAACACATAGCTGCGGCCAAACACGCAAGTCGCCCAGCGGTTTCCAGGGAAGCGCCGGTGCTTTCAAACGTTTTCGCGCCCATCAGGATGACGACACCACAAAAACCGATCGAAAACCCAAGTGACCTGCGCCAGGTAAGGCGCTCACCGGGTACGAAAAAATGTGCCAAAGGTAGGACCATTAAGGCGATCGCAGCCATTGAAACACCAGCAAAGCCGCCGGTCACGTATTGCTGACCCCATGCCAATAACATGAATGGAATTGCAGAGCTAAGGGCCCCCATAATCCACATGACCAACTTGGTTTTTTGTGTCGGCGGTTCTGCGAATAACGCCCCTCCGCGGGCTTGCCAAATTGTGTACATAAGTATCGAGGCAAATGCGATGCGGCCAGCTGCAAGCCAGAATGGCGTTATGCCTTCTAGTGCGATTTCTGTAACCAGGAATGTGCCACCCCACGTGAAGCCCAAGAGGACCACCATCATCCAGCTTCGCGCGGTGATTTCAGATGTTTGTGTCATGCTTTTAAACTTCCTGATGAAGATATGGCGACGGCCAGAACTTTCTGGGCCGCTAACATCGGCGAGGACAAAATAGGTATCCCTAGATCACCTAAGGTATCGGTGGCGACGCGCATAGAGGCTTGTGCCAAAACGATACAATCGGGTGTGCCATTGGCTGCAATGGACTGGCGGATTGTCTTGCTGATTTCGCTTGAGTAATTGGCCATGTCGCCCGCCTCGAAATAGGGCCAAGCGGAGTCACAAAGCACGAGTTCTATGGAGGCTGATCCCCCATTTTCCTTCGCGCAGTCTTCCAGCAATGCCAAGGTGGCGTCGCGTGTGCTTTCAAGGCAAATAGCGACCATAATTTGTGTGCCAGTTTCGATTGCGGCTTCCATCATTGGGCGGTCAATTCGGACAATGTTGGGGTGTGTTTGCGCAACGCGATCAGCCAGTGGACCAAGGGTTGAGCAGGTGCAAAGCACCGCATCGGCGGCACTTAATTGTTCAAGTATTTCTGTGGTTTGGGCTGTGACGCTCAACAAGCCATCAGTTTGTGCACTTGCAAGCAGTTCAGGGGCGACGTGATGGGTGCGTTCGGTTTCGGGGGCTATATCATCGACCAGCGCTTCGAAGGTTTCAATGTGAGCCTGAGCAGTGTGAAGGAATGCAATTTTCATTGTGGGGTGCCCCGTTTCTAAGCTGTTGGCTAAGGTAGAGAGCATTTGGGAGGCAATGAATAGTATAAAGTCTGTTTTAGACAAGGCCCAAGGATGTGGGGTCGGACTGATCCGACCCCACAAAGGTTTTTAGTTCTTTGTTTTGTCGACCATTTTGCCAGCAGAAATCCACGGCATCATAGCGCGCAATTTACCACCAACTTGTTCGATTTGGTGCTCATCGTTTGAACGACGTGATGCTTTGATTGTTGGCTGACCAACAGCATTTTCAAGCATGAAGTCACGAACGAATTTACCGTTTTGAATGTCGTCCAAAACGCCTTTCATACGTGCTTTTGTCTCGTCGTATGGCAAGATGCGTGGGCCAGAAACGTATTGTCCGTACTCAGCTGTGTTAGAGATTGAGTAGTCCATGTTGGCGATGCCGCCTTCATAGATAAGGTCAACGATCAACTTGGTTTCGTGCAAACACTCGAAGTAAGCCATTTCTGGTTCATAACCAGCTTCAACCAAAGTCTCAAAGCCCATGCGGATCAATTCAACGATACCGCCACATAGTACTGCTTGCTCACCGAATAGGTCAGTTTCGCATTCTTCGCGGAAGTTTGTTTCGATGATACCTGAGCGGCCGCCACCGATTGCTGAGCAATATGACAGACCGATTTCTAGCGCTTTGCCAGATGCATCTTTGTCGACAGCAACAAGGCAAGGCACGCCGCCCCCTTTTGAGTATTCGCCACGTACAGTGTGACCAGGGCCTTTTGGCGCCATCATGATCACGTCAATGCCAGCTTTTGGCTCGATCAAGCCGAAGTGTACGTTCAGGCCGTGTGCGAATGCGATTGCAGCGCCTTCACGGATATTGTCGTGAACGTATTTTTTGTATGTTTCAGCCTGAAGTTCGTCAGGCATTGTGAACATGATCAAGTCAGCCCAAGCCGCAGCTTCTGCGATACCCATTGTTTTTAGGCCTTCGCCCTCAGCTTTTGCGATAGAGGCAGAACCTTCGCGCAAAGCAACAACTACGTTTTTCGCGCCAGAGTCGCGCAAGTTCAACGCGTGTGCGTGACCTTGTGAACCGTAGCCCAAAATGGCGACTTTCATTTCTTTGATCAGGTTAACGTCGCAATCGCGATCATAATATACACGCATGTTTTCTCTCCTAGGTGTGAATTCTGACGCGAATATAGGGGATAAAGTGAATGAGTTCAGCGTTGCAATTGGGCTTATATTGTGAATAAATCGTATTTATAATTCGTGTATTTGGAATTTTTGATGAAAATCATTCTTGATGATCTGGATCGTAGCATCCTGCGGCAATGGCAAGCGGATCCTACGCTGTCACCTGCTGAGCTTGCTGAGCGCTGTGGCTTGACTGTGGCCAAGGTCACGCGACGTCAAACGCGGTTGCAAGAGGCTGGGGTGGTCAAGGGCATTGAGGCGGTGATTGATTGGGCTGCGCTGGGTTATGCATTCGAAGTCTCACTGCGTGTGACCTTGGACAAAACGATCGATCGCGCTTTTGACGAATTCATCGAGGCAGCCCGTTGTGTGCCGGAAGTGATTGAAATTCAGACCTTCTTGGGACGTGTTGACGTTCGCCTTTCTGTGATTGCACGGGATATGGCGCATTATCAACATATCTATAGGTCCAGCATTTTAACGCTGCCGCATATTGCTGATATCGAGGGCTTGATGCGTGTGGCCGAGATTAAGTCCAATGAAAGCTTGCCGTTATGATCGAGATTGATGACTTCGATCGCGCCTTGTTGCGTGCGATGCAGCGTGACGCCAATCAAAGCGCAGGTGCGTTAGGGCGTGAGATTGGGATGTCCCAACCAGCCACTTGGCGCCGAATTCGGCGATTGCAGGAGGCTGGCGCAATCAAAGGACGGCGTTTACATCTGGATGCTGAGGCGTTGGGGTTTGGCGTGACAGTGTTCTTGGGCGTTAAGTTGGCTACCAAAGGGCGGGTGAGTCTGGACGATTTCGAGAGAGCGGTAAGTGCGATCCCTGAAATTCAAAAAGTCGAACACGTGTTGGGCTTCTACGATTATCGCCTGCGGGTTGTTGCACGGGACTTGTCCGACTTCGAAAGAGTTTTGCGTCGACGTATCATGACTTTGCCAGGTGCAGGTGAGGTGGAGGCCAATGTGTTGCTGAGTGAAGAACGCCTTCCTGGTCCACTTTGAACACTTCCACGCCCTGATCAACTTTTTGTTGATTGGGCATCAATACAGAAGTTGCCCTTGGCGCACATTGCTTCGGCGCATAGGGTCAAAGAATGAAATTATTTCTCATTACAGCGCTCACAATGATGGCCTTCGCATCCAACTCAATCCTCAACCGCATGGCGCTTGATGGGGGACATATAGATCCGTCCAGCTTTGCAGCTGTACGGATCGTTGCGGGGGTGATTGCTTTGGGCCTAATGCTTGCGATCCGTCGCGAAAAGTTACCGCTTTGGGAAAAACCGCGCATACTGGGTGCCTTGTCACTTGCTGCCTATATGATCGGATTTTCATTGGCATATGACAGTTTAGATGCAGGTTTGGGTGCGTTGATTTTATTTGGGGTCGTCCAAGTGGCGCTGTTCATCTACGGAGCGATCCGTGGAGAAACACCAACACAGCGTGAGCTCATAGGAGCCAGCATTGCCTTTATTGGCTTATTGATTGCGCTTTGGCCAAGCGAAGGTAGCGTGGCCACCTTTAGTAGCACCGCTCTTATGGTGATCGCGGGTCTTGGCTGGGCTGCTTATACATTGGCTGGCCGCGGGTCACAGAACCCATTGGCGTCAACCGCAGCAAATTTCCTGTTTGCTATGCCATTGCTCTTGCTTTTATTGATCGGTCAAACACTGAACATCAGTGTGACTGGTGTCGCTTTAGCAGTTTTTGCGGGAGCAATTACATCTGGAATAGGCTATGCCTTGTGGTATTCAATTCTCCCACAAATGAATCCCAGTACAGCGGCGGTTGTCCAGCTGAGTGTACCCATCATCGCCATCGTTGCGGGCGCAGTTTTGTTAGGCGAAGTTATTAGCATTACAGTGATTGTCGCTGCGGGATTTGTTGTCGGCGGTATTGGACTCGCGGTTACGAAACGATCAATTCAAGTGGGTCGTACATAAGGTCACAATTGGGATCAAAAGCCACGCGCCCTAAACTGGACGGTTTGTGCATCGTTTCGGCCAATTCTGCCTCATTCACCCAAATATGTCTGTTCACGATATTCTCTAGGTCTTTCCAGTCGTCCGCGATGCTTGTTTTTCCATCAAGTGTGCAGCGAAAGAATACCTCGACTTGATGGAAGTTATTTTCTGGCATGTGAAATTCGTTCACAAGGGCAGGTGCGCCAACTATTATGTCTAGCCCTGTTTCTTCAAAAACCTCTCGTTTTAAGTTCTCTGGCAAACTGGTTCCAATATTCACACCACCACCAGGCGTACACATCAGCGGGCTTTTCTGCCCAGCCCATGCGTTGACCAAGAGCAATCGATCTTCGTGGATGATGATCGCACGAACGGCGACCCGAGGTGGCTTTTCTGACATTTCTTAGGTTCCAGTGCGAATGAATGACGCACCACCATTCCATGTGAAGGCATGAAGGTCTATCTGCATCATTATGAAACAAGTCTTTGCCATTCTAATAGCATTGAGCTGCGCCGGACCTGCGGCAGCCAATTGCGTCGTATTAATCCATGGGTTGGCGCGCACGGAATCCTCTTTTGCGCTGATGGAGACTGCTCTTGAAGCCGACGGATATTCAGTGGTGCGCCCTGGTTATCCTTCAACCAAAGCAACTATTTCTGACTTGGCAGATGCAACCATTCCTGCGGCCGTTGCATCCTGTCCTGACGGTCAAATTAACTTTGTGACCCACTCAATGGGAGGGATTTTGGTACGTGATTGGCTGAACCGAAATCGCCCCGAAAACCTTGGCCGTGTTGTTATGTTGGCTCCACCTAACAAGGGCAGTGAAATTGTTGATGCGTTTTCAGGTCTGTTTATCTTCGATCAAATCAATGGACCTGCTGGGCTACAGTTAGGCACAGGCAAAGAAAGCCTGCCCCTGTCCTTACCCGCAGTCGACTATCCTGTTGGTGTAATTGCGGGTGATCAATCGCTTAACGTCTATTTTTCTAGGCTTTTGCCCGGTGCCGATGACGGCAAAGTTGCTGTGAGTTCAACTGTTGTTGCTGGCATGAAAGATCATATCATTTTGCCTGTGACACACACATTTATGATGAACAACCCCAGGGTTATCACTGAGACGATCCTGTTCCTAGAAACGAGTGCTTTTGATCCGTCCATTAGTTGGGCAGATGCATTGCTTGAGCGCTTGGGTTGCGAAGGATTTGACTGCCTAAAGGGCAATCCGAACGTAGAACGCTGAAGGCTGCTGCTTGCGGCGCACTAACCTACGAACGTTACTCATTATTTGATGCGATTAAAGTGACCCATCTTACGATCGGTTTTCACCTCTGCTTTGCCATATAGATGCAGTGCTGTATTTGGTTCAGCAGCAAGCGTAGGTACGCGGTCCATGTCGCGACCAATTAGGTTTTCCATTACAACGTCAGAGTGACGTTTCCCATCGCCCAAGCTCCAACCTGCAACGGCGCGAATATGCTGTTCAAACTGATCAACTGCACAGCCATTTTGTGTCCAGTGGCCCGAATTATGTACGCGCGGTGCGATTTCGTTCACGATCAATCCGTTTTGGGTGACGAACAATTCGACGCCTAAAACGCCAACGTAATCCAGTGCATTCAAAATGTTTGCAGCGATTAGGATAGCATCTGTTCGCATGCTTGGAGAGAGACGGGCAGGGATTGTGGTCGTATGCAAAATACCATTGCGGTGTATGTTTTCGCCGGGATCATAGCATGCCACTTCGCCTGTAACACTGCGTGCCGCAATGACTGATACTTCGTGCGAAAAGCTAACAAAGCCCTCTAACACTGCTGCATTGCCTGCCATGTCTTTGAACGCATTAGACGCGTCGTCAGCCTTCATAATCCGCGCCTGGCCTTTTCCGTCATAGCCAAACCGGCGCGTTTTTAGGATGGAGGGGGCACCAATGCTATTCATTGCAGTTGCTAATGCTGATTCATCGGGAATGTCAGCGAACGGTGCGACGCTTAACCCAAGGCTTTGCAAGAAGTTCTTTTCGGTTAAGCGATCTTGCGAGATGCGCAAGGCTTCGCGACCTGGACGAATTGGGCGCAAAGTTTCAAGTAAGTCGAGAGCGGAAGTCGGGACATTTTCGAACTCATAGGTGATTACATCGACATCAGCGGCAAAGGCATGCAAAGCATCAGCATCTTCATATGCAGCAGTCGTGACACGATCAGCGACTTCACCAGCAGGCGGGTTAGCCCCAGGTTCAAAGATATGGGTTTTGAATCCTAAGCGGCTTGCTGCCACACTTAACATGCGGCCCAGTTGGCCACCGCCCAAAATTCCGATCGTTGCGCCGGTTGTCAAAGTATCAGTCATCAGTGGGTACATCCGGAATTGAGGCGGACAAGTCATTGCGCCATGTGTCTAAACGGGTGGCCAATTCAGGGTCCTGAAGGGCCAGAATACCAGCGGCCATTAACGCGGCATTGGTTGCGCCCGCGCCGCCAATTGCCATAGTCGCAACGGGAAACCCACGTGGCATTTGTAGTATTGAATACAGGGAATCTACACCTGAGAGAGCCTTGGTTTGAACAGGTACACCAACAACAGGCACACGGGTTTTGGAGGCCATCATACCTGGAAGATGAGCTGCACCTCCAGCACCAGCAATAATAACCTGCAACCCACGATCAACAGCAGTCTTGCCATACTCCCACAACCGATCAGGCGTACGGTGCGCCGAAACGATCTTGGCCTCATAAGGGACGCCCAGTTGATCAAGAATATCAGCGGCTTCACGCATAGTTGGCCAATCTGATTGGCTGCCCATGATAATGCCGACTTTGATTGGTGCAGTAGTTGAGTGCTGTGTCATGTTGGTAAGCCCCTGTTTGGCGAAGCAGGCACTATAGCGGGATGGACGTTCGAGGCAATGCTGAGAGGCACAGCTAGCAAAAATTAAGCGATAATATCTGGGGTCAGCCGATCTTCGATCACCGTGATCCGGTCCTTAAGCCATAGTTTTTGCTTTTTGAGGCGCCGTAAGGTCAATTGATCGCTAGTTCCGGCCTCAACCAATTGGCTGATCGCTTCATCCAATGCGCGATGGTCCGTACGAAACACCTCCAATTCAACGCGTAACACGTCGTCGGTTTTCATGGATATGTCTGATTGATCGTTCATTGCGCTGATTCTAACTCGTATTTGAAGGTTTCAATATAAGGTGTTGAAAAGGCTACGCATAGGTATTTCATCAAAGGTCTTGTCGGGCGGTTAATTCCTTCCCATATTCATACAAGAAGGTCGCCATGATTTGGGGCCTAAATTGACTGTCGCTTAATTAGAAGGACGTGTCGCATGACCAAAATGACCCTTGCTTCGTACCCTCATATGTTGGGTTTCGAACAACTTGAACGATTGCTGGAACGCACTGCCAAAACTGGAAATGAGGGCTATCCACCGTTCAATATCGAACAAAGCTCTGATCGTTCTTATCGTATTACATTGGCCGTGGCTGGTTTTGCCGAAGATGAATTGGCAATTACCGTTGAGGATCGCCAGTTGGTAATTCGCGGACGAAACACAGATGACGTTGAGGGCCGCGTGTTCCTGCATCGCGGAATCGCATCACGCCAATTTCAACGCTCATTTGTATTGGCTGAAGGTGTTGATGTGGGCGAAGCCGTTATGGAAAATGGGCTGCTGCATATCGATTTGACACAGGCCAAAGCTGAAACAGTGGTCCAGACGATCAACATTAAGAAAGGATAAGTCATGCATTCAGAATATAACTTCGACGAAGAGCTGTCAGTTGATACTGACCGGATGGTTTACGTGAAATCAGTGTTGGTGAGCGATTTACCAAGTGAAGTTCAGAACCAAGTCGACGGCGTTAAGAAATTATTCGCAGTTCACGATGCCGATGGTAAGCAATTGGCGTTGGTTGGTGATCGTCGCCTTGCCTTCGCGCTTGCCCGTCAGCATGACTATAGTCCCCAACCGTTGCACTAAACGGGATGATGCGCTGGCTTATATGTTTGGTTTGGCTTTTTGCAACGCCAACATTTGGCCAAAATGCGTCTCTGATTTTCACGGATGAAGACGCCAAAGCGCTGAAAACAGAAATGTTGGCGAAAGCGGACAAAGATGTTCGCATATTTTTTGCTGAGACCTTTGGGCAAAGTATCGAAAATCCAATTGCGCTGATTGGCACTAGTGATCCAAGTTTGTTAAATGTGCATCTTTCCAAAGCCTTAAAGGAGATGGGGCGGAGGCAACGATCGTCGCCCGTTGATGTCGGTAAGTTGTGTTATGAAAAACCGATTGGTGCCGCGGCTAATCGTTCTTATACTGTTATGTGCTGGCTGAAACCGAAGGCGTATGATCGCAGATGGTTGGCCTCAATTGAGCAACGACTGCCTCCAATCTTAGCCCATGAATTCACTCATCAATTACAATACCAGTTGGCAAATGATGATCCGCCCCAGCGGATAAACGGCACCAAAGAATTATTGCTTGGCCCAAGTTGGATGGTCGAGGGAACCGCCGAAGTGTTCGAGCGGATTTACAGCATTCAACTTCTAGGGCAGGACGCGGCCGATACTGCAGATCAAACGTTGTTTAACATGCAGACACGTGCACGCCGTAGTCGATTGACGCTAGCGCAATTAACCGAAACGGGAAGTACAAAAGGACGTGGCGGCTATGGTACAGCGCGGTTTGCCGCATTTGTTTTGGCGCAACGTAATAGACCTGAAGATTTGTTGGAGTACTTCACTGTCTTGGGGCAAACCAAGGATCGTGACGTTGCATTTGAAAAGGTCTTTGGCTTGTCCTTTTACAAATTCGAAGCAGACTTTGAACGAATTCGCCGTGATTTCGCCGCGGCCAAAGAATATGTAAAAGGACAATAAGGATGACGAACATATTGAAATCATTTGAGTTCGACTGGATCGATGCATTCACCAACAAGCCATTTGGAGGCAACGGGTGTGCAGTGGTTCATGGCGGTGCAGAGTTAAGTGTGGATACGTGCCTAAGTTATGTACGTGAGACATCATTGGTTGAATGCACGTTTACCGGACCGTCTGACGTTGCGGACATAAAAGTGCGGTACTTTCTTGCCAGCCGTGAGATTCCGTTTGCTGGCCACCCCACAATCGCAACAGTTGCCGCTATGCGTAGTCGTGGTTTGATTGGTGAGGGACCTTTGGTTTTGGAAACTTTGGCTGGGTTGGTCTCCATCATTGTTGAAGGGGACAATATACAGATGACCCAGATTGCACCAAAGTTTGGACCCAAAGTTCCTGCTGATATAGTTGCAGCAGTGGGTGGGTTAACAGCCGATGACATCGTCGGCGAGCCGCAAGTTGTGTCTACTGGATTGCCGTTTTGCATCACTGTTCTAAAGTCAGTTGATGCACTCAAGCGTGCGTCCCTCAATTTAGATGCATTGGGGCGGTACAATGCGCATCTTGGGCAAACCGCTAATGATATTATGGAGCCGTTTTGGGTTGTTCAAGAAGGAGCTACGCCTGAGGGTGATACATTCTCGCGCCTTCTATTGGCTCCACCAAGCCCGCTTGAAGATCCGTTCACAGGTTCGGCAACGGGCGCGATGGCGGCCTATATGTGGGCAAACGGTTTGATCACCGAACCAACATTCGTTGCAGAGCAGGGACATGGAATGGGCCGTGCGGGGCAGGCGCAGGTAAAGGTGTCGGGGCCACGCGATGGGATCACAGGTGTGGACGTTTCAGGCGAAGGTTTCGTGCTGATGTCCGGAACTGTGCATTTGCCGATCTAACAAAAAAGGGCAGAGAAACCTCTGCCCTTTTCTAATTGTCTGGAACCGCAGCTTATTCAGCGGCGATCAGGCCCATGCTTTCGAGTTTCAACAAAACTTGGTGTGCACATGTGTCCACATCTACATTCAATGTCTCAACACTTAGCTCTGGGTTTTCTGGAACGTCGTATGGGTCAGAAATCCCTGTGAATTCTTTGATTTTACCTTCACGCGCCAGTTTATAAAGACCTTTGCGATCGCGCTTTTCACATTCCTCAATTGATGTCGCAACGTGAATTTCAAGGAAAGCACCAAATGATTCAACGTCTTCACGCACGGCGCGACGGGTTGTTGCGTATGGCGCGATTGGCGCACAGATCGCGATACCACCATTTTTGGTGATCTCTGAGGCAACATAACCGATACGGCGGATGTTCAGGTCGCGGTGCTCTTTAGAGAAACCTAACTCGGATGAAAGGTTTTTACGAACAATATCACCATCCAAAAGCGTCACGGGGCGGCCACCCATTTCCATCAGCTTAACCATCAAGGCGTTCGCTATGGTGGATTTACCTGAGCCAGAGAAGCCAGTGAAGAACACTGTGAACCCTTGCTTGGAGCGTGGCGGTTTGGTGCGACGTAGCTCTTTAACCACCTCTGGAAATGAGAACCATTCTGGGATTTCAAGGCCCTCAGACAAGCGACGGCGCAATTCCGTACCAGAAATATTCAAGATAGTGACGTTATCTTTATCTTCGATCTCATCAATGGCTTCGTACTGGGCGCGTTCAGCAACCCAAACCATATGTTTGAAATCGACCATTTCGATGCCCATTTCTTCTTGATGCTCACGGAACATGTCCTGCGCATCATAGGCACCGTAAAAATCTTCACCTTGTGAATTCGAACCAGGACCCGCGTGGTCGCGACCAACGATAAAGTGTGTGCAGCCGTGGTTTTTGCGGATCAAGCCATGCCAAACAGCCTCGCGTGGGCCTGCCATACGCATTGCGAGGTTCAGTAGGGACATCGATGTCGTTGCTTGTGGATACTTGTCCAGCACAGCTTCGTAGCAGCGTACGCGTGTGAAGTGATCAACGTCGCCTGGCTTGGTCAGGCCAACAACAGGGTGGATCAAAAGGTTTGCTTGTGCCTCACGTGCGGCGCGAAATGTCAGCTCTTGGTGTGCGCGGTGCAATGGGTTGCGGGTTTGGAAGGCCACAACTTTGCGCCAGCCCATCTTGCGGAAATAGGCACGCAATTCATTTGGTGTGTCGCGCTTTGCACGGAAATCATAGTGAACCGGTTGCTGGATACCAGTGACTGGACCGCCCAAGTAGATCTTGCCTGCTTGGTTGTGCAGATAGTTTACAGCGGGGTGCGCATCGTCGTCCGCGCCAAATACCTTTTCGGCTTCTTTGGCTTTGTTTGGCTCCCAACGGTCAGTGATCGTCATTGTGCCCAGAATAACGCCTTCTTGATCGCGCAAAGCTATATCTTGGCCGATTTTAATGGATGCAGCAAAATCATCAGAAACATCGAGCGTGATTGGCATTGGCCAAAGCTCGCCCGTTGTAAGCCGCATGTTGTCTACGACACCGTTGTAGTCATCCTCGGATAGGAAGCCTTTGAGCGGGTTGAAGCCGCCGTTCATCAATAGCTCAAGATCGCAAATCTGGCGCGGTGAAAGATCGTGACTGGTTAGTTCACCAGCTTCCACTTTTAGCTTTTGCGCAGAGTCATAAGATACATAAAGCTCTGGGATAGGAGCTAGGTTACTCAACATGGTCATAATAAACGTCTCGTTTTTGCCTGTGCCAAATTGTTTGGCTTCTCAGGCGCGGGGATAAGCTCTGAATGTGGCAAAAGTCTAGCAATGGGGGCATAAAATCCATAAAAATGCGGATCGTCACCGAAAAACCGCTCTTTCATACGCAATATAGCTGATCTGGAGACCCGTTGGCCGATTTTCTATATCCTTAGTTCGACAAACGAATAAGAGAAAAGCTGGTTGGCCTTTCCCTTATTTCGTTGCTTTTGGAGTGAGGAACTATTCGTTTTCAGCAATCCATCGTTCAGCCTCAAGTGCCGCCATGCAGCCCATTCCAGCTGATGTGACAGCTTGACGGTATTTGTGATCTGTAAGATCGCCAGCCGCAAAAACACCAGGAATTGATGTTTCTGTGCTGTCTGGTTTTGTCACAACGTAGCCGCCCATATGGGTTTCCAAAACGTCTTTGACCAATTCATTTGCTGGCGCATGACCGATGGCAACAAACACGCCCTTGCATGGGATGTCTTTGATTTCCCCAGTTTCAACGTGTTTCACCTTGATACCTTCAACGCCCAAAGGAGCATCGGTTCCGTAGACTTCGTCAAGTTGATGGAACCACAATGGCTCGATCTTCGGATTCTTCTCAAGGCGATCGATAAGGATCTTCTCCGCTCGCAGTTCGTCACGACGGTGGACCAGCGTTACTTTGGATGCAAAATTGGTCAGAAATAGTGCTTCTTCAACGGCTGTGTTACCCCCACCTATGACAACGATTTCTTGGCCACGATAGAAAAAGCCATCGCAAGTGGCACACGCAGAAACGCCAAAGCCTTTGAATTTGTCCTCAGATGGCAACCCTAGCCATTTGGCACGTGCTCCAGTTGCCAGAATAATAGCATCTGCGACATACTCTGTACCGCTATCTGATTGTGCAACAAAAGGGCGCTTGCTGAAATCGACAGATGTTATCAGATCTCCAATTATTTCGCAGCCCATTGCTTTTGCGTGGTCTTGCATGCGCACCATAAGATCCGGACCTTGGACTTCTGAATCTCCAGGCCAGTTTTCAACTTCTGTTGTTGTTGTTAGTTGACCACCTGGCTCCATGCCTTGGACCAATATGGGCTCCAACATTGCACGGCTGGCATACACGCCTGCAGTGTAGCCTGCTGGGCCAGATCCGATGATAAGAACTTTGGTTTTACGCGTTTCGCCCATTTGGACCCCCGATATTCAATTTGTTTGTGCAACTAATAACGATGCTTAGAGACATGAGGAACCCCTTGCAGCTTTGTTAATAAACGCTGCATCCAAACCTGAAGAATGCAATATTGTTGCGCTGAATTGAAATAATATTGCGCGCAAGGTGGGGTCTGTTATAATAAGACGAAAATTAATGAGGTAACCAAACAATGGCAGGCACGCGGCTCGATCCAATTGATCGTATGATTTTAGCAGAATTACAGGCTGATGGGCGCATGACAAATGTTGAGCTTGCTAAAAGAGTTGGAATTTCTGCACCGCCATGTTTGCGCCGTGTGCGTACACTTGAGGAAAATGGCTACATAAAAGGTTATCATGCTGAGGTGAATGCTAAAGAGCTGGGATTTGAAGTCCAAGTTTTTGCAAACGTTGGCCTAGCGTCTCAAGCCGAAAGTGACCTAAGCGCGTTCGAAGCAAAGTGCAAATCTTGGCCGCTTGTGCGCGAATGCCATATGTTGAATGGCGAAGTAGATTTCATTCTGAAATGTGTTGCGCCTGATCTCTCGAGCTTTCAAACGTTTCTAACCGGTGAATTGCTGACAACACCAAACGTCGCAAGCGTAAAAACATCGCTCGTTATTCGTGGTGAAAAGGATGAGCCAGGCGTGCCGTTCGAAGTTCTAGAAGCACGCCTTCTAAAAGACGCTTAATACGCGGCGATCGCTTCCCGTTCTGGTGCGCGAGGATGCGCTAACGGTCCAAAATCGCTTGAGTGAGCAATATGCGGGAACATTGATAAGAATAGATCGCGCATTTCAGAGCTTACTTCTTTCGTGGCTATTGAGCCAGGATGATAGGTTTCCATCTCCATGCCGCCAACAGTGATTGCAGCGTGGCGCGTCAAACAGATGTGGAACATCTGTACCGGGGTCGGTGGGCAAATCTCGATGACATTCACGCCATCAACAAATTCGCTGGCATGGGTGAACATTTGCGTGCCGCCCTGGTTGCCACGCAAGTGGTGTGGCGTTTGTAACAGACGAGCCGATGGGCCAACCGTCAGAAACGATGATGGACGGGAAACACCGAACGTGTCGGCCATAATCCGGATCAAAGGCATGCGCCGGTCTGGTGCGGCTGGGACGAAGGTGCTGGAACCAATCCACAATATTTTTGCTGCTTCACCGGACGAGGTGTGCAAGTTGTCACCAGGTAAAAGATCTTCAATTGCCACATAGCCCTGTGTTGTCGACATCAATGATCCACGCGCGAATGCTGAAAATGCAGAATCAAATAATGGCATTGCAGGCGCTTTGAATTGGGCAACGTGCATTTTTTGATCTTCGCGCAATGCTGCGACTTCAAAATTTCGTGTCATCGATGTAATCGCACGCGTGGTTGGCGTATGCTCAAGCATACGCTGGGGTAAAAACGTTTGCTGGCTCTGGTGGCCAATAGAAATGTTCATGCGACAATCCTCAAGTTGGAATCGCATCCGAAGCTGGCCCCACCAACAACACCGGACGCACAAAATTTATGTGGTTCGATAGAACTACAATCCCGCTTAAAGGGTAGATCTGTCAAAAGTTAATGAACACTAGAGAGCACTTTCCTAATAATGGCTAAATTTGTCGAGGATTGTTTCCAAATTTTGAAATAATTCAGCCATATTTGGGCCGACAACAGAAAACCCGCCTCGCGAATCGCGAGACGGGCTAACCAACACTTAAATAATGCACTCATTACATTTTAACGCGTCTAGGCGTCTTAAGCTGCTTTTTGAACAGGAATTTCGTTGTCTTGGCGCTTGGCAATAAATGCTGCGCGTCTTGCACCACGGGCCCATGGCATTACCACGTCCTCTTTGGCTGCAGTTTCGCAAATTGATTTAATAAAGCGTGTGTTCGTTTTCATGTTGTTCTCCAGCTCGATTTCGTTTGGATCATTTTCAATCCGTTGTTGAAATCAATATGGCGAATGAATGCGGTTTGAATTTGGCCGTGAACATAAAATTTGACGAATTTTACTGTTTTCTGAACAGAGAATATGGCGGTTTTGCCTTAAAGTAATAGAGCCCTGTAAATAAGGCAATATTAGCATAACCACAGGTTGTTGGGTTGTCGTAGCTGTTCAATTTGGGCAAGTTCGCGACCCCGATTGCCTAATTCGAGCCCCAATTACAAACTGATTGCAGCGATCAGCCGTCCATAGTCGGCTTCTTTTTGGTGAACACTACGACGATAAGAGTAGAACCGTTCGGGATCGCTGTAAGTACAGTGACGGGTCCACTCTGCAGTGGCGATACCCGTTTCTCGCAAACTCTTTAGTCCGAAGGCGGGCAGGTCAAATTGTAACCTATCGCCGTTGCCTTGAGTAAAAAAATGTGCGTTGTCTGGGTCTTTGTCTATGAAGTTATCCATGAAATCCGGCCCAACCTCATAAGCGCGTTGGCTGATGCATGGACCAATCGCGGCACAAATGTTTTCGCGTTTCGCACCAAGTGCGATCATCGCTTCGACTGTTTGGGTTAAGACGCCGTCTAACGCGCCTTTCCAACCTGCATGTGCTGCACCAATAACCCCAGCTTGGGTATCGGCAAATAGGACAGGTTGGCAATCGGCGGAAAGTACCGAAAGGGCGATGCCTTTGGTTGCTGTCACAAGGGCGTCCGCTTTTGGATGATCTGTATTCGCAGTATGAACAGTAACAACGTCTGCAGAATGAATTTGATGGACACCTATTAGATGATCATATGGGACTTGCATGGCATCAGCCACACGGCCACGGTTGATTTTGACTGCTTCAGATTGATCCGAACTGCCGGCGCCACAGTTTAAACCTTGAAAAATTCCTGAGGATGTGCCGCCTTTACGGCTGAAGAAACCGTGTCGTGTTGCACCTAATGAGTCAGCGGTAAGAATCTCTAGCGTCATTTTTCTAATCCTGCAGGTGGGCTGCCCCCTTCGGGATACAGGCCGATAACTTTGAACAGGTTTCCCATTTCGTCAGGGTGGGTCAAGCGGCGATGTGCTGCAACATGGGTATGAAGTGCGTCTTCAGTCATGTTGTGAGCAAGCGCTTGTGCCCGCTGTGTGATCCCTAGCCGTTCTAGAAATACACCTTGGGGGGTAACACGTGAATAAGGGCAGGGTGCGGCGTTTGCGATCGCTTCAAAGTCAACATGGGCTGTGATGTCGCATTGGCCAGCTTGCACAAGCGGCGAAACGGTTTCGTGGTCCTTGATGGCTTGCAGGGTGTCGCCCAAGCTGCGCCAGTCGCCATAGTCAATGAATAGGGCGGCACCACCGTGCTGTTTGATGCGCAAACCTACGGTGTTCACGAAGGGAGATGCGACGGCGCAATCCTCGACAATATCACCGTCGTTTGTGTCCTCTAGGCGATGCGCCAACGCAGGTTGTGGCGTATTTGGGCCTAAACCGAAGGCGAGTGCTTTATCGTCCAAACCGACCTGACGTTCGCGCCATCCTGCGCCATCGCGAACAAATTGACGGATTGGCAAAGCGTCAAAAAATTCGTTGGCAACCGCGAATATTGGCATTGAAGGAATCTGATCGGCTGCCTCAATCCAAATGGGCGTATAGCCTTGCAGGGTTTCACCTTGACGGGCTCTCAATTCGGCAGAAGCCTCTAGCAATGTGATCTGTGCTGCCTGGTGAAAGCCGCTGACCCCTTTGGTGGCGCGTAAGATGTCAGCCATCAACGTACCGCGTCCAGGCCCGAACTCAACCAGGGCAAAGGATGCGGGTGATCCTTGGTCAATCCACGCTTGGGCCAATGACAGTCCAATCAACTCCCCAAACATTTGAGAGACTTCTGGCGCTGTTACAAAATCACCAGACGCACCAAACGGATTTTTGGTTGTGTAATAGCCAAAATCTGGATGAAGAAGACAATCTGCCATGAAGTCGGAGATACGCATTGGCCCGTTGGCAGTGATCTGGGCTACTAAAAGATCGTGTAGGTTCATGCTGTCATCATGCGCCGTGCTTGACGGATCAGATAAAGCCCAAGTGCAATCATTGGAACGGACAGCAATTGACCCATCGTTAGGCCATATCCACCCATTTCCAGCGCTAGACCAAGTGGGTTGCCCGCAGATACAAATTGCGCGTCAGGTTGGCGTGCAAATTCAACAGAAAAGCGTGCAATGCCGTAGCCTAGGAAAAATGTGCCTGCGATCAGACCCGGGGTTTTGTAGGCGTCGCGACGCCATGCCAACCACAACAAGAGACCTCCAAGGATTAATCCCTCAAGTAGCGCTTCATACAATTGCGAAGGGTGGCGTGCGCATACACCAATAACATCTGGGCAGAACTGTGCGGCTTGTGTTGGGAAGGCGACACCCCAAGGCAGGTCCGTTGGCCGGCCCCATAGTTCTGCGTTGATAAAGTTTGCCAGGCGGCCCAACAATAATCCGGGCGGAACACCAAGCGCCATGATATCCGCAGCACTTAGTTTTGGAATTTTATATCGGGTGGTAAAGATCAAGCCAGCGGTGATCACACCGAGAAGACCACCATGGAATGCCATGCCGCCTTGCCAAACATACAAAATCTCGCTGGGGTTCTGTAGATAATAGCTGGGTTGATAGAACAGGACATATCCCAATCGACCACCAAAAATGACACCTAAGATGACCCAAGTCAGCAAATCTTCGATCTGCGTCGGTGTCATAACAGGCTGATTTTTGATCCAAAGGCGCGAAGTTTTGACGGTCATAACAACCATCCGCCAGCCAATGAGAATACCAGCGATGTAAGCGAGCGCGTACCAACGCAAGGCCAATTCAAAGCCGAATACGGATATCGAAAAAATCTCTGGTGAAATGTTCGGGAAGGGGATCAATGCGTTCATGTGCGTCTGAATGCCTCCGTGGGTTAGGGTAAGTCAACCTTGCACTAAGGTGTGCGGGTCCCCATATAGAGGTCAAGCATTAAGGAGAGACAGTGATGCAAGCTCGTGGTAAAATTTTTGACGACATTTCTCATTTGATGACAAACGCTATGGGCGTTGCCCAAGGTGCCAAAGATGAAGCTGAAACAGCGATGAAATCCTTGATGGATCGCTGGCTGGCGGATCGTGATTTTGTGACCCGTGAAGAATTCGACGCGGTCCGAGCAATGGCCCAAAAAGCCCGTGAAGAGAACGAGACGCTAAAGGCGCGCCTCGATTCGCTAGAAGCCAAATAACCGAGCAAGATAAGGTAACGATTCTACACTAAGACGTTGCCTGCAATGCAGTTGACCGCCCCTTTCTACTGGAAGGGGCGTTTTGCATTTCTGGGTTGAACTCACATGGGCTATATTTTGTGGGGCTTGCGGAGTTCTCCACAACTTATTGAAGTTATCCCCAGATAAAGGGTTGCCAGAACGGTCGCTCAACATCACCATATCTAGTAGGAAGTGTGTGCACTGCACCAGTTTCTTGCGCAAAGAGCTAGCGTTTGGGACCTTAATTCGCCCCAGCGCCAGCCAACACTAGGTGATACGATGGCTCTCTCGGAACATATCTTTGAAGACGATATTCACCCGATTGATTTGGTCGAGCATATTGCTGAGCATCATAAATGGGATTTTGAGCGCATAGCCGACGATCACATTGCGATGGCTGTCGTCGGTCAATGGCGTACTTACTCGATTACCTTAGCGTGGTCCGCCTATGATGAAACACTGCGCATGGTGTGTACCTTTGAAATGGAACCACCGACTGAAAAATTGCCAAAGCTGTATGAACTGCTCAATCTTGTGAATGACGAATGCTGGACAGGATCTTTCACATACTGGGAAAAAGAAAAGCTGACGGTGTATCGCTATGGCTTGGTTCTAGCGGGTGGGCAGGATGTTGGTCCTGATCAGGTCGACACAATGATTAGTGCCGCGGTCATGAGCGCAGAGCGGTATTACCCTGCATTCCAATTGCTGGTTTGGGGGGATCGAACTCCTAAAGAGGCGCTTCAAGTTGCCATTGCAGAGGCCTTTGGCCGCGCGTAACACTTTGCCCTGAACCAATTTCTGGAAGGGGTCTCCATGAAGAATAGTCGTATCGCGCAACAAGGACTGGTGTTGTTGGGCTGTGGTAAGATGGGATCTGCTATGCTGGCTGGCTGGCTGGATCAAGGATTGCCTGCCACTTCCGTCCACGTTTTAGATCCGTTTCCTTCTGATTGGCTGAAAAGCACGGGTGTGGCGCTGAATAGCGATTTACCGGACGCGCCAGCCATTGTTCTTGTCGCAGTTAAACCGCAGATGATGGCTGAAGCGTTGCCTCGATTGCAGGAAATGGGCGGCGGTCAAACTGTGTTTGTCAGCGTTGCTGCGGGTACCACCATTGGATACTTCGAAAGCGTCTTAGGGCATGAAACCCCAGTTGTGCGGGCTATGCCAAATACGCCTGCGGCAATTGGGAAGGGGATCACTGCTGTCATCGGCAACGCAGCAGTATCAAATGAAGGTGTGGATGAAGCCGTACAGCTGCTCCAGGCCGTGGGACAGGTGGTACGATTAGAGAATGAAGGCCAGATTGATGCCGTTACGGGTGTCAGCGGATCCGGCCCTGCTTACGTTTTTCATATGATTGAAACATTGGCCGCTGCAGGGGAGGCCCAAGGCTTGCCAGCAGAGATGGCGATGCAACTTGCCAAGGCGACTGTCGCGGGGGCTGGTGCACTCGCTGAGGAGGCCGCCGAGAGCCCATCCCAGCTACGTGTAAATGTGACCAGTCCAAACGGCACCACCCAAGCGGGGCTTGAGGTATTAATGGATGTGGAAACAGGGCTGCCGTCTTTAATCAACAAAACTGTAGCTGCCGCTACAGGGCGTTCAAAGGAACTGGCAAATGGCTGATCCAATTACATTTGATGACTTTATGAAGGTCGATATCCGCGTTGGTAAGGTTCTTCGGGCTGAGGACTATCCAGAAGCGCGCAAGCCAGCGATCAAGATGTGGATTGATTTTGGACCTGAAATTGGGGAGCGTAAAACCTCTGCACAGGTGACGGCCCATTACTCCCCAGAATCACTCGTCGGTAAGCAGGTGATGGGTGTGGTCAATTTTCCACCACGCCAGATCGGGAAATTCATGTCGGAGGTTCTGGTTTTAGGCTTGGCCGATGAAACTGGAGGGATTGTTTTGTTGTCTCCTGATCAGGATGTTCCGCTTGGGGAGCGAATGGTTTGAAAAAGGTTCTTATCACGCGACCATTGCCAGACGTTGTTGTGGCCGAGGCGCGCAAATATTTTGACGTCACAGTACGCAGTGAAACATCGCCTCTCTCTACGTCAGAGATGCAAACCGCGCTGGGCGCGTTTGATGGTATCATGCCCACGCTTGGTGACATGTTTCAGCCCGCTGTGTTTGACCGCCTGGGCAAATCCAAATGTACGATCCTTGCTAACTTTGGAGTGGGATATAATCACATCGATGTCGGTGCCGCCCTGCAGCGCGGCGTAACCGTAAGTAACACGCCCGGTGCTGTGACTGACGCGACTGCCGATATCGCCATGACCTTGATGCTGATGTCCGCACGCCGCGCGGGAGAGGGCGAAAGGCTGGTCCGTTCAGGCGAATGGGAGGGATGGCACCCGACACAGATGCTAGGGCTTCACCTGAGCGGCAAGACAGTCGGTATCGTCGGCATGGGGCGCATCGGTCAGGCAATCGCCCAACGATGCCACTATGGATTTGGCATGAAGGTTGGCTATGTCAGCCGTTCGCCTAAAACATTGCCATTTGAGGCTGCGGCGTTTGGTTCCTTGATCGAACTTGCAAGTGCTGTGGATGTTTTGGTTCTTGCTGTTCCTGGTGGGGCTGAGACCCATCATCTGGTCAATGCCGATGTGTTGAATGTAATGCAGCCACATTCTCATCTGGTGAATATTTCGCGCGGCAACGTCGTCGACGAAGCGGCATTGATTGCAGCACTTCAGACCGATCAAATTGGTGGCGCAGGTTTGGATGTATACGAATTTGAACCGACAGTGCCACAAGCGCTGCGCGACCTCGAAAACGTAGTGCTATTGCCCCATTTGGGGACTGCAGCACTGGAAGTGCGTGCGGATATGGGGCTGATGGCGGTTGCCAATCTTAAGGCACACCTTGTCGACGGAATTTTAGCGCCCAATAAAGTCTAAGCTTTGTCGCCGACAGCAATACGCCAATGACGACGGCAAAGTGAAACATAGGTTTCGTTGCCGCCGATTTGCACTTGTTCACCACCGGTTAGAACATTCTTGTTCTCGTCTTGGCGCACAACCATTGTTGCACGTTTTCCACAGTGGCAGATGGTTCTGATTTCACGCATTTCATCAGCTAAAGCGAGCAAAGTGGCGGAGCCAGGGAACAGTTCACCTCTGAAATCAACACGAAGGCCGTAGCACATCACCGGAACATGTAAATCATCGACAGCACGCGCCAATTGCCAAACCTGATCCTTCGATAAAAACTGTGCCTCATCGATAAAAACACAGGCCAGATCGACGGCTTTGGTTTGCGCCTCAATCTTTAGAAATAAATCGTCGTTTTCGCCAAAGGTATCAGCAGCCGTACCGATCCCGATTCTTGATGCAATTTTCCCCTTACCAGCACGATTATCGAACTGTGCAGTAAGTAAATAAGGCTCCATACCGCGCTCACGGTAATTGTGCGCCGCCTGAAGCAATACCGTCGATTTGCCGGCATTCATTGTAGAATAGTGGAAGTATAACTTAGCCATATGCCCTATTACGCTGAGCGGAAATTGAGGACAAGCGGGGTGGAGCCAAAAGCCACCAACCGTACCAAGTCATCATTGTAGTTTTGTGCCAACTGAAAAATACATCTTGCGGGGCAAAGCCCGAGGGATGGTGCAAAATAGAACTCGTAAAGTTGGCAGTAAAACAAAGAAAATAACGACTGGGTTGGCCAAAAGGCCCAACGATTAGATAAGAAAAACTCCACCCTTGAAACAGATGCGGCAGCATCGGTTACTCGTTAATTCCCAATAAATTGGGATAGGCGTAAATTGACGTTTTATTTTCATCAAAAAAATGGGAAAAGAAGCGTTAGGTTCCCCATAGCAATTTTGTGGGGGCAATGGGGAAGATGGGGATACGATTATGGCCGGACATGGCAGTTACCTTAAAAAGTATACCGAGACACTTGTTAAGGACGTCGGGATTGAGCCAGCATGCGAACTTACAGGCAAATCTAAAGCCACATTAGGACGTTATTATTCTGATCATCCTGAACATAGCGACCGCTTCATGCCGATTGATGCCGTTATCAATTTGGAAAAAGCTGCCGGTTATCCGCACGTTACAAGTGCCCTTGCAGAGCTTCAAGGCATCACCTTGTCACATGACGAGCGCCGATCAAATTCACCAAAAACTGGTGGTGTGAATTCTGATATTATTGCTTTAAGTCAACGGTTTGCGATGCTTATGTCCGAGTATCAGCAATCCATAGAAGATGGCATTATTACGGTGAATGAAGCAAAGCGTTTGTTAAAAGAAACGTCATTGTTACAACAGGTCTTGATCGATATGAAACTTCATCTCGAAGACGAAAATGGCTAATCCTGATCTGCCTGCGTTAGACGAAACGCTGCTGCCAAGCATCGACAGTGAAGCGCTACAGGCACCCGGCGACGACGGGCATCCGCCACGCATTCTGTTGCTGTACGGATCGCTGCGCGGTGCAAGTTATTCACGCAAGGCCGTCGAAGAATCAGCACGTGTTTTGAAGCACTTGGGCTGCGAGACGCGAATCTATAACCCAACGGGCTTACCGTTGGTTGATGACGAGAACGTTGATCATCCTAAAGTCGTTGAATTACGCGAACTTGCGATTTGGTCGGAGGGGATGGTTTGGTCCAGTCCTGAACGTCATGGTGCGATGACGGGTGTTATGAAAACCCAGATCGATTGGATCCCACTTTCGGGCCAGGGTGGTATTCGTCCGACGCAGGGCAAAACTCTAGCAATCATGCAGGTCTGTGGAGGATCGCAATCGTTCAATGCCGTCAACCAGATGCGCATTTTAGGGCGTTGGATGCGGATGGTGACGATTCCTAATCAATCAAGTATTCCAAAGGCTTGGCTTGAGTTTGACGGTAAAGGGCGCTTGCCTGAGGGACCATTTTATTCCCGCATTGTTGACGTGATGGAAGAATTGACCAAGTTCACGTGGATAGTGCGTGGGCGATCTGACTATTTGGTCGATCGCTATTCAGAACGTGTTGAAACGGCTGAAGAAACCAACAAACGCGTTTCCAAAAAGTAGATCGTTTAGCCGCGGCGCTGAACGATCACGGAACCCACAGAATACCCAGCACCGAATGAACAGATCAGGCCATAATCGCCATCATCTAAGTCATTGGAATATTTTGAGAATGCGATGATTGATCCGGCTGAGGATGTGTTTGCATAGTCTTGCAAGATGTTGGGTTGTTCGCCGTCTTCAGGGGTGCGTCCCAGCACCTTTTTACCGATAAAATCGTTCATGGATTTGTTGGCTTGGTGAAGCCAAAGGCGTTTTAAATCAGTGGCTTGTATGCCTTCATCGCCCATGTGTGATCCGATGTGGGCACTGACCATTGGCAACACCTCTTTGAACACTTTGCGCCCGTTTTGCATGAACTGCATGTCGCGGCGATCGGCGGTGCCGTCTGGGCGGGGACGGCGCAAAAAGCCGTTGTTGTTTCGGATGTTGTTCGAAAAGTCGGTCGCGCAACGCGTTGATTTTATTTCAAAATATGGACCACTTGCATCTTCTGATCGTTCAACAAGCGTGGCAGTTGCAACATCTCCAAAGATGAAGTGGCAATCGCGATCCCGCCACTCTAGGTGAGCCGAACAAATCTCGGGGTTAACAACTAAGGCACTGGAAATACTACCACTTTTGATCATATCAGCGGCCAATTGCAGGCCAAAAGTTGCGGATGAGCAGGCAACATTCATGTCAAAAGCAAAGCCTTTGATGCCAAGCAGCTCTTGGATCTCGATAGCAACGGCTGGATAGGCGCGTTCTAGGTTAGAGGCAGCGCAGATGACGGCGTCTACATCGGCAGGGGTTTTACCTGCAGCCTTAAGCGCCTTTAGGGCAGCGTCCAACGCCATTTCGGCCATCAAGGATGGTTCATCATCTTCGCGCTGACGCATCAATGGGTGCATCACGTCAGGGTCTAAAATTCCTTCCTTATCAATAACATAACGACTATGAATGCCAGATGCTTTGACTATGAATTCTTCAGATGAATGGGCCTGCGCCGTGACGTTCCCTGCTTCAATTTGGTCTGCGTTCTGGAGGTTGAATTTGTCTGCATAAGCGTTGAATGACTTCACCAACTCGGCGTTGCTGATTGTGTTTTCAGGGGTGAAAACCCCAGTGCCGGTGATTGCTGGTGTGTACATATGCTGACCTCTCACAGTTAACTGAGTTGGCCAAGAAATGGCGTCAAGGTCAACACAGGACGCTAGGTTAACCTAGGGGAATAGTTGTGCTGTGGTGGTTAAAAGGCAGCAAAAATGTACAGTTCACCCCTTGAACTGTACATTTAGGGTACACGAAAAATCAAAGCGTTTGCTGGATTTGGGTCAAACTGCACAGTTTTCACCTCAATCTGTACAGTCTGATCACTTTTGCAGATCACAGGCCCAAATTTGGTTAACGCGTGTTCAAACGAACGGTACGAAGGGCACACCACAGGCGGTGAGGGACGCGAAAATAAGCAGAGTAATACATAAGCGCATTTGGGATTAACCTTTTGATGGGATTTAGGCGGTGACGTTCAATATATCAGACTACCCCGAAACCAGTCAAAGTGCAGTAGGCGGGTTTTGGCATAAAAAAAGCCGCGGTGACTGATTGTCAGCGCGGCTTTGAAAATTTGATCGTCGGCTATTTAGCCCTGCAGGGATTTAACAACCAGATCGCCCTCAGCTTGCGCCTTGATCGCAAGTGCAGCCGCGTGGCTGCCTGCTGCGGTCGTGTAGTATGGGATTTTGTCATACAGTGCGATTGAGCGGATTGATTTGGAGTCTTCAACCGCTTGTGCGCCTTCCGTTGTGTTCATTACGAGGTGAATCTTCTCGTCCTTCATCAAGTCAGTGATGTCTGGGCGGCCCTCATAGACCTTGTTGGCTGGGCCACATGGAATGTCATTTTCGACAAGCCATTTTGCCGTGCCTTTGGTGCCAACGAATGTGAAGCCAAGTTCGGTTAGAACCGTTGCCGCCTCAAGCATGTCAGCGGTTTTGTCCGCGTCCTTAATTGAGATGAACACGCAACCGGTCGATGGTAGGATTACACCAGCGCCCATTTGTGCCTTCAAGAATGCACGTGGGAAATCGCGATCCCAACCCATAACTTCACCAGTCGAGCGCATTTCTGGCCCAAGGATTGTGTCCACACCTGGGAAGCGGGCAAAGGGCAATACAGCCTCTTTGACCGAGAACCATGGCATGTCTGGATCTGCCAATGTCATCGGATCGCCCAGTGGAATGGTTTCGCTGTAATCCGCGTTTTCGCGATATGGTGCGCGAAGCGGGAAGTTGGACAATGGTTCGCCCGCCATAACCCGCGCGGCGATAGACGCGATGGCGCTGTCTGTTGCTTTGGCAACGAACGGCACTGTGCGCGAGGCGCGTGGGTTCACTTCGATCAGGAAGATTTCGTCTTCGCCTTGTTCGTTGGCTTTGACTGCGAACTGAATGTTCATCAAGCCAACAACGTTTAGACCGTGTGCAAGTGCTTTGGTCTGTACTTTGATTTCGTCGATGATCTCTTTGCTCAGGGAATAGGGCGGCAAGGAACATGCACTGTCACCTGAGTGAACGCCTGCTTCTTCGATGTGCTGCATGATGCCTGCTACGTGCACGTCTTTGCCGTCGCTGATCGCATCAACGTCAAGTTCGACTGCGCCAGATAGGTAATGATCTAGCAGAACAGGGCTGTCGCCGGAAACCACAACTGCTTCAGAGATGTAGCGTTCAAGCTGTGCCTGATCGCGTACGATTTCCATCGCGCGACCACCTAGAACGTAAGATGGGCGGATAACCAATGGGAAGCCGATGTCGCCCGCGATCGCGAGGGCTTCTTCGTCAGAGTGGGCCAAGCCATTGTGTGGCTGTTTTAGGCCAAGGTTTTGAACCAACTCTTGGAAACGCTCACGGTCTTCGGCCAAGTCGATGGCGTCTGGTGTGGTGCCAAGGATTCGGATGCCTTCATCCTCTAGCGCCTGTGCGATTTTCAATGGTGTTTGGCCGCCGAACTGAACGATCACACCGTGCAGCGTGCCGTTTTCTTGTTCTTTGGACAGGATTTCCATCACGTGTTCAAATGTCACTGGCTCAAAGTACAGGCGATCAGATGTGTCGTAATCCGTTGAAACTGTTTCGGGGTTACAGTTGATCATGATGGTTTCATAACCGGCGTCTGTCAGCGCAAAGCAGGCGTGGCAGCAGCAGTAGTCAAATTCGATACCTTGGCCGATGCGGTTTGGACCGCCACCCAAGATAACCACTTTGTTGCGGTCAGATGGACGTACTTCACATTCCACTTCGCCCATCATTGGGGCCTCATAGGTGGAATACATGTATGGCGTTTGTGCCTCAAACTCAGCAGCACATGTGTCGATGCGTTTGAAGCTGGCCTTAACGCCAAGGTTGCGACGTGCGCGGCGTACGTTGTCTTCCGTGCGGCCCGTCAGGTTTCCAAGGCGCGCGTCGGTAAAGCCCATCATCTTGAGGTGACGGATGCCTTCCTCAGTGAGTGGTAGGCCGTTCTTGCGCACGTCTTCTTCGGTTTCAACGATCTCGCGGATACGAGCGAGGAACCATGGATCAAACATTGTGACGCCGTAGATTTCATCGTCTGTCAGGCCGTGACGCATGGCTTGGGCAATGGTGCGCATACGGTCTGGGGTGGTCATGCTAATAGCTTTGACCACAGCTGCTTTGTCAGGCGCGCCCGGAATTTCAACTTCGTCAAAACCGGTTAGGCCAGATTCCATGGACGCGAGGGCCTTTTGCAAGCTCTCGTGGATCGTGCGGCCAATCGCCATGGTTTCGCCAACCGATTTCATCGCGGTTGTAAGATAGGGTTCTGAGCCCGGGAATTTTTCGAATGCGAATTTTGGGATCTTGGTGACGACGTAATCGATTGTTGGCTCAAAGGACGCTGGTGTTACACCAGTGATGTCATTGTCCAACTCGTCCAGCGTAAAGCCCACAGCCAATTTCGCTGCAATCTTAGCAATCGGGAAACCTGTCGCCTTGGAAGCCAGCGCAGAAGAACGTGACACACGTGGGTTCATCTCAATCACAACCATGCGGCCGTCCGCCGGGTTCACGGCCCATTGTACGTTTGACCCGCCCGTTTCCACGCCAATTTCGCGCAGAACCGCGATGGAGTGGTTGCGCATGATTTGGTATTCTTTGTCGGTCAATGTCAGCGCTGGGGCCACAGTGATGGAATCACCTGTGTGCACGCCCATTGGATCGATATTTTCGATGGCGCAGACGATGATGGCGTTGTCGGCAGTGTCGCGGACCACTTCCATCTCGAACTCTTTCCAACCAATTAGGGACTCGTCCACAAGGATCTGACCGACAGGTGAAGCGTCCATGCCAGTACGGCAGAAGTGTTCGTAATCTTCGCGGTTGTAGGCGATGCCGCCGCCTGTGCCGCCCATGGTAAATGCAGGACGAATGATGGCTGGTAGGCCGACGTAATCCAGTGAATCAACGGCCAGTGCGACGCCAGCGGCAAGGTCTTTTTTACCGTCTTCACCTTTGGGGGCCGTGACGATTGTAGCCTTCGGGTTTTCGATGCCAAGACGGTCCATGGCTTCGCGGAACAACTGGCGGTCTTCTGCCATTTCAATGGCTTCGCGTTTCGCGCCGATCATTTCGACGTTGTATTTTTTCAAAATGCCCATTTCCTCAAGCGCAAGCGAGGTGTTTAGACCAGTCTGTCCGCCCATCGTTGGCAGCAATGCATCTGGGCGTTCTTTTTCGATGATTTTGGCAACGACTTCTGGGGTGATCGGCTCGATGTAGGTCGCATCGGCAAGGCCCGGGTCGGTCATGATTGTTGCTGGGTTCGAGTTCACAAGGATGATACGATAACCCTCTTCGCGAAGGGCTTTACAAGCCTGTGCGCCAGAGTAGTCAAATTCGCAGGCTTGCCCAATTACAATAGGCCCCGCACCAATGATCATGATCGACTTGATATCAGTTCTCTTTGGCATGGCGGCAGCCCCTTATATGTTCGGTTGGTTACGGCTTACCCGATGCGCCGCAAATTGTCGTGGGTTATAGGCTTGGGGACAGCAGGTGCAAGGGTTGATGCACTTTTTGAGATACATTTGACGGTGTTTTTTGGCCGTTTTTGTTGCACGATGCTCGACGGTCCTTGGACCATCAGCCACTTCACCGGTTTATGCCGGAAATTAGCCTAGTTTTGAGACCGCATCAAGGTATGCACGCACTGCAGATTCAAAGGCACGCGGGCGCTCAGAATGTAGCCAATGACCGGATTCTGGAATTTTCGCAAAGCGAGCATTTGGGAACAGCGGCTTGATAATTGGGCGGTGTTCACGGGTCACATAATCAGATTCTGCGCCTGACAAGAACAGGGTGGGGCCGTCATATGAGCCAGCGAGCGTGGGGAAAGAGAGAATTTTGTCCATGTCGGCAGCCAGCGCATCAAAGTTCAGTTTCCAAGCTTTGTTTGATATATCAATGGATTGGGTGAAGAACGATTGTAATTCTGCACTCACGCCTTGTGCCTCTAGCTGTTCACTTGCTTCAGCTCGGCGGGTGACGGTGTTTAGATCGACGGAGCGCATGGCTTCAATGAAATGTATCTGGGAATGGGTATAAGATACGGGCGCGATATCTGCGCTGATCAAGCTTCGCACCAATTCAGGACGCGTCAGGGCCAAGGCCATGGATGCTTTGCCGCCCATTGAGTGACCAAGCACATCAACAGGTGCACCGATGTGTTCAATGACTTCGGCCAGATCGTTGGCCATATCGGGATAGCTGTGCGTATCAAAACGCGGGCTGTCGCCGTGGTTGCGCATATCCACCACAACAACGCGGCGCGTATCGCTGAGCCGTTTGGCGATCACGCCCCAATTTCTGGCAGACCCATAAAGACCGTGGGCGATGAGAAGCGTGGGACCAGTCCCAAATTCATTGTAATTCAACATGATTGCAATTTAGCTGCTTTGATCTGGGGGCGCTAGGGCATTGATGCCGGTGGATCGTCGTTCTATTAAGGGCTCTATGGATTATCAGGCAGATATCACCGCCAAAGCGGAAGAGGTGCGCCTTGCCTTGAGGGCAAAGCTGAATGCGCGTGGTCGCACCCTGACCAAAGCGGTGGCGCATGCCGGTAGATTATTGCCCAAAAAACTGGCCAAACAGGCGGCTGTTATCGTTAAGGCGCAGGGTTTGGGTGGCAATCCAAAGCTGATGCGCCGGATTGATATGGGCGCGATCAACACGGCCCATTCCGATATTATGACGTTCTTAGATGCGATTGATGTTCAGGAACGCCGCAAAACCCGCGTGTTGCATTGGTTTGGTGGAATGGTGTTCAACCTGATTGTGATCGTGACTTGCTTTATCGTTTGGTTGACGTGGTCAGGTCACCTTTAACCTTGTTTGCCAGCCACACCTAAACCCATCTGCATCAAAGTCTTGCGCACGGGACCCAAATTATACAGGGCATTCAGGCCCATAGCGCGTGCATCGCGGAGCGCGGGGCTGGACGCTTGACTGGCGCGGTTGAGCAGATCAATGCCGCGCACGCGCAGTTTGATATCGCCCATGCGGGCCTTTTCATAGGCCATCAACATCTCTGCATCGCCCAATCCATCGGGTCGCGCGGTCGCGAGCTCTAGCAAGGCACCCATGTCGCGCAGGCTCATGTTCAGCCCTTGGGCCCCGATTGGTGGCACAACATGCGCCGCTTCTGCGATCAGTGCGATACGTTGACCGCTAAGGGCCGATGCGGTTTGGCTGATGATGGGCCAGATGCTGCGCTTTGAGGCCAATGTAAGGGGGCCGAAATGGTGGCAGGACCGCACGGACATTTCTTCCTCAAATGCTGCGGTATCAAGGTCCATGCGGGCCTGTGATTTGGCCCCGTCATCCATCCATACCACGGCAGAGCATGGCAAACCGTTGAAGTCGGGCAGGGGCACCAAGGTGAACGGGCCGCCAGTGCGGTGGATTTCGGTGGAAACGTTTTCGTGTGGAATTGGGTGCGTCACGGCGAACGCCAGTGCCTTTTGCCCATAGCGTTTAGTGGTGACGTCAATTCCTGCAGCTTGGCGCATGGGGGAATTGCGCCCGTCTGCTGCGATCACCAGTTTGGTTTGTACTTTGGTGCCATCGCTTAGCGTGACTTTGGCCATTTGGCTGCGGGTGAACAGGCTGGTGGTTCCGGTGCCGGGGCGGAAATCAACGTTTGGCAGCGCATCAAGGCGGGCCAGCATCTCACGGCGCAGCACATAGTTGGGAAAGTTCCAACCGAACGGCAAATCAGAAATGTCTGCGGCGTTAAAATCCTTAACGATCCGCGCCTCTGGCTTTTCACCACCTGCATCTACGATCCGCATGATCTGCAAGGGGGCGGCATGGGGTGCAAGGTGATCCCAAATGCCCGCCGCCATCAGCATATCGCGCGCCGGCTGCATCATCGCGGTGGAACGCATGTCGGCGCCCGTCGCTTCACGGTCTGTAATGGGGGGCGTTGGGTCAACACAAATGACGCTAAAGCCCGCGGTGCCAAAGGCAGCTGCCGCACTAAGGCCCGCGATCCCGCCGCCGGAAATTAGGATGTCACAGGTTTGCGTGCTCATGGGTGCGCCTTTCGTTAACGCATATGTAGGGCGTGGAGCGCGGTTTGGCCAAGCGGCATGTTGTCTACCTGCTGATTTGACGCAGGAAATCAGTCAGATCGTCAGTGTGAAAATCGACGTAATCGGCGTGATCAGGTTCGGGGGCCACATGGACTGTGCGCAGGCCCATATCGCGCGGCACTTCGAGGTTGCGGGCCTCATCCTCAAACATCGCGGCCGTTTGTTGGGGTAAGCCATCTAATCCAAAGACGGCGTCGAATGCGCCGCGCTGGGGTTTGGGCAGATAATTGGCGTGTTCGATACCATATACTTCATCAAAGATACCATTCAACCCACGCGCCTTAAGCACTTGTTCTGCATAGGGTTTGGTACCGTTGGTGTAGACGATGCTGCGCCCCGGTAGGTTTTTAATCAGCGCGGCCAAGTCGGGGGCCGGTTGTAGCGCATCAAAGGAAATGTCGTGGACATCGATCAGGAATTTTTCGGGCTGGATACCGTGTTCTTTCATCAGGCCTGACAGGGTGGTGCCATGGACCTCCCAATAATGTTTGCGCAGGTGGTTTGCTTCAGCCTGATTTATGCCCAGTTCGGTGACCATAAAGGCGCGCATTTTTTCTTCGATTTGATCGAATAGACGTACGGCAGGGGGGTACAATGTGTTGTCGAGGTCAAAGACCCAGTCTGTTACATTTGCAAAGGCGGAGGCTGGGTCAGGTTTGTTCATAACCCAGAAGTATCAGGCATTTCTCTAGGTGCAAGCACTGTGCGTGGATAGGCTTGCACATAGGGCTGTGCACGCTAAACTGCGCCAACCTTAAAGTACGGAATTTGCACCATGAAATCGCCCAACACAGACGCCTATTCAATGATTTTAGAGGCCATTGATGTCGGGAAATATCGCCCCGGTGATCGATTGGTGGAAAGCGAGTTGGCAGAACGGTTTGGCGTTTCTAGGACTCCAATTCGTGAGGCATTACAACGGCTTGAGACGCAGTCATTGTTGTCACGCGATGGGCGCAGTTTGATTGTTGCCTCCCTTGGGCACAACCAAATGTCTGAATTATACGTGGTGCGCAGTGAGTTGGAGGGGCTGGCCGCCAGTTTGGCCGCACGTCACGCCACGGACGAAGAGGTGCGTATCCTGCGCGAGATGGTCGAGGACGACAACGCGTTGATGAACGATCCTACTGCCCTGGCGCGTGCGAACCGTCGTTTCCATAAGCAAATTCACCTTGCCTCGCACAACCGTTATTTGGTGCAGCAATTGGATTTGGTCCACCGCACAATGGCGTTGATGACCGATACGTCGCTCTCAGCCGAAGGACGGGGCGAGATTGCCCAAGCCGAACACGCAGCGATCGTGACGGCGATTGAAAACCATGACGGCGAAACCGCTGGCAAAGCGTTGCGCGAGCATATTTCGGTGGCCTTTATGACGCGGCTTAAGCAAGATGCGGAGCGGCGCCAAGAAGAGGGGTAAGGGTGGTCAAAAGACGACCAAGGTCAAAATTTAAAACAACGCAATACTGGGAATTGCAATTAAAATATAAATAACCATTACGATTACAAAAAATACGAAGACAAGCAGGCTGATCATGAAAATGGAATATAAACCGTAACAATGTATTGCGATTTTCGTGCCATTAAGTTCGTTTCTGCGAGCTTTCGAGGCGAAATAGTAGCCGATGAATGAGCCAACAAAGGTAAAAATCACCACCAAATTCAACGCTATGAATTTATCGCCATCAAATGTGCCAAAAAGTGAAGTGAAGTATGGTATTGATAAGCTACTGATGAGTGAAGCGATCACAGAGCCTAGACCCACTGCGCATATGTATTTTACCGGTTTGCCCATGGTGTTTTCGTACGGTTAGGCATCAACGAATTCAAGAAAAAAACGCTCCTTGGACACCCCATGCTCGGTCTTATCCCAGTAAAAGGGCATGACTATCATTTCATATAGCGCCTTGTATGAGGCGAGTGTGGCCAGCGTGAAATAGAGCGGCATTGTCAGGACCCATTTCATCAAGTGACGCCTGCTGGGGGATGAAACGGCGGTCATGTTCATTGTGATATTCAAGATTTCAGCGATGAAAAACAATACGATAAGGGCAAGGATAGCTGTTTCGCTTAGGATATTTTGAATGGGGTGCGTGTAGCCAAATATTGTGATCCAGAAGGACCAAAGCACTGGCGCAAATGCGAATTGTGAGAAGGTGGCGAGGAAAATCATCTGAAGTCCCATGAAGCGTTTGAAGCCTAAATCGCGCATCAATTGTTTTGGGTCTCTCATGTGGACACAGTAGGTGATCATAAATCCCTTGAGCCAACGGGAACGTTGCCGCACCCAACGCCAAGGACGGCAATTTGCCTCTTCATATGTCACGGTTGGAATCAATTCGGTGACATAGCCATGGCGGGCAAGGCGTACGCCTAAATCTGCATCCTCGGTCACGTTGTGAGCATCCCATCGCCCCAGTTGTTCAAGCGCGTTTCGTTTGAAGAACAGCGTTGTGCCGCCGAGTGGGATAACGAACCCAAGTTTGGCAATTCCAGGGAGAACAACGCGCCACCACGTTGCGTATTCGATTGTAAAACAACGCGAAATCCAGTTTTCGCCTGAGTTGTAAAAATCTAGGACACCCTGCAGGCAGACTACATTTTCGGGCGCTTGATCAAATCGTGTCACTACCTTTTCAATTTGGCCGGGTTCAGGCGCATCCTCTGCGTCCCAAACACCGACAATGGAACCCCGGCAGAAATCGAGTGCGTAATTCATTGCACGCGGTTTTGTGGTCAGCCCCTTTGCATCCGGGACTTCGACCACTCTGATCCAGTCCGGTAATTGCGTGCGTGCAATAGTGGCGCGGGTGATGGTGTCTGAGGCTTCAAGGACCAGCACGATATCTAGCAATGACTTGGGATAAGTTAGCTTTTCCAACCGCTTGATAAGCGCCCCTGCTATTTCTTTTTCGTGCAACAATGGGACCATGACCGATACCTTAGGCAGCCGAAACGCGGGTGATTGTGGGGGCTGTGCAGGCGGCTTATGCGTGATTTGTGCGATGAACCCGACGCTCTTTATCCCGATGGTGAGTGTTAAGGTTGCTGTCGCCCAAAGCATCACAATGCTGAGTGCCCAATAGGGGAACAGCGAAATGATACAGAGCAGAACCATGCCGCAAACCGCGACCTTCCTTGATTGGAGCAGATTGGTCTCTCCCCAATTGCGGCAACTTTCGCTGGCTGGCACTTGGGTCATCGCCTTTTGCGCCAATTGCTCCCCGTAAAGTCGTGTGATTTGCTGCTGAATTTGTCGTGGATCAGCGACCACTGGCAGCAGGGTTAGGGGGGCGTTTCCCATCGCGACGCGTAACTGCTCAAATTCAAGGGGGCTGCTGGTTGCGACAAGTAATGTATCGGCGATACGTAGCCATGGGACCACTTCATATTGGAGACAAAGGGTGGCTGGCAACGTTTTCGCCAAATTGATGCGGGGAGGGTCGTGTTCTAAATCAACGAGTTGTGCGTTGGCTTGAGTAGCCAGCGTTTGGAGTAGCGTGTGCGGTGTGATCAACCCCTCAGCCACCAATATCTCGCCCAGTTGGGCATCCATCTTGGATTGCAGTTCGAGGGCATGCACCAAATCGGGCGTGGTGATGTGGCCATCCTCAATCAACTGACGGCCCAGCAAGCGCGCAGATCCAGTGGCACCAATGCTTTGTGGATCACGCAGGACTAATCGTTGATTGCTCACAGGGCACCTTTTGATGGGCGCACATCGTCAATCCGCACGCCACATCAGTCTTGAACGCCCCACGTTAATGGAGCGTTAAAAGAAGGCTTGTTAGTGTCGGTTGGGCGCTAAGCCTGCTGTTCAGCCATGGCCGCAGCAAAGCGTTCAAACAGATAAAAGCTGTCTTGTGGCCCTGGGCTGGCTTCTGGGTGATGCTGAACGGAATAGACCGGACGGCCATCAAGGCGGATACCACAGTTTGATCCATCAAAGAGGGATGTGTGTGTTTCGACCACGCCAGCTGGTAGAGTTTGTGCATCGACCGCAAAGCCGTGATTCATCGAGGTGATCTCAACCTTGCCTGTGTCGTGATCTTTGACAGGGTGGTTGGCACCGTGGTGACCGTGGTTCATTTTGATGGTCTGCGCGCCAAGGGCGAGGGCCAGCATTTGGTGGCCCAAGCAGATACCGAAGACTGGAATGTCAGCTTCGAGAACACCTTTGATCATTGGCACGGCGTATTCGCCAGTTGCAGCAGGATCGCCCGGGCCGTTTGACAAGAACACGCCATCCGGTTTGTGCGCGAGCACGTCTTCAGCCGTAGCAGTTGCTGGCAGTACAGTAACGTCACAACCAACAGAGGCCAAGCAGCGTAGGATGTTGCGTTTTGCGCCAAAGTCGACTGCGACCACTTTGAATTTTGGGTCTTCAAGACGGGTGTAGCCATCAGGCCATGCCCACCGCATTTCGTCCCAGCGGTAAGATTGTGCGCAAGTGACTTTCTTGGCAAGGTCCATGCCCTCTAGCCCAGCAAAGCCACGCGCAGCTGCAACCAATGCTTCAATATCAAAGTTGCCATCTGGATCATGTGCCAGGGCAACATGCGGTGCGCCTGCTTGACGGATCGCGCGGGTCAGGCGGCGTGTGTCGACGCCACCAATTGCAATGCGACCACGTGCGGCCAACCATTCGCCCAATGGGCCAGCGCTGCGCCAGTTAGATGGTGTTGTTGGGTTCCACTTTACCACCATGCCCTCAGCGACCGGATCAGCGGTTTCGTCATCTTCCGCGTTCACGCCGGTATTACCGATGTGAGGGAACGTGAATGTGACGACCTGACCTGCATATGAGGGGTCTGTCATGATTTCTTGGTAGCCGGTCATGGACGTGTTGAAGCAAAGCTCAGCCACGGTTTGGCCTGTCGCGCCAAAACCAGCGCCGTAGAACAACGTTCCATCCGCCAGAGCTAAACAAGCGGTGGGGCGGGTGGGTGCGAGCGCTGTCATGGGCAGACCTATATGTTGGAGTGTGGCAAACTTGGCGGAAACTAATGCGAGGGGGCTGTAGGGTCAAGGGTGAATGCATTTGTTTTATCGTTTGAAAACAGTGACTTAAAATTGAACTGTTCGGTTGCAAGGTTTGTATGGTTTGGGTAGAGTCGCCATCTTAATACTAGCTCATGGGGATGAGAGTCAAAAATGGACTTACGAACGCAAATTCAAGCTGCTTTGAAGCAGGCTATGAAAGACAAGGCTGTAAACCGTCTATCGACGTTGCGCCTGATCAATGCGGCGATCAAGGATAAAGACATCGATGCCCGTGCAGCTGGAGAAGACGAGGGCGTTGGCGAGGCTGAAGTCCTTATGATTCTTGGCAAAATGTCCAAGCAGCGCCTTGAAAGCGCACGTGCTTATGAAGAAGGCAATCGTTTGGATTTGGCCGAGCGTGAGCGCGAAGAGATCCTAGTGATCGAAGAATTCTTACCACGTCAGTTGAATAAGGCGGAAAGTGCGGCGGCTGTTGATGCCGCTGTTGCCGAAGTGGGTGCGACAAGCATTCGCGATATGGGTAAGGTTATGGGTATTCTTAAGGGCAAATATATGGGGCAGATGGACTTTGGTTCAGTCGGCCCGATCGTTAAGGACCGTTTGTGTTCATGATGAGGGGTTGAGGCGCTGCCTCAAACTCCGAAGTTTATTTAGTAAGATGAAGAAGGTGGGCTTTGGTCCGCCTTTTTTAATGCGGGGTCCGTTTAAAAGCGCGTTGAAGATCATCGAATAGCGTGATCCGTTCTTCCTCTGAGAGGAAGGCCCCGATTTCCACTTCACGCCCCATACCTTTTAGCGTGATATAGTTTGGGACGGGTCCGCTGGTCTCGTGTTTGGTGACTTGGGTCCAATAGCGGTTGCAGTTCCACGTAATGGCATCGCCTTTGGCCGGGGAGTGGATCAGTTCAACACTGTCTTTTTTTAGTGTGAGAACTTCAACGATCTGGCGTTGTTTGTGGTTTTGCTGCAGCGCGAAATACATCCCCCAGACGGCCAGCAACAGGAACGGCAGCAAAGCCCACAGTAGGGGTGTGCCGAGCAAGGCCATGGCTGGGATCAAGATAAGCGTGAAGGTGGCAAGGACAAAGGCGGCCATGCCTTTGGGTGGCAGGCTTTCATGCGGTTTGAGGTGCATGACCTGTGTTGGGTCGCTTGGTTGATGGGTCCAGTGGTAAGGCATTTGACGGTTGCATCTGATTGAAGTTGTGCAAACCTAATTCGGGTGCGTTCAAAAAAGAATGTGACAAAGTATAGCAAGGTGGGCGTGCATTGATGCTGGGCACACGAAATGGCAGGCCCAGCTGTTAGTTCTAGGAATATGAGATGACTTCAATCTCGATCCCGTTTTCATCTTCAAAGTAGAAGCGACGACCAGGTTCATAGTCTTGATGGCTGTTAGGGACGTAGCCGCGCGCAATGACCTTTTGTTCAATCGCGTCCAAATCATCCACAACAATGCCTATGTGGTTGAGGGCAGCGCAACTGTAGTATTTGGCGGCGGCAGGCGTTGGGGTTTTCGGTGGTGTATACAGGGCGAGATAGCTTGTCTTGCTGCCCACGTGCAGTGAATTGCCGTCATGAATGGACGCGCCTTCCCACCGGATTTCCCATCCAAACAGAACGCATAACATTTCGGCGGTCGCATGTGTGTCTTTTACAGTGACGTTCAGGTGTTCTAACTCAGCCATGATTTTTCCTTTGATATGTGTTCACTTTCTATGTTGTAATTCCTCAAGTTAACTTGAGATCAAGAGGTTTTTTTGATGCCAATTTCACAAGGTCTTACCATCGGGGCGGTGGCTGCGCGCACAGGGTTGGCTGTTTCAGCAATCCGGTTTTATGAAACGCATGGACTGGTTACGCCGATAAAGAACGCGTCGGGGCATCGCCGTTATGACCGGTCGGATATCCGCAAACTTAGTTTTGTTATGATCGCCCAAGAGCTGGGTGTATCATTGAAGGAATTGGGTGTGCTGATGCAGACCTTGCCCCAAGGACGCCCACCGTCAAAAGGCGATTGGACACGTATGGCCACCAAATTTCGCAAAGACCTAGATGCCCGTATAGCAAAGGCTGAGCGGCTGCGTGACAAGTTGGATGGGTGTATTGGGTGTGGATGTTTGTCGCTGAGCAAATGCGCGCTGTATAACCCGCAGGATCGCGTGCGTGTGGATGGTACCGGGCCGCGTTATTTGATTGAGGCGGGCGTTTAGATTTGATTGGGGATCGTGCGGTATAGCGTTGCCCATTCCTCATTTAGTTCATTAGCCATTTTGGTTAAGGGTGCCTTGGTTCCAATCGTGCTTGATGTTTGAAGTCCGAGCGCCTTTAGCACTGTGTTCAAGGTTGCTACAGAATCTTTTGCTAGATCCTCGTAAGATAGGCGCAAAGGTTGGATGCTTTCTTTTGTAAACCAGTGCTCCCACCTTTGGTCATCCTCCTCAAACTCTGCAATATGTTGCCTGATCGCCTTTGCATCAAAGTAGGGGGGCTGTGGTGGTGCCAATCGTTCGAACTCAGTTCCATTTTCTGCTGTATGCCAAAGTCCTGTCTGCATTGCTTTTACGCATGAAATGGCTTGTTCCAGTTTGTTTTTGCGCGACAGAAAAATGAACGCAGTTTCCCCGAAGGTTGTGTTTAGTCGCTCCACATCGCTGTTTTGTTCGGGATGTAAAAGTTTGAGTTGGTCCAAAAAATAATTAAGACTGCCGCCTTGAAGTCGTAGGCCAAACATTCCGGTTTCTGCGGTACCGGTTTTATGCGCCTTTTTCAAAACGGCTTCCAATGTTTCTGATCGGTTGCCCAAGCTATTGGGCGCAATGCCGTGAACTTCCATCCAGTTGGCCAGGGAAGGTTTATGGAAATAGGAATTAGGTACGCCGGCGACATTGGTGTTGGTCATGAGCTGACACAGAAGGGTGCTGCCGCTGCGTGGACTTGTGCAAATGATGTATGATTCATAGCCCATCTGTAAATGCGGTGCCTGTTCTTGTTGGATGGCTGCAACGCTAGGTCGTTCAGAAATATCCGTCAACCACACCCTCCCGAACAGAAAAAAAGGCCCCAACCGCTGTTGGAGCCTTTTGTTTCTTAAATCAACCTAGCCAATTAGTGGCTGTGCTGTTTGTCCCAGTCTTCTTGCTTTGGAAGAATTTCGAACGTGTGCTCTGGGGGTGGGCTTGGCAAAGTCCATTCCAGGGTGTCCGCGTATTCGTTCCATGGGTTCGCTTCAGTTGCCTTAGCACCGCGTAGCAATGTGTAGGCAATGATCCCGAAGAAGAAGATGAAGGATGCAAAGCTTAGGAACGCGCCCCATGAGGACCATTCGTTCCAGTATGCAAACTGCTCAGGATAGTCGATGTAACGACGTGGCATACCCTGACGACCCAAGAAGTGCTGTGGGAAGAAGGTAAGGTTTGCACCGATGAACATCATCCAGAAGTGTAGTTTACCAGCCCATTCAGGGTACATGCGACCTGTCATCTTCGGCAGGTAGAAGTAGACCCCTGCAAAGATTGTAAAGACCGCACCCAAACTCATCACGTAGTGGAAGTGTGCCACAACATAATATGTGTCGTGGTAGTAACGGTCCACAGCTGCTTGGGACAGAACGATACCTGTAACGCCACCGACGGTGAACAAGAACAAGAAGCCGAAAGCCCATAGCATTGGTGTTTTGAACTCAATCGAGCCACCCCACATGGTTGCAATCCATGAGAACACTTTGACCCCCGTTGGGACCGCAATAACCATCGTTGCGAGCATGAAGTAGGCTTGTTGGTTCAGTGACATACCAACCGTGTACATGTGGTGTGCCCATACGACGAAGCCCAGAACACCAATCGCGATGATCGCCCATACCATTGGCAAGTAACCGAAGATCGGCTTGCGTGCGAATGTTGAGATCACGTGAGAGATGATACCAAAGCCTGGAAGAATGATGATGTACACTTCAGGGTGTCCAAAGAACCACAGGATGTGTTGGTACAAGACCGGATCGCCACCGCCTGCTGGATCAAAGAATGTGAAGCCAAAGTTACGGTCCATCAGCAACATGGTGATCGCGCCAGCCAAAACAGGCAAGGACAACAGGATCAACCAAGAGGTCACAAAGATTGACCATGAGAACAACGGAACCTTGAACAATGTCATGCCAGGAGCACGCATGTTTAGGAATGTTGTGATCATGTTGATCGCACCAAGGATGGATGAGGCACCAGAAACGTGGACCGCAAAGATTGCGAGGTCCATAGACATGCCGCCTTCACGTACTGACAACGGTGGGTACAAAACCCAACCCACACCAGAACCAAGCTGACCGTTCCCACCAGGTGAGATAACAGAGCAGATCGCCAATGTTGTACCAGCAACATACATCCAGAAGGACAAGTTGTTCATACGTGGGAATGCCATGTCAGGCGCACCGATTTGCAATGGCATAAAGTAGTTACCAAAACCGCCGAATAGCGCCGGAATAACCACGAAGAACATCATCAAGATGCCGTGGCCAGTAATCAAAACGTTCCACAGGTGTCCGTTTGGAGTACAAAGTGAGGAGGAGTCTGCGAAGAAACGCGCGCCTTCCATACACATGTACTGAACGCCTGGGTCCATAAGCTCCAACCGCATGTAGACGGTGAATGCTACGGATACAAAGCCAACGAGGGCTGAGACGATCAGATATAGAATACCGATGTCTTTGTGGTTTGTGGACATAAACCAGCGGGTAAAGAACCCACGGTTATCTTCGTGGTCTTGCCCGTGGATGGCTGCGTCTGCCATAGGGTTGCCTCCTGACATTATAAAGAAATTCACAACAAGCTGTTCGTTGCGAAGGATTCCTCGCGGTTCTAATGGAGCAAACCTTTATGAGCAATGACTGAGATGACCAAACATGCGCGAAATATTGTCGCGATTGTTCGGAAGGGTCACAGTTTGGCGAGGGCTCCAGAATCAACTGCCCTCGTCGCTTGAACCCACCGATTTAATTGCCGGCGGAGAAAAGGCCGCGTGAAGCACGGGCTTGTTTGGAAAATTCTGGTGACTCTGAACTTCGCTATCGAGTGGTTTGCGACTAAGCCGCAGCTAAAAAAAATTCGTTCGGGGCTTGTTTTGCTGCCACTTTGTCGATGCAGTCGGGCAAACGATGCATAAGAGAGCGTGCTTCATGTCCGCGCAAAACGGGACGAATTGTGTCTTTATGAATGGCTTTACTCATGTCGAAACCATCCAAAGTTTCCCAAATTTTACCCGTTTCAAGGACGCGTTCAGGCATGTCGCCCAAGAATAGGCTTTCTGCCCACATTTCTTCAACCATCATCAGCTCGTGGGTCGGGAGCAAAATGTGATAATATGTCACGTCAAAATTTGCAGGTTGTTGGTGAACCCAAGCGTAGCTGAGTGCAGTTTTGGCTGCGACTAGAACCTCTGAAGATCCAAACAGCAATTCCGCTTGGCTGTCAGTCACCATCAGGCGGTGTGCAGGCGAAAGATGTAGATCGCGTGTGTTGCTGAATGTTCCTGCGGGAATGACGATGGGGCGGAAATCAATGTTCAGGCGCTGTTCGGCTGGCGAATAGCTTTGCTGGCTGATTGCTTGAATTTGAACAAAACCGGAATCGCGGGTCACAACATGATCGCCTGGGCGCAGATCTTCGATCCGTTTTTCGCCTTCGCGGGTTGCGACAATTGTGCCAGCTGTAAAGCATGGGATGCTTTGATCTGCGGGCATGCGTTTCTTCTGCTGCCAGCCGCCTATAGGCATTACGCCAGGAAAGTTCGACGGCAAAGCGTCAAAGCCCACCTTTGAAACATATTCCTGAGTATCGCGGTTTACCAAAATCAACGCGTCGAAAGGCGTGTCTTTGGTGCAGGTTAATTGGTCCAACCGGATTGCACTGCGTGCTGGCAAGTTTTCGTTCTGATCAAAGCGGTGTAATTGACCCGATGTGGTGGACCAAATTTCGATTCCCTTTAGTGACACAGGATTGTTGGTTGCGTTGCGCAAAGACGTGGCACCCGAAGAACTGTTGTTCTTTTGGCTAAATCCAATCGCTGGAGTTCCGCATTTTCTGTTGTCTAAAAATAGACCATCCAATTTATCGTACATCTGATTACCCTTAAAGGTCCGTTGAGGCAGACATCATCGGAAAACAAGGCGATAAAGCGGCGGTGTTTTGAAGATACTGTGTCAAACGTTGCTGAAAGGGCTATCAGGCATCGGTAAATTAATTATCTACGTTAGTTGAAGACGGTACTTAGACTTTTCTTAAGGGCAACATCCACGTCATCCATTGTCACGGGTAAGCCCAAATCGACCAGTGATGTAACACCGTGTTGGGTGATTCCGCAGGGGACGATCCCGTCAAAATGACTAAGATTCGGTTCCACATTGATGGAGATACCATGAAAGCTAATCCACTTGCGCAGACGAATTCCAATGGCCGCAATCTTGTCCTCTGCGATGTTTCCTGAGGGCGTCAGTGGTTTGTCAGGTCGCTCTACCCAGACGCCAACACGCCCCTCGCGGATGGCACCGTGGACATTGAATTCTTTCAAGGCTCCGATCACCCATGCCTCGAGCTGTTGCACGAATAGGCGCACATCATGACCACGTTTGCCCACATCTAACAGTGTGTAGGCCACGCGCTGTCCTGGACCGTGATAGGTATACTGCCCACCGCGTTTTGTATCGAAAACGGGAAAGCGATCAGGATCAGTCAAATCCTCTGATTTGGCAGATGTGCCTGCGGTATAAAGGGCAGGGTGCTCAACAAGCCAGATGCATTCATCAGCGACACCTTTGTGAATATCGGCAACGCGTGCCTCCATCCACGCCTCAGCCTCGCGAAAATCGGTCAGGCCTGTGCTGGTGATCCACTCAACCATTACGCAGTTGCCGCGTCAGAAGCTGCGCGTTGCAAAATGTCCGAATAGGCGGCGACGCCCTGCGCCCCAGTTACCAGATATTTCCCACCAAAGATCATCGATGGCACGCCAGAGATGCCGCGTGCTTGCCAATACTGTTGTTTTTCACGTGTGATCGCGCCCAGTTCACTGCTTTCAATGATATGTTTGGCTTTGCTTGCATCCAGTCCAACAGAGGATGCGATGCTTATTAAAACGTCAGGTTGGGACAAATCGCTTTGAACAGTGAAATGTGCCTCAAACAGTGCCATCTTCAATGCGTGCTGTTTTCCCTCTGCCAATGCAAATTCGAGCAATTGGTGGGTGATGAAGGTGTTCCACATGCGGCTTCCTGGGGTCCAGTCGAATGCAAAACCCAGGCTTTCGCCCAGTGTTTTCATCTGTGAACGCGACTGTTCGGACTGTTCGGGTGTGCTGCCATATTTTTGCTGGATGTGTTCGGATGTATTCTGTCCTGTCACTGGCATGTCAGGGTTCAGTTCAAACGGTTCCCAACGGATGTGAGCGTCGATGCCCGTGTCGATCATGGCTTGCTCAAGCTGGCGATACCCAATTACGCACCACGGACACATGACATCTGACACAATTGTTACATCGACTGTGGTTTTAGATTGTTCTGTGGTCATTTTTCTTTGGGTATCCATATGAGGGTCCCCTTAAGATCGTTGCGGCCAGCGCAGTTTGCAACCCAGCTTTTTAGTTTATCTGTGAGGGGCATCGCGCAAAGAATGTGACCTAAAGGGAATTGTAAAATATTTGGGGTTCACATCCCTGCTTCGAGGGGCTAGATCACCGCTACTAACCTCAAAGTGCGGCTGTGGCGGAATGGTAGACGCGCAGCGTTGAGGTCGCTGTGGGGTAACACCCGTGGAAGTTCGAGTCTTCTCAGCCGCACCATATAAATCGAACAAATGATTGATTATGTTTACTTAAATGTAACATCTTTGAATTATATCCACCCAATTATACACCCTTTGAGCTTTGCCACCCCCCCCCGGGTAAGGATTATTGTAGGGTAGGCATATTCACATAATCCTATGCATTCACGGCTGAGTGTTCAGTAGTTAAATGAGCTGAAAATCAAATTGTGCCTTTTCACGTAATGCCAAATTACACAGTGAACACACTGACGCGCGCGTGAGCGTAAGCCTTGAATTTAAAGCGTTTGACGTGTTGATAACCTTTTGGTCTGCAAACGAGAAAACGGGTATTCGTCGGCCTATCCCCGCTACATTCGCTACATCTGCTACTTTGCAGCAATAAGAAAATTTGTAATGCCCGCTTGTTGCAGTGTGTTCCCCTCCCCAAGCTACTCCACACTCAAAATGTTGCTGCTGCCCTACATTTGTCTTTTTACGAGACAAAGCCATCTCAAAACAAAGGAAAAGGATCAAACGAAGGACACTCGAAACGCGACGCTTGCATCACAGACAACGCGCCGCATAATGCAACTAACCAGATGAGCCAAACTCTCTCTTAGTTTAAGCCCCTATTGGTGCCAAAAACCCTGACGACGGACACACTCACGAGCCATAGCTTGGGCTTTCTCTATTGCTGCTGGGGTCATAAGACCTGCTCTTTCATCACAGTATCCACCTGCCTGATCCTGACCATTAGCAGACGCAATGTTGTACCACATGTGAGCCTGTAAGGTGCTTATGAGGGAGCGTGGAACCTTAGATTCATATCAGAACAAATCTATTTTGCCCGTTTTGCTGGTGGGTAGCCAAGTTAAAGATTTCACTGAGGTGGTCACTCCACAGTCCTGCGATTGACCACCTTAGTTGTTAACTTAGAACGTCCAGTTTGCTGATAGGCTTACTGAGGAGCCGCTTATGCCATCACTTGCACGAGACATACCCGCAGTACTAGTTACAAATTAGTGAGTTAGACTTAAATAAAACTCAACGAGGTTTAGCTGGATTGAATTTCTCTGCACTCGTAGTGAGCCTTCACGGTATTAAATTGAACAAGTCCACGTGAATTGCCCATGAACACTGCAACCTTACCAGTAGATTCACACTGATCAATCGCCAAATCTCTTATACTTTCAGGCACTCCTGAACCAAATGACAACTCTATATATCGGATATTAAATCCTTTATCTGTAATGTCTTCAATGTTTGGAGTCATAATGATGGCTTTGCCTTGAACTTTTTGCTCAACGGCCAGAACGCCTCTGCTTAAACTGCTGGTAACCCGTGTTGAGACATCAGGGCCAGAACATGCAGATACAATTAACATGACTGCTGGTAAAAATATAAAGCTCTTATTCATTTTTTTCTCCATAATATCTCTTACATCTATAAGAGTTCACTGTGCATCGAATTAAAGAAAAAGGCCAGAAGACATGAGCATAATTATCAAGTTGATCATTGTGGCCTTGGCCGCCGTATTTCCAAAGTTCAAAAAGGGCTACGGAGTGTTTTTGATTATTCTCATGACGTTTGTTTCCTTGTTTGGTTTCTCGGCTGCATACCTAGACCACAGTTTTGGAGAACCCGCTTGGATAGTGCGTAACGAGATACTCTTCGGAATTGGTGCATCAGTCATAGGATGGGTTTTAGGTCTCGCCCTGATCCGTCAGGCTGCAAGACATGAGGCTATGATGGAGGCCAACTTAGATGAGTATGAACGCAAGAGAGACACTGAAGACACTTAAAGGTGTGTTGTTTGTGAATAGAACACTTTTGGAGAGATGCTCCTATTGGCTCTCATATAGAGTAAGGGCTGAGGTGGTCACTCCACAGTCCTGCGATTGACCACCCCAGTTGTTAACCTAGAACATCCAGTTTGCTGATAGGCTTACTGAGGAGCCGCTTATGCCACCACTTGCTAGAGTTTAGAACTTGATTAGATGACATCATCATCGGCTCGTTTTATTTGAGTCATACGGGTGCTTTTCCACAAAAATGCCACCTTCTTTGACAAGATAATTTTGAAGTTTTCGGTTATCCGTAAAGAATATCACCCATGTTAATCAGAAGAACCGTGTTCAGTATCAAAAAGACTATAGGAGCGAGATAACCTTCAGCCGTTGCCTTTACACCCTCTATATTAGCCCAATCACTGTTGATAGTGCGAAAGCCGAAAACGGCAGCTAATAGTGATTGTGTCCAGCCCCAAGCCACAAAAGCCCAAGAACCTTCAGGGCCATTAATCAATAAGGCTAATGATATAATTGCCGCTGCACCAACTTGGGTACCTGCAAAGCGGGTCATAAATATGCCGCTGTCTCCAAAACCATATTGGTCGTTGAAGGCTTTTGTCTGAAAAAGGCATCTGTAACTGTAAAAGGCAGCGCCTATAAAAAGAACAATCCAAGTTACTAGGTTCAGTGAACCCCCAAAGTTTTCTACCATTTTTACTCTCCTGATATTGTATCTCAACACCACAGCCCATGATGTATGCTAGAAAATCAGTCTTCTAGTCGGCTGCGGATTTGTAGGTTCCAAGCAACGATCCAGAGTCTTGCATGGCTGACAGCATACTATCGGTGTCGATAAGATCAATCATGGAGCCGCCTGTGAATGTATCCGATGACATTACAACCATCATCAATCTGGCGTTTTTTTCAGCGTCTGAATCTATGATCATTATTGCTTCGCCAGTTGATGGAGAGAAGTAGATGCACTCGGTTGTAATGCCAAGCGCCGCAGTCATTCCCTTGATTGCTTCACCTCGGTCAGATGGGTTGGAAATCATCCCTTTGAAGCCACTACCATTGTAGGTTGCCCGAACCAAGTATTTACCCATTTTTGAAACTCCTTCTATTATGTTATTGCTCTGCTTAGAGCGTCCAGCCTGCTGATAGACTTACTGACGAGCCTTTGATGCAACTACCTGCACGAGGTATGTTTGTCCCTCAATCGAGGTGAATAAAAAGTATCACCAATTTGACTATTAAGTATTACCATGTTCCTGATTGCATAAATATGCAAGTGTTTATAATTTGCTGTATCTAGAAGTCGCTGCTCTCAGTTTGACACACTAAAAATGGCCAGTAGACTTCCCGTATTTGCTCCACGTCAGCTCTGTGGCCTATGAAGTACGCCAGAGAGCCACATGCAACCGCTGCGACGTGGAGGGTAGCAATATGTATCAGATCGCATGCAAAGTTTTCTCAAGTGTTACGATGGATGGTGTTGAAGTAATACCAAGGATGTTTACTGACTGATCTTCACATGCGCACACAGGCTTACTGGTTGCTGTTGTAGCGGAGGCTGACAACTCTTGTTTGTGACTCCAGTGGGTAGCCAGTGATGCTCCTGTGACCGCTCAGATAGGTTAGGGAACCCTTAATATGTCTGACGTCAGCACACATGGGTTCAAATATCGGTATTTGCTAAGAGAGTGTTTGTTGCTCATTGTAACCACTGAGGAGTGGAACATGAGACAGACAACTGGAACACGCAAAAGCCCTGGCGAGAAGCTGGTCAAGGACATCAAGCGAGCAACCCGCAAGCAGTATTCATCCGAAGGATAAATCCGCATTGTGCTGGACGGGCTGCGTGGCGAGGATAGCA